>DASVTY010000001.1:0-13195 GCA_036387315.1 Pyrinomonadaceae bacterium
TCCGAGACGAAGCGTTCCCGGACTTGAATCAAATTGTTCGGCGGGATTAACAATGCCGACAGCTTGATTCGATAATTCTTGCGAGAGAAACGGGTCGTCGAGCGAGCGCGTATTATTCAATGAAAAATATCCAAAACGAACTTCGTTTGTTAAAGTCGGAGTCAGAATGCGCGTGTATGACGCTGATAATGCCTGCGCTTTGTCTGCGCGGCGCAATGTAAACGGCGAAGTCAGGCTCGACGGATCGGGAAACGAATCCAAGCCCGGAAAATCGGTTAGAAAATATGTGCCGCTGATAATATCTTTGTCGCTCGGACTGCCGTCCAGACGAAGCGTAAATTGATTTTGTTTAAATTCCGAAGGCTCGACGTTTGTTTGCGCGACGAGCGGATTTTCTCTCAACAGCGAGCGCGTCGTGACGCCCGTTCCGCCAAACGCCGCCGTTGTCCCGAACAAAAAGTTGCCGCTGCCGGTTTGGTCAACGCCGACGCTGCGCGCGCCTGCGCGCGGCGCGGCGATAATGAAATCGCCGGTCACGGGATTTCGCAAATTGAGCAGGCGCAAAGCAATCGGCGAAATGTCGGCGGGAGTCAGGCAGTTTGCCGGAAGCGGCGTCACATTGCACGCCGGGCGCACGGCGTTAAAAGCCGACGCGACGTTTGCCGCCGTGCGCTCGCCGTTTATTAAAGTCAGCGCGAGCGGCAAAACGGTTGTGCTGCGGGCGGTTGAAACGAAGCCGGTTCGTGCGTTGGTAAATTGATAACCGCCGAAGAAAAAGAATTTGTCTTTAATAATCGGACCGCCGAGCGTAAATCCGGTTTCGTTGCGCGTCGCGGCGGGTTTTTCAAGTCCTTCGTTTTCGAGGAAAAACTCGTTTGCGACGAAGCGTTTATTTTGCCCGTAATAATAAGCGTTTCCGGTAAAACGATTGCCGCCCGAACGAGTGACGAGCTGAAAATTGCCGCCACCCGAACGCCCTGTCGAAGCGTCGTAAAGCGAAGTTTGCAGTTTTACTTCCTGCAAAGTCTCCGGCGCGGGCGCAATGTTATCGGTCAGAGAGCCTTCGTTGCTCGTGATGTTGGTCGCGTCAATGCCGTTAAAATAAAGGCTCGTCGCGGTCGTGCGCGTGCCGTTGACAGAGGGCGAGACGTTCCCGTTGCTGTTGACGGCGACGGGCGCAATGTCGGCGCTGACTCCGGCTGCCGCCGTGGTTAATTGCGTAAACGAGCGTGTTGAAGTAGGAACGCGCGTGATTTCTTCGCCGGTAATCTGGCGAGCGGTCGTCACGGTCTCCGGCGTTAAAAGCGGAGCGGTGTCCGTGACATTGACGACCGCCGTCGCTTCGCCCACCGTCAGCGAAACGTCAATCGTGCGCGGCACGGAGGCTTCGATTCGTATATCCGGGTAAACGAGCTTGCTAAAACCTTGCCCCTCGAACGTCGCTTCATAAGTTCCGACCGGCAGCGCTTGAAAAGAATAACGACCGTCTTCGTTAGTGGTCGTTGTTCTGGTTTGGTTGGTAGCGATGTTTTTGATGATTACCGCCGCCCCCGATACAATCGCGCCTTGCGGATCGGTGACCGCGCCCCCAAAAGTTCCCGTCGGACCGGCTTGCGCCGGAGCCAAAACAGGCAAACATAAAAATGTCAGCAGGAACAAAAATGTTTTTGGAAATATTTTCATAAATTTAGCTTTTCCCTGCGGAGCTTGAAAAACACTCCGGCTTAAGTTGATAGAAATCGCAATTTTCGAGTTATTCGCTCAAAAAACCTGTAATTATTTGTCGAAATATTTATTGAATTTCACTTTGCGTCGTCGGATTCTTAAAGACACAGAGTAGCGGTAAAAAATTAATTAAATGTAAACTTAGGATTAATTTTGTGTTAAATAGGGCGGCGAAAACCAAAGGTTTTCGCCGGCGCTTTTTTGAAGAAATTATTCAGCCGTTGAAGCGTAAATTTTGAGATGTTAAATTTGCTTGAAATCTGATTTCGTCCTCGTTTCCGTATGTTAAACTTTTAGACGGGAAACAAAATGACACCTGTACGACAATTAGAATCTACACCGCAAATCGAGCTTCCGCCGTCGCTGCTTCACGACCGGCGTTTTCTTTTTAACCGCGAACTGAGCTGGGTTGAATTTAACCGCCGCGTCCTCGAAGAAGCGGCTGACGCCGCGGCGCATCCGCCGCTTGAACGCCTCAAATTTTTAGCGATTTTCTCGACCAATCTCGATGAATTTTTTATGATCCGGGTGTCGGGCTTGAAAGAGCAAATCGAAGAAAATATCACCGATCTTTCGCCCGACGGAATGACGCCGCAAGAGCAGATCAATGAAATTCGCGACCGCTTATTGCCGATTTTAGACTTGCAGACGCGGATTTTGCGCGAAGAAGTAATGCCCGCGCTGGCGCTCGAAGGAATCCCGGTTTGTCCTTACGACGCTCTTTCGGAGGAGGAAAAACGCCGCGCCGATCATTATTTTACCGAAAACGTTTTTCCGGTCTTGACGCCGCAGGCGGTTGACGCGAGCCACCCGTTTCCGTTCATCTCGAATTTGAGCTTGAATATGGGCGTGGTTTTGGCGCCCAACGACGGCGAAAAACTCCGCCCGAATGAGGCGCGATTTGCCCGTATTAAATTGCCGAACAATGTTGCGCGCCTGATTCCGGTCAACGACCAGGGCACGCGCTTTACGCTTCTCGGCGAAGTTATCAGAGCCAATTTGCAACCGCTTTTTCCCGGAATGCGGATTTTGCAGTCGCATCTGTTTCGCGTTACACGCGACGCGGATATTGAGTTGCGCGAAGACGAGGCGGGCGACTTGATGCGGACGATGGAGCGCGAGCTGCGGCAGCGACGCTTCAGCGGCGCCGTTCGGCTCGAAGTTTCCGGTTCTATGCCGGATGAAACGACGCAGTTTTTAACCGAAAAGCTTGAGCTTGAAAGCACGGACGTTTATCGCATTGACGGTTTTCTGAACATTCCCGATCTGATGCGGCTGTATGGAATCAACCGCCCGGATTTAAAAGACCGACCGCTCGTGCCTACTGCGCCAAAGGCTTTTCGCCAAAAAAAATCGGTTTTCGACGTTATCCGCGAGCAGGACGTTTTGGTTCATCATCCGTTTACAAGTTTCAACTCGGTCACTGATTTTATCAACGCGGCGGCTGAAGACCCGGATGTGCAGGCGATAAAAATCTGTCTTTACCGCGCCGGAAAAGATTCTCCTATCGTCAACGCTCTGATGCGGGCGAGCGAAAACGATAAACAGGTTGCCGCCCTGATCGAGCTAAAAGCGCGTTTTGACGAAGAAAACAATATCGAATGGGCGCGCCGTCTTGAAGCGGCGGGCGTTCACGTCGTTTACGGATTGCGCGGTCTGAAAACGCACAGCAAGCTCGCTCTCGTCGTCCGACGCGAGGGCGGCAAGCTGCGCCGCTACGTTCACGTTGCGACCGGAAACTACAATCCTTCGACCGCCAAAATTTACACCGACATCGGCTTATTAACAGCCAACGAAGAAATCGGGGCGGACGTTACCGACATTTTTAATTATTTAACCGGCTATTCAAATCAAAAGGATTTTCGCACGCTCCTTGTCGCGCCTGTCAGCCTGCGCGCCCGAATGCTGGAATTGATTCGGCGCGAAGCCGCTCACGCGCAGACGGGAAAACCCGGCAGAATCATCGCCAAAATGAACAGCCTGACCGACATAGAAATGACGCAGGCGCTTTATGAAGCGGCGCAAGCCGGAGTTTCGATTGATTTGATTATTCGCGGCATTTGCGTTCTGCGTCCCGGCGTCGAAGGCTTATCTGAAAACATCCGCGTCCGCTCGATTGTCGGTCGCCTGCTCGAACACAGCCGCGTGTTTTATTTTGAAAACGCGGGCGAGGAAGAGATTTACATCGGCAGCGCCGATTGGATGCAGCGCAACTTAAACCGCCGCGTCGAAGTCGTCGCGCCCGTCCAAGCACCGAAATTAAAGCGTTATTTAAAGGAAGAGCTGCTCGTAACTTATCTGCGCGACACGGCAAAAGCGCGAATCCTTAAATCCGACGGCAGCTATGAACGCATCCTGCCCGGCGACGGCGCAGAGCCTTTCAGCGCGCAGGATTTCTTTGCAAACAGAGCGATTTGAATCAGGTTAGAACCGGGAGCATGAGCGACTGACTTTTGTGTATCAATTAGCCGGTCGCTTATGCTCCCGGTTCTGACTTCCTGTCATCAGATACCAAATCAAAAGCGCAGTCGAGCCGCCGCAAACATCAATCAAAACGTCCCATATCGAACTGGTGCGCGACGCCAGAAAACTCTGATTCAATTCATCGAGCGAAGCGACGGCGACAATCAGCGCAAACGAAATCGGCAGCCAGTTTCGCCTCAATAAATTTTTCAGCGAAGAAGAAAAAGCGCGTGCCGCGAGCGCTCCGAGTACGAAGTAAAAAGCGAGATGAGCGGTTTTGCGCGTATAACCGTGAATAGCGGTTAATTGAATTTCGCTGATGTTCGGAAATAAAAACTCCAAAAGCGGGGAAATAATCCGCGAAGTGTTCGACATCGAGCCGGTTTCGCTCGACGCAATGAAAATTACGATGATCCAAAAAATCAAAGGCGCGTAACGCCAAAAGCGTCCGCGCCAATTACCTAAGTGTTTTTCCATTCTCACTTATCTGGACATGTTTTGCATAGCACCTTGCATAATTGAATAAGCCCCGGCTCCGTAAAGTAAGAAACCGATAATTACTAAAATAAGCGGAACCAATCCTTGTCTTTTAATAATGTAAAAGATAATTCCGCCTAACGGCTGGCAAAGAAAATTAACGGCTGCCCATAACACTTTCTCGCCTGTTGATTGACCCGTCTGAATACTGATGATGATAAGCCAGATCGCGCCAACCAACATCAACAAACCTCCTACCATTGCTAAAAATGGCATAATTCGCCTCCTGATTTTTACTTTGAAATTTTGAAGCTTCCGGGGGACGTGTATTGCTGTCCTCAGGATTGTGTGCGCGTATTTTACAACGCGGCGGCTCCAGATACAACTTCAATAATTTCTTTTGTAATGGCGGCTTGGCGAATCCGGTTCATATTGAGCGTTAACGTATCAATCAGCTCGCCCGCGTTTTTCGACGCGCTGTCCATCGCCGTCATTCGCGCGCCCTGCTCGGAAGCGACCGATTCGAGCATTCCGCGATAAATCTGCGTTTCGACCAGGCGCGGCAGCAGACGGCTGAATAATTCGCCCGGCTCCTGCTCGTAAATATAATCAACGTCGGGCGCGGTTTCGCCTTCTCCTTCTTCGGATTTCCCGACGACCGGCAAAAGCTGTTCGACGACGACGCGCTGAGACAAAACCGATTTGAATTCGCTGAAAATCAGGAAAACTTTGTCAATCGTTTCATCTTCGGTAAACGTGCGAATAATGTTTTGCGCGATTTCTTTCGCGTCGTTGATATTGACTTGTCCGCCTCCGGTTAAACCGACGTGTTCGCTGACGAAAGTAATACTGCGGCGACGGAAAAAGTCGCGTCCTTTTCGTCCGACCGGCATCATTTCCACGGTTTTCCCTATGTTGTCACGCAAAAATTGCTGCCCGGCTTTGATTAAATTGGCGTTAAACGCGCCCGCCAAACCTTTGTCGGCGGTCATTAAAACAACCAGATAACGCTCGTCGCCGCGCGCGTCCATCAGCGGGTGCGAAAACTCATCGCCGATTCGGGCGCTCAAATTGCCTAAAACGTCGTTCATTTTCACGGCAAACGGTCGCGCCGCCGTAACGCGATCCGTCGCGCGTTTTAATTTCGCCGCCGCCACCATTTTCATCGCTTTGGTGATCTGGCGCGTGTTTTTAACCGATTTAATTCGCCGACGTAAATCTAATAAACTTGGCATTCTTTAGAGTCTGGAGAGTGTGGAGAGTCTGGAGTCGAGAGTCAAATTGAATTTATTTCTTTTGACTCTCGACTTCAGACTCTCCAGACTCTCGACTGTTTTTAGGCTGCAACTGCGGCAGTTCTCGCCGCTCCGCCGATTTCAGACCAACGCGCGGTTTTAAAATCGTCAACGGCTTGTCCCAATTCGGTTTTCAAATCGTCGGAAATCGCTTTTTTCTCACGAATCGTGTTTAAAACGCCGGGATGTGTGTTCCGAACGTAATTCAGCAATTCGTCTTCAAAGCGCCGCAGGTCTTCGACCGCCACATCATCCAAATAGCCGTTGGTCGCCGTCCAGATTACGAAAATCTGTTCTTCGACCGGCATCGGCTGATATTGCGGCTGTTTCAAAACTTCCGTCAAACGCTGACCGCGCGACAACTGCGATTGCGTGGCTTTGTCCAAATCCGAACCGAACTGCGCGAACGCCGCCAATTCGCGATATTGCGCGAGGTCAATTCTGAGCGTTCCGGCGACCTGTTTCATCGCTTTGATTTGCGCCGAACCGCCGACTCGCGAAACCGAGTTTCCGACGTTAATCGCCGGACGAACGCCGGAGTTAAAAAGGTCGGATTCAAGGAAAATCTGCCCATCGGTGATTGAAATAACGTTGGTCGGAATGTACGCCGAAATATCGCCCGCCTGCGTTTCGATTAGCGGAAGGCTTGTTAAAGAACCGCCGCCGCGCGCATCGGACATTTTCGCCGCTCTTTCAAGAAGGCGCGAGTGGAGATAGAAAACATCGCCCGGATACGCTTCGCGTCCCGGCGGTCGTCTCAAAAGCAGGGAAATTTCGCGGTAAGCGGCGGCTTGTTTCGACAAATCATCGTAAATCGTTAAAGCGTGACGCCCCGAATCGCGGAAATATTCGCCGATAGCGACCGCCGTATAAGGCGCGAGATATTGCATCGCCGCCGGATCGGAAGCGGTTGCCGAAACGATAATCGTGTATTCCATCGCGCCGTGTTCTTCGAGTCTCTGGCGCACCTGCGCGACGGTCGAAGCCTTTTGACCGATGGCGGCGTAAATACAAATTACGCCGCTGCCTTTTTGGTTGATAATCGTGTCAACCGCAACGGTTGTTTTTCCGGTCTGGCGGTCGCCGATGATCAATTCGCGCTGTCCGCGTCCAATCGGAACCATCGAGTCAATCGCTTTCAAACCGGTTTGCATCGGTTCTTTTACCGGCTGACGATCAATAATTCCGGGCGCGATGCGTTCGACCGGATTAAATTGATTCGAAGCGATAGCGCCTTTGCCGTCAATCGGCTCGCCGAGCGCGTTGACGACGCGACCGATGATGGCTTCACCAACCGGAACCGACATAATCTGTCCGGTGCGTTTTGCCATATCGCCTTCTTTGATTTTCTGGAAATCGCCGAACAGCACCGCGCCGACTTTATCTTCTTCGAGGTTAAGCGCGAGACCGCGAACTTCGTGCGGAAATTCGATCAGCTCGCCCGCCATAACTTTGTCAAGACCGTGAATTTCGGCAATTCCGTCGCCGACTTTGATCACCGTGCCGACTTCTTCGATTGTCACGCCGGCGTCAAAATTCTCGATTTGCTGTCTAATAATATCGCTGATTTCTGTCGCTCTAATAGCTTCCATATAATTTTGTTCGTTGTTCGTTGTTCGTCGTTCGTTGTTTTTCTTTGCAACGAACGACGAACAACGAACGAATAGCTAACTACGAATCATTTGTTCTTTTAAGTGCTGTAATTGATTTTTCACCGAGCCGTCGTACACGGTCGAACCGATGCGCGTGACGACTCCGCCGATAATTTCCGGGTCAATTTTAAAATTCAGATTAACTCGCTTGCCGGTCATTTGCTGCAATCTCGTTTGCAAAGCGGTTTGCTGCGCGGCGGCGAGCGGCTGTGCCGTCGTCACTTCGGCTGTCACGAGACCGGCGCGTACTTCCAAAACCGCATTAAAACGCTCATTCACGACAGGCAAATCCGCGAGACGATGATTGCGCTGCAAAACGCGCAGAAAATTTGCCGTCGTTTTTGTCGGGCGCGTTTTGGCGATTAACGATTCGAGAACGTTTTTCTTGTTGTCGAAATTGACCGCCGGATTGCGAAAAACTTCCGCAAGCTGAGGGTTTTCGGTCATCAAAGCGGCAAATTGTCCCAACTCGTTTCTAACAATGTCGGTTTCGCCGTTTTTAATCACTACATCGGCAAGGGCGGCTGCATAGCGTCGGGCAATAGTTTCAATGCTCATTGTTTGACGCCTCCCAAACCTTCGATGCTCGCGTTGACGAGACGCGCGGCGTCCGTACCGCTTTGCAGATTTTGGCGCACCATATCTTCCGCCAGACGAATGCTTTCTTCGGCTGAAAACTGCTTTAATTCGCGTCTGGCGTTGGCTGACGCGGCGGCGATTTCGCGGCGCGCGTTTTCGCGTATTTTTTCAATGTCAGCCGCAGTTTGTTCGGCGATTCTCGTCGCTTCCGCTTCGGCTTCGCGGACTGATTGTTCGCGGATACGCGCGGTTTCGGCGTCCAGATTTTGCAGACGCTCTTCGACTTGCTGCAATCTTGCCAGCGCCGCGTCGCGTTCCTGCTGCGCTTTTATCAATTCGGCGCGAATCGCTTCGCGGCGCGCTTTGAAAGCGTTGCTGACCGGACGGCGCAAAAGATAAACGAGCGCGGCAACGAAAATAAAAAGATTTAAAAACTTCCAGGCTTCAAAGCCCGGATAATTTAAATATTTATCGTAAAAACTCGCTCCGCCGCCGTGCGATTCGGCTTCGGCGGCGAGAAAAAGTAAAAAATTAATAAACGCAAACATTGATATAAAAATCTCAAATTTGAAATTCGGATAAATTTAAGCTGCCGTGCGTTGCCGCAAAACCTGCGCGGTAATTCTTTCGGCTAAACCGCGCGCGTCGCTTGCCAGAGTTTGTCTGGCTTGCGCGACTTGCCGGTTTAAATCCGCTTTCTCACGCTCGATTTGATTCACCACATCGGCTTTTACTTCGTCAATCTGCAATTGACGCTGCGCCAAAGACTCGCGGCGCGTGTTTTCGACGACCGCATAACCTGTCGCGCGTGCTTCGCGGAGAGTCGTTTCGTAATTGGCAAGCTTTTCGTCGGCTTGCCGCAGAGTGTCCGTCGTTTCGGCAAAGCTGCCGCCGGTCATCCGCTCACGGGCTTCGAGAATGCGATTGATCGGTTTGAACAAAGTGCGGTTCAAAATCCAGATCATCAGCAAAATTAGAAAAATATGAAAAAAGATTGTGCCGTCTGGCACAAGCTGAATCGAATTTTCGGCAAAAGCCAGAAAAACCATAATCAAAAATTCTTAAAAATACTTTGGATTACTGTGATTTACTAGCGCAAAAATCACTTACTAACAAAGATTCTGAGAATATCACGCCGCTCAAACACGGTCAAGGAACACGGTTTTACACCAAATCGTACAGACGGCAAACCATATCGGTCACATCACGATAACAACCGCCTTACAAACTTGCTGGGAACATTCGACAAACGACCGTTATACTCATTTTTATAGATTGTTTTTATTGCTATTTTTCATTTTTATTCCATTTTTTTGTTTCAAAGGCATTTTTTGCGCGGAACGGGCATTTGGCTTGCTAAAGCGAGGCAACGATTTTTCTAAACTATACCGAGGAGACAATTTTATGCAGAAAGCCGGAATGCTGCCATGGATCGGATTATTGGCTTTTGCTTTATGCGCTAGCGTCGTAGCGTTTGCCAATCCTGCCGATGACGAGCGTGATTTCTACGAAAATCGCCGCGTGGCGAGAATTACCGTGACAAGAGGCGACGTGCAGATTCGCCGCGCCGGAAATCAGGAATGGGAAGAAGCCGCGCCAAACGTGCCGCTTTTAGAAGGCGACCGTTTGGCAACCGGCGACAATTCGCATCTCGAAATTCAATTTAACAATCGAAATTATTTGCGCGTTGACGAATATTCGCTTTTGCAAATCGTCACGCTGCGCAACGAAGGCATCGCTTTGAGCTTGCCCGAAGGCTCGGTTTCATTGCGTCTTTCGGATTTCAAGCGCGAGAAAGAATATTTTGAAATTGACGCGCCGAACACGACCGTTGCCGCCCGCAAAGAAGGTGTTTACCGCATTGACGCGCCGCGCGAAAATCGTTCCGAGCGCGAAGTTTTAATCACCGTGACGAGCGGTGGCGAAGCCCGCGTTTACACCGAAAGCTCGGGCTTTTCGATTCGCGACGGGCGACAGGCTCGCGTCTTTTTAGACGGTAATTACGCCGGAGAATTCGAGCTGACGGCGGCGCGCTCGTATTCGGACGATTTCGACCGCTGGGTTGCCGAACGTGAAGATAAGCTGTCGCGCCGCCGGTCGGATTACGCTTATTACGACCCGCAAATTTACGGTGCGGACGAGCTTTACGATTACGGCGATTGGATTTACACGGACAATTACGGCTATGTCTGGCGTCCGAATCGAAATGTCATCGCGTCATATCGCGATTGGTCGCCGTATCGCTACGGTCACTGGCGTCATTTACCCGGTTACGGCTGGACTTGGATCGCCGACGAACCTTGGGGCTGGGCGACTTCGCATTACGGGCGGTGGGTTTACATCAACGGCTACTGGAATTGGTGTCCGTACGATTCGTGGCGCAGCCGCCGGATTTACTGGCAGCCGTCGCTGGCGATTTTCGTCAACATCGGTCGTAATGTGTGTTGGTATCCGATGCCTTATTACGCCGGATATAGATATGTAAATAGGTCAAGAACAGTAATTTACAACACCACAGTTATCAACAATCCGCCCGCACAACAGCCCGTGAAGCCTAAAGTTGATGTTCTCGTTCCGTCCAAACACGGGTCTAAACAGGACGTTGATTTGGTTTATGCCAAAGCCGTCACCGGAGTTCCGATTGATGAATTCGGAAAAGGACGCGGTTTTATTCGACCGATAGCCCTCGATCAAGGCAAAGGCGTGCTGGACGCTCAGCCGATTGTTGACGACCGCAGATTGCCGCCTCCTTCGCGCGGCAAAACGGAAATAACCGTCGCCAAAGAACGCGAAATCGTCGGCAAACGCCAGAGCTTTGAAAAAGCGGAGCAGACGCTGGAAACCGGAAAAATCGGAGCGGCAGTCAGAGAAAAAGGCGTTCAGCTTGACGAAAGATTAAGCACCGAGCGCATTTTCAAAGGCAGAACTCCAATCGTTCGGGATGAACAGCAACCGGATGCAAACAACAATTTGCCGACTGAAAAACGCGGCACGGGAGTTTTCAACCGCCGCACCGATTCGCCGGTTTATCGTCCCGAAGACAAATCTTCGGACACTAAAGGCGAGGTTGAACGCCCGGCACCTCGTCAATCTCGACCGTCGCAAAAATCGGATGAAGACCGCCCGGTTTATCGTCCCGAAAAACGCGACGAGAGCGAAGCGCCCGTAAATCGCCCCGAACCGCAACGCCCGAACAGACGCGGCGATGACAACGACAATCGCCGACCGCCGGTTTATTCGCCGCCGCAGCGCGACGAACAGCCGCGTTATGAACCGCCTCCGCGTCATGAGCAACCTCGTAATGATCCCCCGCCGAAACGCGAAGAGCCTCGGAACGACCCGCCTCCGAAACAGCGCGACGAACCGCGCCCGGAGCCGACCAAAAAAGAAGAGTCGCGCCCCGAACCTCCGGTCAGATCGAAAAAAGACGGTCGCCGCTAATAAGAAAAAAGGCAGGAACGAATCCTGCCTTTTTTCTTTTATCTTGATTTCTTATTTTACTTTGCGGGCGAAAAAGTCAATCCCTCAACAGCTTGGCGGGTGAAAATTCTTTTATCAACCGAACCCGGATTTCCCAAAACGACAAAGCGCAGATTTCGCATATATTTTCGAGAAACGCGCTGAACGTCTTCGGGTTTGACGGCGCGAACTTTGTCCAAAAACGAGAGTGAATTGCGCCAGCCGCCGCCGATCAATTCATAAGTCGCCAGATTCGTCGCCTGAGCGACGTTTGTTTCCTGCCCGATGTAATAAGTCGTCAGATATTGCCCGACGACGCCGGAAATGTCCGAATCGTCAACGCGCTCGTCCTGCATTTTTCGAATTTCGTCGAGCATCACTCCCGTTGCTTGATTTGCGTCAACCGCCGAAACGTAAATGCCGCCGATATTTACCCCGCGCGTGTTTAAAAATGCGTTCGGGGCGTAAGATAAATTTCTTCTGACGCGCACTTCTTCAAAAACACGGTCGCGCAAAATCGTCGTCGCCACTTGCAGCGGATAATAATCCGGGTCAGCCAAAGACGGCGCGCTGAAAACGCCTTGAATGTAATTTGTCGGCAAAGCACGAGCCGAAATTTCTACTGTCGGTGTCGTAAAAGCCAGCCCGGTCAAAGATTTTTCCTGATAATTTCCGCGCGGGAGCGCGCCGAAAGTCGCTGCGATTTTCGGTCTAATTTCCGCCACGTCAATGTCGCCGACAACGACGAGCAAAAGTCTGGAAGTCTGCATCGCGTCTTTGTGATAACGCTTTAAATCTTCGCTTTTAAACCGGGCGATTGTTTCGAGCGTGCCGCTCGGATTGTTGGCGTAAGGCTGCCCGGCGTAAGCCGCGCGCTCCGAAAGCTCGGTCAGATAGGAATCCGCGTCGGTCGTTTTCTCGCGCAATCCGGTTAAAATCTGCTGCCGCACACGTTCAACATCTTCGGGCGCAAAGCTCGGATTTAACGCCACGTCGGTAAAAACCGCCCACGAGCTATCAAAGGCGGCGCGCGTCGAGGCAAGCGATAAAGACGAAAAATCGTAATTCGAGCCGGAGCCGATTTGCGTTCCGGTGCGAGCCAATTCGCGGCGCAGAGCTTCGCGCGGAAATTTGGCGCTCGCTTCGGTCGCCGCGCCGAGCATAAGACTTTCGATCCCGGTGTTTTCCGCAGTCAGATTGCGCGAGCCGCCGCGCAAAAACAAACCGATTGCAACCGTCGGGCTGTTGCTGCGCCGCTTGACCAAAACTTTTAGCCCGTTTACGTCAAACTCTGAAATTTGCGGCGCGGCTGTTTGCGACGGCGTTTTCGCCGTACCCGCGTTTTGCGCCAAAACGGGAGCAAACAACAGCAGCATCAAACCGCTGAAACGCAAAGAAGCGGCAAGTTTTTTTGAAAAACGAAAAAAAGAAAACATATTTTTATTATTTACCAATCAATTCCTCCGGCGTCAGCTTTGCCTGCGTTTGCGCGTCAGCCGACATCAAAGCCAAACCGACGTGCGGTTTGTTTTGAATATAATTTGT
>DASVTY010000002.1:0-45865 GCA_036387315.1 Pyrinomonadaceae bacterium
AATCCGCTGTACGGTGGGTTTTGCGCCAATTGGTTATCAATGCCGCCGCGATCTAAAAAGTAGAAAAGACCGTAACCGCCGCGAATTACCGAACGCCCGTCGCCTCGCAAATCATAAGCTAAACCGACGCGCGGACCGAAATTATTTTTGTCCGTCCGGGTCAGCGAATCGCTGCCGCCTTTGGCAAGATTCAAGCGCCCGGTCGTTACGTCAAAATTTGCCTGCCGACCGTACATTTCAGTCGGATTGGTAAAATAATCGTAACGCAAACCGTAATTTAAAGTCAGTTTCTGCGTGATTCTCCAATCGTCCTGCGCAAACAAGCCATTTTCCCAGTTGCGCGTGCCGACCGTGCCGAACGGCGGTCCGATTTGATAGTTGCAAACAAAGCCGATCAATAAATCCGATTGCTCAAACCCTGTAGATGCCGCATTGCCGCACTGCGACGGGTCGCCGTTTCCGATCAGGAAGAAATAGCCTTTGCCGCGATTCGGGCGATACAGCGAAACGTCGCGGCGCAAAATAGTGCCGCCGAATTTAATCGTGTGATCGCCGGTTGTGAAGCTCATGCTGTCAACGAGTTGATAAGTGTTTTGCGGAACAAGGTAGGGACCGAAATCGCCCGTGTATTCGAGCTGACCGTTATATCCGCCGATCAGCGCGCCGCCGCCTAAGCTGGCGTCGCGGTTGGCGTTCGGAATGCCGAGAGCCGACGAAACGGCTGTCTCAAAGAATGGCGGCGTATAGCCGTATTTAATTCGGTTGGCTTGAACACGCAGCTCGTTAAACAGAGTATTCGTCAAAGAACTGTTCAATCCGATGACCAGAGCGCGCGTCCGAATCGGATTTGTTCCCGAACCGAAACCCGCCGGAAGATCAGGTAAGCGCGAAGAAGTGGTTTGGTCAAAACTTCCTAAACTGCCGCGTCCGAACATCTGATTTCGGTCGTTGATTGTGCCGTCAAGTCTTAAATCGAATGTATCGCCCTGTTGAGTTTGATTTCTCGTAACCACGTAATTGTTCGTGGTTCCGGCGCGATTCGGGAGCGGAAAGGCTCGCAAATAATTTAATGCAACCGAATTCAAACGATTTCCCGGCAGCAAATCGAGTCTGTTGTAAGGAGTTCCGTTACAGGTCGCTACGCCCGGAGTGTTGCAGACGTTCAATCCGGTCAACGGGTCTTTAAGCTGTGTTGATAACGCGGAAAAGTTTCCGTTGCGAAATTCGGCGGTCGGAACGGTCGCCGTTTCCTGACTAAGCGGCAGGAATTGACGCAAACCTTCATAATCGAAAAAGAAGAACAATCTGTCTCTGCCGTTAAAAACCGTCGGACTGCCTTCGCCGAAGCTCGGAAGAATTACCGGACCTCCGACGGTCGCGCCGAATTGTCCGCGTCGAAATTCGTTTTTCGTATCGCTGAAAGTCGGGCGGGCGTCGAGGTTGTCGTTGCGAAAGAATCCGTAAACGCTGCCGAAAACATCGTTTCTTCCCGATTTGATAACCGAGTTGATAATCGCGCCGCCGCCGCGACCGAATTCAGCCGGAGCCATACTCGTTTGAACGCGAAATTCCTGAATTGCTTCCGCCGACGGGAAAATATTGATCGTGTTGACGAGCGATTCGTTGTTGTCAACACCGTCGAGCAAAAAGTTGTTCGCCTGCGTGCGCTGACCGTTAACGCTTAAAGCCGCGCCGCCGGTGTTGCCGCCGCGATAGGTTTCGGCGTTGCCGCCCGCGCCCGAAGCGAAACCGCCCGGAACGCCTTGCGTGACGCCCGGCGTCAAGCGCGCCAATTCCAAAACGTTGCGTCCGTTGAGCGGCAACTCGACGGCTTCGCGCCCCTGAATCACTTCGCCGATTGCAGAACTGCCGGTGTCAACAATCGGGGCGTCGGTCGTGATCTCGACGACCGCCGAAACGTCGCCCGGTTCGAGCGCAAAATCGAGATTCGCGTTTTGCGCAACTTCGAGCGTTATGTCTTGACGTGTGGTTTTAAAATTTGCCTGTGTTACTTCAAGCCGATATTGACCGGGTTGAAGCGTCAAGATCGAATACCCGCCGTCTTCGTTGGTTTGAGCTTCGACGGTGCGATTCGTAGCCAGAGCCGTCGCTTTGACGGTCGCGCCCGGCACAGCCGCACCGGCGCCATCGGTCACGGTTCCTTGAACGCGCGCCGTTTCCGTTTGCGCGTAAATTTCAACGGTTGAAAATAAGAGAGTTGCCAGAACAATCAAGAAGAACGGCACTCTTTTTCCAAAGCCAAACATAAAAGTTCCTCCTTTTGCGCCCTTTCGGGAAAACTGATTTTAAATTTCTATTGCGGTAAATAATTTGCCGATTCGTTTTCAATCGCTAAATTTACGATTAATTAATCGACGTGAAAAAATTAAAATTAATAAAAAAAATGGGGCAAAAATGAAAGTTTGTTGGATAGACAAACAAAGTTTTTAAACAACAAACCGGCAATTTTTCGCTAACATAGCACCTCTGTCACGAAAAGTCTAGGTTGCCGACGCAAATTTGTGAATTAAACTTAAACTGATTGCTCCCTGCAAAGTCGGCTGTTCGCCGAGAGTTGAGGCTTTGATCTGAATTTCGGGCAATTTTTGGCGGATATTTGTTTCGACAGTTTCAAGCAATTGCCGTTCAATCAGCGACCAGATGCGGGTAATCTTTCCGCTGATAACGATTATTTCCGGGCTTAGTCCGACAATTAAATTAACGATTCCGAGAGCCAGATAGCGCGTTGTTTCGTTAACAATTCGGAGCGCTTCCGCGTTTTGTTCGAGAGCGAGCGAAAAAACTTCTTCGATATTTTCCGCTTTGCGGTCGGTTAAATCGTTAAAGCGCGCAAGCGTGGCTTTGTTAGAAGCAAACGCCTCCCAGCATTGAGTGCTGCCGCACGAGCAGACTACTTTATTTTTACTCCCGACGACCATATGCCCGAACTCTCCGGCTGCGCCCTGGTTGCCGCGATAAATTTGCCCGTCAAAAATGATTCCCGTTCCGATACCTTCCGCCACCAACACGCTGACAAAGTTTTTAACCGTATGTTCCAGCCCGCCGAACCATAATTCGGCGAGAGCAATCGCGTTGGCGTCGTTATCAATGACAACGGGCAGTTCCGCCGCTCTTTCGATTTTTTGCTTCAAATTCCAGTGTTTCCATTGAAAATAAGGAACATACGAAACAATTCCGGTCGCCGCGTCAACCAATCCCGGAACGCTGACGCCGATTTCAACCGAATCGCTTTTCAGCTTCGATTTAATTTTTAAAAGACGCTTGATGATTTGCTCGAACGTTTTTTCGCTGTCCGGCGAGGTTTGAAAAGATTGCTGTTCGAGAATCTCTCCGGCTAGATTTGCAAGTGCGACGCTTGTCGTAGTCGGAGTTATATCAACGCCGACGGCGACCGGCTGATCTTTTCTGAGCTGCAAAAGAGTCGGTTTTCGCCCGCCGCTAGATTCGCCGACGCCGATTTCTTTGATAAAGCCTTCAGTTACCAGCGAGTCAACAATCGCGGAAACCGTCGAGCGCTGCAACTCTGTTTGCTTGGCAATCTCCGCCCGCGAGATCGGCTCGCGCTCGCGCACGTAATTCAAAACGATTTGCCGGTTGATATTGCGGATAGTATTTGAACGGGCAACTTCGGTTTTAGCTTTTTGTAAGTAAATTCTCCGCATAAGAATCAAACGAGCAAGATTGGTCAAACCTCTTGAACGAAATAAATATTAATTGAAACTTTGTTTTTAAAGCAAACAAAGTCAGGTTCGTTTGCAGAATCATTCGCGAATATTTTTGGGAAATGAAATTTGCGGATTATTTTTGATAAGAAAATACAAGTCTTATAGCTATTTTCGATAAATAAAAACTCTGTGCATTGTGCTTTAGTTAAAGATACAGATGAAACCAAAAAAAGAAAAAAGATGGCTTTTCAAAGCTATGTATCCGGCAAAAAGAAGCCGCCATAATTTTATTTTTAAATTGTCAAACAGCCTCTCAGGCGATTATCATCAACTTATAAAGCGAATCTATGGTGAAATGCCGGTGATAAAATTTCCGTGCGCGGAAACGCTTTTTCGTTACAGCTCAAGCAACAAGAAATGAATACTCCTTATTTTCTGGTCGAACCGAAAGGGAAAAAAGCTCCCGTAATTCTCAGCGTTCCGCATTCGGGCGTTGAGTTTCCCGAAGAATTGAAACCGCAGTATCGCCCGGAAATGGCAGCGCAGCCGGATGATACCGATTGGTTTGTTCACAAGTTGTATGATTTCGTCGCCACTGAACTCGGAATCACGGTTATTCACGCCCGATACAGCCGTTGGGTGATTGATTTAAACCGCGACCCGGAAAGCAAGCCTTTGTACGACGACGGCAGAATCATTACGGGATTAACGCCTTCGACGGATTTTTTGGGGAATGAGATTTATCTTGAAAAAAGATTTGTTCCCGACGATAAAGAAACCGAAAGGCGGCTGGCAAATTATTATCGCCCTTATTATCAAAAAATCGAAAGCCTTCTGGCAGAAAGAATCGAAGAATTCGGTAGAGTTTTATTGTGGGACGCGCACTCGATCCGGCGGTTCGTCCCGACAATTAGAAAAGAGCCTTTTCCCGATTTGATTTTAGGCGACAACGATGAGCAATCAGCCGATAAAGAAATAATCGAGATTGCTTTAAACAATTTGCGTGCAGGTAAATACGAATTAAACCACAACACGCCGTTTAAAGGCGGACATATCACGAGACATTTTGGAAAACCCGAAATCGGCGTCCACGCTTTGCAGCTCGAAATGGCGAAAATCAATTATATGAACGACGATGAGCTGACATTCGACGAGAACAGAGCGGAAAAAGTCAGAAAAGTGCTGCGCCCCGTGTTTGAACAACTAATCTCGCATTTAACGAAATGAAATCCTATCGCTTCAAAGCATTGCTGCAAAATCAAGGCTGGCTGGAAAATCCGACGATTTCTTTAAATGAATCGGGCGAAATCGCGGCTATATCTCAAGAGCAAAAACCGGATTCAATCTATATTGACGGCTACGCCTTGCCGGGTTTCCAGAATGCTCATTCACACGCTTTTCAATACGCGATGGCTGGATTGGCGGAGCGTCATTCCGTCGGCGCGGAAGCGGATGATTTCTGGTCGTGGCGCGAAGCAATGTACAAGCTGGCTTTAAACATCAATCCCGAACAGTTGAAGATTATCGCCGCGATGCTTTACAGTGAACTGCTCCGGCACGGTTATACGAACGTCGCCGAATTTCATTACGTCCATCACGATAAAAACGGAGCGCCTTACGAAAATTTAGCAGCAATGGGCGAAGCTCTGGTTGAAGCCGCAAAAGAAACCGGAATCAAAATCACTTTAATCCCGATTTTTTATCAAAAAGGCGGTTTCGGATTGCCCCCCAATGACAGGCAAAAAAGATTTATCTCTCAAACTTTTGAAGACTATCTGAAGCTTTTTGAAGCCGCTTCGGAAATATGCAAACAATATGAAGGCGCAAACATTGCGGTCGGAGTTCATTCGCTGCGCGGCGTCAGCGCCGAAGACGTTTTAAGAACCGCCGAAGAAGCGCCGCAAAATGTGCCGTTTCACATTCACGTTTCCGAGCAGTTAAAAGAAGTCGAAGACGCGGTTGCGTTTCTCAGGAAAAGACCTGTCGAATGGCTGCTCGATAACGTCGAATTAAACGAAAGATTTCACCTCGTTCACGCTACTCATTTAACTGACGATGAAACCGAAAGACTGGCAAAAACCGGCGCAAACGTAGTGCTTTGTCCGAGCACCGAAGGCAATTTAGGCGACGGCATTTTCCCTTTGCGGCGATTTCAATCCTACGGCGGAAATTGGAGCATCGGAACGGACAGCCACATCGGTTTAAATTTTTTTGAAGAATTGCGAATCCTGGATTACGGGCAACGCCTAATCAGCCACAAACGCGACACTTTTACCGGCGAAAACGCGCCGGATAGCGGATTATATGCAATTACCAAAGCGACCGCCGCCGGGCGCAGGGCGATGAATAATTTTGAAACCGAATTCTTCGCCGTCGGCACACCGTTCGATGCCTGCGTCGTCAAAGCCGATGAACCATTGCTGGCAAACGTCAAACCCGAAAACTTAGCTTCAACGATAGTTTATTCAGCCGACGTTTCGCAGATTTACGGGACTTTTGTTTCGGGGAAATTGATTCAAACAGACGCAATACAACAATCAATAAAACAAGATTTCATTCGTTGTGTGGAGCGTTTCAGAAGCTAGAGCCTTAACAAATTATCGAAAAATGAGTTTGGTGTAAACGCTTATTTTTTAAATAGATTCGCAGCTCCGACAGTAAATCCTGCGAAGAAGCCTACGCGCGGAGCATCATTCGTCAAACCGAAACGCATTCCGGTGTCAAACCGCAACCGTTTATTGAATTTATAGGTGACCGCGCCGAGGGCGTAAACGCCTTTTGGCTGCTCGTCGTCCAGACTTAAACCAGCCAGCTCGGTTTCAAAGCCGAATTTATTTTCAAATTCGTGCGAAACCGTCACGGCAGCTAATCCGCCGTCGGCGCGGCGCTCGCTGTCTTCGCGCCCAACGTTTAGATAAGCAGCGTTGATGTCTAAATCGGTGTTTTCGCCTAATTTTTTGCTAAAAAGAACCGTCAAGCGATGGTCGAATCGCCCGGTGCCGAGCATTTTCGATTCACTGGCGGTCGGTATTTTCAACGAATAAGCGAAAGCGAGCGCCGGATGTCGTTCAGTGTCTTTGAGCGCGACGATTTGGAAACCGAGCCGCGTGTCGCCGACTCCGGTTTGAGTTTCTCCGCCTTCTTCCTGTTTTTGGGATAAAACCGCATCTACTTCGGCTTCGAGCAGAAGCCGGGAGCTTGCCGCAAAGCGAATGTTGAGCGGAGCCGTTTGCTGCCGGCGAAATTCAGAGCTGCGGAAATTGGAATCGTAGCCGAATTCGACTTGCAGCACGCCCGGTTTTTGTATTTCCGCCGGATTTGCAATCGTCGGTCGCGCCGGCTTGATATAGTCTTCCTCTTCGCTTTGAGATTGCTGCGCGCTTGCGGCGATTGTCAAAATCAGGAGAAGCAAAACGGATTGTGAGATTTGTGTAAATTGCTTGAGCGCGTTTTTTGTTGTCCTCTGTTTGGGCATTTATTTAATATCACGTCTGAAAGAACTGTGTGCAACTCAACTGAAATCAACACATTTCTTTCCAACTCGATTTAATGCCTAAACTTTAAAATTATTGTTCATAATTTTTCCGTACTGATTCAAACAAAAGACTAAAAAAGCAGCTAATTTAAGAAGTTATTTTTGTTCCGAATTCAAGTTGTTTTTCTGATTCGAGGCGAAATAATCTTCGCGCGAAATCGAATATAAAAGAACGAAGACGCCGAATGCCGTGTCTTCTTTTTCAAAGCGCATTCCGATTTTTTGCAGGACGTTTTGCGAGCGCACATTGCCGTGGCGCGTCATCGCAATAATGCAGGGAAAATTGTGGTGCTCGAAACCATAGCGCAAACAAGCGCGGGCGATCTCCGTCGCCAATCCTTTGCCCCAATACGGCTCGTCGAGCAGATAAACCAATTCCGCCGTGCCTTCAAACGAACGCAGTCCGGCGCAGCCGATAAATTCGCCGTTCGCTTTCGAGACGACCGCCCAGCGCCCGAAATTGTTGCGCTCCCAGTGTTTGATTATGCTGACGAGCGCCGTTTCGGTTTCCTCGCGCGTCATCGGCTCGCAATTTAAGCCGAGAAATCTCATAACCTGCGCGCTGGCGAAAACGCGCGCAAGCTCATCCAAATCGTCCATCGTAAATTGCCGCAATCGAACGCGCTCGGTTTCGATTTCCCTCATTTTTTCCGTTTCACTCGTTTGCAAACTGCTTTCGCAAACTTTCCGCGTAGGGGGCGCGGGCGACTCCTTTTTCGGTAATAATTCCGGCGATAAATTCGGCTGGCGTCACGTCAAACGCCGGATTTGAAACGCCGACGCCCGTCGGCGCAAGCTGATTTTCCTTAATGTGCGTGACTTCTCTTTCGTTGCGCTCTTCAATCGGAATCTGCGCGCCGGTCGGCGTATTTAAATCAATGGTCGAAAGCGGCGCGGCGACGTAAAATGGAATATTGTGCTGGCGCGCCAAAACCGCGACCATATAAGTCCCGATTTTGTTGGCGGCGTCTCCGTTGGCGGCAATTCGGTCGGCTCCAACGACGACCGCCTGCACTTTGCCCTGCTGCATCATATAACCCGCCATATTATCGGTGATTAAAGTCACGGGAATATGATCTTTCATCAATTCCCAAGCCGTCAGACGCGCGCCCTGCAAATACGGGCGCGTTTCATCGGCGATGACGGCAATTGCTTTTCCCGCGTTAACCGCGCCGCGAATGACGCCGAGCGCAGTTCCCCAAACTCCGCCGGTCGCCAGCGCGCCCGCGTTGCAGTGCGTTAAAACTGTGGAATTGTCGTTGAGCAATTCGCCCCCGAAACGCGCGATTTCGGCTTGCGCCGCGATGTCTTCTACGTGAATCGCTTTGGCGTCGGCAATTAAAATTTGTTTGATTTCCGAAATTGATTTGCCTTCGCTTTTTGCTTGTTTGAAAACATTTCGCATTCGCTCAATCGCCCAGAACAGATTGACGGCGGTCGGTCGCGTCGCGGCGAGAGTCTCGCAGATATAATCAAAATCGTCTTCGAAATCGAGCATAGAAGTTCCGACAAACTCGCGCGCGCCGACCGCGACGCCGTAAGCGGCGGAAATCCCGATGGCGGGCGCGCCGCGCACGACCATATCACGAATCGCGTCGGCGACTTCATTGTAGCTTTTTAAAACGAGCCACTTTTCCTCATTCGGCAACAGGCGTTGATCGAGCATCCGGACGCCTTCATCGCTCCATTCGACGGGTTTTATCATAATTTTATTAATTTCCTCTAAATATTTTGTACGCAAATATAAACGAGATTGAGGCGCAGGAAAAGTGCGCCTCAATATTAATTTCGCCCGCAGACAAGCGGCGGAAACGAATAGTTTTTATTTCAGGTTGTTTTTCGCAGCAAAATTTAATGATTTGCATGCGCGGCGTTTGCCATATTATTCGCATTGCTGCCGACCGCCGTCGGAGAATTAGCGGTCTGATTCGACACCATCGAAGGCGAGCCGCCTGCGTTAGCTCTACTGTTAGTCTGCGCCTGGTTTCCGGTCGAAGAACCGGAACAAGCCACGATGAAAAGCAAAGAAAGCGTAAAAACGGATAAAAGAAGAAAAGTTATTTTTTGTCGCATAATTGATTTTAATCAGAAAAATTAAAGATTTACAAGATTATTTCGATTCCACTTCGCCTTTATTTGCGCGTTATTAGTTGAGGACAACTTTTCGCTAAGCGCAATCGTATCCGAATAAGTTTCAGCAGGCAGGAGAACAAGATAATGAAAATCGAAGGAACGCTCGACAAAATTCACGAATGGGCGATTCAAAACGTTTGGCTGCAACGATTCACAATTTTTACACTTTCTTAACTAAAAATTGTTGGCGTTTTTCGCAGTTGGTGGTAAATTTTGCGTCGGAAGATTCCTTTTCCACAAATTCCAAATGAGAAAGAACCTACGCGGATTCAGTGTGAGATGAAGAACGAGCCGACGCCACGCGAATATTGTTTGATTGTTGAAGGAAACTATTTTGACGAATCCGAAGCCGAACACGCCCTGCGCGATCCGTTTATCGAAGAATGGGTCGAGCAGACCGGCAGTTTTCGCATACATAATTTTAACGACATAGAAGTCGCCGCCGGAATTGCGCTCGGCTGGCTCGAAGTTAAAATGGTTGACGACGAAATTTTTGAGATCACTTGCAACCGCCCCGACAAACCGCTCACGGAACACAAAGCCAAATTAATTGCCGAAGCTCTGCGCCGACAGGATATGTTTGACGAAATCGCGGTCGAACAGCGCATAGATTGAACGGAAATTTTTGCGGCTTTTGTTTTCTCTTCGCGCCGCCGCGTGAAATAATCTTTGTTTCACGCTGTAAGAGCAATGATAATAACGCTCGGAAAATAATTAAAAATGTACTCGGAAAATGAAAAAACTGCTTTTTTGAACGGGCGAGTTACAGTTCACGTCGGCGATATTACAAAACAAAACGTTGATGCGATTGTCAACGCGGCTAACTCGACTCTGCTCGGCGGCGGAGGCGTTGACGGCGCTATTCACCGCGCGGGCGGAGACGAGATTTTACAGGCGTGCCGGGAGATTCGCCGCGCGCAGTTTCCCGACGGTTTACCGACGGGCGCAGCCGTGATTACAACCGGCGGACGGCTCGATGCGCGTTTTGTGATTCACACGGTCGGTCCGATTTATGGACGACACGACGGGCGCGAGGCAGAATTGCTGGCAGATTGTTATCGAAATTCGCTGCGGCTGGCAGACGAGAACAACTTGAAAACGATTGCATTTCCGGCAATTTCAACCGGGGTTTACGGTTATCCCAAACACGAAGCCGCCGCAGTAGCGTCAGAAGCCGTTCAAAACTTTTTGTTGCAATATGATAGGCTCGAAGAAGTTCGTTTCGTGTTTTTTGGCATCAGTGATGCCAAAACTTTTATCAAACATCAAAAGTTTTAACGGGAAAGAGAATTGGATTTTTTTAAAATATCCAACCGAATAAAGATGATTAAAACTATCAACTATCAACTTTAAACTATCAACTGTTTGTTATTGAAAACCAGTTGATAGTTGATAATTTATAGTTGATAGTAACTCTTTTTATTATCGCTTTTGGTCGGATTACTAATTTAAACAATGATTGAAAACGATTTTAACACACACAAATTGCCTGCGAGTTTGCGGGCGCTCGAAAAAATTTCACAAAATTATTGGTGGAGCTGGTCTGGGGAAGGCGCGTATCTTTTGCGGGGTTTGGATTCTCATTTATGGGAGAAAGTCGAGCAAAACCCACGACTTTTATTACAGCAAATTTCCGATTTGCATCTTTGGCAGCGCGCTTGCGATCCGTTTTATATAGCTCGCGTCCAGCGTGTT
The DNA here is from genome assembly GCA_036387315.1 of Pyrinomonadaceae bacterium. Classification (GTDB taxonomy): domain Bacteria; phylum Acidobacteriota; class Blastocatellia; order Pyrinomonadales; family Pyrinomonadaceae; genus JALZCH01. The sequence goes on from DASVTY010000002.1 coordinate 11,050, forward strand.
GAGCGTCAGTTCGACGAATACGTCAACGCCGAACAAAAATCTTTCGGAAGCATTACGCCCGAAAATCCGGTCGCTTATTTTTGCGCCGAATACGGCGTTCACAATTCCTTGCCGCTTTATTCGGGCGGTCTCGGAATTTTAGCTGGCGACCATCTAAAATCCGCCAGCGATTTGCAGTTTCCGCTCGTCGCAATCGGGCTTTTTTATCGTTTCGGTTATTTCCGCCAGCGGCTGACGCCGGACGGTTATCAAATGGAAGATTATCAGGAGTCGGTTCCGGCGAATCTTTCGCTGACGCCGGTTTTAACCGACGCGGGCGAGCGGCTTAAAATTTCATTAAAAATGCGCGGGCGCGAAGTTTGGGCGCAGGCTTGGCTGGCTTCGGTCGGGCGAATCAAGCTTTATCTGCTCGATACAAACATTGCGGAAAACAACGAAATTGACCGCTTGATCACCGGACATCTTTACGGCGGCGATAAAGAAACGCGCGTCGTGCAGGAAATGCTTTTGGGAATCGGCGGTGTTCGCCTTTTGCGCGCGCTCAAAATCGAGCCTTCGGTTTTTCATTTAAACGAAGGACATTCGGCTTTTTTGACTCTGGAATTGGCTCGCGAATTAACCGAATCGGAACAAAAATTAGGTTTTAACGAGGCAGCCGCCAAGGTGCGCGAAAAATGCGTTTTCACCACGCACACACCGATTGCCGCCGGAAACGACGAATTTGATGCCGAAACTTTGGAAAAATGTTTTAACGGCGATCTGATAGCGGCGCTCGGTTTGACGCACGAAGATTTTCTCGCGCTCGGAAAAACAAATCCGTCGGACGCAGAGGAATGGTTCGGTATGACGCCGCTCGCTCTAAAAATGTGCCGCTCGTCAAACGGCGTCAGTCGCAAACACGGCGAAGTCTCGCGCGCTCTCTGGCAAAAAATGTATGCCCCGGCGCACGTTGACGAAGTTCCGATTTCTTACGTGACGAACGGCGTCCACGCGCCGACCTGGATTGCGCCGGCGCTCAAAAGTCTATACGAAAAACATATCGGCGCAAATTGGGCGGCGAGTCTCGAAAATGGAGATGATTGGGCTGAAAAAATCGAGCGTATCCCGGACGAAGAAATCTGGCAGACTCATAATTTGCTCAAAAATCAGCTCATCGCCTTTGTCCGCCAGCGTGAATCGCAAAAACCCGGCGTCGCGGAAAATTTATTTGAACCGAATGTTTTAACCATCGGTTTCGCCCGCCGCGTCGCCGGTTACAAGAGGTGGAATCTTTTGCTGGCAGATGCCGAGAGATTGTTGAGATTGATTGACGACGAAAATCGCCCGGTGCAGTTCGTTTTCGCCGGAAAAGCGCATCCGCAAGACCGGCAGGCAAAAGCGATTTTGCAGCAGGTCGTCGCATCGCGCGCGAATTCGACGTGGGCGCGACGCGCCGTCTTTATTCAGAATTACGATCAGGAAGTCGCGCGTTATCTCGTTCAGGGCGTTGACGTTTGGCTTAACGTGCCGCGTCGCCCGCTCGAAGCCTCAGGCACGAGCGGCGAAAAGGTGGCGATGAACGGCGGTTTGAATTTTTCTATTTTAGACGGCTGGTGGATCGAAGGCTACGACGGCATAAACGGTTGGGCAATCGGCGACGAACACGTTATTGATGACGAAACGGACGTTGACGAGCGCGACGCAAACGCGCTTTACCATGTTCTTGAAACCGAAATCGTCCCGGAATTTTACGCGAAAGATGAAAACGATTTGCCGCGCCAATGGATCAAGAGAATGCGCCGCGCTCTTGCCACCCTGACGCCGCAATTTTCGAGCGACCGGATGGTACGCGATTATATTAATCAAATCTATAATTAATTTGTTCGTAGTTCGTAGTTCGTTGTTCGTTGCAAAGAAAATCTACGAACAACGAACTACGAGCTACGAACAAAACCGAGCAAAGCGAGGTTTTTATGTCCCCAAACACAGATTTTCGAGTCGGCGTTATTCGCCCCATAAAATGCTTTCAGGAAGGCTGGGAGCTGATCAAAGACCAGTATTGGTTGTTTTTCGGCATTACGATTGTCGGGATGTTGATCGGCGGACTCGTACCGTTCGGTATTATTCTCGGCGCGATGATTTGCGGCGTTTATTACTGCCTTTTTCAAAAAGCCGCTGGTCAGCGCGTCTCTTTCGATGGACTTTTTAAAGGCTTTGAATATTTCGGTCCGAGCTTGATTGTCACGCTTTTCCTGATGGTTCCGGCAGTCATTCTGTGGACGCTGGTTTATATTCCGCTGCTCGTTATCCAAATTTCCGCCACAAACCGGCGCGGCGGAGCTGACCCGGACATTTTATTTCCAATGTTAATCGGGACGGGAATCGGCGTTTTTGTCATCGGAATTATTCTCGCCTGCATTCACGCGCTGATAATGTTTGCTTATCCGTTAATCGTCGAACGACGTTTAAGCGGAATCGCGGCTTTCAAATTGAGCGCGCGGGCGGTTTTTGCGAATTTGGGCGGCGTAATCGGTTTGATTTTTTGCGAATTTGTGCTTGGGATAATCGGTTATTTGATTTTTTGCGTCGGGCTTTATCTTGTCTTTCCGATTATGTTCGCGGGCGTTTTCGTGGCGTACCGAAAAGTTTTTCCGCCGGTTGAAACACCTTTCACGTCACCGCCGCCTCCGCCGAATTCCAACCAGCCGCCAAACTTTGCCAATCGCGGTTTCTGACGGTAAGCTAATTACTATGGCTTTTAATGAAATTACCGACGCGAACGACTTAGACGCGCTTTTTGCCGAATCGAGCCAAAAGCCCGTCATTTTATATAAACACAGCTTGACCTGCCCGATTAGCCGTGCGGCATACGAGGAAATGTCTTTGATGAAAGACGAACCAATCGCGCTGGTTATCGTTCAGGACGCCCGCGCCCTTTCAAACGAAATCGCCGCGCGAACGGGCGTGCGGCATGAATCGCCGCAAACAATAATTTTGCAATCGGGCAAACCCGTCTGGCACGCTTCGCATTACGACATCACAAAATCTTCTGTGAGACGAGCGCTGGAAGAATTGAAAAGTTAGAATTATGAAATTTGAGCCGCGCGAAATTATTGACGAAGGCTCTTCGTTTTCGATTCGTTGGGCTGACGATGCGGTCAGCCATTTTGACGCGCCCGCTCTGCGCCGCGCTTGCGCCTGCGCTGGCTGCGTCAACGAATGGACGGGCGAGCAAATGGTCAAACCGGAATCCGTCCCGGACGATCTTAAAATCGAAAATGCCAATCTCGTCGGTCGTTACGCTTTAAATTTTAAATTCAGCGACGGTCACGAAACCGGCATTTACAGCTTTAAATATTTGCGCGAATTGGCGGAAAGACAAAAATAAAACGATGAAAAAATTCAGTCACAGATAAAAAAGGACGTTTAAATCGTCCTTTTCTTATTTTTCTTATTTCCCGGCTTTTCAGGTTGTACCTTCTTAGCTCATAAAGAATCCAAGTAACCAATACAACAACAGGAATATTAGAATTGTGCTGATAATTCCGCCGCCAAGTTTCCAAGCGCCTGCTCCGGCGATTGCTCCGCGCAATAAACTCATAACAAAACTCTCCTCTCGCGCAACGTTTTGATGCATTTTTAAAATGCATCATTCTAACTGCAAGAGTTGTTCCGGTTGATTGCTGAATTAAAAATAAAAAGTCGGCTTGCTGGCTTTGTAAAGCTGATAGCGTTCGAGCTTGATATACAAACCGCGCCGCGAAATGCCCAATTCTTTTGCCGCGCGCGAGATGTTTCCCTGATGACGTTTGAGAGCTTCGATAATCAAACGAATTTCGATTTGTTCGATGATTTCGTCAAGCCTTCCGCTTTCGGGGTTGATGTTTAATATAGTGGACAGCGAATCGGCGGCAAATGCGTTTGCGCTTTGTTCGGAAGTCAGCGGAAGGCTGCTTTTTCTCAGTTCCGGCGATAAATGTTCCGGCGTTATCGTTTCTCCGTCATCGGCTCTGACAACCAGACGCTGAATTTCATTCGTCAATTGCCGCACATTTCCTTCCCATTCGCAAACCATCAGCAAATCAATTGTCTGCGGTGTAATCGTCACATTTCTCTTGCCGAATTTCTGCGAATAATGATTGACGTAATGATTTACCAGCAGCGGTATTTCCGAACGCCTTTCACGAAGCGGCGGAACTCTCAATCGAATCACATTCAAACGATAATATAAATCTTCCCTGAACAAGCCTTCCGCAACTTTCTCTTCCAATCCGACGTTTGTCGCCGCCACGACTCGAACATCAACTTTAACGGGTTTTTTCTCTCCCAAAGGCTGAATCTCACCTTCCTGCAAAAACCTGAGCAGCTTCGGCTGGACATCCAAAGGCAAATCTCCGATTTCATCTAAAAAGAGAGTTCCGCCGTCGGCTGAACGAATGACGCCCGGCGAATCGTTGATTGCGCCTGTGAATGCGCCTTTTTTGTAACCGAACAAATGTCCTTCCGCTAATTCTTTGGGAATCGCGGTGCAGTTAAACGGAATGAAAATTTTATCTTTACGGTTTGAGAGAACGTGAATGGCGCTGGCGATCAGTTCTTTTCCTGTTCCGCTTTCGCCCGTGATTAAAACCGTAATGTCTGAGGTGCGGATTTTATAAATTTCTTCGACAACGGCAGTCATTCCGGGGCTTGAATGGATAAATCCTGGCAGCAAATCGTCCGAATACAGCGAATTTGTTTCCGCGTCGGCTTTTTGCGTCCGGCTTTTTTCGCGCAGAGCGCAGACTTCCAGACCAAGCTCCACGATTTTTACCAGCGGTTGAATGCTCGCGCCGTCGGCGAGCTTCGCGTTTGCGCGGGGGTGAACAAGCAAAAATGCCGGTGCTGCTGAAGTTTCAAGAAGCGGAAAAATTGAAAAATTGTTTGATTCGACAAAACCGGAAACGCGGTCGCCGTTTTTCGCCTGTTCAAACCGGGTGACGTTTTCCTCGGCTTCGGCGGGCGAGTAGCCGGAAAAGACCAAAGGCTGAAGCCTTTTATCCGCGTTGTTTTGGGCGATGATGATTTTTTTCGCGCGGCTTTCCAGTTGTAGAACCGACAAAAACTCGCGCAGCAAAACTTCGCGCGAAGCCGCCGCCGCTTCGGTCAAACGCAAAGCTAAAAGCCCGATATTAGGATTTCTCCGAACGGTTTCGGCGACGATTTTTGAAATTTTTGAGCGAGCTGTTTCGGCTTTTTCCAGCAGCGATTCTATTTGCAGCTTGCGGAAATTTTTGATTGCGGCTTCCAGATTTTCAACCGCGCGTTTCGGGCTTGTCTCGGACAAGACAATTCCAAGCTCGTAGCGGCAAAGGCTTATATAATAAAAATCGTCAAGTATTTCGTAGAGCGAGAGACTGCGGCTGAAATGAAACTCGGCAGTCGCGTCGTCTCCTTTAAGTTTGTTAAAGCGACCGAGTAAAAATTGCGAATAAGCCGTAACCTGTAAATCGGTTTCATCGTCTTCGTGCCTTAGATTGGCTTTATCTATTTCCGCATAAAAATCGCTCCAATTTTCCAGATTGAGATAAATGTCAGCCAGCAGAACATGCGATAATCTGATCGCGCTTTCATCGTTAACCTGTTTGGCAGTTTCCTGATATTTGTTGGCAATTTCGAGCGCAAACGGAAAGTTTCTAAGCGCAATTTGAAGCCGTCCCCAATTTTTTAAAGACTGAACGAGATACCATTTGCGATTCTGTTTTTGGCTAAGCTCGACGGCTGTTTCCAAATGTTCTCTGGCTTCTTCAAATCTTTCCTGTAATAAATACAATTCCCCAAGCGAATCATAAATAATTGAAATTGATGCAGAGTTGATTTCAGTCGCTAATTTGAACGACTTTTTGAGTGTTTTTTCCGCGCGTTCCCAATCGCCGATTACGGTTAAATTAATCCCCAGATTGTTATAAGCGGCTATCGAGTTGGTAATGTGTTCGGTTTGCTCGAAATATCTGGTTGCTTTTTCAAGACACGCGATTCCGTCGTGCGGGCGATGCAGAAAATAATAAGCGCCCGCCAGTTCCGAATAAATTCGCCCAAGCCAGTAATTTTCCGGTCTTTCGCCGATAATGTTTAAGGCTTGACGGCTGTGTTCGATAAATTCTTCGTATTTTCCTTCTTGAACCGTCAGATTTGAAAGCGCGATGTAGCTGTGAACCATTCCGCGCCAATTTCCGGCTTCGCGGTAAGATTTCAAGGCGTCTTCGGCAAAACCGCGAGAAATTACGGTTTGTCCCAATGAGCGATAAGCTCTCGACAACGAAAGATTAATTAAACCGAACGTGCTATTTCCGGCTTCAATTTCAGTAGCTTCTTCGAGAATTCCTTTGAGGAGGGAGGCGGATTTCGGCGATTCGGTTAAATGATTATAAAGAACCGCGATGTGCGTTTGTACTTCAAGGTCAAGTTCCGGTTCGAGACCAAAACGGACTTCGAGATTTTCATACATTTTCAAAGCATCGAACGCTTCGCGGTGGCGGGCTTGCAATTCCAGAGCTTTTGACCAGCAAAGCCGAATTTTCGCCAGCAAATTGGCGTCGCGCGGTTTTAGCTTTAACAGCGACTCGGCTTTTTCCTGGGCTTGACGCGAGATTCCTTCATCAATTAGCGATTGAATCTGCTCGATTTCCGTTTGAAAATCAATGTGTGAATTGAATCTGGCGGGCTTCTTCTTGCCGTTGTTAACGCTCGTCGCGGCGCTTCTGAAAAGCGAATTGAATTCGGTTGGCGGCTTTTTTTCTAAGTTTTTTTTATCGAGTTTCATTTATGCGCGCCTTGAGGTAATTCACGCACATAAATTAACATTACTTATCGGGTTGTAACAAATTGCATTTGGTAGTAATGAGGTAAATTGATAGAAAAGAAAATAAAAGACTCCGGTCTTTTAAAGAACCGAAGTTTTTTATTTTATATGTGAATCCGGTTTGAGGCAGCTAACCATTTATTAAGCTTCCGGCTTGTTTTCCGAATTGCTTAGTCGACAACGAGAATTCCTTTTGTGTAATCCGACATCATAATGCCTTTGGCGTAGTCTGACATCATAATGCCTTTCATATAATCCGACATCATAATGCCTTTGGTGTAGTCCGACATCATAATTCCTTTTGCGTAATCCGACATTAAGATTCCTTTTAGAGCGTTGTTATTTGTGTTTTTCATTTTTGTTCTCCTTCTTTCTTTTTGTTTTCTGTTAATTTCTAATCTAACTAGTTTCAATTTGCGTGCCACTGCATAAAAGTCCGCCTCGCTCTCTGTAAATCCCCCATATAAAGAACTTATTTAACTTAAATAGTTCGTTTATTGTTTTTATGTTTTTTGCAAATAAATGATAAAAAATTGCACACTATTTCCTGCGCATCCTAAAAGAGTCCCTAACCAGAGCACTAATTAAGACAATAAAATGACTTACATATCAAATGCAAAGCCACTGCACATTGTAAAAAAAGTTTACACTTTTAATTGAATTTAATTTCGGGAACAAATCCGCCGATGAACTTGACACCGTTCAAGCCTGCTGGTTAGCCTTTCTTATTTTCAAAATGTTTTGATTTAAAGGATTTCAACAAAAATGCTCGATTTAAATTTTGTCCGCAAAAATTTGGAAGCTGTTAGAAAAGCAATGGAAAATCGCAATTTTCCGGCGGAAGCATTAAACGATTTCAGCGAACTTGACGCAGAGCGCCGCCGAATTATCGGCGAATCCGACCAGCTCAACCAGCAGCGTAACGCCGCGAGCAAAGAAATCGGAGCGCTAATGCAAGCGGGGCAAAAGGGCGACGCCGAGGCGCGTAAGCAGATTGTGGCTGATATAAAAATGCAGATTGCGGATTTGGACACCGGACGCGAAAAAGCCGAAGCTAGAATGCGCGAGCTTTTAACCAATTTGCCGAATTTGCCGCACGAATCAGTCCCAATCGGCGCGGACGAAATCGCGAACATGGAAGTGCGGCGAGTGGGCGAACCGCGCGAGTTTGATTTTGAGCCGAAAGATCACGTTGATTTGGGCGAGGCTCTCGGCATTTTGGACATCGAACGGGCGGCAAAAATTGCCGGATCGCGGTTTTCGATTTTAAAAGGCGCTGGCGCGCGGCTCGAACGCGCTTTGATAAATTTCATGCTTGACGTTCACACGACCGAACACGGTTATACGGAAACAGTGCCGCCTTTTATCGTCAACGCAGGCGCGCTTTTCGGCACGGCGCAACTTCCGAAATTTGAAGCGGATTTGTTTAAACTAACTGACGAGCGCGGATTTTATTTGATTCCGACAGCCGAAGTTCCGGTCACGAATTATCATGCGGACGAAATTTTAAACGCTTCCGACCTGCCTTTGTATTACACAGCTTACACGCCTTGTTTTCGCTCCGAAGCAGGTTCTTACGGGCGCGACACGCGCGGTTTGATTCGCCAGCATCAATTTGAAAAAGTCGAGCTGGTTAAAGTTTGTTTGCCGGAAACTTCCGAAGCCGAACACGAGCGTTTGACGCAAAATGCCGAAAGGATTTTGCAGCTTTTGGGCTTGCCGTATCGCACGATGGTTTTATCTACGGGCGATATGGGATTTGCGGCTGCAAAGACTTATGACATCGAAGTTTGGCTGCCTTCGCAAAACACTTATCGCGAGATTTCTTCATGCTCGAACTGCACCGATTTTCAAGCTCGCCGGATGAATCTTCGCTTCCGTCGTGCGGGAGGCGCAAAACCGGAATATGCACATACATTGAACGGTTCGGGCTTGGCAGTCGGACGGACTTGGATTGCGATTCTAGAGAATTACCAACAGGAAGATGGCTCAATCATTATTCCCGAAGTTTTGCAGCAATATATGAACGGTTTGGAAAAGATTGCCAATAGAGTTTAAATGGAAGCGGTAATTTTCATCGGCATTCAAGGCGCGGGGAAATCAACGTTTTTCAAACAGAATTTTGTTGATACGCATATTCGCATCAACGGCGACATGCTCCGAACGAAACGCCGCGAGCAAATTTTGATTGAAGCGTGTTTACGTGCGAAACAATCGCTTGTCGTTGATAAAACAAACGCGACCCGCGAGCAGCGCGCTCGCTATATCAACGCCGCTAAATCAAATCATTTTCGCGTTGTCGGTTATTATTTTCGCTCGAATTTTGCGGAGGCTTTAAAGAGAAACGATTTGCGCGAAGGCAAAGCGAAAATCCCCGAAAAAGGTTTGCGGCATTTTCTCAAGCAATTGGAGAAACCTGTTTATGCCGAAGGATTCGACCGATTGTTTTACGTTTGGATTAACGACGCAAACGAATTTGTAGTGGAAGACTGGAAAGAAGAAATTGAGCTATCCGTCTCATAAACTAATCGTTAATTTTTATGTAAAAAAAGCAGCAAGCCTGAAAGACTCGCTGCTTTTTTGAAAAAACACTTTAAGTTTGTGTTACGGCTTGTAAATCGTAAAAGGCGCATAAACAGAACCGCTCGGAGTTGTTACGTCCGTGTCTTCCATCGTCACGAACAAACCGAAGTCGTTGAGTGCGGTTTCGCCGCGAATTTCGGCTTCCTGGCGCTTTCCAGTGTTAATCACCTGACCGATTTTCGTGTATTTTCTGTCGGGTGAAACAGCCCATAAAACAAAGCGTCTTTCTTTCGGAGCCATTTTCATATCATCAAAACGCATTTTGATTTGCGTTGCGCCCGCTTGTTTCGGGTCAATATAGGCTTTGCCTTTCAAGCCCTGAAGTTCGCCCGAAAATTGGATTCGAATTTCAGTATCTTTACCGCCGAGGCTCGGAATGCCGAGCATTGGCACTTCATAAGTCGAAGAAACCGGCGCGCTACCGGCAACCTGTTTGGTTTCTTCTATCGAATTTGAAGGACGGTTGCCGACAACCGCATAGCCTTGCGGCACGGCGCTGCGGAACGCAACCGGGGTATCGCCGCCAAATGTCGTCAAACCTTCGTTCGGCGACAAAACGAGCATAAATTGATTCATCGGTGTGGTAAAAGTCGCAGTTCCGACACCGTTAGTAATTGGCGTCGGACCGAGCAGAGTAACTGCGCCGGTCGGATCAACCGCGTAAACGTAATAGCTTTTCGCATCAGCCGGAAGACCGGACAGATCGAGCGCAACATTTGTTCCGCTGGTCGAACGCATTACGCGCGCCATGCCTTTTGCGCCTTGCAAATTCATCGGCGTCAATTCAACCGTTACTTCTTTGCCAACCGGATATTCGATAACCGAGTAGCTGCCATCTGGATTTTGAACCGTTGTTCTGGCGGTTGTTGTAGTTGTAGTTGTTGTTTTAGTCGTTGCGTCCTGAGCCAATGCAACGCCGGACAGTGAAAATGCGAGGGCTAAACTTCCACCGAGACTGAATATTTTCTTGTTCATAAAAACCTCCATTTAAATAAAAATAGTAATTCGATCATTTAAAAGCTAAATGCGAATTACGTAATTTTTTAACAAACCTAGTCGCAAGCACCGTGCCAGAGCTGTTTTTGTTGGTAAATGGTGGTTTTGGAGATTTATCAGATGTTCTTTTGTAAAAACTCAATACAATAATCGTATCGAATTTAGCCAATAAAAAATCAGCAGACAAACAAAGCTCAAACGCGGACGCCGCAACTTCTGATTTATTTGACACAAAAAAAAAGGCGGATTATGTAAAATCCGCCTTTTTTTATGATTATGTTTTTTAGAAACTATTTAATGTTTAACTCAAAAGGCATCAGCGCCATCGTTTCGCCGCGTTTCATTGCGTCAAAAAGAGCGGCGTAACGGAACAATCGTCGCGCATCTTCCGGCAGAGCCTGCATCAGCGCTTCTCGTTGTTTCGCCTGAACCATGGCTTCGTCGTCGGAGCCGAAAAGCTCTTGAAGGAACGGCTTCGGTGTCGGAAAAACAACTCGTTTGACATCTTTGTCGGCGGGTAGATTCGCCAATTGTTTGGCGATTTCGACGGCTTTGTTCAAACCTCCGAACTCGTCAACCAAGCCTTTTTCTTTCGCCTGCATACCCGTCCAAACTCTTCCCTGACCGATTGAATCAATGTATTCGGCGGGTTTTCCGCGCCCGGCGGCGACTTTCGGAACAAAGTTGTCGTAATAAATATTTTTCGCCTGATTTTCAAAAACGGCTCTTTCTTCTGGCGTCCAATTTCTGGTGACATCAAATATTCCGGCGTTTTTGCCGCGCGTAATGGTTTCCGAACTAACTCCGAGCCAGTCATACAGACCTTTTACGTTCGGTTTACCCAAAAAGACGCCGATTGAGCCGGTGACGGTCGAAGGCTCGGCGACGATTTTATTTGAGTTTGCGGCGATGTAATAACCGCCGGAAGCCGCTACGTCGCCCATCGAAGTCACGACCGGCTTTTTCGTTTTGGCGTTTTCAATCGCGTGCCAGATTAAATCCGACGCCAGAGCGGAACCGCCAGGGCTATCAACGCGCAGCACAATCGCTTTGATTGACGAATCTTCAGCCGCGTCGTTGATTGCTTTAACGAGCGTGTCCGAACCTGCTGTTTGCGCGCCGCCGAACGAACCGTCGTTTGAGCTTCCGGTCATAATCCCGCCCGAAGCAAAAATGACGGCAATTCGTTCGCCGGTATTTAAACCGAGCGATTCGGGTTTGATGTCGCGGTATTTCGACGCCGTTGTGACGTTCAAATCTTCCGATTCTTTATAACCGAGCGTCTTTTTCAGCTCGTTGTAAACGTCGTCGCGGTAAATTGCGTCGTCAATCAGATTCTGCTGCTTCGCCTGAACGGCGTTATAAGGCGCGTTGTCAATGATTGCTTTAACTTCGTCCGGCGTCTTTTTGCGCGTTTCGGCGATTGCGCCGACAATTCGTCCGTAAAAATCATCAAGCAAAGCATTAACGACTTCGCGTTGACCTTCGGACATATCTTTGCGCGTGTAAGCGTCGGGCGCATTTTTGTATTTGCCGATTTGAATCACTTCCGGCTCGATTCCCAATTTATCGAGCGAGCCGCGATAAAATGACGCTTGCGCCTGCAAACCGTTGATGTAAAGGTCGCCAGTCGGCGGCACGAAAATCTTGTCGGCTGCCGTGGCGATGTAATATTCCTTGTTAGTGCCGATTTCCATAAAGGCGTAAACCGGTTTGCCCGAAGATTTAAATTCGGCGACGGCTTCGCGCAATTCGTCAGCCTTGCCCATACTGATTCCCGGAAAATCAATATCGAGCAGCACAGCACCGATTCGTTTATCAACCTTCGCTTTGCGAAGATTAGTTAATAGAGAAGAAAAAGAAGTTTGCGGTTCGACGCCGAAAAGCCGCGACATTGGGTCTTCCGAGGAAAAATCGGGCAATTCGCCCGAAATTTTCAAAACCAGAACGCTGTTGTTTTCGATTGACGGACCGGAATTAATCGAAGCCGCGATAATTGCGATGCCGATTATTGCCACCAAAACAAACGCCAGAAAGATGCCGCCGAGAATTAAAAGTGTTTTTCGTGTGCCGGACATTGCCATAAATTATTTCCTGATGTGCTGATATAAATACGAGCCGCGAAAAATCAGCGGCTCGTAAAATTATACGCTAAGAAACGGAGAAATGTTTATGAAAGAAAAAGTAACAAGATATGTGAAACAGGTTACAGGAAAGAACTTGTAACCTGTTTCTTTCGTTTAGTGCGCGGTTGCGACGCGAACCGCCGGAATCGTTACTCCGGCTTGATGTTTCATACAAGCCGCATCGAGCGCGCTTTCAACGCTCGATTCGATTTCGCATTCTTTTTTCCGGCAGACCGCCGCTAATTCGGAAACGACGAGATAATGAGATTTTTCAAAAAGCCTTTGCTCGCGGAACGAAAGCGGTTTCAAACGGCTTAAATAAGTTAGTTTTTTCAAAACGTCGGCGACGTCGAAAATCTCGCCGGTTTTTACTTTTTCCGAAAACTCCCGGAAACGAACTTTCCAATCGCAGGAAATGTTCGAAAAGTCTTCAGACAAATAATTATAAAGCTGTTCGCAATCGGCGACGGAAATCGGCTTTCGCAAACCCACTTCGTCGGCATTTTGAACGGGAACCAAAACCAGAGAATTATTAAAAGAAAGCCTTAAAGCATAAAAAGATAATTGATCTGCGCCGATTTGTTTTTGTTCGATTGTTTCAATCACGCCGACTCCGTGATTTGGATAAACAACTTTCTGTCCGACTTTAAAACTCACCATTTGCCTCCTGATAATTTAAAAGCCTGTTTAAAACAAGCCTCTGGATAAAGTTTGACTATCAACCGCGTAAGGTCACTTTCAACTGAGGGATTCTGATCGGTTAAGAAAATTGTAACAACGCGCCGCAAACAGCGTCAAGAAAATCCGGGAAAGCGGAGAAGGCGGATAATAAGGAGAAAAAAGGGAAAAGAATAAAAATCAATTCCCTTTTTAAAATTTTAAGCCGCGATTGCGGCAAGCGTGTTGGCGAGCGAGCGAAAAACGTCGCGCCCGTCGTTTGAACCCAAAAGCCCTTCGCAGGCTCGTTCCGGGTGCGGCATCATTCCCAAAACGTTGCGACCTGAATTGCAGATTCCGGCGACGTTCGAGCGCGAGCCATTCGGGTTGGATTCCTGCGTGATATTGCCTTTTTCGTCCGAGTAACGAAAAACGATGCGCTTCTCGTCTTCCAATTGCGCGAAAGTGTGGTCGTCGCAAACATAATTGCCTTCGCCGTGCGCAATGGGAATTGAGAGAACTTTGCCGGTTTCAAGCTCGCGCGTAAAAGGCGTTTCGTTTGTCTCGACGCGCAAATGAATGTGACGGCAAACAAAATGCATATTTTCGTTGCGAATCAAAGCGCCCGGAAGCAATCCGGCTTCACAGAGAATCTGAAAACCGTTGCAAATCCCCAAAACGAATTTTCCGGCATTGGCAAATTCGACGAGCGAACGCATCACGGGCGAAAAACGCGCTAGCGCACCGGCGCGCAAATAATCGCCGTAAGAAAAACCGCCCGGCACGACAACCGCGTCAAAACCGCTCAAATCCGTGTCTTTGTGCCAGATAAAATCAACCGGCTGCCCGACGTGCTTCGATAAAACGTGATAAGCGTCGTGGTCGCAATTTGAGCCGGGAAAAACAATAACTCCGAATTTCATTGTTTGTTCATTGTTCGTTGATCGTCGTTCGTTGTTCGTAGCTTTTTTCAACGAACAACGAACGACGATCAACGAACGATCTCTACTTTGTAATCTTCAATCACGGGATTTGCGAGAATCTCGCGAGCCATTTTGCCGACTTCTTCGTAAGCGGCGGTTTCGTCGAGCGTTTCGTCCAAATCAATTTCAAAATATTTTCCCTGCCGCACGTCTTTGATTTTTTCAAAGCCGAGCAATTCGACCGAATGATGAATTGCTTTGCCTTGCGGGTCAAGCACTCCGGCTTTCAATTTGACGTAAACTTTTGCTTTCATCGAAAAATAGCTCCGTTTTATAATTTTTACCGCAAATAATTTGTTTTAGCGCGTATCTTCGTGTAAGATTCACGCCGTTCTTCGGCTTTTCTTTACTAATTTATCTTTAGTTCCAAAAGGGAGATTGTCAAATATGCAAAATATGCAGGGTAAAACTGCGCTGGGTCTTGACGCAAACGTCGGCGCGCTTATTTGTTATTTAGGAAACCTCGTCTGCGCTTTGGGTTTAATTTACAGCATCGTCGTTATTGTCACGGATAAAACGAATAAATTAACCAGATTTCACGCCTTTCAATCGGTTCTGCTAACAGTAGCGGGAATAGTCATCGGCATTCCATTATATATTATTATGTTCGTCGGTATTTTCATTGACGCTCAAATCGGAGCGCCCTTACTCACGATGATAATGAGCCTGGTTCTAATGGTTTTCGGTCTCGCAATGTTTGTGTTGACCGTGCTTGCCGCGATTAAAGCGTTCCAAGGACAAATTTATAAAGTTCCGGTTATCGGAAATCTGGCTGATAAATATTCAAACTAAGACATTTTGAAGCAAAAAAATAAAGGGAAAAGTTCAGTGAACTTTTCCCTTTATTTTTTTAATTTTTGCTGAAAATTATCGGTCGTTGATTCGCAATGAACCGATCATTGAGCTGAAAGCGCGGCTATAACTGCCGGATTCGGCTTGCGGCGCGACCGTCGAAACGTACATCAAGCTTCCGTCGCGCAGCAGAGTCGTGTAAATCGTTACGACTTCGGTTTGTCCGGTAACCGGCGAACGCCCCGCCAATGTAGTTGAAAGCGCGTTGCGACCATCAATCGTGCCGCGCGCAGAAGCGCCCTGCTGCCGCAAATAATCATTGCCCTGCAAAAGCTCGGAGACGTAAGTTTGCGTTGCATTCCGCAAATTGTTGGCGTTGGCTTGAGCAACGCCAATCATAGCACCGTGCGTAATGCCGTTATTGCCGTAAGCTCCTTCCGGCGCAAACGTCACGCTGCTGCCCTCGCTGAATTCCCGCCAATTATCCGGCACCTGAACCTGCACGAAATTCCCTGCGGTGTAAGAGCGAAAGCGAGCCGAAGGATATTCGACGCGGCGCGAATAAGTTCCGCTTGCGGTCGGGCTGTTTCCGCCCGAAGGATTTTGCTGACCGCTGCGTCCGATTTCCTCCATCGTTGCGGCGCGCGGCAATCTGCCGAGACGCGACTGGACTTCGCGGAAATCTCTCGAATCCTGCACCGGATTTGAAACTCGCAAAAGCGCGGCTTCTTGATTGATTCGTTGATAACGGTTTGCCGGATTCGGGTGACTGCTCAACCATTCCGGCGCGCGGCTGCCGCCCGATTGCTGTTCGATGGTGCGAAACATATTCGCCAAATCGCGCGGATCATATCCGGCGTTAGCCATAATCTGCGAGCCTAAAATATCAGCCTGCGTTTCATATTCCCGGCTATATTTGGTCAACCACGCTTGAGCCGCCACTTGTCCGGCTTGTGCTCCGGCTTGTCCGCCGACAATGGCACCACCCAAAATTAAACCGATTACGCCGAGCTGCGTGCCGATCCCGCCTTGTTTCGTTGCCCCGGCGGTTCCGTGGCGAAGCGCGACGTGGCTGATTTCGTGTGCCATCACGCCAGCCATTTCGCCTTCCGTGCGGGCGGCTTGAATCATTCCGCGATTAACGTACATCGGTCCGCCCGGCAAAGCAAAAGCGTTGATGTCGCTCGCATTGACGACTTTGAAAGTATAACGAAATTGCGAGTGATCGAATTCCTGCGGAATTCCGCCAACCAGGCGATTACCGACGCTTTGAATATAACTCGTCACAAAACTGTCGTTCAAAATCGGAAACTGGCGTTCGGCTTCAGCCGCCGCCTGCTGTCCGGCTTTGATGTCGTCCTGAATCGAATATTTATTTTTCGGCATCGAAATTTTGGTTTGCGCAAACGCCGCAAGCGGCATCAAAAGCATCGCAAAAGCCAAAAATGCCGATGTTAAACTGGTAGAAACTTTATAACTTTTCATTCTTTCCTCCGTGTAATTGCGTTTTATAAATACACGCTTAGCCATTATTGGGGAGCGCTGATTTCACCGAAGGAGTTACTGCAAATACCTTGCCAGACTACCGAATCAAAGTTTTAAAAGTGTGAGATATAAAGAAAAGAGCAAACTCTTTTCTTTGCAAGGCGAAAACGAAGGAGTGTATGAAGAGATAAAATTTGAATTAAAAAGATACAAATTTTGCACCTTTTCGTAGATAAAAACTCGATTTAGTTCTTTGATTTCTCGGCAAACGATTCTTCAAAAAGCCGAGTCGTGTGATCGGTAACGCTGCCGACCGGCTCACGCGGCGCTTCTAATTGCGCCGTATTTCCGGTATGCGGCAGACTTTCGCGTCCCTGCACCCCGCCATCATTGGAAGCAAAGAAATTTGAGCTTCTGCCCGTTAATTTTGAAATCTGACGAATCAGCAAACAGATGATGCCGAAAATCATCACGCTGAAAACCAGCACAAGCAAAAACGCTGGTGGTTTAATATCATCCAATCGGAGCAGTCTGCTGATTAAAACGGCAACAGCGATAATACCTACAACGCCTATTCCTCCCGTTGCTGCCGCAAGCGTCTCCACAATTTTGCCCGAACCGGACGAAGTAGCTGTTTTTTCCAATTCGACTGTGGTTATCGCACCGCAGCGGTTGCAGTATTTTAAGCCTTGACGCAGCGCATTTCCGCAATTTGAACAATACATAATCGCTTACTTTCTGGGTTTTAATTTTTCGTTCAAAAAATCCGTTAAATCGTCCAGCGCCTCGATATGATGCGGCTTGCCCTGCCACACGCGCCAAATCGAAAAAATAAAGAAAACGGTGACGACTGCCGAAAAAATCCGTCCGCTAAAACTCGCAAAATTCGAGATTTCACCGACAAAAGCCAAAACGACGCCGACAAGAAGCCAAACAATGTGCAAAGCCAAACCTTGCGCGGCGTGAAAACGCACGCGGGTTTCAGAGCGGGAAACGAGCAGCAATTCAATCACGGCGGCGATTCCGCCAAATGTAAAAGGCAAATACGGCAAAATCATTGCCACGTTTTCGGGGATGCCGATGCCGAGAACCTTCCGCGTGGTCGGCGTTTCGACGTGATACTGAACGGCTTGCGAAACGGGCGCGTTCTTCATCGGATTATGAAGAACCGATTTATACGGTTCGGCAGCGTCGAATTCATCGAAAATCTGAGTCGGCTGTTCGGCTGTTTTCACGGTTCGCCCGGTAAACGGGCGCGTATTTGCATCAAACAAAGCGGTCGGCTGGTTAATGTTGCCATTGGTTTTTGCAGCCTCCTGCTTAGGCGCGAATTCGCGTTCGGCGTGGGCGAAAACATCTGCGTCGAGCGGGTTTGTGTCGTACTTCTTTGCCATAAAAAAGCGTTGCTTGCCTTAAAGAAAATCGGCTGTGTTTTCTTACGACTGCAAGCGGATTTTTGTTCATTCTATCACGACAAATTCCGCATCCTCCCAGCGGCGCTCGTTTTCATAAATTCTGAAAGCCCGCAAAACCGGCGTCTTTCGGGCAAAACCGACAATAAAATAACAGACTTCCGAATAAAAAGCCCGCTCAATGTCGGTTTGAGACGGAAACGGCTCTGCGGCGCGCGGATGCGAATGATAAATGCCGATTAAATTTTCGCCCTGCTCGCGCATCAGCTTTTGCGCTCGAAACAAATCTTCCGGCGCGGCTTCGTATTCGACGAGCGGATTAACGGCAGCGTTTTTTAATCGGTAAACCGAATTGACAAAATTACCGCGCCCGCCGAGCAAACCGCAGCACTCGTCCGGCAGCTCCCGGCGGGCGTGAGCGAAAATTTCTTCGATTTGTTTTTGCGTCAATTTAATCATTGAAAATCAACGCCGCGTAATTATTCTTTGATGTTTATTCGCAACTCCTCCAACTGCGCCGCGTCAACGTCGCCAGGCGCTTCGATCATTAAATCGGTCGCGGAAGCGGTTTTCGGAAACGCCATTACGTCGCGGATGTTGTCCGTGCCGCACAAAATCATACAAATTCGCTCGATTCCGAGCGCGATTCCGCCGTGCGGCGGCGTGCCGTATTCGAGCGCTTCGACGAAAAATCCGAAACGTTCTTTCGCTTTTTCCGGCGTGATTCCGAGAGCTTTAAAATTGAGCGACTGAACCGCCGCCTGATGAATCCGTATCGAACCGCCGCCAAGCTCATAGCCGTTCACAACAACGTCGTATGCTTTCGCACGAACATTGACGAGCGGCGCGAAATCGCCTGACTCAATCGCCTGCCGATAAACGTCCAAATCTTCGTCCATCGGCGCGGTAAACGGATGGTGCATTGCGTAAAATCTGTCGTCGTCCTCGTGATACTCGAACATCGGAAATTCGGTCACCCAGAGCGGCGCGAAAACTGATTTATTGATTAAATTCTCGCGCTTTCCAATCTCGACGCGCAGCGCGCCGAGACTCGCGGCAACCGTATCTTTTTTGCCCGCGACGATCAAAACCGCGTCGCCTTTTTCCGCGTTTGCGGTTTTAGCGAGGCGTTCGATTGTTTCCTGCCCCAAAACTTTGAGCAGCGAGGAAGAAATTTCGTCGCCGATTTTTATCCAAGTCAGAGCCGAAGCGCCGTAGCGTTTTACGAATTCCTGCAATTCATCCAAAACCTTGCGCGAATAATTTGCGCCGTTTTTCACGGTTAGAGATTTGATTTCGCCTTTTTGCTCCAGAGTTGCGGCAAACGGCGCAAAATCGGTCGCGCGCAAATCTTCGGACAAATCGGTTAGTTCCATTTCAAACCGCAAATCCGGTTTGTCCGAACCGAAACGACGCATCGCTTCGGCGTAAGTCATTCGCGGAAACGGAATCGGCAAATCAACACCAATTGTTTTAAAAACGCGCTCGAACATTCCTTCAATCAGCCTGTAAATTATTTCCGGGTTGGCAAAGCTCATTTCCACATCGAGCTGCGTAAATTCCGGCTGGCGGTCGGCACGAAGGTCTTCGTCGCGGAAACAGCGCGCGATTTGGTAATAGCGGTCGAGTCCGGCGATCATACAAAGCTGTTTGAAAAGCTGCGGCGACTGCGGCAGAGCGAAAAATTTTCCCGGCTGGATGCGCGAAGGAACGATGTAATCGCGCGCGCCTTCGGGCGTTGATTTAATCAAAATCGGCGTTTCGATTTCGGTAAATTCCTGCTCGTCCATAAACCTGCGGATTTCGCCGACAACGCGCGCCCGCGTCCGAATGTTTTTTTGAAGCTGCGGACGGCGCAGATCGAGATAGCGATATTTGAGCCGCAAATCTTCGCTCGCGAGGTTTTCCGAACCAGCGGTTTCCAAAACGAACGGCAAAGTTTTGGCGTCGTTCAAAATCAGCAATTCTTTCGCGCGGATTTCGATTTCGCCGGTCGCCAATTTTTTATTGACGGTCGCTTCGTCGCGCGCCACGACTTCGCCGCGCACGGCAATCACGTATTCGCCGCGCAATTCTT
Source organism: Pyrinomonadaceae bacterium (assembly GCA_036387315.1). GTDB lineage: Bacteria > Acidobacteriota > Blastocatellia > Pyrinomonadales > Pyrinomonadaceae > JALZCH01. The sequence continues at coordinate 30,981 of DASVTY010000002.1, forward strand.
CGGCTTTGTCGTGAATCTCGACGGAAAACTGCTCGTCGAAAACTACCTGCGTAATTCCTTCGCGGTCGCGCAAATCAACAAAAATCAGCGGACCAAAATCGCGCCGTCGCGCCGCCCAACCCATCAGCACAACCGTTTCACCGACATTCGAGCGGCGCAGCTTGCCGCACGTATGCGTTCTTTCCAAATTCCCCAAACTGTCCAGCATTTTTGATAAAAACCTTTTCCAGTAAATTTAATCGTAAAAGTTTAAGCTAAATTAACGGCAAAAGAAAAAGAGCGAACCGGCGCGCCGGTTCGCTCTCTGCGGAAAAATAAAAATTGATTCTTACAAACCGCGGAAAATCTCCGCAGCTAAATCCATTCGTTGAGCTTGTCCGGCGGTAAATTTGAACATACAAGCGTCGTCCGTATAATCCATAAAATTCGTCGTCGGATCGTAACCGCCTCTGCGCGGGCAGGAGCGCCGATTAGAAGGACAGCCGTATGCCGAGCTTTTTTCAGCCGGAGTATCAAAAATAAAATCGCCGCCGTTTGATTTGTTACAGCCGCCTTTAAAAGTGTGATACAAACCGAGCCAATGCCCGACTTCGTGCGTCAAAGTGTCGCCGAGATTATAAGGCGCTTGCGAACCGCCCGGAACAGTCGTATGCAGCAAGACAACTCCGTCGTAATGCAGATATTGCTGAATTTCTTCGGGCACATAAGCCCAACCGAGCGTGCCGTCGGTCATTCCAGCCGAATAAATATTAAGAGTTCCAAAACCGCCCTGATGCAGTGCAACCTTCATATTGTATTCATCGTCTTCGGTGTTTTGCGCGAACCATGCCGTGTTCATCGTGCGGTCAACCGATTGCAGAACGAAACGAAACGGCGTGTTGTAACCGCCGGCTTGCCCGCTGTAGGCTTGATTTAAAACGGCAATCTGGTTGTCAATCATTGCTTGCGTAATGTCGCCGTTGGCGACGCCTTCGCCGCGATTAACAACGTGCCAGCGAACGTTAATCGTAATCGAACCGGGCTGGCGCATTCCTTCTTCGCCGTATTCGACAACGCCTGCGGCATCCATAATTATCCGGCTCGCCTTAACTCTTTCGAGCTGATCATAAACGTTCATGCTTTGGGCTTCCGACGGCTCTTTCGTGCGGCAGCGCGCGCCGCTTTCGATAAATTCCTGTTTGCTTTCAAACGTTCGACCGTTAATGACGAAAGGCTCGGCTTGCTCGGAAACGTCGGATTTGCCCAACGGAGAATCGGTTTTTTGAGCGGAAATCGAATTGATTCCGAAATTTGAAATTAGAATGGCGGCAAGAAAGGCGATCAGATTTCTTTTCATTTTTCCTCTAAAATTGCGTAAATGAGTTGGTGTTTAAAGTCGAAAGCCCCAAAGACTTTCGCCGGGAAATGCTTGTAATTGGTCGAGACGCCGATCAATTTGTTAAATTGCGATAGATTTAATTGTTAGCTGAAATGTGTCGGCTCGTCAATTAAAGATGACATTTCTTAACAAAACTTTGCAAATTATTTTTCGCTTTGCCGAATAAATTTCTCGTGTTTCAAAACAAGTTGCCTTTCCGAAACCTCATCCGCTTGTTCGCTCAAAAAACTGTTGTACTCGACGGATTTGTTCCGCGGGATGCTTAAGGTTTGCCAATCACCGGCGCGTAAATGCTTAGCGAGAAAAACGATCTGCCCGACGTGATAAGCAGTGTGTGCGATTGAGCGGTTAATCGCTTCGACAACCGTATGGTTTTCGCCTCGGATTTTCACTGTTTTTCCTAAGTCAGCCGGTTGCAAACTTTCCATTGTCAAAAGCGCGGCTTGCCAGCCCACTTCCCAAAATTCAATCAGAGACTCGCGCGTATCGGTTTCAAATGCGATAAACTCCGAATCGCGGTTACGATCTGGTTTTTCGCCGTCGGCGGTTAAAAACTCTGTCCAGCGCGAGCGCAAGTTTCCCGCAATATGCTTGGCGGTTGTCGCAATCGAGTTTGATTCCTCATCCAAAGCCCGAAAAAATTCTTCATCGGTAACTTGCGCGAAGGATTTTTCCGCCAGCCTTTTGTAATTTTGAAAATTTCCGAGGGCGTCTCGCAAATAATTATCTTCAAACATACTTTTAAGTGCCGAACTGCTTGAAAACCACGCCAAAAGCCAAAATCAAGCCCAAAGCGCCGAACCACAATAACAAACCGGACAAAAACAAAAGCACGCGCGAGATTTTGAACAAAAAATCTCGCGCGTCTTTTTCGTTTTCGGTTTGCTGGTGGATTTCGTCGGTTTCCGCGCCGAACAGATAAAGCCAAAAACCGTCAAAAAAACCGCGCCGCGAATGCGGAATCAGATGCGAGACGTTTTCCATCGTCGGCGCGCTCGCTTTTTCGCGCAAACGCAGATATTTCAAATGATAAGCGTTTCCGTCACCGGCAAAATAGCGTTGCAAAAGAGCGATTCCGGCGCTAAAAGCGAAAAGATAAAACGACGCGAAAATGTAAAACCGAAAATCGGAATTGGCGAGCGTTTTTTTTGCAATTCCGAACGCTTCAGGCGCTTTGTCCGACGCGCCGAACAAAAAATTTAACAGCAAAAATCCCACCGCCGCGATTCCGATTAAAGCCAGACGCAGAATTTCGCTCGCAAATTTCTGTCGTCGGTCGTTAACTGCCAAATCTTGTTCAAAAGTGTGTTCGGGGATTTGAATCAGATTTGCAGATTGATTCTTCGCGTCGGCGAAAATCCGGGATTGATTTGCAGAATCGGCAACCGGAGTCGAAATTGTTTCGGCATAATTACGAGGAGAATTTTCGTTTTCGACGTTTCTTTCTTCGGTCGGAGTCCGGTCGTTTAAAAGGGAGAATTCGTTCATTTTTCGGGAATTTGCCTGTTTTGCTTTGTTAGAAATTTAAAACAACTTCGTTAAAATATCACATTTGAAATTTCTAAAAAAAGAAGCGAGGCGTTTATTAATTCTAAAATTTATTGTTCCGATATTCCGCACCTACTCGCTCTTGCTTTACTACATTAGCGGGGATCAGCGGCAATTGATATTGCTAAAAACTTTGAAAAATATTTCATAGATTTGAATTTGCTGGCAACTTATTGCGGACAAACAGAATCTTCTGCTTCGTAACTTTGGCAATCCTGCTTTTCCAAATTTTAAACCCTTAGAAATTAATCATTTGTTTTTAGCTGCATTATTTTGCAGTTTTTAAGAGATTCGAATAAGTATTACCCTTACTGCTCGGTAAAATCTCTGCCTCAATTGCAGGTTTGTATTCAATTAGCCTCTTTTTTCGAGAGATAACCACAACAATTTTTGATGACGGGCTGCAACTTCTCAGCTTATCAATAAAAATTTTCACCAATTTAAGGAGCCTGAATAATGTCTGTTTTTTCGTCTAAAATTTTATCTAAGTGTATAACTTTTCTATTTTTACTAGCTTTTGCAGTTACCGGAAATACTTTTGCCCAGAATGACAACGCCTCCGAAAGAGGTCTTGCTCGCGGGCAGGCGGCAATCAACAAATTAGGAAACCGTTTACCGGCAGTTGCCTCAAAACACGGTAAATCAGCAAACGAGCTGCGCCGTTTGTTTTTAGAAGACCTGACTCTTCACGTTGATGATGCGGATATGCTGCTTTATGTTGATGAGACTCAAGAGGTGCAGAGTTTAACCGGCGAAACGCCGGTCGTTTCGGCGGCTCCGTTTCCATATACGCAAACATTTCAATTGCACAGCCGCCCCGGTTCAAACCGCGTTATCTATCTTGATTTTGACGGTCACGTTACCTCCAACACATCCTGGAATACCAGTTACACGAATGGACAGCCGATTAACTCCGCGCCTTTCAGCATTGACGCTGACCCGACAACTTTTAACCAGCAGGAGCAGGATGCGATTCAATATATCTGGCAGAGAATAGCGGAAGATTACGCGCCGTTCGACGTTGATATTACAACGCAAGACCCGGGCGACGCAGCTATTTTTCGCAGCACTTCTTCGGATTTGCAATACGGAACACGCGCGGTTATCAGTCCTACGAATTTTACAGGTCAGAGCATCGGCGGTATTGCATACGTCGGCGTTTTCAACTATGTCGGGACAAATTACAAACCGGCTTTTGTGATGACTTCCGGTCTCGGAAACAATGAAAAGAATATCGCCGAAGCCGCTTCTCACGAAGTCGGGCACAACTTGAACTTGAATCACGACGGAACCGCCTCACAGGGATACTACGCCGGACATGGAGATTGGGCGCCGATTATGGGCGTCGGTTATTACGAAAGCGTCACGCAATGGAGCAAAGGCGAATATCCGGGTGCCAATAACTTTCAGGACGATCTGGCGGTGATGCAAACTTACGGTATCGCCCTCATTGCAGACGATCACGGAAATACAAATGCCGCCTCAACCGTTTTAAGCGGCACGGCTATTAATACGTCCGGCTTGATTACGACCAGAACAGACGTTGATGTTTTCAAGTTTTCGACCGGCAGCGGAAATGTCACAATCAATTTGAATCCCGCGCCGCTCGGCGCAAATCTCGATATTCAGGCAAAGATTTCAGACGCCAACGGTAATGTTCTCGCGACTTCCAATCCGGCGGGCTTGGCGGCGAGCTTTAATCAATTTCTCTCGGCTGGCGTTTATTACCTGACAATTGACGGAGTCGGAGCGGGCGATTTGATAACCGGCTATTCGGATTATGCGAGTATCGGTCAATACAGCATTACCGGCACTCTCGTCGAGAGCAGCACCGAACCGCAGCCGCCGGTTGCCGTCATATCAACATCTCCAAATTCAAATCCGCTAACGGTTAATTTCTCAAGCAGCAATTCTTCGGACCCTGACGGCACAATTGCCGGCTACGCCTGGGATTTCGGCGACGGGACAACTTCAACCGAAGCGAATCCGGTTAAAACTTACAGTTCAGCCGGGACATATACGGTAACTTTAACGGTTACGGATAATAGCGGTTTGACCGGCACGACCAGCGCCGCTGTTACCGTTCAGCAAAATCAACCCGCTGAGATTTTTGTAAACAGCATCACAATGTCTCTGATAAAGAGCGGACGCAACACATCAGCCCAAACTGTGATAACTGTTTACGATAACAATGGCGCGCCTCGCTCCGGCGTTACGGTTTCAGGCAGATGGAGCGGTTTGACGACAGGAACTGTTACCGGAACGACTAGTTCCAACGGTCAAGTTGTATTTACTTCAAGCAGTACAAAAAACAGAGGTACATTTACCTTTACCGTTACGAACCTTTCTGCTTCGGGTTATACATATAATTCGACTCTGAATAAAGAAACGAGTGATTCTATTAGCAATTAAAATAGAATAAGCTCAACAAGAAAAAAGGCTGTCCGCGCATAAACGGACAGCCTTTTTCTTTGGATTCCAAAGAGTTTCAAATCTTCAATTCTGTTGAAAGCCTTTCCCGTAAAATGGTTTCCTGCTCTCCCGTCTCCAAATATTTAATTGTCACCGAATTATTGACACGCTCGTCGTCACCCAAAATTGCCACCGCCGAAACGCCGATTGATGAAGCATATTTAAACTGCTTTCCGAGTTTGTCTGCTTCGGGATAAACCGCGACGCGCAAGCCTTGAGCGCGCAAATCATTTGCCAGTTCAAGCGAATCGGCAATTGTTTCTTCGTTCCAAATTGTTACCAAAACGTCAGCAGGTTTTGCCTTTAACAATCCCTTTTCTTCCAACTCCTGAAACATTCCGCGCTCATTCATCACAACGAGAATGCGTTCGAGTCCGAGCGAAAAACCGCAAGCCGGAATTTCTTCTTTCCCAAACATTCCAATCAAACCGTCATAGCGTCCGCCAGCGCCAAGCGAACCAATTTCTTTTCCTACACTAATTTCAAAAATTGCGCCGGTATAATATGACAAACCACGAGCTAGATTTGGAGAGAACTGTAATTTCCAATGATTAGATTTGTTTAGTAATTGCAAGAGCATTTGTAACTCTACTAATGCTTTTTTTCCTTCTTCGTTTTCTCCAATCATCCGGTTTACTTCTTTAAACGAAAAATCGTTCCACGCAATTAAATCTGGTTGTCTTACGTGAGAGGATTCCTTTATATGGTAATTACCTCGTGAGTGTTCTTCTATTCTAGAAAATAAACCCGAAATACTTTCAAATGCAGTTTCTGATAAACCGCGAACCTCAAATTCTTTTTTAACTCCTTCAATGCCTATTTTATCTAATTTATCTAAAGCTGTTAGTGCATCAATATGCTTGTCTCTTTCAACCCCAGCTTCATCTAAAAGAGCTGCTAATATTTTTCGATGATTAATTTTAATAACAAAACTATCAAAACGCAGTCGGTTCAAAACATCAGAAACTGCTGAAATCAACTCGGCTTCGACAATCATTGATTTTGAACCGATAGAGTCAACGTCACATTGATAAAACTCTCGAAAACGCCCGCGCGCCGGACGGTCGGCGCGCCAGACTGGTTGGATTTGGTAACGTTTGAAAAATTTCGGCAGTTCGTTTTTGTAATTGGCGACGACGCGCGCGAGCGGAACTGTTAAATCGTAGCGCAGAGCGAGATCGGCTTCGCCCGTTTTCTCGCCTTCGCCGCGTTTGAGGATTTTAAAAATTAGCTGATTGCCTTCTTCGCCGTATTTCCCCAAAAGCGTTTCGAGGTTTTCGACCGCAGGAGTTTCGAGCGGCTCGAAGCCGTATTTTTGGTAAACGTCTTTGATAATTCCGATAACGTATTCGCGCCGCCGAACGTCTGCGGGCAAAAAGTCGCGCATACCGCGCGCCGGATTTGTGTTCTGCTGTGCCATAGCTCAGTTCAAAGTTCAAAGTTCAAAGTTTAAAGTTTAAATATACAACCTTGAACCTTAAACTTTGAACTTTGAACTATTTGAAAATCGAATAGCCGAGATAAATCGAGTTGGCGTTATAGCCGACGTTATAGACTTTTTCGGTTAAATTGCCGTTTGAAATGTGGAAATAGCGATAACCGATTGTCCAGGCGCGGTCAGGCGAAGAGTGAATCATTACACCGCCGCCGAAATCTCCCGTCAGATTAAAGCGCCGGGTTTCGGGAATTGGCATCGCGTGGTTATACATCACGATTCCGGCTCCGGCTTGCGCGAACGGTTTGACGCGCTTGTTTGCGCGGAAAAGAAAACGAAAATTTGCGGGCGTGATGCCGACGCCGTAAGTCGTGGTGCGAATTGTCCGCTCGACGCCGGGCGTTGTTTGTTCGGAACCATAAGCCGGATTTCGGATTTCGTTCCGAAACGCGATTGTCAGCGGCATAAAACCGAACAAATATGAATACGACACGTTTCCTTTCGTGCCGATCACGCGCCCCATCCGAAAATTGGCAAACGCCATTTTGCGATGGCTCGTGTCAAATTCTTCCGGTCCGGCGAAATGCGAAGGCTTCCACGGCGCAACGCCCGGCTCGAACAGATATTCCTTCGTGCCGCGCGTCAATCTGTATAAAGAATCTTCCGGTTTTGAATCGGTTTTATCGTTTTTCGGTTCGTCGCTGCCGGATGTCTCTTGCGCCGAAATTGGGAAGGCATTGAAACAAAAAATAAAAAACAAAACGAAGCTCAGGGAAACTGTCTTAATCATTCTTTCCGATTACTCTGTTAAAATTTGGGAGAATTATAAAAATATCGAACGCAAACCGTACAAGCAAGCGTTCGTTTCTCGGCTTAAGAAAATTTTATGCCAAAAGATTACAAGCGATAATGCTTGTTCAATTCAACATAATTCTGCCAAAAACGCGCTAAATCTTTAACTTCTTCGTCGCTCAATTCTCTTTTGACGCGCGCCGGGCTGCCCATCACGAGCGAGCGCGGCGGAATTTCCGTGTTCGGCGTAACCAGACTCCCAGCGGCGACGAGCGAATTTCTGCCGATTCGCGCGCCGTCCAAAACAATCGCGCCGATTCCAATCAAACTGCCGGTTTCGATATAACAGCCATGCAGCGTCACGCGATGTCCGAGCGTTATTTCGTCTTCCAAAACCGTGTCGTGCGTTTTAGACGTTACGTGAATTACTGAAGCGTCCTGAATATTCGTGCGCGCGCCGATGCGAATCGAATTCACGTCGGCGCGCAAAATCGAGCCGTACCAGACGCTCGACTGCTCGCCGATTTCGACATCGCCGATGATAACGGCGTTTTCGGCGACAAAAGCGGTTTCGTGAATTCGCGGTTCGACGCCGCCAAAAGATTTAATTAAAGCCATATCAAAAGCGTGACGGACAGAATATCGGCGCGCGACGGGATTTTCAATGATTTACTTTTCAAATTATCCCGAATATTCTGAATGACGGATTTAAATTTTCTGTCAAAGGATAATTGTAAAATGTCTTACACGCCAAAAATTTTAGCGTTTGCGGGAAGCCTGCGCCGCGATTCATTGAATAAAAAAGTCGTGCGCGTCGCCGCCGAAGGCGCGCGACGCGCCGGAGCGGAAGTCACATTGATTGATTTGAGAGATTTTCCGATGCCGATTTATGACGCCGATCAGCACGAAGCCGAAGGTTTTGCCGAACACGCCAATCGTTTTCAACAGCTTCTGCTCGCTCATGACGGGCTTTTGATTTCGTCGCCCGAATACAACGGCTCTTTGCCGGGCGGGATGAAAAATGCGATTGACTGGGCTTCGCGTGCAAACGGCGAAATAAAACTCGGCGCGGCTTTCAAAGGCAAAGTCGGCGGAATTATGACGGCTTCGCCCGGCAGTTTTGGCGGCATTCGTTGTCTCGGACATCTGCGTTCGGTGCTTTCGATTTTGCTAGTTCACGTCTTGCCCGAAGAATTCGCCGTCACTTTCGCGGGTGAAGCCTTTGACGACGCGGGCAATTTTAAAGACGCGAAAATGCAACATCTGATTGAAAGACACGGCGCGAATGTTGCCGAAACGATTAGAAAATTACACGGTTAATCGTTCAAGGAAAACGCGAAAATGAAAATCGGTTATTTGTCGGCTGTAATTTTAAATTTGCCTTTTTTGTTCAATTTTCAAGGCGGTAGGCATTTTTCCGTTGGCGAAACGGAGAAGAGCTTAACTCCTATCGGTTGGGCTGTTCTGATTATTCTGATTATTTTTGCATTCTTTTTAATTATTCGGCTCGTTCGATTTCTAGCAAAACATAAAACGTTAAAATGATTGATTTACGCAGCGATACAGTAACAAAACCGACTCCGGCGATGCGTCGCGCAATGGCGGAAGCCGAAGTCGGCGACGACGTTTACGGCGAAGACCCGACCGTTAATCGCCTTCAGGAATGCGCCGCTGAGATTTTCGAGAAAGAAGCCGCGCTGTTTGTCCCAACCGGCTCGATGGGTAATCAGATTTGCGTCAAGCTCCACACAAAACCAGGTCAGGAAGTCGTCATCGAAGAACGCGGGCATATTTTTAATTACGAAATGGCGGCGATGGCTGCCGTTTCCGGCACTCTGGCGCGTCCGGTGAAATCTGCTGACGGCAGCGGAATTTTGAATTGGGAGGAAATCGAAGGAGCTATTCACGCCAACGACGCGGCTTATTACGTCGCCAAAACCGGATTGATTGCGCTCGAAAACTCGCACAATCTGGCGGGCGGAACTGTCATGAGCGCCGAGCGGACAAACGCGATTTGCGAAAAAGCGCATAAAATCAATTTGCCGGTTCATCTGGACGGCGCGCGGATTTTTAATTCGGCAATCGCGCAAAATGAAACGGTTGCCGCTTTGTCTCGCTCGTGTGATTCAATTCAGTTTTGTTTGTCGAAAGGCTTGGGCGCGCCGGTCGGTTCGATGATTTTGGGGACGCGCGCATTTATCAATGAAGCCAAAGCGTGGCGAAAACTTTTGGGCGGCGGAATGCGGCAAGTCGGCGTTTTGGCGGCTGCCGGTTTAATTGCTCTGGAAGAATCGCCGAAACGCCTGCACGAAGACCACGAAAACGCGCGCCGTTTGGCTTTAGGAATCGCCGAGCTTCACGGAGTTAAAATTGATGCCGAACGAGTTGTGACAAATATCGTGATTTTTGATGTCGCCGAAACCGGGCAAACTTCGCAGGCAATTTGCGAACAGTTAAAAGCGCGCGGCGTGCTGGCTTCGGGTTTCGGCGATTCAATTCGAATGGTGACGCATTTTGATGTTTCCCGCGAGGACGTTGAAACTGCGCTCGGCGCTTTGCGGGCGGTTATTGAAAGCTAATTTTATGAGCAAACAAGCACAAGCCGAATTGATTTTAAAATTGTACGAGCTTCGCACAGATGAAAAATTGCGAGCGGCGCGGCATTGGTATTCGACCGAGTTTAATCCGCAATCGGCGCGCGAAATCGCAATGTTGATGGCGAGCGGAAATCGCAGCAGCGCCGATTATCGAATGGTTACGACTTACTGGGAAATGGCTTGCGCGTTTGTTTTGTTTGAGGCTATTGACGAAAGCTTTTTTCACCGGACGCAAACCGAGTATCTCGCCGTTTTCGCTAAACTAGAACCGTTTATCGGAGAATTGCGGCAGCTTTTCGGCGAGCCGAATTATTTGGAGAGCTTGGAAAAAGTTGCGCGCAGCGCGCCGAACGCCGAAGAATATTTTGTCAAAATTCGCGGTTTGATGAACCGCTGGGCGGAAGCCGAAAAAAGTGAAAAATGATAATTGCGATTGACGGACCGAGCGGTGCGGGCAAATCAACGCTCGGCAAGCGGTTGGCGAAAGAATTGGGCTTGCTTTATCTCGACACGGGCGCGATGTACCGCGCTGTCGCGCTCGCCGTTTTGGAAGCCGGCGCGCTCCCAAATGACGAAGAAAAAGCGGTAAAAATTGCCGGAAATTCAAAGATAGAGCTTTCGGGCGAGCCGGAACATTTGCACGTTTGGCTCGATGGGCGCGATGTTTCCGGTTTGATTCGAACGCCGGAAGTTTCGCAGGCGGCTTCGATTGTTTCGGCGATTCCTGCGGTGCGGCGAATTCTGGTCGAAAAACAAAGATTGTTGGGAAAACGCGGTGCGGGCTGCGTTTTGGAAGGACGCGACATCGGAACTGTCGTTTTTCCCGACGCCGACATCAAGTTTTTTATTACGGCAAGACTCGAAGCCAGAACGCGTCGCCGTTTTGAAGAACTCCTGCAAAAAGGCGAGCAAACGAGCTTTGAACACACGCTCGCCGAAATCAATCAGCGGGACGAACGCGATGCGACGCGAACCGATTCGCCGCTCATTGTCGCCGAAAACGCGGTTGTGATTGATTCGACCGAGATGTCTTTGGACGAAGTTTTTGAACAAATGCTACAACTTGCGCGTGAAAATAAGCAGCGAGGCAAAGCCGGATGAAAACCTTAAGATTTAATTTCAAAAACGATGCGGTTTGGCAATGGACTTATCATTTGCTGTTGATGGGACTTGGTTTAATCGGCGGGGCTATTGTTTGGTTGTTCGCTAAAGATTAGAGCAGACGTTCAGTAAAAACAGAAGCCCGCACGAAGTAAGGGCGCTAAGCGCCTGCGCCCTTACTTCGTGCGGGCTTCTGCATTGTATCGTTTAATGTTCTTCGACGGCGGGCGGTTTTTTCCTGAGAAGGAAAACGAGCGGCAAGACCAGAATGTAAAGAACGAGATAAAGCCCGATGGCATCGAGAATCGCGTTCATCGTGGCTTGTTTGACGAGTTGATTCCAAATCATGCCCTGCGCCGCGCCTGCCGCTTCGAGCGCGTTTAAACCGTGTTCCTGAAAATATTGCGCCAGATTTTTCGTTTTTTCGACAAAGTTTTGATTGAAAATGCTCGCGTGATTGCCCAGATTGTTGATGTGAACCTGTGTTTGCACGGCGATGACGGTCGAAGTCATTGCGACGCCCATACTCGAACCCATATTTCGCGCCAGATTGAGCAGAGCCGACGCCGAGTTGTTTTTCTCCGGCGGCAAACCGCGATAAGCGGCGGTGTTGATCGTCACAGCCAGAAACGAAAGACTGAAAAGCTGGAGCGCGCGCGCAAACGCCAAATCGTAATAACCGACATTTAAATTAAACGAGCCTAAATGCCAAACTGCTCCCATTGAAGCCAGCAGCCCGAAAAAGATGATTTTCCGTATTTCGATCTTATCCGATAAAAACCCGACAATCTGGATTCCGATTATTTGCAAAATCGTGCCCGGAATCGAAATCGTTCCGGCGTCGGTCGCAGTGTAACCGAGCAGGTTTTGCGTCAAAAACGGCATCATATAGCTCGATCCGGTCAAGACAAAGCTAACTATAAAAATCAGAATAACCGCGCCCGTAAAACCGCGATTTTTGAACATCGCCACATCAACCGCCGGTTGTTTCTGGTAAAGCTCCCAGGTAACTCCGATCAGCAAAGCGAAAAAAGCCGTGATTGCCAGAAGCAGAATAAAATCCGATTCAAACCAGCTTTCTTTCGGTCCGTTTTCGAGCAACAATTCAAACGCGGCGATTCCACCGATAAACAGACTGATACCGAGCCAATCAATCTTTTTGCCGGCTTTGCGAAATTTCTCGCGCGCTTCCTCGGCGCGTTTCGTTTCATAAACGAACAGCCACGTTAAAAGAAGCGAAAGAATGCCGACCGGCAAATTGATAAAGAAAATCCAGCGCCAGCCGAAATTATCCGTAATAAATCCGCCGACTGTCGGACCCAAAACCGGACCGATGGCGATTGCCGTTCCGTAAATCGAAAACGCCCGTCCTAATTTATTCGGCGGCGTAATGTCGGCAATAATCGCCTGCTCGCTCGGCGCGAGTCCTGCGCCGCAAACGCCCTGCAAAATCCGAAAGACGATGAGCTGGTTAAAATCCGCCGCCAAACCGCACATCACCGACGAGATGGTAAACAAAAAGGCGCAAGCCATATAATAATTCTTGCGCCCGAAATAAGTGGCGAGCCAGCCCGTGATCGGCAAAATCGCCGCCGTTGCGATCAGATAAGAAGCGATTGCCCAAAACGCTTCGTCAGGCGAAACGGACAAATCTCCGGCGATTTTCGGCAAAGAGACGTTGACGATGGACGAATCCAAAACCTGCATAAACGTCGCCAGCGTCAAAATAAAAATCGAAAAATAAGGATTTATCGGCGGCGCGGTTTGGTCTTCGTTCAACTCGTTTTTTGCGGAGGAATCGGAATTCATCTCTTCGGCTACAAAAAGTCAGCTTAAAGTAAAAATTTCTTTGCGTTCCTTTGCGAAAACTTTGCGCTCTTTGCGGTTTAATTTTCTTTCTAAACCGCAAAGAGCGCAAAGAGAAAACGCAAAGAGCGCAAAGTTTTTTCTTCTCGAACTATTTGACGTGAACTTTCGGGACGACGGACATTCCGGGGACGAGCAAATATTTGCTCGTATCGGGCGGCGTCTCGAAAACGATTTTGACCGGAATTCTTTGGACGACTTTGACGAAATTGCCGCTCGCGTTTTCCGCCGGGAGAATTGAAAAACGCGAACCTGTTCCGGCTTGAAAGCTTTCCACGCGCCCGTGAAAAACCGCGCTCGGATAAGCGTCAATGTAAATATCAACCTTTTGCCCGGCTTTTAATCGTTCGATTTGCGTTTCTTTGAAATTGGCGACAACCCAAAGCTCCGATTGCGTAATCGCCATCAAAGTCTGGTCGGGCTGAACAAGCTGACCGTCCTGCACCGAACGATGAATGACATAACCGTCCTGCGGCGCGTAAATTTTGGTGTAGCCGAGTTCCAATTCGGCTTGATTAACGGCGGCTTGAGCCTGCGCGGCTTCGGCTTCGGCGGCGGAAATGTCGGTTTCGTCAACCGCGATTTTTTCGGGCAGAGCTTTGGCTTCCATAAGCCGTCCGGCGGATTCGTCCGCCTGCGAGGAAACCAGATTGATTTGAGCTTGCGATTGCCGAAAATCGTTTTCGGCGGCGGCGATTCCGACGCGCGCTTCTTCCATCCGCGAACGCTCGACTTCAACCGAACGGCGCAGCGCTTCGAGTCTCGAAGCGGCAATGTCAACCTGTTTTTCAGCCGAAGTCAGCTCGCCCTGCGCGACGTTTAATTCTTTGTTCGATTGTTCGAGCTTTTGCTTGGAAACGTCTCCGGCGTCGAAAAGCTGGCGGTCGCGGTCGTGTTCGATGCGGGCGACTTCCAATTTGTTTTGCGCGACCGGAACAAGCGCTTTGGCTTGCCCGAGCGAGGCTTCGGCTGCCGGAATCTGCGCCTGCATTTGCCGGAAATTGGCTTCCGCGGTTTTCGCCTCGGTTTTCGCCCGTTCAACTCCGTTTTGTTTTGAATCCGAAGCGATTCGGGTTTGCTCGATGTTGCTGCGCGCGGCTTCGAGATTAAATCCGGCTTGTTTCAAACCTGCCTGGCTGGTTTTGCGGGTAAAAGCTACGTTTGCCTGCGCTTTCGCGCCGGCGGCAAAAGCCGTTTGAAGACGCGCGCGGGCTTGTTCGAGCTTGGCTTGCTGCTCGTTTGCTTCAAACTCGACGAGCAAATCGCCTTTTTTGACGAGCTGGTTTTCTTTAACGTGGATCCGCGAAACGTGCGCTGAAATTTTTGGACTGATGACCGAAACAAAACCTTCGACAATTGCGTCGTCGGTCGTCACGAATTGGCGCGCGTAAAGCCACCACGCCGTGCCGACAACGGTCGTGAGCAAAATTATTCCTGCGACGACATAAATCGGAACGCGCGAGCGCGGCTTTTCGGTTTCTTTTTCCGGTTCAATCGTCTCTTCCGGCTCTTCCGGCGTAACGGCGCTCGATTCCGCGTGTTTGCCGTTTTCCGACGAGACAATTTTGTCGTTTTTGACTAAATCCTTTTCAACTGTGGACATAACTTTGCAAGGAAATGAAGGTTAGAGTCGCGCAAAATTGTATTTTAAATTGCGCTAAGAAGCAAATCTTTTTGCCCGAAAACAAGGAAACTT
>DASVTY010000003.1:0-64296 GCA_036387315.1 Pyrinomonadaceae bacterium
CAGGGCGACGCGCCGATTGTAATTACGGTTGTGGGAGGTGGTACCTTTACAACCCGTCCGGATGACACGGCACCGCGAATCAGAATTTTGCCTTAAACTTAAAGGGCGGGATAAAATTCCCGCCCTTTTTTGTTGGAACGCGATCACTATCGCCTGCTTCTTTATCAAGAAAATGCGGGCGAGAGTGATCGCGCGATACTTTGATTTGCATTATTTTTTTGCAATGCGGCGACAATTATCTTAAAATTTAAAAGAAGTATTTATTATTTAAAGGAGTTTATTTAAATGTCAGTAAACAACGGTCAAGCGAAAGATGTCAAAACGACGAAGATTTCTCCCGTAATTTGGCACGACGGCAAATTTATTGCATGGGACGACGCCCGGGTTCACGTAATGACGCACGCGCTTCATTACGGCTCGAGCGTTTTTGAAGGCATTCGCTGTTACAAAACCAAGCAGGGGTCTGCGGTTTTCCGGCTTCAGGAACATATGCAGCGCCTTCTGAACTCGGCGAAAATCTATCGAATGGACACAAATTTGACTCGCGACCAGTTGTCAAAAGCCGCCGTCGAGCTTGTCCAACGCAGCGGTATGAAAGAATGCTATCTGCGCCCGATTCTCTTTCGCGGCTTGGATGAAGAAAATCCGGCATTTGGAGTTTATCCGCTGCTGAATCCTTTAACCTGTTACATCGCAGCCTGGGATTGGGGCAAATATCTCGGCGAAGAAGCGCTCGAAGCCGGAGTTGACGTTTGCGTTTCGAGCTGGACGCGAATTACCGCCAACAGCTTGCCGCCGATGGCAAAAGCGGGCGCAAATTATATGAACTCGCAGCTTATCAAAATGGAAGCCAGATTAAACGGCTTTACCGAAGGCATTGCGCTCGATGACAGAGGTTTTATCTCGGAGGGTTCGGGCGAAAACCTGTTTTTGGTCAATAACGGAAAACTACTAACGCCGCCGTTGGCTTCATCCATTTTGCCGGGCATCACCCGCGACACTACGATTCAAATCGCCCGCGAACTCGGCATTGAAGTAGTCGAAACCTCTTTGCAGCGCTCTGCTTTGTATCTCGCCGACGAATTATTCTTTACCGGCACGGCAGCGGAAATAACACCAATTCGCTCGGTTGACCGCATCACAATCGGAAGCGGCAAGCGCGGCGAAATTACCCAAAAGATTCAGGAAACGTTTTTCCAAATCACGGACGGCACACGCCCCGCGCCTCTCGATGCGCAATGGCTCACTCCTGTCGAAGAAAACGCCTCTGTCGCAGCATAAAAATTAAACAATATGCTTTGTTTTAATGGTGAGTAGTAGATAAAAACTGCTCACCATTTCTCATTGAAAATCTTTAGACATTCATCCTTTCACAAATCGCTCACGTTTCGTTCACTTTTGCAAAAAAAGTGCTTGCAAGTTTTCAAAAATCCTTGTAAATTGCCGTTGCTTTTTTTAACTCAGCTCGAAAGGAATTTGCGCGAACTATTGTTTGCGCAGGTAAATATTAAAACAATCCACAAATATCTTTAACTCGCCTAGAGCGATGTTAAAGATAGATGTCTCTAGCTTTTATATTGAACTGAGGATTTTGGTTAAAAGTCTAAGCCGATATAACTGAGCGTCATCTGTTTAATTATTAACCAAAACTAATTTCGGTTCACCAAAAAATTCTTTTCTTAAGATGATAGTTTTCAGTTTCTTTTGGTGCGTTAACCAACTGAGAGGCAAAAACCACAATACTAAAAATTACAAGTAGGAAATCGGTTCTGCCTTTATTGCTGGAAAAAGAAATTTATTAACGACTTAAACATCAAGCGGGCAAAACTGTGTTGAAGTATGAATTCATATTTTGTTGCAGCGTATCTTGTTCGCGATTAACAGTTTAATTTCAGTGGAAATAAACTTTACAAATCTAAAATGGTTCATTTCTGATAATGAACTTTAGCTTTTAACCTTTACGACTTGAAATCTGGATTAACTTATGTGCGTTTCCAGAAGTTTTTCAGTCAGTCAAGCCTGTAACAATTGTAAGTAAGTTATTGCACCGTTTAGGTAGGTTGCATAGATAGATAATATCTGTAGCTTTGCCAATTAGTATCCATGACAATCAATTATATAAGCTTTGCATTCTTATTTCTGCAGCTTGTTTCGTAAACCATCAAAAAAAAATATGAAACTAAAAAATTTAGGCTACAAACACCCAATTTACTTAATGTTCTTTTTTGTTTTATGCCTGTTTGCCTATTCTTCAAGTATTGGAATTGTTGCAGGACAAAAACAACCAACTTCTTTAAAGCTCGATGTAAATGCTGATGATTCGCTAATTTGCAGTGCACAGGGGAAAGGTTATCTCAACGGTAGTCGTTTCTGTGCATTATATAGATCATATTACGTCCATCTAAACAACGGTAATCTCGGTGGGGCGCAAGCGGATAGGAACGAAATGATTGAAATTGTCAGAGGTCAGATCGATAACTATTATAAGCTTCGCAAAGATGGCAGGAGCAGTAGAATCAGATTTTTCCACACGGTTTTGGATTTTCTTGAAGTCGGCGGCGCAGCGGCAATAGCCATAATGAAAGGAGAACGGGCTAAAACAATTACCGGCGTTGCTATTGGCGCGCTTCAGGGCGGGCGCACCTCGTTTAACAGAAACTTTGAAATTCTCAATACGCAGGTTCTGATTAACAAAATGAATAGCAACCGCGCTCAAATTCTTACTGAAATATATGGCAATATTGACAAACCTGTTCGCGGCAAAAAACCTTCAGATGGTTATTCGTGGTACGCCGCTAAGAACGATTTGAGACGTTATTTGTTTGCAGGCACCTTTAATAATGCTCTGGATAGTTTGGTCAACGAAACGGGTGCAGAAGTTGAGATTGCTGAACGGCAACTTCGCAGAGTTGAAAAACGGATAATTGTTAATGAAGCGACTAAGGAGCAGATTGACCTAACTAATGAAGCTGATGAGATTCTGACAATTATTCAGGGGAAACTCGCTGGAAATGACGCGGACAAACAAAGTGCTACGGAGGCTTTAAAGAAAATTCTTACCGAATTAAATAAAACAGAAGAATTTAGAAGCTTTTTCAAGGAACGGAGTATAACGGTCGAATCAAGCGGCAGCGTGATTTATGAAGCTTTAGTTTTGCTAATGCGTGATAACAGTGACAACGAAGATTTATCACAAAAAATTGAAAATATAATCATTGAGAAAGGAAAAATAGAATGAGTATACAAAAGAACTTAGTTAGTACGATGAGTTCAATTTCCGCGTTGCAGGGAACTTGTAACAGGCATGAAAAAAGATTGACTGCAAAACTGATTAAATTAGATGTCGGCACAGATCCCGATGGAGTTAAAGTAACTGAGGCGACTTTCGAACCATTTACAGGTCCGCGAGGAGAACTGGGTAAAGCAGTTATAAAAGAGGGCGGCGATGGAACAAATATGGCTTATATCCTGACTGTAGCCACTAAAGTTCAGATTTCTCACTAATTAAGTACTTGGACAAATTTAGAAAAAAATGAAACCACAGATAATCCGAAGATAAATACAAGAGAAATCAAATAAAATCCGAGTTTATGTGTCTATCTAGTAATTTCATCCGTTTGTTTAATTGCGTTCGATTATTTAATTGAAAAACAAATTTAGAAAACTGTTAAAAAATCGTTTGATCAAAAATTGAAAGTGAATTGTTCCTGCAAACTTTTTGCTGATTGCTTGTTGCTTACTTTCCAGTCTCGATTCGCATAGATTAAATCCGAGAAGGAGCAAGAAATGGCTCAGAATCCAAATGATATTACTCCGAACACGCAGCCGCCGCAGCCAGGGACACCCGGTGCGCCACAGCCTGCAGAACCGACGCCGGCAACGCAACCGAGCGAGCAGCGTTTTCCTGCTACCAAAAGACAGGGGCTTGAAACTGATTTAGATTCGAGCAATTGGACAGTAATCGCTCTCGGCGTTTATTTGCTGCTGTTCTTTTTGATAGCTGTTTACTTTCTCGGCAAACTGGTTTCCGCCGAATCCGAACCGAAAAGAATAAACTGCCTGCTAAATCGCGACCGAGTTGTTTCTACCAATTCCAACTCTAACGCGAATTCAAATGCAAATTCAGAAGCTAATTCAAATTCAAACACAACGGCAAACTTTGATTGCTACAAGTTAGAAGACCCCGACGAGGCGCCCACGCCTTGTCCGACCGCTTCCCCGACTCCGACGCCGTCTGTAACTCCGACACCGACCGCGACACCGACACTGACCGCGACACCGACTCTAACCCCTACTCCGACACCAACACCAACGCCGTGTGGAACCGGGGGAACTGAAGGTAGTAATAGCGGTAGGAATCCAACCAATTCAACTTCTACGGGTGGCAATACAAATGCCGCAGGGAATGCTAATAGTCAGGCGAAACCGACGCCTAGCCGCCAGCAGTTTGCCAGAGTAACAATTCCGCCAATTGTTTATGTTGAGGCGGGTGTTGTCTATCGAGGCGTGCTTTCTGCCGACGCTTACGTTTTCTGGGTTGTATTTTTCTCTGGAATGCTTGGTGCCTTGATTCGGGCTGCTACCTCGTTTCTCCGGCATATGGGCTTGAATGATTTTGCTTTTCGTTGGGCTTGGTTTTATATTTTGCTGCCATTTGTCGGGGCGGGCTTAAGCGTTGTTATTTACCTAGTTGTGCGCGGCGGATTTTATAGCTCTTCATTCGGCGAAGGATTAACGTTGAATTTATTTTCATTTGGCGCCTTTGCGGCATTAACTGGACTGTTTTCGGAAAATGCAATGGAAAAACTGCGTCAGGTTGCAGTGACTCTGCTTTCCGAAGTTCCACCAAAAGTTGTTCCTAAAGATGAAAGATGAGAAAAAAGACAATAAAGGGTCGAATTAAAAATTGATTTTACGGAAAAGTATTTGCAGAAACTAAAAGATGGTTTGAGCTAATCACTCGAAACGATTCAGATATTCTTTTGTTTTCAAGCAATTATAGCTCCCTATTTTTTTCTCAAAAAAAATTTCAAATTTGATGATAGTTTTTAGATTCTTTTGGTGCGTTATATAGATGAGGAGCGAAATGACAGTTGCCTTCTCCTGTTTAATAATTCTACGATGCCCGTCAAACGATGTCCTACCCCAGCCATCTATTTTATTAAACAAGAAACGCAACTGTCATTGCTCTTCAAAAGACAACACCATTCGAAAATTAATTAGCCAAATGGAGTAAATTATGGAAAAATCAACAGAAAAAAATACTGATTTTGTCGGCGGAAATAGCTCGGACTCATATCAACTGCTTGATTTTGAAAGCGCCCAGGTAGTTTCGGGTTTTGTCAACGACACCTATATTTTGATAGTTTCTGGAACGAAACCGTATCTGAATATGGTGGTTGAGCTGAACCCGCGAATATATGTTAGGCAACCCGAATACTGGGGAATCGAAGTCGTCGGCTCAATTCCCGGCGGAATTGGTTTGCCGGCTTTAGGTAGCTATAGTGTCTCTAAAGAGTTGACAGGAATAACCGGGACGAAAGGAATAGAAGTTATCGGTGCATCCAATAGCTTGGAAATTGATGTTCCGCCTGATTACAAAAAACAGATTGGAATTGCGCACGATAAGGAACAATTATGCAATGAGAGAGGCGATGTCGAATATCGTGCCAATCAAGTTCATAATACTGTCTTTCTGATTGCAACGGGGACGCACGGCAGTCCGAACTTTAAAGTTTTCTTCGAGCAGTCGCTGATTGACATTTTCCCGCCAGAGTTTATTTTAAAACATATCAGACCGAGCGGTGTGGTCATTCAGCTTGAAACGCCGTTTGTTGCCGTTACCCACTTCGAGGCGGCAGAAGAAATAAAGGAATTGACAATTCATGATGCGCAAGGTGCTCATACTGTTCGGGTTGACCAGACGCCTGATTGATTCTCGTAAAAAAAGTTAGTCCTCACCGTAAACCTTGTCCGATTTGCTCAGTCCCGAAAGCGCCGATTCCGTTTAATCTAAAACTGAATAAAAAGCGATTTTCGTCGCGCAATCCGACGTTGAAGCTGGAATATTGCATTGTTACGGCGCAGCAATCGTAAGCGTAGCCGAGCGTGAAGGTTGAGCTAACGAGCGGAGTTTGTTTTTTGGAGCGGGTGTTTTGGAAATCGAAGAAAACCGATGCTCCGCCGAAATAGCCGCGTTCGCGGTTGCCTGCGAAAAAGCTCGGACTCCATTGCGAGCCGCGCGTTGTTCCGGCTTCGTTTCCGAACGGGTCGGCGTAGCGGCGCAAATTTGGGACAAGCTCGACCGCTTTTGTGTAGTAGAACGTTTGGAAAATCTTTAAAAAGCGCGTGTCGTAGCCCAAAGTCGCCGAGACGTTTCGCAGGTCGAGATTTTTCACGCCTAAATCTAATCTGGAGTTGGCGTAAATGGTGCGGCGCGGGCGATAAGTTAAATCAAGGTTGACGGGCGAAAAGCGGCGCGGGACGCCGCCGAAGGTGAAAGCCGTTAAATCGGTGATTGATTGAAATTGATTGCGTCTGCCGGGCGCGAGTGCGCCGCCGAAAGTCCGGTCTGCGAAATATTTTCCGCGCACAGTTACGGTAAAAATCTCGTAGGGCTGAATCGAAAGCGGGTTTTCTTTGTTTTGCGCCGCGCGCAGCAGCTCGGCGCGCGAGACGCCTTCCGTTGGAATTTCGGTGTAGCGGCGCGTGTAAAAACGGTTCGTGACGCCGAATTCTATTTCGTTCGTGTCGGTTACGGTGTCGTTGTAATCGAACAGAATAATGCGTTGAAAATCGTCTCCTACGCCTTTTCGCAGGCGATAAGTCAAATATGGCTCGATGACGTGGCGGAATTTGAACAGATTGTCCGGGGCGTAAAAGTTTTTGGCTAACGCGGGCGGGCGCAAATCAAGCTCAAGCTCGCCGTAGCTGCGAATCAAATCTCTGCCCGAAACCTGACGGAATTCGGGCAATTGCGAATTTGAATAATAAGTCGTTCTGAAACCGGCGGCGGCGGTCAAAGTCCAGCCCTGATAATTTAAGGGAATTTCAATTTGCGGATTGAAATCGAGCCGCTGTCCTAAAGCGGGTGTGCGGAGAACATCAAACTCAAACGCAGATTGAAAATTCGGGTCGGTTGATTCGCGGCGCGAAACGCCTTCGAGACTGCTTTTGAATGAAAAATAAACGGGCAAATCTTTGAAAAAAGACAGCGGGCTGGGGCGTTTTTCAAACGAGACGCTCGGCAGATTTCTGGTCGAGATTCGCACGCCGGGAATCGTCACGACTTGCGAGCGGGCGAGAAAATCGAGACTGTAATTGTTCCACGATTTGTTGATGAAAGCCTGCGATACTTCGAGCGGCGAGATAATCTGCTGCACGCGGTCGCTGAAAACCTGTCGAAAAGCGATATTGGAAGTGATGCGAACGTCGGCGGCGGCGACAAAACCGTTTGGGAAATACTGCACACCGTCTGCGTAAAACTGCGTTCCGCCCTGATCCGGTTTATCGGGACCTTTGCCGCCGAAGATACGATCCTGGACGGCATAAAAACCGAAATTGAAATACGAGCGCTCGTTGGCGCGCGTCCGCACGTCGAAGCCGAAACCTAAGCCCCGCCCGGTAAAAATGTCGCTGCGAAGAGTAATGTCGGCTGATTTTCCGAGCGTTTGATAATAAGCGTTGGAAATGCGAAAGCCTTTGTCGCCGCCTCCGCCGACTGTCGGAGTCAAAAAGCCCGAAGCGCGGTCTTCGCGTTTGATCGAAATCGAAGCGTAAGGGAGCGGAATGATTGGAACGCCTTTGACTTTAAAAGTCGGGCGTTTTAATCTCACGCGGTCGCCCATCGTGATTTCGACTTCTTTCGCCTCAAAGCTCCATTTCGGCACGTTGTCGTCGCCGCAAGCCGTCACGATGGCGTTGTTGATGACAACGGTCGTCAGAGACGTGCGCTCAACACGGTCGGCGGTGAAATATATTACCGTTCCGTCAGCCGTTTGATTGGTAAAGCCCGTTGAGTTTTCAAAATAGCCGAGTTTCGTTTGATAATTGAATTCGCCGCGCGAACCAGTAATTCGCTGGTCGTTTCCCTGATCGAAAACGACGCTGCCTTCCGCGACGGCGCGATTTTCAGCGTCATAAATCGTTATTTTGTCGGCTTGAAGACGGTAAATTCCGAGACGCGCGTCAACGTTCCCCTCGTACACGACTACTCGTGCATTTTCCGGTCCCGTAGCATTGATTTGGTTATATTCGACCTGTAAATCTTCGCTGTTTATAATCGGCACCTTCGGTTTCGGCGGCGGCAAAAGGTTTTCCTGCTCCAGAGGATTAACGCTCGGCGTGTCCGAAATCGGATTCGTCACCTGACGATCAACCGGATTGGTTTGCTGGGCAGAGGCGTTTCCGGCGAAAACGAGAATTAAAATCGTTAGACGAATGACGTGCCGGAAGCTGTAGAAAACGCGCATAAAACCTGAGAATCGCCGGAGAACACGAACATTGGCGATGCTAACATAAAAGAGCACAAATAAAAAAGCCGGTTTTCCGTTGCATTTTCCGGCGATTTCGATTACAAAACCGAGAAGTTGAAACTGCCGCTCCGGTTTTACGTAAAAATTATTGCAGTTTCAAATTTTCGCCGCTTGCGAGCGGCTAATAAAAATCTCCCAAAGGTCTTAAAGGAAAAACTTATGCGTCGTTTTAGTGTTCCAGCAATCGTGTTCGGAGTCGGTCTCGTTTTAATTGCTCTGAGTTTAATCGGAATTTTGCCCGGCTTGACAGGTATGGGCGGCGGTTTAATCTTTCTCGCTCTCGTTTTGTTCGGTCTGAGTTTCGTGCCGCGCCCCGAATCGGCGAGCGACCAGCCCGCAATGAGCGCGGCGGAGAGCTTGGGGAAAATCTTTTTCTCGCCTGCGGAAGTGTTTCGAAATTTACGACATCATCCGCGCTGGCTCGCCGCGCTGCTGGTGATGTCAATCCTGAGCGGAATTTATCTGTTCGCGTTTGCGCAGCGATTGACGGCGGAGCGAATCGGCAATTTTATGACCGAGAAAATCACGCAGAGCGGTTTTCAAATCCCGGAAGACCGCGTCGCCCAAATGCGTCAGGACAACATCGCTCAATACAAAGAGCCGCTCCGCCAAGCCGGCAGCGTCGTTTCCGGTTTTGTCGGAATGTTTGTTTTTTTCGCGTTCCTAGCCGCAATTTATCTCATCATCATTTTGGCAATGGGCGGGCACATCAATTACTGGCAATCTTTCTCGGCAACGGTTTATTCGTTTTTCCCGGTAATGGTGATTGATAGGATTTTGAGCTTAATCATTTTGTTTCTCAAAGACCCTGTGGACGTTCATCCGCTGCTCGGTCAGCAATCGCTCGTTCAGGACAATTTGGGCGTGCTGCTTTTTAACCCCGCGCAAAATCCGGTTTTGTTCTCGCTGGCGGCGGCAATCGGTCTGCTCTCGTTTTATCGTTTGTGGCTGGCGGCGACGGGGCTGAAAAACGCGGGCGAAAAAGTTTCCGGCAGCGCGGCTTGGACGGCGGCGCTCGTCGTCTGGCTGTTCGGCGTCGTGCTTGCCGCTGCATCGGCGGCGCTGTTTCCCGGTTTTCTCAGTTAGACCATTTTAGTGTAAAATCTCGCGTCTTGTTAAATTTCAAATGAATAGACCGCAGATGACGCTGATTCGGCAGATAGAACTCAGAGATAAATTTATTGATTTATAAATCTGCGTTTTATGCGTTCAATCCGTGTTATCTGCGGTCTATTTGCTTTTTCAAAAATATGAAACGCTCGATTTTACTTTTAATTTTCGCGCTCGTTTTTTCCAATTTTGCGGCGGCGCAGAACAATCGTTTTACGATTCAGGAATTGTTGAAATTGCGCCGCGTCGCTGCTCCGGCGGTTTCGCCCGACGGTCGTTTTGTCGCTTTTCAGCTCGGCGATGTCAACAAAGACGCGAACCGCGCGGTTAATCAGATTTACATTACTCCCGCGACCGGCGGCGAGCTGCGCGCTTTAACCAGCGGCGCGGGTTCGAGCTTGTCTCCGGCGTTTTCTCCTGACGGCAAAAAAATCGCTTACATTTCCAGCGGGCAAATCTGGACGATGGACGCCGACGATGGCGAGGACAAAAAACAAATCACCAACATTTCGACCGGCGTCAACGCTTTCGTCTGGTCGCCCGACGGACGAATGTTCGCTTTTTCCTCTGACGTTTACCCGGAATGCCGCGGCGACGACAATTGCAACAAACAAAAAGACGCGGCGGCGGAAAGCTCGAAAGTCAAAGCGCACGTCACCGAACGCCTGCTTTACAAACATTGGGTTGAGTGGCGCGATGTAAAACGCACACACGTTTTTCTGATCGAAACAAACGGCGACCGAATGCGCGAAGCGACGACCGGCGATTGGGATTCGCCGCCATATGCGGCTTCCAGCTTTGTTGATTTCGGATTTTCGCCCGATTCACGCGAGCTGGTTTTTCTTCGCAACTCGGATAAAATCGAGGCGATTTCAACCAACAGCGACGTTTACATCGCGCCAGTTTCAAACCCGGATGCGGCGAAAAATATCACGGCGACCAACAAAGGTTACGACGCTTCGCCCGTATATACGCGCGACGGGAAATACATAATTTATCGCTCGCAAATGACCGAAGGTTTTGAAGCCGACCGCTGGCGTCTAATGCGCTTCGACCGGCAAACCGGGCGGGCGGTTGAAATTCCGGTCGGATTCGATTTGCAGGTCGAAGATTTCGTCATCACGCCCGACAGCCAGACCATTTATTTTACCGCCGCCGAACGCGGGCGCGGAGCGATTTACACCGTTCCGCTCGCCGGCGGCAGACCGCGCCGTTTGATGTACGAAGGCTTTGCGTCAGATATAAAATTGGCTGGCAACTCGCTTGTTTTCACTCACGCTTCCGGTCGGATGCCGCCTGAAATTGCTCGCGTCAACACCGACGGCAGCGGAATGACAAACCTTACGACCGTCAATCAACAGATGTTGTCGCAATACAATCTGCAAAAGCTCGAAGATTTTGAATGGACGGGCGCGGGAAATGCCAAAATTCACGGTTTTATCACAAAACCGGCGAACTTCGATCCGAATAAAAAATATCCGCTGTTTGTTTTGATTCACGGCGGACCGCAGTCTGCGTCCAACGACGCCTGGTCTAATCGCTGGAACTCGCAGGTTTTCGCCAATGCCGGTTATATCGTTTTCAGCCCGAATCCGCGCGGCTCGGTCGGTTACGGTCAGCAGTTCGTCAACGAGGTTTCCGCCGATTGGGGCGGGCGCGCATTTACGGACATTATGAACGGTGTCGCCGAAATCATTAAAAAGCCTTACATTGATAAAAACCGTCTCGGCGCAGCCGGAGCTAGCTACGGCGGTTATATGGTTGATTGGATTTTGGGACACAACAACGATCCGCGTTTTAAATTCAAAGTTTTCGTCTCGCACGCCGGTGTTTACAATCTCGAATCAATGGCGGGCGCGACCGAAGAATTGTGGTTCGTCAACTACGAATTTAAAGGAATGCCGTGGCAAAACCCGCTCAACTACAACAAATGGTCGCCGCATAAATTTGCCAAAAATTTCAATACGCCGACGCTCGTCACAGCCGGAGAGCTGGATTTCCGCGTTCCGGTTGACCAAAGTATGCAGCTTTTTACCGCTCTGCAATTAAACAACGTGCCTTCAAAGTTAATTGTTTACCCCGACGAAGGACACTGGATATTAAAACCGCAAAACTCTGAATTCTGGTACACCAACGTGCTTGATTGGTTCGGAAAATATTTAAATCCGTAAACCGAAATTCATTTTCTTTGCTGATTCGAGCGCATATTTTTACGATATGCGCTTTTTATTTGGGATAATTTGACATTGCCGGTCATAAGCCGGAAAATGCAGCCGACCTGCGCATAAGAGATGTATTACTCGAAGCTTTCTTTTCCGAGCAATTGTCTTGGCGCTGCCGAATCAATTTGTTTTCAATCCAAACAGTGAGGAATCAGGACAATAAAATGCAAAGAAAATTTTTCTCTTTTTTACTGGCAGTTGCCGCCGTCATACTGCTCAACGGCGCGGCATCAGCCCAACGATTTGTCGCAGCTTTAAACTCGCTGCAAGTGGTGCCGTCGGCAAACTCAACCGCGCGCGGAACTTGTGAAATGTATCTTGAAGATACTAGCCAATCCCCGACTTTGAGCATATCTTGTCAATATTCCGGCTTATCGAGCGTAGTTACCTCAGCGCATATTCATGTCAATGGACCTCCGGGACAAAATGGGGACATCTTAATCAATTTAACCGCGCCGGTAGGCACGACCAGCGGCTTAATTCTTTTCTTTGAAGGGATTAACCTGACAGCGGCGCAAGCCGCAGAAATACGCGCCAAACGCTGGTATATGGATTTTCATACGACAAATTTCCCGAACGGCGAGATTCGCGGGCAATTCAAAATCGCCACGCTCGATTTCGACGTGGACGGTGACGGACGCGCAGACCCTTTTGTTTACCGACCGAGCAACGGTTTCGGCTATGCGCTGCGCAGCACTAACAACAGTGTTTTCGCTCGACAATTGGGCGGGCAGCCGACCGATCTTTTTCCTCTGATTGCCGACTTTGACGGAGACGGGCTAGGTGATGCCGGTTTTGTTCGCGTTAATCCGATTACGGGCGCGGCGACTACAATTTACACGCGAAGCAGAGATAATGTTGTTCGCGAGGTTCAGTGGGGCAATGTGGCGTTGAACGACATGCCCGCCGCCGGCGATTACGACGGAGACGGCAGAACGGACATCGCCGTTTACCGCGTCTCAAACGGAATCTGGTACATTCTTCAAAGCTCAAACAATCAGCCGCGCTATGAAAACTGGGGTCAGCCCGAAGTCGATATTCCTTGTGCGGGCAATTACGACAAAGACGGCAGAACCGATTTGTGTGTTAACCGGGTTGAAAACAATCAGCTCGTATGGTACATCCGCCGCAGCTCGGACAATCAATCTCGCCGGGTTGTCTGGGGGCTTTCGACCGATGCTGTTTTTCCCGGCAATCCCGTTGACGTTGACGGCGACGGCGTCAACGATATTATCGTGACACGAGTTGAAAACGGACTGCGATTTTATTACGCTTTGCGAAGCTCGGATAACTCGGTATTTGCCTTACAATGGGGATTGGCGGGCGACGGAATCAGATTCGGCGATTACGACGGCGACGGGAAAACCGATTTCGCCGCGTTGCGTCCAATCAACAATCAACTAATCTGGTTTATCCGCCAAAGCTCCAACAATCAAATGCGAGTTCTCAATTGGGGTTCGCCCGGAGACCAATAAAATTTGCGAACGAAGAAATTTCCGTTAAAAAAGACGCGCAACAGAGATTTGTTGCGCATCTTTTTCTTTACATTTCTTATAAAATTATTGACACCACACCCGAAATTCCGCACAATGCTTTCACAATCCGGTTTAACTAAAAATTTGAATCATTCGGTTGGGATTTTCATCCCTCTTGAACATTGACTAAGGAAGGAATTTGAAAGAAATGCAAAGAAAGATTTTCTCTTTTTTACTGGCTTTTGCCGCCGTCGTGCTGCTCGGCACCGCCGCATCAGCCCAACAAAAATTTACGGCGAATTTGAATACGATTCAGGAAGTTCCGCCGACCAATACAAACGGACGCGGAAGATGCCTCGTTACGCTCAATCTTGCGCAAACTCAAATCACAGACGTGACTTGCACCTTCTCCCAATTATCGAGCAACGTCATCTCCGGTCATATTCACGGTCCCGCGGCTCCGGGAACAAATGCAGGCATTTTGTTTGATTTGACTCCGCCGACAGGCGTAACTTCCGGGACATTCAGCAGAGGACCATTTAACCTAACGACCGAGCAGCTTGGCTTTTTACGCACCAAACGTCTTTATGTGAACATACACACGACGAATTTTACGGGCGGAGAAATTCGCGGACAGATTAAAATCCAGACAACTCCATACGATAACGACGGAGACGGACGCACAGACATTAAAGTTTATCGTCCAAGCACACTTACTACTTTCGGTATCTTCAGCATCAACAACACCTTCTTTTCTAACGTCTTCGGTATTGCCGGCGAAAGCCCGCTGACTTCGGCAAGCGATGACTACGACGGCGACGGACGCGGCGATATTGTTTTACTCCGCTCTGTAAACGGTGTTTTGAATTGGCGTATTTTGCAAACGGGCAGCAACACAATTCGAGAGGTACAATGGGGTCTTGTTGCCTCCGACGATTTTGTACCAGCCGATTACGACGGTGACGGTAGAACCGATATAGCGGTTTATCGCTATTTAACTGGCATTTGGTACATTCTTCATAGCTCCAACAATCAACCGCGCTATGATTTTTGGGGACAGCCTGGAGCCAATGAATTTGGTATGGTTGGTGATTTTGACAGAGACGGTAGAAACGATTTGACCACAATTCGCGGCACTGCTAACGGAATCG
This sequence comes from Pyrinomonadaceae bacterium, assembly GCA_036387315.1. Lineage (GTDB taxonomy): Bacteria > Acidobacteriota > Blastocatellia > Pyrinomonadales > Pyrinomonadaceae > JALZCH01. The sequence continues at coordinate 14,493 of DASVTY010000003.1, forward strand.
GTTGGTTTACAAGACGCAGCAGCGATAATGCTATGCAAATTACATATTGGGGAGGAACTTCTGCTCCAGGCAGCGATTTTATCTTTCCTCAGGTGCAAATAGACGTTGACGGTGATGGTATTCAAGACAAAATGGTTATTCGCGACCCGAATGGCGGCAACACGGACGGTGCTCAAGTGACTGTTTTAGTTTTGCGTAGCTCGGATAACGGACATTTTATCTTGCCATTCGGCTTAGACTCAGATGATCCGTTTTTTGGCGACTATGATGGCGACGGCAGAACCGATTTTGCCTCGCGCCGCAATGAAGGCGGTACGCTTGTCTGGTATATTGCTTTAAGCTCTAATAACTGGAATACAGCCCAACCGCGCGTCGTCCGTTTTGGACAAACCGGGGATTTTTTGGTGGGTGAGCCGGATGACTATGACTCGCCGATACGATATGAAATAAAAGATTAATTCCACTTTTAGAAGTTTGTAATCAATTTCTGAAAGCGAATTTAAAGAAAAAGACCTCCACATTAATTTGCGGAGGTCTTTTTTAATAGATCAATAAAATCGTTTATTTTCTCCCCAGTAATATCGGCTTTCAACTCGTCGAGCGTTTCGGTTAATCGAATCGAAAGATGTTCGGTTAGCTTCCTTGTAGTTTTAACATTAGAAAAAACCTCGGTTCTCCCGATTTTGGCAAACACGACCGGTTTAAATTCGCCCAAAAATTCATAACGCATTGCCACCGGCGCGGCGACGCATTCGCCCGTTTTTTCAATGATTCGCGCCAAACCTTGATAAAATCGCAAAGGTCTCGCATCACCGGGCAAAATCTCGCCCTGCGGAAAAATCCAGAGAGAGCGATTCGGTTTTTCTTTTAAAATTTCAACCGCATAATTAATACTGCGCAACCCAGCGCGCGGATTTTCCCGAACAACCGAAAACGCGCCAAGACGCCGAAACAGAAACAGTTGTTTCAATTGTTTCTCCTCCATCATCAGGAAATGGTCTAAGCGAGCGGCGCGCCCGATTTCAAACGCGACGAGTCCGTCCCACCAGCTCGAATGATTCGCGTATAAAACAAGCGGCAAATCCGATTTCCGGTTTTGCAGATTTTCGATTCCCTGAACGCGCAAAGCCGCAAATCTGCGCCGAAACAAATTGCGGTTATAAACGGCAAACAACATTTCAAACAGACGACTTTTATTTGCCTTTAACATTCTGAAATTTCAGATTTGAGATTTGAAAACACGCGGAACGCGCTTTGAAATGCGGCAGGTTATTTCGTAGGAAATCGTGTCGGAAATTTCTGCGATTTCCTCAACCGTAATTTGCGCGCCGCGTTGTTCGCCGATGAAAACAACCTCGTCAAAAAGTTTCGCGTCCTTTACGTCCGTCACATCAACAATAATCAAATCCATCGAAACGCGACCGACGACGGGCGCAGATTTTCCGTTGACAATGACTTTGCCGCGATTTGAAAGAGCGCGCGGAATGCCGTCGTTATAACCGATTGGGACGGTCGCAATTACGGAATTTCTCTCGGTTTTAAACGAGCAGCCGTAGCCGAGCGTATCGCCCGCAGGCACTCGTTTGAGCAAGGTGATTTCCGTCCGAACGCGCATTACCGGTTTTAGTCGGTCAACCGTTCCGCTCGGCGGAAAAATGTCTTTACCAATTCCGTATAGCGCGCCGCCGATTCTGACCAGATTTTTCCACGAACTCGGATGCGCCAGCGCGCCCGGCGAATTTGCCAAATCGCGCCATGTCGGGCGAAAGCCTTTTTCGTGAAATATCCGCGCGGCTTTGTTGAAACGGCTGATTTGCTCGTTGGTAAAATCGTTTCGACAGGATTCATCGGCGGCGGCAAAATGAGACATCAAACCGTCAACTCGAAGATTTTTTAATTCCGTCAGCCTGTCGGCAAATTCCGTAAGCTCGTCAAATCGAACTCCGAGCCGGTTCATTCCGGTATCAACTTTAACGTGGACATCGGCAATTTCGCCGCTCTCCTCTGCCGCACGATTTAGCATCTCCGCCGATTCGATGTTGAAAACGACGGGCGTGATTCGCTCTCTGAGACACATCGTTTCCTGCCCGCGCCAAAATCCGCCGAGCGATAAAATCGGCTGTTCGATTCCGCCTTGCCTGAGTTCGGCAGCTTCTTCCGGCAGCGCGACACCGAACCAAGCCGCGCCCTCATCGCTTAATCTGCGAGCGCACGAAACTGCGCCGTGACCGTAAGCATCGGCTTTAACAACAGCCATTATCGCCGCAGATTCGGCAACAAAATCGCGCATCGTGCGATAATTTTCAGCCAGATTTTCGAGATTGATTTCAGCCCGCGTCGGTCTCATTAGTAAGCAGTGAGCGGTGAGCAGTAAGCAGAACCGCTCTTCTCACTTTGCAGTATTTCAGAATCTTGTTGAAGACGCAAAACGATTTCGCTGCTCACCGCTCACTGCTTACCGCTCACTCATTAAAGCCGCCCTCGCCTCGATAGAGGTCTTCAAAGCGCGTGAGTTCTTTGATAAATGTCAACGTGACCGCTCCGGTCGGACCGTTGCGCTGTTTGGCGATGATGATTTCGGCTTGATTAAAATTTTCGTCGGTCGGTTTGTAATATTCCTCGCGGAAAATAAACGCCACAACGTCAGCATCTTGCTCGATACTGTTATGAACAATAATGTCGTTGGCGACAAAGTTGTGCAGCTTATCAACGGTCAAATCATAAACTTCCTCTTCACCATCGAACTCGATTGAAACGATCTCGTCCCAGTAAACATCGCTTTCAGCCAAAGCCGAGAGATAATCCGAACTGACTACCTGAGCAACCCGCAGCGCGCGGGAACGGCTTAGGTTTTGTTTATACAAGCCGGTTCCGCAATATGCTGTGTTAATTTGCTCCATCATTTGGCGCGTTGTCATTTTTAGATTAGTCATTGCCGGAACGACAGCCTCGCGCCAAATTGTATTTGGGATAACGTCACGATTAGTATTCTCGATCCGGTTTGCCATAAAAGCGGCAATTTCGTTCAAGGATTCTGTTTTGTAACGACCGACCGCGCCGACTTTTTGAACGAATGTCTCCAAATCGGATTTTCCGCTGATGATGACGTGATATTGGTCGCGTCCTTTGCCTGACTGCGGAATTGTTCGCAGTCGCGCATTGATACCCAATCTTAAGAGTAAGGATTGAACATCACGCGCCAATCTTTCACTGCTGGAAGCATAATAAATCCTTGGGCGCGCTTTTTTGCCCTGAACCAATCGAACGCTCCCGTCAGTTGCCCAAAGATGCCGCAGGAAACAGGCAATTCCGGTTTCAGGTTGATGAAAAACCTTTTCAGGAACGAATTTCTGATGCGACCTTAATCCCCAAATTCCTAACGATTCAAGCCATTCTGCAACGGCACTGCGAACATTATGCGTATGTCTTCGCGTTGAAGAAAGATAAACCTGAAGCCATTGTCTTTCTTCTTTAATTCGAGGTTTTACTTCATCACCGAAAATTTCAACAGCCAAACTCGCAACCGTTTCGGCTAAGTCTTTTTCTCTTGTGGTGTATTGAATGGCGTGTCGCGGCAAAGTACAGCCGTCGCCGATTAAGTGTCCAAGCAAACCGAGTTCTGCAAACGACATTGTTTGCTCTGTCGAATTGGAAATGCGGCGCGGCAACGCGATAAATTCGCCTGTTTGCAATTCGTCCAAACGCTTCCAACCTGCGAAAGCAAGGAATTTGTGGTTTGCAGTAGCTCGAATAATTCGCCCTAAACGGGTTCGCAGACGGAAAACGGATTTTCTTCCCGTTGAGAAGGCGTTACTGACAACTGCCTTTTCCAGCTTCCACGTTTGTTTGTTCAAAGCCCAGACTTTGAAGCCTGATTTTCTAATTAAATGGGAAATGGGAATAACTTCGCCGGTTTCCGCTAAAGTTATCAGGCTGTCTCCGGTTAAACACCCCGACTCGCGTAAATCCGAAAGCTGAGGTTTGTGATCGGAACGATTTTCCGCCGCGCGAGACAACTGCGAGAGCGCGATCAGCGGCACATTTAACTCTTTCGCCAAACCTTTCAGTTCACGCGAGATTTGCGAAACTTCCTGCTGACGGGATTCGATTCGCTTGTTGCCGCCCGTCATCAATTGCATATAGTCAACGATAATCAAATCGAGCCGCTTTTGCTCCGCCGCCAGACGCCGCGCTTTGGCGCGCATTTCCAAAACGGAAATTCCGGGAGTGTCGTCAATAAAAATCTTCGTCTCGGCTAAACGCCCAAGGGCTTCGCCGAGCCGTTCCCATTCCTGACGCGACAAAAAACCATTGCGAAAACGATGCGCGTCAACCATCGCTTCCGAGCAAAGCATACGCATTACGAGCTGCTCTTTCGACATTTCGAGCGAGAAAAAACCGACGACCGCATCAGCTTGCAAAGCCGCGCGTTGCGCGATGTTCAAACAGAACGCCGTTTTTCCCATGCTAGGTCTTGCAGCTACAATAATTAAGTCGTTTCTCTGCATGCCCGAAGTCATCGAATCCAGATCGCGGTAGCCGGTCGTTAAACCTGTCAGCGCGGAAGCGTCTTTGCGCTGCGCGTATTCCTGAACTTTGACGAAAACGTCTTCGGCGACCGGGCGAACGGCGACGAAACTTTGTTTGGTGCGTTTGTTGGCGAGCGCGAAAATCAACTGCTCGGCGCGGTCAAGGACGATTTCGGCGTCATCTTCTTCGGCGAGAGCTTCGGAAACGATGGTGTTGCAAGCCTTAATTAAATTGCGGGCGAGGGCTTTTTCTGAAACCAGCTTGGCGTAATGATGAATGTTGTTGAAATGCGGCAAACCGTAAGTTAAATTTGCGATTGCCGCGACTCCGCCGTAAGATTCGAGCTTTCCTTCTTTTTTTAATTCTTCGCCGATTAAAATCGGATCAATCTTTGCGCCGCGCTCGAACAGGGCAATCATTCCGTTAAAAACCGCGCGGTGAAAAGGCGAGTAAAAATCGTCCGGCGTGAGTTGTTCGATTGCCTGATTAATCAGAGAATTATCGAGCAAAATCGCGCCCAAAATAGCGCGCTCGCCCTCGGTGTTCGAGGGCAGCGGGCGCTCCAGAAATTGGTCACGGTTTGCTTGAAAATCTCTCGCCATTCGATTTTAGAAAGGAAAAAAGACAAAAAAAGACTGCAAGTCGTCAAAAGTTTTGACGCTACTTGCAGTCAGTAATTTACTACAAGCCGGGCGTAGAGCAAAGCGATTTCCGCCGCTTGCAATGCCCCGTAAAATTTAGGCTTCAGCCGTATCGGTTCCCGCTTCAGTTCCGGCGTTTTGGTTATCGCCCGCGTTCTCAGCAGTTTCCGGCGCTTCAGTTTTTTTCTGCGCGCGAACGCCGCCTTCCCCTAAAACTTCGATTGGAATTTCAATCGTAACTTCGCGGTGAAGTCGAACGTGAGCCGTGTAATCGCCGAGTTCTTTGATCGTTTCGTCCAAAGAAATTCGTCGGCGGTCAATCTCATAGCCTTTCGCTTTGAGAGCTTCGGCGACATCCATCGTCGTCACCGAACCGAAAAGAAGACCGTGTTCGCCCGCGCGTCGCTCAAACGAAAGCGTAATGCCTTTCATCTGTTCGCCCTGCATATCGGCGGTTGATTTTTCTTTCGCCTCTCTTTTCAAGAGCGCAGCGCGCTCGTTTTCAACTTGTTTGACGTTGCCTTTGGTGGCTGTGATGGCGATTCCACGCGGGATCAGATAATTGCGCGCGTAACCGGCTTTGACTTTGACGATTTCGCCGCGTCCGCCCAGATTGTCAACGTCTTCGCGTAAAAGAACTTGTGTTGTAGCCATTTTTAATAAAAATCCTTTCTTTTTCGTTTAGTCGGTGACAAACGGCAAAAATGCGATTGTCCGGGCGCGTTTGATCGCTTCGGCGAGCATTCGCTGGTGAATCGCGCAGTTGCCCGAAATGCGGCGCGGCATAATTTTGCCGCGTTCGGGAATAAACGCATTTAAAAACTTGATGTCTTTAAAATCAATAATATCAACTTTGTCGCGGCACAGAGCGCAGGATTTTTTGCGCGAGACGCGGCGAAAACCGCCGCGCATCTGGCGAAACTCCTGCTCGATGCTTTCCATTCCCTGAAATGTTTCGTTTCCGTTTTCTTGTTCTGCCATATTTTTTAAAGCGTGCAGGCTATTTAAGCCTCGACGGTTTCCTCCTCTGTTGCCGCTGGCGCCGCAAAATTAAAATCGTCATTGCGATGTCGCCTGCCGCCTCCGCCCGAACTGCGGCGCGAGGCTTTGCGCTCGCGTTTGGCTTTGAATTTCGCGGCGCGGCGACGGTCTTCGTCAACTCTGACCGTGATGTAGCGAACAACAGCGTCGCTGACGCGCATACGGCGCTCAAGCTCGGCGATTTCCTGTCCGCTGCCGTCAATTTCAAAAAGGAAATAGCGTCCTTCGGTTTGATGTTTGATTTCGTAAGCCAGGCGGCGCATTCCCATATCTTCTGATTTGGTTATCGTTCCGCCTTGTTTTTCGATGATTCCGGCAACGCTTGCGGGAAAACCTGCTAAATCTTCTTCTGATGAATTGCGGTCAACAATTACGACCACTTCGTATGTTCTAGTTTTTGCCATCTTTCTCCTCTCGGATATTTAGCCTCGTCTCTAAGGACGAAGCGAAGAGTCATTCAATTTTGGATTTTGGATTTTAGATTTTGGATTAAAAGCCAATGCGTTTTTTAATCCAAAATCTAAAATCCAAAATCCAAAATCAATTAAATTGTGCCATCGCTTTTTCCACGCCGTCTCGAATGACGGCGCGAATCGCGTCGGCGCTGCGTTTTAAAATTTCTGCAAGCTCGGCTTGCTCCTGTTTGGAAAATCGTTCCAAAACAAAATTTCTCGTGTTTGCAAGCGGGTGTTCAGGTTGAATCCCGATTCGCAACCGGATGAATTCTTCGGTTTTCAAATTCGCGGCGATTGATTTCAAACCGTTGTGTCCGCCGGAAGAACCGCGCGGTCGAAGCCGAATTTTGCCGAACGGCAAAGCCAAATCGTCACTGACGACTATCAGTTTCGATTTATCGTCCCGATATTCGTTTTTCGCCAAAAGGCACGAAATTGATTCGCCGCTCAAATTCATAAACGTCTGCGGCTTGACCAATTCGACGCGCTCGTTTTCGATTTCGATTCGCCCTAAAAAAGCGCGGCAATCTTTGCGTTTAATTTGCATTCCGCCCAGTTCAGCCAGCAAATCTACAAGCAAAAACCCGACGTTATGTCTGGTTAACTCGTAATCCGTGCCCGGATTTCCCAAACCGACTATCAAACGCACCGTTTCAATTACGAATTACGAATTTCAAATTACGAATGTCGGAATTGATTTTTTAAAATATTCCTTCATTCGTAATTCGTAATTTGAAATTCGTAATTGATTTCTATTCTTCGTCTCCGCCTTTTTCTTCAACCACTTCAGGCTCGCCCGGTTCGACTTGCGATGTCAGAGACGCTTCGAGCGCTTCTTCGGACACGTATTTCACCGAAGCGACAACCTGTTTCGGGTCTGCTAAAAGCGTAATTCCTTCCGGCGGTTTGATGTCTTCGATATGCAGGACTTCATTTAAGCCGAGATTGGAAACGTCAGCTAAAATCGCATCTGGAATCAAGCTTGGACGGCAGCGAATTTGAACGTTGTGCAAAACAAGATCGAGAATACCGCCGTCATCAATGACGCCTCTCGCTTCGCCTTCAACGTGAAGCGGGACGGTGACTTCTACTTCTTGCCCGCGGACAAGACGCTTTAAATCGGCGTGTTTCAATTTGCCCTTGAGCGGGTCAATTTGCCGATCTACAAACATAACTTCGGAAGCGCCCGCGCCGTCAACATCAATTGTAAAAATCGTCGAAGCGCCGCGATCAGTACGCAAAATCGCCGCCAAATCGCGCAGGTCAGCCGCCGCTGAAACTGCTTCGCCTTCCCCGCCATAAATCGTCACCGGCACTTTGCCCGCAGCACGCAAACGGCGCGAATCATTTTTACCGCGCCCTTCCCTAACCTGGGCTTTAACCGTAACTTGTTCGTTATTTGCCATAACTAAATATTGAAATTAACCGCCGAGACGCAGAGACGCCGAGTTAAAATATAAACTCTAAAATCTCTTTGTCTTTCCTCCGCGTCTCTGCGTCTCGGCGGTGAAAAAATTAACTAAACAAAAAGTGAAGAAACGCTGGTCTCTTCGTGAATTGATTTAATCGCGCGCGCTAAAATTCGCGCTACGCTTAAAACTTTTACTTTGCTCATCGAAGCCCCGGCTTCGGAAAGCGGAATCGTATCGGTCACGACGACTTGCTCATATTCCGATTTTTCGAGCTTTTCAATCGCCTGCCCCGACAAAACCGGATGCGTGAAACAAGTGTGAATGCGTTCCGCGCCCGCATTTTTCAACGCTTCCGCAACTTTTGTCAGCGAACCGCCCGTGTCGCACATATCGTCAACGACGATGCAATTTTTGCCGCGAACATCACCGACGACATTCATCACTTCCGCAACATTCGCTTTTTCGCGCCGCTTGTCGCAGAGCGCAAGCCCGGCGTCGAGCCTTTTTGCGTAAGCTCTTGCTCGTTCCGCGCCGCCCGTATCCGGCGAAACGACTGTCAGATTCGGCATCCGATTATCCTGGTAATAACTGATAAATTCGGGCGCGGCGTACAAATGGTCAACGGGAATGTCAAAAAAGCCTTGAATCTGCGAAGCGTGCAAATCCATTGTCAAAACGCGATTGACTCCGGCGGCTTCGATCAAATTGGCAACGAGTTTTGAAGCAATCGGAACGCGCGGACGGTCTTTTTTGTCCGAGCGCGCAAAACCGAAATACGGAATTACCGCCGTGATTCTTTCCGCCGACGAGCGGCGAAAAGCGTCAACCATAATCAGCAAATCCATCAAATTGCGGTCTGACGGCGGACAAGTCGGCTGAACGATAAAAACGTCCGCGCCGCGCACATTTTCTTCAATAAAAAAATTAAATTCGCCGTCGGAAAAACGCTTGTTGCTCGAACGCCCCAGATCGCAGCTTAAATAATGACAAATGTCATCAGCCAGCCGCGGATTTGCGTTTCCCGAAAAGACTTTGATGCTGCCCGTTACGCTCATAAAAACGAGTGACAGGAAACAAGTGACAGGTGACAAGCGTGTAAACGCTTTCGCTTGTCACCTGTCACTTGTTTCCTGTTACCGAATTTTTGACTGGGGCGGGAGGATTCGAACCTACGAGTGCCGGATCCAAAGACCGGTGCCTTACCACTTGGCTACGCCCCAATAAACTGCTTGAATGTTAACTCAAATCTTCGAGCAGATTCCAACACGGCTCAAGCTGCTTTCGGTATTCGGCGCGCGAAATTGTTTCGCACGAACACACTCGCCATGTCGGTTCATTTTGACCGAAAAGCCGCGCCGCCTGCTGCCGTGATTCAATGTTGTCAAAGATTGCGAAAACGCTCGCTCCGCTGCCTGAAAGAAGCGCGCCGCTTGCGCCCGCCTGCAAAAGCCGGCTCTTAACTCTTGCGATTTCCGGTCTCAGCCGGAAAATTGTCTTTTCAAAATCGTTATGTAAACCCGTTTGTAGAAAATCAGCGTTTTTGGCTTCAAAACGACAAATTTCAAGGATAGTTTTTGACATTTCGTTTGTCAAGAGCGGCGCGCCGAGCGCTTGATAAGCCTCGCCCGTCGGCACATTTTCATCAGGCGTGATAATCAGCAACAATGTTTTCGGAGCATCCGGCAAAGATTCGATTTCAGTTCCAAGTCCCGTTCCGAGAGCAGTTCCCCCCGTTAAAAAAAACGGCACGTCTGCGCCCAGCTTCGCGCCGATTTCACTTAATTCACTTTTATTTGTTTTTATTTCCCACAAATGCGCGAGCGCGATTAATGTGATTGCAGCATCGCTCGAACCGCCGCCCAAACCTCCGGGCGACGGAATTTGTTTTTCGAGATGAATTCGCGCTCCCTTTATAATTGAAAATCTTTCGCGCAAAGCGTTCGCGGCGCGTAAAACCAAATTTCTCTCATCAATCGGCATTCCGGGCGAATCGCAAGTCAAAATAAGCTCGCTCGCCGACTCGAAAGTTAATCGGTCGGCGAGCGAAACGGTTTGAAAAACCGTGCAAATTTCGTGAAAACGGTCTGCGCGTTTTCCTAAAACGCGCAGCGTCCAGTTGATTTTGGCGAAAGCCGGAAACTTTAACATCAATTACGAATTACGAATTACGAATTACGAATTCGCCAGTGTTAAAGCTCGTAATTCTTAATTCGTCGCTTTTAGACTTTTGACAGTGCCGCGAGCGATCTGCGGTTTATTATCCAAAATTTGAAATGAATTGAAAAATTTGTCCACCTCAGCTTGAAAAACTTTGGCTAGAGCGGGCGTCGCGCTGTTTAAATCCGGCATTCCGACGAAAAGCATATAAACTCGGTTTTTGGTGGCGAATGCGCGCACTTTGTAATGTAAGCCGTCCTGGACGAATGTCATATCACTTATAAAAACACCGCTCGGCAACATTTTGGCTTTTTCAAATTCCATCCATTCCCGAAGCATAAGATCGTCCGTCGAGCTTTCGGAAGATAAAACCAGAATGCCGCTTTTTTCGTCGTAATCAATTTTTTGCCATTTGTAATCAATGACTAAAATACGGAAACCGCTCCATTGTGCCTCCAAATCGTAAACCGACACATTGTTCAAAAACGAAACCTCAACTTGGGCGTGTGTTTTTACGACTTGGCTTCTGATTGCCGAAACGATTTTTTGCTTTTCCGCAGAATCCATTTCTTCCGGTTGTGCGGGCAGAGAAACTTTAAAATTCTTTTCCGCAGGCGAAAAAGTTTTCCAAGCCTCAAGCTGGCGATTTGCCGTTTGCGAGCTTGTTTGCGCCGCACAGCCGCAAACAAAAACGAAGGCGATCAGAAACGTGGCGAGCGAATAATGGAAGTATTTTTTCATAACTGTTGGTAGGAACAGACCGCAGTTGACGCGGATTTAACGGATTGAACGCAGATTTTTAAGACAATAAAATCATCTGCGTTTTATCTGCCGAATCCGCGTCAACTGCGATCTATTTGTTAATCTCTGAAAACTTGTGTGAAGTAGTATTTTCCGTCGGGCGAAACGGCGACGCCGATTCCGCTCCGCGTCCAATCATTGCTAAACAAATTGCGGCGATGCCCTTCGGAATTGAGCCAGCATTCGATTGCCATGGCAACCGGATTTTTGGAGCTTTGGTTTGCGGCGATATTTTCGCCGATTCCGCGCCAGTCGGTGATTCCGATATTGCGCGCCCGTTCGTCAACCATTTCGCCCCGCGCTCCGCGATGAGTGAAATTGCCGGAATTTGCCATCGTCTCCGAATGCTCGCGCGCGAGATACAGCATTTCCGCGTCCAAAACGAGCGGCGGCAGATTCGCTTTGCGGCGCGCGGCGTTGATTAAATCAAAGGCTTCGCGTTCGAGCGAGTTAGGTGCAAGATTAAATTTCGCGCTTTTAACGGCAGAAAAACCTGATCTTGATTCGGAGATGCGGCGAGCCGGAGTTGATTGATTTTCGCTCCAGCTAGCGAACAGAATGGCTTGCGGTTTGTCGTTTTTCGCGGCGCTCGTTTGTCCGGGAACGTGCGAGACTGCGGCGAGCAGAAATAAGACGGCGATAATTTGCCAGAAGGCTGCGGTTTTGACGTTTTGCATTTCCTTAGTTCGGCAGCCAGACAATCTCAAAATTCACAGGTGATTTGAGATTCACGGCTTTGCGTGCATTGCCTCGCGACAAGCGTGCTTTTATCGTTTAAGGTTTCGAGTGTCTTTTTGTGACAAGGTTTCGGGTCGGCTGTTGCCGACGGAAAGAAATTTTGTCAATTAATTAAGAGTTTTAATTTGGAAGTGATTCCAGAAAGACGGGAGAAGTTTAGCGGTTAAATTTTACGAAAGCAAATCAGACCGAAAGCGATGCCCGGTCTGATTTGCCGCAATTTACTTTTTATCGTTCATTTTGGCGCGAACGCGGGCAATTTCAACGGGTTGTTTGAGCAGCGTCAGAGCTTTGCGCCACGCTGTTTTCGCTTGTTCGATTTTGCCCTGTTTTTCGTACACATCGCCGAGATGTTCTTGAACCGCCGCCGAATTTGGATTGCGGCGCGCGGCTTCGCTCAAATGTTTTTCGGCTTCGTCAAACTGATTGAGGCGGAAATAAGCCCAGCCGAGGCTATCCAGAAACGAGGAATTTCCCGGTTCGGTCGCAACAGCGCGTTTGATCAAATTCAAGGCTTCGGGCAGACGCTCGCCGCGTTCGACGAGAAAATAGCCGAGATTGTTGAGCGCGGTCGGATTTTCCGGTTCTTTTTTCAAAACTTCGCGCAGGCTCGTTTCGGCGTCGCGGAAATTCCCTGCGGCATTTTGCGCGCTTGCCAGAGTGAGCATTGCGATTTTGGTCATATCGTCGTTCTGAGCCAAATCGAGCGCCTGTCGCGCCGCTCCGACCGCATCCGCACCGCGTCCGGCTTGGACGTAAAGATCGGAAATCGTCAGATGCGCGAGAAAATCGGGGACGAGCGATTGCGGGACCGAAATCTGTTTGGTTTTATTGACGATTTTTGAGCGCAGCAGGCTGACCGCTTCGTCAACTCTTCCCAATTGAGTTAAAACATTGGCTTCGAGTCTTAAAAGCGAATCGGATTCTGGAAATTTAGAGCGAGCTTCTTTGATTGTTTTCGCCGCGTCTTCAATTTTTCCGGCGCGAATCTGAGCGTTAGCCAGCATCTCGACGAGAGACGCGCTGCCGGGCGCAGCGAAAACCGCTTGTTTTAACGCTTCAACCGCAGCGCCCGCGTCATTATCGGTTGCCGATTGAATCGCGTCCTGCAAAGCCAGCACGGCATCTTCGTTGTCGGGTTCATCGGTCACGGCGCGGCTTAAAATCGCCACCGCTTCGCTCGCGCGTCCGGCGCGCAAAAAAGCGCGACCGAGCCGAACCGTTGCCGCTTCGGGCGAAACGTCGCCTCCGGTCAAATAACGGTAAAGAGTTCCGCCGTCGGCGGGCGTCGCCGCGCCGCTCCAATTCGTGAGAGCTTCTATTGCTTTTTCGTTTTCGTTCGAGCGTTCGTAAAATTCGCTCAAAAAAGCCCAAGCTTCGGCGTTGCGCGGGTCGAGTCGAACGATTCCGCGCCATACGGCGACGGCTTTGTCGGCTTCTTCACGATTAAGATTATCTTCGCGCAAACCGCTGCGTAGCGTGTAAATCTGCGACAAAATCTGGTACGCGCCCAAATTATCAGGGTTAAAACGAATGGCGAATTTCGCCAGCCGCTCAGCTTCGGCGAGATCGTTCGTCGCCATAAACGCCAGCTCGGACATTGCCGTGTATGCTTCGGCAAATCCGGGGTTGACTTCAATCGCGCGGTGGAGGGCGTCAAAAGCGGGTTTTGCCATTTGACCGAGCGCACTTCTGTTCGACCGGCGATTTTTAATTCGCCACATATAACGCTGGGCTTCGAGCAGTTTGGCGTATGAAAGATGTCGCTGCTCGCGCGTCAAAACGGGCAAAACCGCAGGCGGATTAGGCACGCGGCTGGTAAAGCTCGCTTCGTCCGGCGGCGTCGAACGCGGTATCGGAGCGGGCGGCTGGTTTTGCGCTGAAATTGTTGAGAATTCGCCGAAAAACGAAACGGTGAGAAAACAAAGCGCCGCCAAAAATAGTGCCCGAAAATTCATTAAATACCTCTTTGTAAGATTGTCGTCTAAGCGTCGCACCAAATTCAAATTTTATTTAAACAAACAAATGAATGTGATTTTTACGGCGCGGATTGCGCCAAAATCTGCCAGCCTTTTTTGCGGGGGAAGCTGATAAAAAAAACGATGAGCGCAATCGCCGCGGCGCGGAGCATATCGTATTTATCGCCTGTCATCAGCGAAATAACAAAACCGATGAGCGCGACGGTTTCGCCGAGCGCGGCGATCAGAATCGTTTTAAACTGCAAATTTTTGATTACTCCGGTCGCGCCTTTGAGCGTCGCGGTGTCGCGCAAAACCTGCGGATTAAACATCACGCGGCGCAACAAAAAAGCGCCGATGGCGATGACCAGCAAAACAATCCACAAAACGTTCGGCAAAGTTTGCGGCACCGCGGCGTCAGTTTGTCCGGCGACGAACCACGCAATTATCGTTAAAAAAACCGTTGTCGCAACCTGCGCCAAAAAAACAAGCATCGTCCGATTGTAGCGGCTGTCAAGCTCGATTTGTTTTTGTTCCGAAAGTTGATCCACAAAACTATTTTAACTGTTTATGTGGCTTTGCGCGAATTCACATAACATCAATTCGAGATAAAAAGAATGCTTAAGCTGGGAGCGCGGATGTCCACATCCGCACGTTTGCCGAAAGGCAAACGAATTGGCTGACAAATTATTCGCGTTTTTCAAACGCTCAATGCGGATGTGGACATCCGCGCTCCCAGCCGAAAAGCCTTTTTGAAGTAAAAGCGGGCGCGAGAATCAATTTCTCATCGCCCGCTTTTCTGTAAGTTTGGCTGCGGTTTTATTTTTCGTTTGTTTTCTTTGCAGTATTCGGTGTTTCAACCGATTTTTCGCTGGCGACCGGAACCGTCCGAATTACTGTTGTTAAGGATTTCGGAATCTGATTGCTCGGCAATTCGCCTTGATTTTCGATCACCGAATCAATCAATTCAAATTTGGTTTTATCGAAATCGTGGCTCATCAAAACGCCGTCTTTATCAATCGTCATACTCCAGGTTCCGAAAAGCTCTTCGGTAAAGCTCTTCAACAAACCTTTGCCTTCGGGCTGCGCGACGTTTGTCCGTTTTGCGTCCGGTTCGGGAACGGTTGCGCCCATTAACTGTAATTGTTCTTTGGCTTTTTCGACGTAGTCGCTGTTCGGATAATCGCGCACGATTCGCTGAAACAGCTTGGCGGCTTCGTCGGTTTCTTCTTCGACTTGATAAGTCACCGCCAGACGGAACAGCGCTTCGTCCATATAGCTGAAATTCGGATAAAGCTGCAAAATATCGCGGTAACGTCGCTGTGCGCCTTTTAAACCGGCTTTTTTCTGATCAATCGAGCGGCGATAATAAAAATCGCCGATCCAGAGATTGTGCAAGCCTAAATTATCCTGTATTTGACTCAAACGCTCTTCGACGAGCGGCTTCAAACCGGAATTCGGATATTGCTGAATCAAAACTTTTAAACGCTGTTCGGCTTTGTAGGCGCGCGTCGCGTCACGGTCGGGGCGACCGACCTGGCGCATTTCCGATTCGGCGACTTTCAGCGCCACGCGGTCGGCGAGCGGATGCGTCGGGAAAAACGTTAGCCATTCCTGATAACCGGCGGCGGCTTGAATCAGCGCGCTGGTTGAGCCTTCGAGATAAAACGAATCGGCAATCGCTAATTTAGCCATCGGTAAATACGGCGAGTCTGGATAAGTCGAAATAATCGTTTGGAACAGCAAACGTCCGACTTCATAACTGCCTTTACGCACTTCTTTCGTCGCGTAAACGAAAAGCTCGCGGTCGCGACCGGGCGCGACCGAACCGATTAATTCTTCGTATTCGTCAGTGCCGCCACCGAAAATGCCCAAAAACTTGCCTTTTTTCTTTTTCTCGCGCGGCGCGCCTTTTTCATAATCGGCGCGGCGGGCGCTCGCGGTTTCGAGCAAAACGTCGTCAACCCGTTTTTGCAATTCGGAAACCGCCGTTTCAAGCTGGCTGATTTCGTCGGCGTCGTATTTTTCCGCGCGGTCAATTTTGCCGCGCAGACTGTTCACCTGCGAATTCAAGCCGGAGGCTTCTTTTTCCAAACCTTTCAAACGCGCCTGCGGCGTGTCGGCGTTTTTGGCGGCGTCGCTTTTGTCGCCTTTATTTTCGTCTTTTACCGCGCTCTGCGCGCTCGACAAGCTGCGGCGCATCGTTTCGAGCTTTTGTCCGGCAACGTCCAAACGCTGTAAAGCCGTGCCCTCGCCGCCCGTCCGGGTCTGCTGCGCCAGCGTCGGCTGTAAGCACAAACCAATCGTTAAAATTAAAAATGATAACCAAACTCTTTTCATAACTTTAGTGAATAGTGAATCGTAAACAAGTGAATCGCGGCTGATCGAATTTTCTCGATTTACGATTCATTATTTACCGCTTAAGTCCATTGTGTCGCCGCATTGATCAGCGTGCGAACTGCTTCCGTCGGATTTTCTTTGCCGAAAATCGCTGAACCGGCAACCGCAATCTCGGCTCCGGCGGCGGCAATTTCGTTGATGTTGTGTTCGTCAACTCCGCCGTCAATTTCAATTCGCGTCTGCAAACCGCGTTCGAGAATCATCATCTTCAAACGGCGCAATTTATCGAGCGAAGTCTTAATAAATTTCTGTCCGCCAAACCCCGGATTCACCGACATTAGCAAAACGAAATCGGCAAACGGCAGAGCTTCTTCGAGCGCGATGAGCGGCGTTCCGGGATTGATTGCGATTCCGGCTCGCCCGCCCGCTTCTCGGATTGCCGCGAGCGTTCGATGAATGTGCGGATCGGCTTCAATGTGAATCGAAACCATATTTGCTCCGGCTTTGACAAACTCTGCGGCGTAGCGCATCGGCTCGACAATCATCAGATGCGCGTCAATCGGCGTGTCGGAAAACCTGCGAATTGATTTTAAAACCGGCAATCCGATGGTGATATTCGGAACAAAACGCCCGTCCATCACGTCGAAATGCAAAATGCTCGCTCCGCCCGCTTCGATGGCGCGAATCTCATCGCCTAATTTTGTAAAATCCGCCGATAACAGCGAAGGCGCAATTTCGATCATTGGTTAATTGTTAGCGGTTAATTGTTAATCGAAAAAACAATTAACGGTTAAGTACCTGAGCAAAAAGGTCAAACTATGAACTGTCAACTATAAACTATAAACTGTTATGCATTGCAAAACGGTTGATAGTTGACAGTTTAAAGTTGATAGTTCTTCTCTCTTTGACGACACACTAATTTTGTCTGATTACTTAACAACTAATGATTAACAAACTTTTGAGGCAAACCGCGCGATGTCGGTTGCTTTGAAAAACTACTGATTGCGACGATTTGTTTCCGGCGTCCGACTTGTCGCCGGACGATTGTTCGAATTTGAATTGACCGCCGCCGGACGCGAATTCGTGTTTGTGCCGCCGCTGTTTGAATTTTTCACGTTTGTATTCGGGCGCGAATTCGTGCTTTCGGAGTTCGAGTTTCCGCCGTTCGAGTTGCCGCCCGCATCCGCGTTTGAATTCGCATTTGAATTGCCTTTGGCGTTTGAATTGCCGTTTTTGTTAACGTTCGTGTTTTTATTGGCGGCTTTGCGTTTTTGGCGCGATTTTTCGACTTCGCTTTGCGGCTCTTCGACGGCTTTCGACGAATTGTCGTTGACGTTTTCTTTTTTCACTTCCGCCGCTTTTTCTCCGGCTTCGGCTTCGGCGCGGGCGATAACGACGGAAATCGTCTGTCCCGCTTTGACCGATTCACCCGCGAGCGGCGCTTGTTCGAGAATCGTGTTCGGTTTTTCCTGACTAAAACGGTCGGTGCGTTTGCGCAATTTTAAGCCCATCGCTTCAACGTCTTTTTCCGCCGCGAGAAAATCTTTGCCGACGACTTCCGGCACTTTGACCTCCGGCGAGCGCAGCGCCATATACAGCGTGCCGCCGAGACCGAACAGAAAAGCGCCGAGTAAAACTATAATAATTGAGAGTTTGCCGAAAATTGACAAACCGCTTTGTGCAAGACTCACAGTATTAAAACCTCTGATTTGCTGAACGAAGCGAAGCTGCTTCGTGCAGTGTAACATCCGCTTTTTTCGGCGGCAAATTCGCAGTCGCCGAAAGCGCGAAAAGAAAACACAGAGTCGAAAAACGACATTCGACCTTGAACCTAAATCATTTAACCAATAAAATACACTCGATTCGTTTGTCGGCGGTAAATTATTTTAAATTTTTCCGTCTATGAAATCTTCTAATGATTAAATGCGCTCGCTGCGAAACGGAAAACGATAAAAGCGCGCAATATTGCGACGAATGCGGCTCACTGCTTAAAAACGCCGGAAAATTGGATGCGCCCGGACAATCTGCGGGTTCGACCACGCTTGAAAAAGAATCCGACGCGTCGGTTTACGCGGTCGAACAAGTCATCTCCGGCGCTTCGTGGGTGAAAGAAATCGGCAATTCAAGTCCGTCGGCAAAACCGGCGCGCGCAAAATTAATTATCGAGCGCGGGCGAACCGCCGGAAAAGAGTTTCCGTTGGACGCGGCGGAAATGAACATCGGTCGCTGGGACGCCGACAACGGCATTTTCCCGGACGTTGATCTGGACGCCGACGACCCGGAAGCAAAAGTCTCGCGCCGACACGCGAGAGTTCTGCGCGAAGACAATCGTTTTTTGATTGAAGATTTAGGCTCGACGAACGGAACTTTCGTCAATCGCGGACGCAGGCTTTTGCCCGGCAGCCGCCAGCGACTCGAAGACGGCGACGAAATAATCGTCGGAAAAACTTTTTTACGTTTTAAGATAGTTTCCTAAAGCGGCGAAAGATAAGCGGACGAAAGATGAGATTTCATCCTTCATCCTTTATCCTTTATCCTTGTTGAAGATGCGTTATTGCCAAGAATGCGGCGCTGAAGTCGCGCCGGATGATACATTTTGCGCCTTTTGCGGAATCACTTTGCAGCCGATTGCATTGCAGACTGCTGCGCAGGATTCGACTGATTCTGCTCAGACATCCGCCGCAGAAATCGAAGAACCGCGAATCGAAGAGGCGGTTCCAACCGAAACGCCCGCGCCCTTTTCGCCGGAAACAACCGGAGATTTGGGCGTTCCGGCATCGCTTCCGCCTGAGATGGAAGAACCGGACACCGTTTTGCGAAACGATCCCGATTTATCTTTTACGGAAAACACAATCGAACCTGTTGAATCAAATGAGCCTGTACCGCAATCGGTGCCTTCGCAGAGCGAAGAACAATTAACGGGGCAAACCACCGACTCGAACGAGCTTTACATTGCGACGATTCCAAACGTCGCGCTCGAAAGCTTGGCTCACGAGGCGGAAGTTCCGATTGAAGAATTGCGGCAGGATGAAATTGATTTTGCCGAGCCGATACAGTTTTCTTCCGAGCAAAAAGTAGAAACGACCGGCGAAGTAAAAATCGAACCGCAATCCGAAACCGGATCAATCGCAGAAATTCCGGCGCAAGATGAAATTACCGAGCCGGTTTTGTTTAACGAGCAGGAATTTGCGGAGCAAGAAACGATTGAGCCGGAAATTTCCGAACCTGCGCCTGAAGCCGAAGCAAATAATCTGTTTAATGACAGAACCTTGATTTCGCAGCCGCTGCCGCTTGAAAAACCGATTTCCGACGAGTTGATTTCCAATCCGTCGGATGCGGCGGTTCCGCGCGCCACCGAATCGAATCAATCGAAAGATACGCCGGGCGGCAAATCAACCAAACTCAAACCGCTCGACGACGGCACGATTTTAAACAAGCGTTACGAAATCATTCGCCGCATAGGCGGAGGCGGAATGGGCGCGGTTTATCTGGCGACCGACCGCAACCTGGGCGGCGTGACACGCGCCGTCAAGGAAATGATTCAGGCTTATGTTGACGACACGCAGCACGAAAAAGCTGTCGAAGATTTTCGCCGCGAAGCTCTGCTGCTGTCCTCGCTCGAACATCCGGCGATTCCGACGATTTACGATTATTTTATTGACAACGAGGAAAATCGTTTTTACCTCGTGATGAAATATATTTCCGGCGGCGATTTGGCGGCGCGTTTTCGCGCGACTCCGAACGGCAGAATTGACGAGCAGACGATGACCGAATGGGCGATTCAAATCGCGGACGTTCTCGATTATCTGCACAATCACGAGCCGCCGATTGTCTATCGGGACTTAAAACCGTCAAACGTGATGATTGACGGTAAAACCGGGCGCGTGATGCTGGTTGATTTCGGCATCGCTCGCTGGGTGAACAAAGAAGAAAAAGGCAACACGGCGGTCGGCACGATGGGCTATGCGCCTTCGGAACAATACGCCGGAAACTCCGAGCCGCGCTCGGACATTTATGCGCTCGGCGCGACGATGTTTCACCTTTTGACCGGCTCAGACCCGCAAAACAATCCGCTACTGATTTTCGATTTTACGAAACATCCGCGCCCGCGCCGGATTAACCCGGATTTATCGGTCGAAATGGAGCGAATCCTGATGAAGGCGGTCGAATATAATGCGAATATGCGTTTCGCTTCCGCCGGGGAGATGCGAAATGTTTTGCTCGATCATCTCGAACGAATTCGCGCCGGAAAATTGACTTTCGCCCCGCCGGATGCCGATTCTCAAGCGCCGACCGTTTTGCAGTCGCAGCCAATTGCCTTAAAATCGGCGGTCGGAACTGCGTTTTGCGGTTTTTGCGGCGAACGCATTGCGGCAAACGATATGTTTTGCGCTTTCTGCGGCTCGCGCCAGCCCGAAGCCGACCGCATTCAAGCCGCCGCGCAAGTCGCTTTTCCGACAAATAAAGCAACGGCGCGGCTCGTCATCGAAACCGGCGCTTTCGATGAAACGGCGTTTGTGTTAGAAAAAGAAACCAACATTTTGGGGCGCGAAGATCGTCGCTCGAACATTTTCCCGGAAGTTGATTTGACGAAATACGACGTGGCGAGTCCGAAAATCTCCCGCCGCCACGCCAGAATTTTTCGGCAGGGAACAACTTTTATGATTGAAGATTTAGGCTCGGCAAACGGCACGACGCTCGTTACGCGCGACTCAAAAATCACCAAGCTGCTCGCCAATCAACCGCACGTTTTGATGCATGGCGACAAATTAAAGCTCGGTGAAACCACTTTGCATTTTTTTGTTAATTAAAATTGTTCGTCGTTCGTTGTTCGTTGTTCGTTGCAAAAGCAATCTACAACGAGCGACGAACAACGAACAACGAACAAATCGTAAATGAGCAGTAGAATCGAGACAGCAGCGGCAGCGACCGCCTCACGAAACAACGCACCGGTGAAAAAAGAAACGCCGAATCCGGTGAGAGTCGTCGGCTTTGACGCCGAGCGTTTTCAAGCGCCTTTTGCGCTGCGCTGCGGCGCGCTTTTGATTGATTATTTGCTTTTGGTGTCGGCTCCGGCGGTGACGTTTTTGATGGCGTCGTCAAGAGGCTTGAGCGGCGTTAAGCTCTGGCGCGATCCGTCGCTTTCCGTCGGCTGGCTGATCGCGCTGCTGGTTCTGGTTACGAATTTCATCATTTTGCCAGTCGTTTTAGGCAGAACAATCGGAAAATTCGCCACCGGATTGCGAGTCGTCGCGCAGGACGGGAGCAATCCGACGTTTGTAGCGGCTGCTTTGCGGCATCTCGTCGGCTATCCGCTAACGCTGCTTACCGGCGGATTGGGTTTTGCATTTGCCGCTTTTAATCGGAAGGGACGCGCGCTGCACGATTTTGTTGGCGGAACGATTGTCGTCCGAGCCAGCCGCCGCATTCAAAGAACCAAAACGCTGGCGAAATAAAACTTGAATTATGCCCGAATTAATTATCAAACACGGCGACCGCTCGCCGGAAAAACTTGTCCTCGAACGCCTCAGAACAACCATCGGGCGTTCGACGCGCAGCGACATTTGCATTCCAGACCCGTTTGCGTCGCGCGTTCACGCCGAATTGCGGCGCGAAGGCGACCGCTTCATTTTGCAGGACTTAGGCTCGGCAAACGGCACGCGCTTTAACGGGCAGCCGCTAACGGGCGAAATTCCGATTGATACCGGCGACCGTTTTCAAATCGGCGAAACCGTTTTTGAATTCCTTGAGCCGCGCGCCGTTAGTCAAACTCTGGTCGGCGACGGAGACGATTTTAACCCGTCGGTGACGATTTCGCTTTCCGCCAACAAATCCGCCACAGAGCTTTTTCAATCAATCGAAAAAGCGCGCCAAGCCGAGCTTTCAACGAAAAAAGTCAAAACCCAGACCGACCTTTTGGGTTTAATCAGCAAAGTCGGCGTGACGCTGCTCGCCGCCACGACGCTTGAAGAGACTTTGCAGCAGGTCGCCGATCTCGTTTTTGAGGCTGTTCCCGCTGAACGCTGCGTTATTATGCTGCGCAATGAAGAAGAAGAACAGCGCGAGGATTGCGAAAAAGGAATGAAAATCGCCGTCGCCCGTCTGCGCGAAAAATCGGACGATTTCGGCGACATCCGCGTTTCGCGCTCGGTTTTGCGCGAAGTGGTGGAAAATCAAAAATCCGTGTTAACCTCCGACGCGCAGCACGACCCGCGTTTTGCTTCGCAAACAATGGTTTTGCAAGGCATCCGCTCGGTTCTCGCGGTGCCTCTGTCGAACAAAAACGATGTTTTCGGTTTGATTTACGCCGACTCGCCCGTTTCGGAAACGACTTTCACCGAAGACCATCTCAAAGTTTTAACGACTTTGGCGAGCGTCGCCGCGATTCGAGTTGAAAACACCAGGCTTTTGGAAGAAAGAATGGAACGTGAGCGGATGGAGCAGGAATTGGCGCTGGCGACAGAGATTCAACAGAAATTTCAGCCTTCCGCGCCACCCATTATTCCGGGTTTTGAATTGCAGGGAATCAGTTTTTCGTGCTACGAGATCGGCGGCGATTATTACGATTTTATCCAGCGCGAAGATGAAAAAATGCTCGTCGCGCTCGGCGACGTTTCGGGCAAAGGAACCGCCGCCGCGCTGTTGATGAGCAGTCTGCACGCCTCGATTCACGCCCAGATAGCCGCGCGCACGACGCTGCTCGACACCGTGACCG
The DNA here is from genome assembly GCA_036387315.1 of Pyrinomonadaceae bacterium. Lineage (GTDB taxonomy): Bacteria > Acidobacteriota > Blastocatellia > Pyrinomonadales > Pyrinomonadaceae > JALZCH01. The sequence continues at coordinate 37,281 of DASVTY010000003.1, forward strand.
CAGTTAATAAATATCTGGCTCAAAACACGCCGCCGAATCGTTTTGTGACGCTTTTTGTCGCCGAGCTGGACCAGCGCGACGGAACTCTGGCTTTTGTCAACGCCGGGCACAATCCGCCGCTTATAGCGCACGTTGACGGCACGGTCGAACAACTCGCGTCGGGCGGTTTCCCGCTCGGAATTTTGCCCGACGCTGTTTACGAAATCGGACAAACGAAATTGGAAAGAGGCGAAGCTCTGGTCATTTATTCCGACGGCGTGAACGAAACCGTAAATCGTGAGGACGAAGAATTCGGAATGGAAAGATTGTCGGCGGTCGTTAAAGAAAATCTGCACCGCACAGCGGCTGGGTTGCGCGACCGAATCGAATCGGCTCTGTCATCGTTTGCCGACGGCGCCGATGCGCCCGATGACATCACGCTCGTTATCGTCAAACGACAATAATCAATTACGAATTACGAATTACGAATTACGAATGTCTGAATTTATCTTTTTAAATTATTCCTTCATTCGTAATTTGAAATTCGTAATTGAAAACTTATATTTTGCGCAGAATTTCGAGCATTTGTTCGTGAACGACGCCGTTGGTGGCGAGAATCTGCGGGCGATAAATGTCAAATTTTGCGCCGTCGTAATGCGAGACGCGACCGCCCGCTTCTTCGACAATTAAAGCTCCGGCTGCCGTATCCCAGGGGCTTAAGCCTTCTTCCCAAAAACCTTCAAAACGCCCGCAGGCGACGTAAGCCAAATCAATCGCCGCCGAACCGTCGCGCCGGACGGCTTGCGCGTTTAAGACAAATTTGGAAAACAATTCGACAAAACGTTCTCTTGTTTTTATGTCGTACGGAAACCCTGTCACTACGAGCGCGCGGTCGAGGTTTTCGACCGTCGAAGGCTGAATTCGCCGACCGTTTAAAGTCGCTCCGCCGCCGCGTTCGGCGGCAAACATTTCGTCGCGCGTAGGATCGTAAATCGCGCCGATTTGCAGTTTTCCCTCTCGTTCCAATCCGATTGAAACGCAGAAACACGGATAACCGTGCGAAAAATTCGTCGTTCCGTCGAGCGGATCAATCACCCAGCGAAAACTGCTTTCGCCCGATTCAACCACAACTTCGCCGGCTTCTTCAGCCAAAATACGGTGTCGCGGAAAATGCGTTTTGATTTGCCCGACAATGTATTCTTCCGCCGCAATATCGGCTTCGGTGACAATGTTTTTGTCGCCTTTGTCAGTGGTTTTTAAAACGCGTCCGAATTTCTCCAAAAGAATCAAACCCGCTTCGCGGGCGATGTTTTGCGCAAAATTTAGCAAAAAATTACTCCTTCAAAATGAAAAATTTACCACAGAGACACAGAGGACACAGAGAAAAATCAATAAAATCTCTGTGTCCTCTGTGTCTCTGTGGTTTCTTTATAGAAACCTATCGATATTTGTGTTCTTTAGCGTAGGTGTAAGCGAAATAGGCGCAGATGAAGTGGATAATCCAGCCCAAAGTTCCGGCTGAACCGATCCACGAAACGCCCGTCAGCAGCAGCCACAAAACGCCCCACAAAATTTGTCCGTTATAAATTTGTCCGACTCCGGGAATCAGAAAACTAAGCAGTCCGGCGATAAAAGGATCACGCTCTTTCATTTCGTTTGTTTGTTACCTCCGCCTTAAATTTACGAAGTTTTTTGCGGTTTGTTCTGAAAATTTTCACCACAGAGCGCACAGAGTTTTACACAGAGAAGTCACTGAAGAAATCAATAAACTCTCTGTGTTTTCTCCGTGACTTCTCTGTGTTCTCTGTGGTGAAATTAACCGGCTTTTTCCTGCAATTGATTCTCGTCCGGTTCCTCGACTTTGTAAACGTCCAGAATTTTACCGCGAAAAACTTCCAAAAACGCCTGCACGCCGGGGTCTTCTTCCGCCATTTTCCAGAGTTCGCCTTTTTCGCGTTTTTTCAGCGTTTCTTCCGGCGAAAGTTGGGCTTCGATTGATAAACCGCTGACGGAAACCGCAACCGGCAATTCGCGCCCGAAAAGCTCAAGGCAAACGCTTTGCAAAGTCTTGACGTTTTCCGGTTTTTCCCAGGTTATTTGGTGATGTTTATGATTAGCGGCAAATTCGATTAGCAATTCATTGCCGCCGTTTTTGACGAAATTCGCTTTTTCAATCGAAAGCGCGAGCCACATCATATTTCGCTCTTCAAACTTTCGGAGCAGCGTTTCGCGCAAATCGCCGTTCGGCGCATCGAGCTTCGGCGCAATTTTTTCAGCTTTCGCGGCGGTAAAATCAATGACTTCGGCGGGCGCGATTGTTGCAGCCTGCGCGGTCGCCGCAGTCTGGAAACTCGGACGCGAAGGAGGAACGAAATTGGAAATATGATTATTTGGGCGATGTTCGACCGCAGCCGAATCGAGCGAGGCGCGCGCTTGAAAGGATGTCGGCGGCGCAAAACTTTTCGGAGCGGCGGACTGCGCCGAAGAAGATTCCCAGGGCGGCGTTTCGATTTCGCTTTTCGACGGTTTGTTTCCAGACGGTGGCGTTGAATTTGAAGGGAAATTTCCGCCGCCGTTCGTCAAAGCGGCTTCGAGCTGCGCGAGGCGTTCCAGAATCTTTTCGATTGAAGCGACGCGATTCATCTCAATCAGTTTCACAAGCCCGACTTCCAAAGCGTAGCGCGGCTGCAAAGCCTCTTTTAGTTTTGTTTCGGTTTCGCTCAACGAATGGAAAAAACGAGTTAAATCCGATTCGGTGAAAACGGATGAGTATTTTTCCAATTCCTCTAAATTTGTCGAAGAAGATTCGATTAAATGTTCGGCGTCCCCAGCGACTTTGACGACGAGCAAATCGCGCAAAAATGTGAGTAAATCGCGGCAGAAATTTCGCAAATCCTGCCCGCGCGAAACGAGTTCGTCAACGACTTTTAAGGCTTCGGCAGGTTTTTTGTCGGCAATCGCGGCGACGACTCGGACGAGCAGTTCGGAGCTGGCAATTCCGAGCGCGATGGTTACGTCTTCAACGTCTATTTTTTCGCCGGAAAAGCTGATTGTCTGGTCAAACGCGCTTTGCGCGTCGCGCATTGAGCCTTCACCGGCGCGCGCAATCTCGCGCAAAGCGGGGGCGGTGACGTTGATTTTTTCGGCGTCGGCGATGATTTTGAGGCGTTCGACGATTTTATTTAAAGCGATGATGCGAAACTCGAATTGCTGGCAGCGCGATAAGATTGTGTCCGGGAGTTTGTGCAATTCGGTCGTCGCCATTATGAAAACGACTCGCGGCGGCGGCTCTTCCAGAGTTTTCAAGAGGGCGTTAAACGACGAAGTTGAAAGCATATGAACTTCGTCAATGATGAAGATTTTATAGCGGTCTCGCGCCGGAGCGATGTCTATGTTTTCTAAAATCAGATCGCGGATTTTATCAACCTGCGTGTTTGAAGCGGCGTCGAATTCGATCACGTCCATCGAGCGTCCTTCGGCGATTTCTTTGCATGAAGCGCAGGCGGTCGGATCGTTAAATGAACACGGATGAACGGTCGGTTTGTCGGATTTGTGACAGTTTAAGGCTTTTGCCAGAAGTCTGGCGGTCGTGGTTTTCCCGACGCCGCGCGCGCCCGAAAACAAATAAGCGTGATGCAGGCGGTCGTGTTCAATCGCATTTTTTAAAGTGCGCGTGATTGCTTCCTGCCCGGTCACTTCCTCGAAAGTTTGCGGACGCCATTTGCGGGCGATGACTTGATAAGACATAAAAGGTTAATTCATCTCAACGCACTGAGTATTATAGAGCGATTTTGAGTTAATTTTTTAACAAGTTTACAGACTCAAAAACACTCGGCTTAAGTCAGCGGCAGATACATTTTTAGACACACGCGGGAAAAAAGCAAAGGCAGCTTATTTTGCGGCAAACAATATCGTCTGTAAGCGAAATATTCAACTTGTTATAAAGCGCTAACTATTTTATAGTCTTAAATGAATTTCGAACTATATTATCTTTTGCTGTCGAGCAAAATTATTTCTAAAGCAATTTTTTGCCGGACGAGGTTGATTGTCTATCAGTTAATTCAGGAACAACGCTAAATCCCCAAATTGTGTATTTGCTTTTATCGGTTTTTCCTCTTCCTGTGCCTTAAAAATAGAACGAATGAAAAGTAAGAATTTTATCCGCCGACTTGTTTTGCCTTGTGCCTTGCTCGCAATAGCTTGTTTACCTGTTTTAGCTATTCTGCGACACACGATCACAAATTCGGATCAATTGCGGCAACAAGTAACGGCACCCGCTAACACCACGGGCGGCGACCTCAAGACTAAGAGCACAAATTTGGAAGGCGCAACCGTCATTTCGTCCGGCTCGGTCTTCACGCCCGTCGCCTCGAACGGCAAGATTGCTTTTAACAGTCTCCGCGCGGGAACCGGTGAGATTTTCACGATGAACCCCGACGGCACAAACCAGACGAACATTTCCAACAATTCTGATGAAGATGTTTCCGGCGAGTGGTCGCCCGACGGCGGCAAGATTGCTTTTATCAGCGATAATAACGGCAACATTGACATTTTCACGATGCAGGCGGACGGCTCGAATCAAACCCGCTTGACTTCAAATGGGTCTTTTGACGATACGCCGAGCTGGTCGCCGGACGGCGCAAAGATTGTTTTCGCGAGCGACCGCGACCGCAGCGGCTATGAAATTTATGTGATGAATGCGGACGGCTCGAATCAAACCCGCTTGACCAACAGTGCAGGAGTTGATTATTTCCCGAAGTTCTCGCCCGACGGCAGCAAAATTGCTTTTATCAGCCAAAGAAGCGGCAACGTAGAGATTTGGGTTATGAACGCGAACGGCTCAAACGCCGTCAATCTGACTAACAATTCCGCAGATGATTATGAGCTAACTTGGTCGCCGGACGGTTCGCGGATTGCCTTTACCAGCCACAGAAGCGGTAACGGGGAAATATGGGTGATTAATTCGGACGGCAGCAATCCTGTTAATTTGACGAACAACACGGCAGACGATTATCAACCGGCGTGGTCTCCCGACGGGACAAAGATAGCTTTCACCAGTCAAAGAAATGATAACACCGACATCTATGTGATGAACTCCGACGGAAGCAATCCGGCGCGACTGACAACCGATGAGCAGGACAGCTATTTCCCGTCGTGGCAGCCGGTTCGCTCAAGCATTTCTGTCACGCCTGCAAGCAACGTCAACATCACATTCAGCAGCGTTACAAAAGCCGGTTACACAACAGCCGCGCCTTTAACGCAATCGCAACTGAACACTTTGCCGCGCGGCTATAGCTTATTAGCAAATTCGCCGATGTATGACATTGAAACTTCGGCTTTGTATTCGGGAAGCATTAAAGTTGTTTTTAATGTTCCCAATATTGCCAATGCCGAGAATTGTTCTCAACTGAGAAGCTTGCATTATGAATCGGGAATGTGGACGGCGAATACAAATGCTGTTCCCGTTTATAACAACAGCACGAAGATTTGCACTGTCGCGCAAACGGTTTCTTCTTTGTCCCCGTTTGTCGTCGTCCAGCCCAACAAATCAATTTCAGGACAAATCACTGTAAACGGCAATGCTTTGCCGAACGTCACGGTAAATTTAACCGGCTCTGCTTCGGCTTCCGTGCAAACGAACAATTTCGGCAACTATTCTTTTTCGGAAGTACCGTCAATTGGTAATTACACTGTTACGCCATCGTCTGCTAATTATCAATTTACTCCGCCGTCGGCAGCTTTCGAAAATCTTCCTAGCGATCAAACGGCAAGCTTTACAGCAATGCAATGCTCGTTTTCGATTTCGCCAAACGGAACAAATGCCCCTGTCGCAGGCTCAATTGAAACTGTTTCCGTCACTGCTGAGGAAGGCTGTCGGTGGACGGCTGTTTCCAATGACAATTGGATTACCGTGAGCGGCGGAACGCCCGGAAATGGAAACGGAACTGTTTCCTACTCTGTGACCGCCAATAAGGAAGCACAAAGAACAGGAACAATCGCTATTGCAGGACAAAACTTTATCATCACGCAAGCCGGTGCCTCATACAACATCTCCGGTGCGGTGATCTACGGGACAACACCGGCAAACGAAGCTGCTAAATTTGTTTCAGGAGTGTTGATGTCGCCGACAAACGCTAATTCCGCCTCGGTAAATACCGATTCAAACGGCGCTTATCTGCTGAGCAATCTTTCCGCCGGACAATATACCGTGACGCCATCAAAAAGCGGACAAGCTAACGGCATTTCGGTGTTTGACGCTACGCTCATCTTGCGCTGCGTTTCTGCCGGATCAGTGAACTGCGAATTAACTGCAAATCAGAAGATTGCAGCCGATGTAAACGGTGACAACAGCATCTCTCCGTTTGATGCAACGCTGATTTTGAGATATATAGCTGCCGGAGGAGCGAATGCCAATACCGGACAAGTCGGTAATTGGAAGTTCGATCCGGTTTCCCGTCCGTATCATCCTTTAAACAGCAATGTTTCGGGCGATAACTATACAGCCATTCTGGTTGGCGAAGTCAACGGCTCCTGGACTCCGTAAACTATTAAGAACCGGAGAGCTTCGCCCGTTCGGCTTCGCACATTTGTATTTGCTGGGTGAATTTATCAATTTGCCCGGCGTCGCGCGGCTGTAAAGCGTTTCGGTCGCGCAGCTCGACGAACGTTTGCAGGGTTTTTTGATAAGACGAAACGGCTTCATCCCAATTGTTGATTCGTTCGGCGGCTGAAAGTTTTTCGTCCCCAGCTTTGCGGGCAAACGCGATGGCGAATTTCTCGTGACACAATCCAACGTTCCGGCGATAAATATTATTTTCCGGGTCGCTTTCAGCCAAAGCGGACATTAATTTCAACGCCTCGCGCGCGTTTTCAATACCTTGATTTGTATCTCCCGTGTTTGTAAACGCTTCGGATAAATCGGCGTGCGCGGTCGCCAGATCGAATTGCGCTTGTTTGTTTTGGCTGTCGTTGGCGGCAAATTCGCGGCGAATCGCAAACGCCTTTTGCCGGGCTTCGAGCGCCGCCGGGAAATTTCTAACGTTAGTCAAAACAATTCCGAGCTGAAAATAAGCATAACCGACTTCGCGGCGCGCTCTGGCGTTCGTCGTGTCATTTCGAGACAAATCTTCGAGAATTTCAATCGCTTTGCGTAAATTATTTTCGGCTTCGGCGTAATTCTCGCCCGATGCCTCGCCGATTTTCGTAAAAGCGATGGCGACGCCGCGCCTTATTTTTCTGTCCGAAGTATTTTGAGCCGCCAGATTTTGCCGAATCGCTAGCGTTTTCCGGTAACTGTCAAGTCTTTCCGCCGCCGCATCAGGAGTTCGGCTCAAACCATCGCCGAGCGTTTCGTATGCGCGCGCAAATTCGTCCTGCGCTGCAAAGTTTTGCGGATTTTTGTCGGCTAATCGAGCGAAAATTTCGAGCGAGCGGCGATAATGATTGATGCATTCAGCCGTATTGCCTTTGACTTCGGCAATGTCGCCGAGCGCGCGGTAAATTCGCCCGTATCCCATTTCCGCTTCGGTTGTCAGTTGATTTTCGGGCAATTGCTCGTAAATTGCGGAGGCTTTTTGATAACTGGCGAGCGCGCCCGCCGTGTCGCCGAGATTTGCCGAATACGGATTTCCCTGAATATCGCCGATTTTTTCGTAAGCCGTCGCCAATTCGATTTTGAGTCCCGCGTCGGCGTCGCCGCTTTCCTGCGCCAAACTGTCCAGATAATTTAAGGCTTTGTTGACGATAAGCTGTCTGGTCGGCGTCGAGCCTTGCAGATTCTGCACGGAATCGTGGATTTCAAACATCAGCGAATTGGCAAGCTGTCGAACCTCGCCGAAACGTTTTTCCGCGCGAACGCGCTGTTGTTCGGCGCGCCTCGACTGCCAAACGGTCGCCGCGACACCGCCAATTAAAACCAGCAAAATCAAGAGCGCGGCGGAAACTCCTAATTTATTTCGCCGAACGAATTTTGCCGTTCGATAAGAAAAAGTGTTCGGGCGCGCGCCGACAGTCTGCCCGCGCAAATAGCGTTCAAGATCATCGGCAAATTGTTCGACTGATTTGTAGCGGCGTTCGGGTTCTTCGTCAAGAGCCGTGAGCAAAATAGCGTCCAATTCGGTTTTCGGTTTGTGCGTTAAATAACCGGGTTCGCGGCGCTCGAAACGGTTGTTTTTGACGAGTTCGTAAAGAACGATTCCCAGACTGTAAACGTCCGAAGCCGTCGTCACGGGCGCGCCGCGTTTTTGTTCGGGCGAAGCGTAAGCCGGTGTCAGAGCGCGAAAAACGGTCGCCGTTTGATCTTTGTCGGACAAACTTTCGTCCAATATTTTCGCCAGCCCGAAATCCAGCAATTTCGGTTCGCCTTCGGCAGTGACTAGAACGTTTGAAGGCTTGATGTCGCGATGAACGACGAGATTGCGGTGCGCATAAGAAACCGCCGAACAGATTTTTAAAAATAATTTGAGCTTTTCTTCAAGCGCGAGATTATGGTTTTGGGCAAATTCGGCGAGCGGCTCGCCTTCGATATATTCCATCACGAGAAACGGCTCGCCGTTTTCGGAAACGCCGCCGTCAAGAAGCCGCGCGATGTTCGGGTGATTCAAAGAAGCCAAAATCTGTCGTTCGCGGCGAAAACGGCGTTCCGATTCCGGGTCGAAAATTGTTTGGCGGACGATTTTGAGCGCAGCTTGCTGCTCAAATTCGCCGTCCGTGCGTTCGGCGAGAAAAACCGCGCCCATCCCGCCGCGTCCGATTTCGCGAATAATCCTGTAATGTCCGAATTGCTTGCCGGCGATTTGCGGTTCTTCGCCGTCGGGTAGAATTTTAGCGGCGTAAGAGTCGGCGCTTTTTTCCAGGAAACTTTCCGCTTCGGCTTCAAGCGAAAGCAGCGAATCAATCTCGGCTCGTAAATCAATGTCATCGCCGCAAAATTCGGCGAGCCAGAGTTCACGTTCCTGACCGGACATCTGCGACGCCTCAATGACGGCTTCTTCAATTTTTTCCCATTTTTCTTGAATCGAATTCATTTCAACTCCGTCTCCAAATTTTGTGAGCGCGGTTGAGAATTCTTCTTTTTCAAACGGTGGGCTTTTGATGCTGCGTCAGTTCTCTGTAAAGCCAGAGCTTGGCGAAATGCCAGTCGCGGCGCACTGTTTTTTCCGTGACGCCCAAAACTTCGGCGATTTCGGCTTCGGTCAAACCGCCGAAAAATCGCATATCAACCACGCGGCATTTGCGCTCGTCAATCGCTTCGAGCCGGGCGAGCGCCTCGTCAAGCTCGAGCAAATCGGCGGCAGATTGTTCCGGTAGAATGTCAATGTCTTCAATCGCAAATCTTTGAGCCGCGCCGCCGCGTTTTTCGGCATTGTGCTGACGCGCGTAATCAACCAAGATTCGCCGCATCACGCGCGACGCCAGAGCGTAAAAATGCGTGCGGTTTTCGACAGCCAGCGCGGTCTGCCCGATCATTCGCAAATATGCTTCGTGAACCAGCGCCGTCGGCTGCAAAGTGTGTTCGCCGCCGCGCGATTCGCGGCGCAGATAAGCGCGAGCCGAGCGTTTCAGTTCGTCATAAACGAGCGGAAACAATCTGTCCGCCGCGCTTTTATCGCCCGCGCGCCATTCCTCCAAAATCTGCGTAACTTCGTGCTGCGCTCGTTCGTCCGCCATAACTTAATGCGGGAATAATAACCGAAAACGGACACGGGCAAAAACATTTTTTTTAAAAAGTTAATCGGTTACGAAAAATTAGTGAGCAGGATGTCAGAATCGTATCGGCGGAAGCATTCGTTTATTACCGTTTTGCGGATGTTTTCGCCGGTCAAATCGTAATTCTGGAAGTTTTCAGCAAAAGATTTAATTTCGCAAATCCGGTTCGAGTGATGAATTTAAACGTAGAAACCAAAGATGCAGATTTTGTCGCTTCACCTTAAAGAAGAAAAGGCAGGATTACTTGAAACTGTAATCCTGCCTTTTCTTTTAATTTAAACTTGGGAAGGCTCCAGACTAACCCGCAACACACGCTGCTACTGCTGCCGTTGCTCGGTTCCCCGCCTAGCGGATTCACAACGCATACGTTGTGCGGAGTCTGAAGCCATAAAAGAAATCTCAAATTGAACATTTGAAATCTCAAATCTTTCTGACGGAAAGGGTGGGATTCGAACCCACGGAACCCTTTCGAGTTCACAGCATTTCCAATGCTGCCAATTCAACCACTCTTGCACCTTTCCGCATTTAAAAAATTAAATTGTCAAATTACCGGCACGAGCGGTTTCTCGCCCACAACTTCAGGTTCAATCTCTTTGTCGCTCGACAACCAGACGTAAAACGCGCCCGCCGCAATCGCCCCCACAATCGGCGCAATCCAAAACAGCCAAAGCTGCATAAGCGGCGTCCCGCCGACAAAAACTGCAACGCCCGTGCTGCGCGCCGGATTAACCGAAGTGTTCGTCACCGGAATCGAAATCAGGTGAATCAAAGTCAAACCCAATCCGATGGCAATCGGCGCAAAACCCTGCGGTGCGCGCGTGTGCGTTGATCCCAGAATGATGACTAAAAACGCAAATGTCAAAACGACTTCCGCGACAAAAGCCGCAACGAGCGTATAACCGCCGGGCGAAAAAGCGTCGTAACCGTTTGTCGCAAAAGCTCCGGCTTTGGTCGCGTCTATCGCAAAACCGGCTTTGCCGCTGGCGATAACGTACAAAATGCCCGCCCCGGAAATCGCACCTAAAACCTGCGCGATGATGTACGGCAAAATCTCCGCCGCAGGAAATCGCTTGCCAGCCCATAATCCGAGCGTCACAGCCGGATTAAAATGCCCGCCGGAAATATGTCCGACGGCATAAGCCATCGTTAAAACCGTCAGCCCGAAAGCGAGCGAAACTCCCGCAAAAGCGATTCCCAGATTAGGAGCGAAAACCGCCGCTAGAACCGCGCTGCCGCAGCCTCCCAACACGAGCCACAAAGTTCCGATGAACTCTGCCGATAATTTTTTGACCAAAGACATTGAAAACTCCTCCTGAAAATTCAACTTTCTCGCGAGAGTGAGTTTTACCGCTTTTGTGATGGCTGCTGCGTGAAGGCAGATGGCGGAGAGGGTGGGATTCGAACCCACGGTACCCTTTCGGGTACTCCGGTTTTCGAGACCGGTGCACTAATCCACTATGCGACCTCTCCGTAAACGAAAACACAAGCAGAATTTAACCTTCCGCCTGAATTCGTTTTTCGCTTCTGCGGCGCTGAAAAAATTCCTGCATTAATTGTCTGCATTCATTTTCCAAAACGCCGGAAACGATTTCTATTTTGTGATTCAAAGAACTGTTGTCGCAAATCTGAAAATGCGTGCGAACTGCGCCGAAGCGTTCATCCGGCGCGCCGTAAACAAGCCGTCTAACTCGCGCTTGAATCAATGCGCCAGCGCACATCGCGCACGGTTCAATCGTCGAGTAAATGGTCGCGCCGGTCAGACGATAATTTCCGACGGCTGCGGCTGCATCGCGCAAAGCGACGATTTCGGCGTGCGCCGCCGGGTCGCAATGCGTTCGGGTGCGGTTTCCGGCTGTCGCCAAAAGCTCGCCTTCGCTCGAAACGACGCACGCGCCGATTGGGATTTCGTCCAGCTCGGCGGCGGCAAACAGCGCGGCGTTTATCGCTTCGCGCATCCAATCCGCATCATCAAACTTTTTGTCAAAATTGCCGTTCACAGTAGAAGACAATGCCCGCCAAAGGGCGCAAATTGCAAGTATAGGTTTCGCCGCAAACAGTGTCAAGCAACGGTTTTTTGCGGCAAAGCCTTGTTTGGCTGTTGCTGTGGGTGTAGAATTTAATTTGAGTTTGTCGCTCGGAAAACGGCACGCTCGCTTGTCTTTTAAAGACTTTTTAGGGCTGTAAGTAATGAAAGAAATCGTGTCGGAAAGTCGGATTAACACCACACTTCCCGGCGAAACAAACAAAAAAACCGGTCGAATGCCAGTTTCTCCCTCCGCTGCACCGCAATCCGAACCGTCAAATAACGAGCAAATTACGCCGAATCCGGTCGCAGCCCCGCTGCATATGACCTCGACCGAGTTTACGACGGCGATGGTGCATTTTTATCGCGGCGAGATTCAGCGTTCAAACACCTGGCGCAACCGTCTCGATACGACTACGAATTGGGCGGTTTTAACAACCGGCGCAACGCTTTCATTCGTTTTCAGTTCGGCGGCTAATCCGGCGTTCGTGATTCCGATTAACTCGGTTCTAGTCGCGTTTTTTATGTTTATGGAAGCCCGGCGCTATCGTTATTACGAGGTCTGGGCTGGGCGAGTCCGCGTTCTTGAAACCGGCTATTTTGCGCCGATGCTCTCCGCTATGCACACGCCGACAGACAAAGAATGGGCGGAACATCTTTCGGCGGATTTGATGTCGCCGCATTTTAACATCAGCGAATGGGAGGCAATCGGACGCCGCCTTCGGAGCAATTACATCTGGATTTTTATCCTGTTGGCGTTGAGCTACAATCTGAAAGTTTACATTCACCCGTTTCCCGCGCCGGATTTGGATACTTTTGTCAAACGCGCCGAAGTCGGACTTGCGCCGGGTTGGTTTGTCTTTACGGCGGGAATCTTTTTTAACGCGCTGTTGTTTTTCCTAGCCATTTTTACGCTCAAGCTCAAAGAGTCGAAATCCGAAGTCTTGCCGCACAGCGAGCTTTCATGGCATCCGCTGCGCCGTGTGTCGGATTGGACGCGCAACGTTGCCATCCGCCGTCACGATTCGCCCACAACTCGCCGGGCAAAACGCGCCCGCCAGCGTGTTCGACAATCCGCCGCCGATATTCACAGAACGGAATTTCCAAACCGGGCGGAAAAATAACCGCCACGCAAAAAACAATCTCTTTTTGTTTTCTAACTTGAAAGTTTTGCTTTCACGGTTTCGCTGACGGCGCGTCCGTCCGCATTTTTTCCGGCTAATTTCGGCATTACGGCTTTCATCACCGCGCCCATATCTTTCGGCGACGAAGCTCCGGTTTCGGCAATCGCTTCCGTAACGGCGCGTTCGATTTCTTCCGGCGAAGCGGCTTGCGGCAAATATGTTTCGATCACGGCAAGCTCGGTTTTTTCCTTTTCGGCTAATTCTGCACGTCCGGCTTTTTCGTATTGCTCTATCGAATCGCGGCGCTGTTTGACGAGCGATTGCAGGATTTTCGTCGTTTCTTCGTCGGAAATCACCGCGCCCTGCTCTTTTTCCTTTTCGCGCACCATAATCGCGGCTTTGACCATTCTCAATGCCGAAGTCTTTTCCGCATCTCTCGCCTTCATCGCGGCGGTTAAATCAGTAATAATCTTTTCTTTTAAACTCATTTTAAACTCCGTTTTAATAACAACAAGTTTACAGTTGACGGTTTAATTTCGGAAACTATCAACTATTAACTGATAACTATCAACCGTTTTGCAGATATTTTTATGAATCAATCAAAAGCCGTCATCGTTTTTATGACCGCCCCTAAACGCGAAGAAGCCGAACGCCTGGCAGAAATTATTATCAACGAACGCCTTGCCGCGTGCGTTCAGATTTTGCCCGAAATCACGAGTTTTTATCATTGGCAAGGCAAAATCGAGCGCGACTTAGAAGTTTTGATGTTAGCCAAAACGACGATTGATAAATTCCCCGAACTCGAAAAGACGGTGCGCGAAAATCACAGCTACGAGGTGCCGGAAATCATCGCCGTTCCCGCCGAAGCCGTTTCCGCACCGTATTTCAATTGGCTTATTAAGGAGATAGAGAATAAATTGTAAATCCGTTTGTTGCTCATTTTGTTGTTATGAGAGTTTGGCTTTAAATCTATATTGCAAATATGACATTAAACCATTGATAATCACTGCCGTAACTAACATCATCCCGATTCGTACCGAGTGTACCCAAATCGGCGATGTCAAATATTTTGGATTTATAACGAAGGCAATATACAAATATAGAACCAGACTTGCAACCATATAACTGGCGAGTCCTGCGAGAAAGCGGTGGAAATAGTTGATTTTAGTTTTTTTGATTAGCCAAAAAAAACCAATTACCAAAATTGCGTAAGGAATTAGTGTTAGAGCACCGTTGGTTGTAAGCGAGTATTTTAATATTAGTAAAACTCCGATGGTAAACCCCCAAATTAGAGATAAAAAGGGTAAATTTTTCGGTTCATCAAGCCATTCAGCAAAACCTTGATACTTTCTATTTTTAAAACTCATCTCTGACCTCAACTTTGTTAATAGTTTGCTGTTTTTATTATTCGTTTTTATCAGATGTACTCCGCAGTAAAAATTTTTACTGCGGAGTACATCTGATAAATTCTAATTATTAACGGGTTACGGTTTGCATAGTCCGTCACATTCATTCCACATGCCGTAGCCGCAACCAAACAAAGTTGTTTCGCAACCACCAATGTGACATCTTTTCGTTCCTCCCGACCATGTGCCGCACCAGTCGTCAGCGTAATGACATCCGCAATTTTCTTTCGACTCCTCTATCGGATCCTCTGAATTAGAGGTATTTGATTTAGTGTTTTTTCGCTCAGCACAACTTTTGCCACCAAGCGAAGCAAATATGTTGAAAGCATCTTCTTTTGAAAAAAAGTTCAAGGTTCGTTCTTTTGCTGATTCTTGTATAACCTTGTTTTTAGCCCATTCAGGCGTTCCTTTTACTGCGCTATAGAATTCAGGAGACACTATAGAAATAGCTTCACTTATAAAATTAAGCTGCTCCCTATTCAGAAAGCGTTTAGCAATTTGAGATGCGAAATGAAGTCTTACGATGTTGCTTTTCTCCTGAGCCGAGGCTTTACTAAATTCGCCTCTCCGCTCATTTTGATAAATCGGAGCGGTAATTTGCTGGTATTTTTCCAGAAGTTGGATGTCAGTATTGTCTCCACCTAAACTAGCGAAGATTTCAAAAACTTCTTTCTTAGAGAATACAAGCGACGATGTTTGTTGAAGAGAAGTCGTTTTCTGCTGAGCGATGGAACGTTTTTCAATATTATCCGCATAGCTTTCTGGAGTAATCATTGAAATTGCTTCCAAAATTACATCCTTTTGCTCTTGATTTAAATTCGGGCGTTTAACCAATTGCATCGCTAGGTGCAATTTAAATATCTCGCTTTTTTCTACAGAAGGTAACTTTAAAAATAAGGCTCGTCTTTCAGGCATATTTGCGTTCATCGGAAGAGCCGAAATTTCTTTGTAAGTTTGCAAAATGTCAATATCTGTTTTCGTTTTTGGAGATTGCTTTTCATTAGCAATCTCTTGAGCGATTACAGTTGAGGTCAGAACTACGAATGCGCTAACAAGTAAAACGAAAAGCGCTAAGTTGTGTGCTTTTTGCATTTGGGGTGACCTTTTTGAACGAATTGATTCTATGTAGATAAAAGAAGGAAATACTTTTAACTGGTTTGATTCCGATTTTCAAAAGTTCAAAAGATTGAGACTTCCGACTCTTATTTACGCCAATGCTTATATCATAAAAACCGTACAATTTACAATTTTTTGGAGATAAAATTTGCCATATAGAAAGCCATTACTGATTAATAATCGTCGCCGTTAAATTCGGGAAGATTTTCCTGACTTTTGACGATGAAATTTACGGCGTCCTGCGGCGAATCTGTCAAATGCAGCAGTCTTAAATCGTTTTGGTCAATATTTCCGGCTTTGAGCATTGTCGTTGAAAGCCACTGAACGAGTCCCTGCCAATACTGCGAACCGAACAGCACGACCGGAAAGTTACGAATTTTGTGTGTTTGAATCAGCGTCAAAGCCTCGAACAGTTCGTCCAAAGTCCCGAAACCGCCGGGCAAAATGATGAAAGCGTTGCTGTATTTGATAAACATCATCTTGCGGACGAAGAAATAATTGAACGACAATGATTTCGTTTGATACCGATTCGGGTTTTGTTCAAACGGCAATTCGATATTGCAGCCGATTGACTGCCCGCCCGCTTCAAACGCGCCGCGATTTGCCGCTTCCATAATTCCCGGACCGCCGCCCGTGATCACGGTAAAACCTTTTTGCGCAAGAAGCGCACCCGTTTCGCGCGCCGCCGCGTAAAACGGGTCTTTTTCGGAGGTGCGCGCCGAACCGAAAATCGAAACGCCGTTGCTGACGTAAGCCAATTCGTCAAAACCGTCAACGAATTCGCCCATAATGCGAAACACGCGCCACGAAGCTGAAGGCTTAAAATCGTCCGCCTTCGGACTTTGCAGCAGTTTTTCGTCCTGTGTTGCCGGTTTCTCTTCGTATTTTGCTTCGGCTTCTAATTGTGAGTCTGATTTTGTTTTTGCCACTAAAAAAGTCTAGCGAGTCTAGCGAGTCTAGCGAGTCTGGCGAGTCGGAAGAGTCAGTTTAATTCATTTGACTCGCCAGACTTGCCGGACTCGCTAGACTCGCTAGACTCTTAAATCCCCATAATGTTGTAGCCGCAATCAACGTAGATTGTTTCGCCCGTGATTGCGCTGGATAAATTGCTGACTAAAAAAAGCGCCGCATTCCCGACTTCGCGCTGTTCGACGCTGCGCTTTAAAGGCGCTTTTTCGCGGACGTGTTTGAGCATATCGCTGATTCCACTGCCGACGCCCATTGCCGCGAGCGTCTTGATCGGTCCCGCGCTAATCGCGTTGACGCGAATGTTTTCTTTGCCCAAATCGGCGGCGAGATAACGAGTCGAAGCCTCAAGAGCGGCTTTTGCAACGCCCATCACGTTATATTTCGAGACGACTTTTTCCGCTCCGTAATAAGTCATTGTCACGATGCTCCCGCCTTCGTTCATTAACGGGCGCGCGGCTTGCGAGAGCTGTGGCAGAGAAAACGCGCTGATTTCCATCGCTTTTAAAAACGCTTCGCGGCTGGTCGCGGCAAACTCGCCTTCGAGAGCTTCGCGCGGAGCAAAAGCGATTGAGTGAATTAGAAAATCGAGTCTGCCGAATTCGTTTTTGATTTTTTCAAAAAATGCTGCGACTTCTTCGTCGTTCGTCACGTCGCAGGGCGCGATAATCGTGTCGGGCATATCAGCGGTCAGTTTTTCAACGTTTTCTTTCAAACGCTCGCCCTGATAATTAAACGCCAAACGCGCGCCGTTCTCCGCGCACGCCTGCGCGCACGCCCACGCAATCGAGCGTCTGTTTGCGACGCCGAAAACGGCTCCGAATTTATTTTCCAACATCATTTTCAAACTCGCGTCTTTTCGTCTAAATTCATAAACGGAGTTCGCCCCTGTAAAAGCAAACTCCGTCAGAAACGAAAGAGTTTAACATACACACTGAAATTTTATGAACAGTGCGCGCCCGCTTGTTTTAATTGTCGAAGACGAAGAAATTCTGCGCTCGATCTTACGCCGTCTGCTCGAAGACGCAGGTTATTCGGTTGCGACGGCGGACAGCGCCGAAGCCGCGCTTGAAATTTTTACGACCAGTGCCATCGCAGTCACGCTGACGGATATTCGGATGGCTGGAATGGACGGACTTGCGCTTCTCGACCAAATCAAAGCCGTTGACGCCGAAGCGCTTGTAATTATTATGACCGCATTTTCGTCTGTTGATTCGGCAATCGCCGCTCTCAGAAAAGGCGCTTACGATTACATTACAAAACCGTTTGTCAACGAAGATTTGCTCCAAACCGTCAAAAACGCTCTGCGCCAGCACGAGCTTTTTAGCGAAAACCGCGCTTTGCGGCGCGAGCTTGATAAAAAATACAGTTTCGCGGAAATCATCGGCACTTCCGAATCTCTGCAAAGCGTTTTCCGTCTCGTCGAAAAAGTCGCCGCAACAAACACCAGCATTCTGATTCAAGGCGAAAGCGGCACGGGCAAAGAGCTAATCGCCCGCGCGATTCATCATCACAGCTCGCGCGCCGCAAAACCTTTTCTCGCCGTCAACTGCGGCTCACTGCCCGAATCTCTGCTCGAATCGGAATTGTTCGGACACACGAAAGGCGCGTTTACCGGCGCAGTCGCCGACAAAAAAGGCTTGTTTCGTTCAGCCGAAAACGGTACGGTTTTTTTGGACGAAATCGGCGAGATTTCACAGGCAATGCAGGTCAGATTGCTTCGCGCGCTTCAAGAACACGAAGTCACGCCGGTCGGTTCGAGTCTTTCCGTAAAATTCGACGCCCGGATTATCGCCGCTACTAACCGCGATTTGGAAAAAGCGGTCGAGACGGGAGATTTTCGTGAAGATTTGTTTTATCGCTTAAACGTGATCGAAATCTGGCTGCCGCCGCTGCGTGAGCGCCGCGAAGACATTCCGCTGCTCGTTCGCCACTTCATCAAAAAAATCGCCCGCGCGCAAAACGCGCCGGAAAAATCAATCGCTTCGGACGCGATGGCGGCGCTCGTCAGCTACAACTTTCCCGGCAATGTCCGCGAATTGGAAAACGCCGTCGAACGCGCTTTCACCTTGAGCGGCGATGAAATTGACGCGGCAAGCCTGCCGCCGCGAATCAAAAACTCAGCCGCCCACGCTCTGCCGGTTCGCGACACTGAATCGTTTCGCCCGACGCTCGAAGAAATAGAACGACGTTATATTTTCGAGATTTTAAATTCCGTCAATCAGGACAAAACCGAAGCCGCCAACATTTTAGGCATTGATTTATCCACGCTTTACCGCAAATTGAAACGCTATGATGTTGTTTAAAATAAAAAGTCTGGACAATATCCGTTGATAGAAGTTATAACCGAAGGCAATTTAACAAATAAATTTATGAATCTGGATTCAACAAAAACGGCTGAAACCGTCGCTGAAAAATTGAACGGCAATTCAAAGCGGGCGGGCGCGCTCGTGCTAGATTTATCGGATGTCGGCGCGGATGACGTGGCGCTGGTCGGCGGCAAATGCGCGTCTTTGGGCGAGCTTTTCCGCGAGTTGACGACGCAGGGCGTCCGCGCGGTTGACGGTTTTTCGACGACGAGTCATGCCTACAATCTGCTGCTCGAAACCGGCGGCGTGCGCAAACGCCTGCAAAAGCTGTTGAAGAATCTGGATGTCGAAAATCTCGAAGAGCTGGCGCGCGTCGGCGCGGAAGCCAGACGTTTGATGCTCGAAACGCCGTTTTCGCCGGAATTGGAAACGGCGCTGTTGGACGCTTACGAGCGTTTGTGCGAGCGTTCGGGAAGGAAAAACTGCGAAGTTGCGGTGCGCTCGTCCGCGACGGCGGAAGATTTGCCCGACGCTTCGTTTGCCGGACAGCAGGACACGATTTTAAACGTGCGCGGCGAACATCAGCTTTTGGAAGCCTGTCGCCAATGTTTCGCGTCGCTCTGGACTGATCGCGCGATTTCTTATCGTCAAAACAAAGATTTCGATCATTTCGACGTAGCGCTGTCAATCGGAGTGCAGCCGATGGTGCGTTCCGATATTGCTTGTTCCGGTGTGATGTTTACGCTCGACACCGAAAGCGGTTTCCGCGATGTCGTTGTAATAAACGGCGCGTGGGGACTAGGCGAAGCGGTTGTTCAGGGAATGGCGACGCCCGACGAATGGATTGTTTTTAAACCGACTTTGAAACAGGGCTTTCGCCCGATTGTGACCAGAAAGCTGGGCGTTAAAGAAGTCAAAATGGTTTTCGCCGACGAAGGCACGGGAACCGAAGTGCGTCCGGTCGTCGAAACACAGCGCAAACGCTTTTGTCTCGCCGGTTACGAAGTTTTGCAGCTTGCAACTTGGGCGTCCCAGATTGAAGACCATTATTCAAAACGCGCAGGTTTTCCGCAGCCGATGGACATCGAATGGGCGAAGGACGGAATTACGGGCGAGCTTTTTATTTTGCAGGCGCGACCGGAAACCGTTCACGCGCAGAACAAGGAAAATTACATCGAAAGTTATCGTTTAACCGGAATTCACGGAACGCCGCTGGTGACGGGCGTAGCGGTCGGCGAAAAAATATCGCACGGAAAAGTCCACATTTTGCTCGACCCGAACAAATTAACAACTTTCAAAGCGGGCGATATTCTCGTCACTTCGATGACCGATCCGGCTTGGGAGCCGATTATGAAACGCGCGTCGGCGATTGTCACCGAACGCGGCGGGCGCACTTGTCACAGCGCGATTATCAGCCGGGAGTTGGGTTTACCGTGCATCGTCGGCACCGGAAATGCGACCGAAATCTTGAAATCCGGGACGGACGTGACGGTTTCGTGCGCCGAGGGCGCGCAGGGCAACATTTATTACGGCACGATTGATTTTACTGTTGACCGTCATGTGATTGACAATGAAACGCGCCCACAAACGCAGGTGATGATGAATGTCGGCGATCCCGATCACGCATTTTCGGTCGCGCAACTGCCAAACGACGGAGTAGGCTTGGCGCGTCTCGAATTTATCATCAACAACCACATAGGCGTTCACCCGATGGCGCTGGTTAATTATCCGAATCTCAAACGGCGCGAAACGATTGAAGAAATTGCTTCGCGCATCGGCGAAGAAGACCCGAAAGATTTTTTCGTCAGAAAATTAGCCGAAGGCGTCGGGCGAATCGCCGCAGCTTTTTATCCGAAACCCGTCATCGTGCGAATGTCGGATTTTAAATCGAACGAATACGCGCGACTGATCGGCGGAAAAGAGTTTGAGCCGCACGAGGAAAATCCGATGCTCGGTTTTCGCGGCGCGTCCCGCTATTACGACGACCGCTATAAAGCCGGTTTCAGATTAGAATGTCTCGCCTTGCACCGCGTCCGCGAAGATATGGGTTTGACGAACGTCAAAGCGATGATTCCGTTTGTCCGAACAGTCGAAGAAGCCGAAAAAGTTGTTCAATGCATGGCGGAACACGGTCTCAAACAAGGCGAAAACGATTTGGAAATTTACGCAATGTGCGAGCTTCCCGCAAACGTCGTTTTCGCCGACGAGTTTTTGCAGGTTTTCGACGGTTATTCAATCGGTTCAAACGATTTGACGCAGCTTGCTTTGGGTTTGGATAGAGATTCGGAAATGGTCGCGCATCTGTTTGACGAGCGCAACGGCGCGGTCGAAAAAATGGTCGCAATGGCGATTGACGCGGCGAAACGAGCGGGCAAAAAAATCGGCATCTGCGGGCAAGCGCCTTCGGATTACCCGGAATTTGCCGAATTCCTCGTCGAACGCGGAATCAATTCGATTTCGCTCAACCCCGATACGGTGATTCAAACGACGCAGACTATTTTGGAAACTGAAGGCAGGTTAAAGAAATAATTATGCAGGAAATTACGGTAACCGAATTAAAACAAAAAATTGACGCGGGCGAAGAAGTGCAGATTATTGACGTGCGCGAACAGAACGAGCGCGATTTCGCCAAAATACCGGACAGCAAATTGATTCCGAGCGGAGAAATACTTAACCGGATGAACGAGCTTGATTCGTCGCGCCCGGCTGTTTTGCATTGTCATGGCGGCGGCAGAAGCAGCCGCGCAATCGAAGCCTTAAAACAAGCCGGATATGAAGGAGAACTTTATAATCTCAAAGGCGGCATTACCGCCTGGTCGGACGAAGTTGATCCGAGCGTCCCTAAATATTAATGAATTGAGAACGGAGAACTGAGGATGGAGAATAGCGGAAGATTGTTTTATATTCGGTTCTCCGTTTTCAGTTCTCCCTTCTCCGTTAACTTAATTTCATCATCCATCTTTATAATTTTCATATTT
The DNA here is from genome assembly GCA_036387315.1 of Pyrinomonadaceae bacterium. Classification (GTDB taxonomy): domain Bacteria; phylum Acidobacteriota; class Blastocatellia; order Pyrinomonadales; family Pyrinomonadaceae; genus JALZCH01. The sequence continues at coordinate 58,890 of DASVTY010000003.1, forward strand.
TCCCGAACTTTTGTGCGGCAGGCGAGAACGGTTTTTTCGGCATTTCCGTTATCGAGCCAGACCTGGCAGTTCGTACAAGTGCCGTTCCAGCAGAATTCGCCAATTGAAATTGATTCGAGAGAGAGAAACTGAAAACAGCGGAGGAGCGTATTATTCTCCGGCACTTGCCGGATTTCGCCGCAGATTTCGATTGAAATTAGTTTTTCGTAAGGCTCGAAGATGTCCGGTTCGTTCGTCACGCGGGCGATTTTAGCACGAAAATATTTTCACAAAGTTTTTTTTGCTGTTAAACTTTTCGTTAAGGAGTCGTGAGAAAAATGTCTTTAGTGATGTACATCAAACCGGGCTGCCCGTATTGCCAGCGCGCCCGCGATTATTACAACGAGAACAACATTTCGTTCGTCGAGTATGACGCCGAAAACGACAGCGCGCGGCGCAAAGAGATGTTCGGATTTTCGGGCGGCGACCCGACCGTTCCTTGTATCATCGAAAACGGAAAATATCTGCAATCGGGCTGGGGCGACCCGCCGCGCGGCTGAACGGTCAGCAACGATTAGCCGACAGTTTGTCGGCTTTGCTTATTTGGGCTACAATTATCGTTTTTCGCGCGGCAATCTAAAATCTGAAATCGCATATCTAATTGGCGTATGATTGGCACGGAGCTTCATCATTATCGCATCACGGAGAAAATCGGCGCAGGCGGACAAGGGACGGTTTATAAAGCGGTTGACACCCGTCTGGGGCGTACCGTCGTCATCAAGGTTCTCCCGCCCGAATTAACGGCTAAAACCGCCAATCTCAAACGCTTTGAGCGCGAAGCGCAGCTCGCCTCGCAGCTCGACCACCCGAATATCTGCACAATTTACGATATCGGTCACTTCGAAGATATGCATTACATCGCAATGCAGTACATCGAAGGCAAAACCGTGCGCCATCTTGTTGACGGTAAACCGCTCGACCTTAAAAGCGCGCTTTCGATTGCGATTCAGGTTAGCGACGGTTTGGCTTATGCGCATTCGCGCGGAATCATTCACCGCGACATCAAGGCGGGAAACGTAATCGTCACGCCGCAGGGACAAGCCAAGATTCTGGATTTCGGTCTGGCGAAATTAGTCGAAGAAGAACCTACGCCGCACGGGGTTGACCGCTCGGATTTAACCGAAGTCGGCGTGCCTTACGGAACTGCAACTTACGCCGCGCCGGAGCAAGCGCGCGGCGAAAAAGTTGACCATCGCGCGGATATTTTCTCGACCGGCGTTTTGCTTTACGAAATGCTCGCCGGAATCTGGGCTTTTCAAGGCAAAACGGTCGTCGAAGTCCGCTACGCCGTAATGCACAACGAACCGGTGCCGATTGCGGATATGCGAAAAGACGCCGTGCCGCCGCGAATTCAGCAGATTTTGGACAAAGCTCTGGCGAAAAATCCGCGTGACCGTTATCAAAAAATCGTTGATTTGCGCGACGATTTGCGCGGAATTTTGCAGGAAATCACGGGCTATGCGGCAATGACCGGCGAAATGTTTCGCCCGCGCCACGCGCCCGGCGAAAACACGAATCCGCTTTTCCGCGCATGGAATTGGATTAAACGCGGCAACAGCACAAAATCAAAATCGCCCGAAACTTTTACGCCGCAGACGAGCGTGAATCAAAGTCAATTCCCCTCGCGACGCGACAGCTCGTCGGATTTTACGATCACCAGCCTCGGCGACCGCGACAAGAAAACAATCGCCATTTTGCCGTTTAAAAATTTGAACGGCGACGGCGCATCGCAGTTTTACGAATTTTCTCTGGCGGACGCCGTGACGACAGAGCTGGCGCAATTGCGCTCGCTCGTCGTTCGCCCGTCGTCCGTTATCGCCAAATATCAGGGCAAGGACGTTGACCCGCGCGAAGCCGGGCGCGAAATGCAGGTTGAAGCGGTTTTGAGCGCCGGGTTTTTAAAACAAGGCGACCGAATGCGCGTCACCGCGCAGCTTCTCAACGTTGAATCCGGCGAAATTCTCTGGAGCGACCGCATTGATTCGGATGCGAGCGACATTTTCGGCGTCCAGGACATTATCGCCGAGCGTATTTTGAAAGGCTTGCAGCTCGAACTTACGACGAACGAGCAGGAAAAACTCGGTCGCCGACCGACCGAAAACGCCGCAGCCTACGAAGAATATTTGCGCGGACGCGACAATTTCGGGCGTTTCGTCTTTCAAACTCTGGCGCTTGCCGATTGCGAAGCCGCAATCGAAAATTTCAAGCGCGCGATTGAACTCGATTCAAAATTCGCCAACGCGCATTCCGGTCTCGGAGCGGCTTATGCCAACCGCGTTTTTAAAGGAATGGGCGATCATAAGGATTTCGACCGCGCGGAAGCGGCTTTTTCACACGCGATTCAGCTCAACCCGGATGTCGTCGAAGCGCGCGTTTTAATGGCGTTTATTTATCTCTCGCGCGGCGAGAAAAAGAAAGCGCGCGCCGAGCTTCAACGTTTGCAAGCGCAATTTCCCAACGAAGCGCCGCTTTATTTTGCAAAGGCGGTTTTGCACCGGCTCGACGGCGAATACGAAAAAGCGATTCGCAGTTGGGACAAACTGGAAAAATTAGACCCGGCGGCGAAAGTCGTTGCGGGTTATAACCGCGCCCGCATTTACGCTTATATGGGCGACAACGAGCGCGCTCTCACCGAATTAGACCGCGCCGAACAAATCGAGCCGGAACATCCGCTGATTAAGATTTTCCGCGCACGCATTTTGTTTTATCACGGCGAAGTCCAGCAGGCGATTGCGCAGATGCGCGATGTTTTGGGGAAAAATCCGCATCTCGAAGGAATGCGCCCGATTTTAGGGATTTTGCTTGCCTCGCAAGGCGAGCGGGACGAAGCGCGCGAACAATTAACTCCGCGCGCGCTGCAAATGGCTGAAGCCGATTTTGATATGGCTTATTGGACGGCTTCGACTTATGCGCTTTTAGGCGAAAAAGACGAAGCGTTTCGCTGGCTCGAACAAGCGATCAATTTGGGCAACGAAAATCACGAATGGTTCGACCGCGACCGCAACTGGGACAGCTTGCGCGACGATGAGCGTTTTGTCGAACTAATGCACCGAATCGAAGAAAACGCTTGATTTATTTCGTCATTTCGACAATCCGAATCGAAGCGTAATAATCGAGCGGTTTGATTGTCTGCAAAACTTTTCGGTCAAATTGTCTGAGCGGACGCAGGAATCTTTCGTTGGCGGTAAAAAGCTCGGTCAAATTCAAATACGGCAAAGCAAAAGCGCGCGATTTGTAACCGGAAAAATCCCGGGCAAACGTTTTTAATTCATCATCGGTCAGCGGTCTTTCATAAGGCGATAAATCCGGCTGTTCATACGGAATCAAATTTCTCACGAACCACACAAACTTTGAATTTCTAACGGGTTCCTGGAAAATCGCCCGCCCGCCTTTTTTCAAAACCCGGAAAACTTCTTTTGCCGCGAGCGGCAAATCCAAATGATGCAAAATCGCCATTCCGAAAACCACGTCAACCGATTCGTCCGCCAGCGGAATGTCGTGAGCCGAGCCGGTGAAAAATCGAACGGTATCATTTAAACCGTTCACTTGCAGACGCTTTTTTGCGACCTTGATTGATTCGGTCGAAATATCCATCGAAAAAACGTCCGCGCCGCGCCGCGCCAACAAAATCGTATTCTCGCCGTTGCCGCAGCCGAAATCCAAAACCCGCCGTCCGCGCACGTCGCCGAGCAGATGATAAGCGTATTCGAGATAATAAGCGGTGTCGGCGGGCGGATTAAGATAACGCGCAATCTGCGTTTCATCCGCTTTTAAATCGGCAAAGTCCTGATGCTGCGCCTCCGCATTGCTGCGCTCGATCTCGACGCGCTCCCATTTTCTTAATTCTTTATTTTCACTCGTCAGCATCGCTTTATTCATTATGTACTTAATAAATTGTCAAAGAAAGCGGTTTCATAATTATTTGATTCTCGTTTTACTCTCGAATCGCATAATCTCTGAGAGAACAATCGTCAACCTGAAAAAGAGTTATTTTTTCGCGCGGAGCAAAAAAATCTTTTTCGAGATTTATCCGACAGCCTTTGTCTTTCAAAATCTCCGGCGGCGATTTTGTTTCCTGCCAGGCGCTGTTGCGAACAACTAATTGGAAACTTTTTTCCTTGATTTGATCGGTATTACGAACGATTTCGACTTGAAATTTGTCCGCCCGGTTCAAATAAAATCGAAGCGGTAAATCAACAAACGATTCAAACACATAGATTTTATTCGGAGCCTGATTTCCCTGTTCAATCGCGTGGGCAACTTCGCTCCATTTTATCTTTTCGATTTCCGATGAAAACTGATAAACAGCGGTCGTCAACGCCCAAATCAGAATAAAAGCGGGAAAAATCCGGCTGTATTTCGGCAGCGGCAATTCGGATGCGCTTTTTACCGCGAGAAGCAGATAAGGCGCGGCGGAAATTATCAAATAACGCTCTTCCCAGATTGATTTCGGGAGCAGATTACTGAGCAGAAAAACGAGCAAAACCGGGGCGAAAGCGAAGAAAAATAAAAAGCTCCAGGTCTCTTTCAAATCCGCTTGCCGCCGCACGCGCCAGCTCCAAATCAAAATCGGCAATCCGAAAACGCACATTCCGATTAAAGTTGTATGCGCCGCGCCGATTCCGTTTAAAGTTGCGTAAAACCAAATTAATTCACGAAAACCGGGGCGCGTCAGCCAATCGAGATTTTCAAAATTCTCTCTTTGACCAATCGCCCGAACTACCGTCAGCGCCCACGGAAGAAATAATAAAAATATCGGCAAAACGCCGAACAAAAATTCTTTCAGCCGGTTTCTCCACCGAACGATTAAATAAAAGCATTCCAGAGAAATTACTAACCAACCGAAATAATGCGTAAAAACGAGAAGCAAATTAACGGCGGATAAAGCAATTAAAGTGTTTTGGGACTTTGCGCTCGAACGATTAAATTTAGCAAATAACCACAGCGACGAAAGGGTCAGAAGCTGAACCAGCCCGTACATCCGCAAATCGAATGCGTAGTCGAGAAAAAAACCGTTCACCGCGATTAAAACAACCGCAATGCTTGATTCAAAAAGCGTCAAATTTAGCTGGCGGCAAAGAAGATAAAGCGGCAAAAGCGTCAGAATCGAGACGATAACCGGAAACAATCGCAGCCAGGCAACCGACTCGCCGCCTAATAAAATCCAGCTTTTGAGCAAAATGTAAAATAGCGGCGGATGCACGGCGTCTTTGATTAAAGCGGCAAGCATCGCCGTCCAATCGAGGCGCGCGGCGAAAACGCTGAACACTTCGTCAGACCACAAATCATTTCCGGCAAAATTCCACACTCGCAAACCGGCATATAAACCGATTGCTAACAAACAGAAAAGAATTTTCTGCCAGTGAAG
>DASVTY010000004.1:0-3738 GCA_036387315.1 Pyrinomonadaceae bacterium
ATGACGAGCGCAACTGCCCAGGCAATTGATTTAAGCCATAACGGAGCTACAAACTCGCCCATCATTTTGCGGCTGCCGGTAAACATTACGAGCGGAATCACCGCAAAAGACAATTGCATACTCAAAATCACCTGACTTAAAACCAGCAGACTCGTCGTGCTGCTTTCGCCGGCAATGATAATGGTTAAAATCGCGGGAACGATTGCCAGCAGCCGCGTTATCAATCGTCGCATCCAAGGTTTTAAACGAATTTGCAAAAAACCTTCCATCACTATTTGCCCGGCTAAAATTCCCGTAATCGTCGAATTTTGACCGGAAGCGAGAAGAGCGACGGCAAAAAGCGTGCTGGCGACGGAAACGCCGAGCAACGGCGAGAGCAGTTGATAAGCGTCGCCGATTTCTGCGACTCCCTGATGACCGGAAAAATGAAATGTGGCGGCGGACAAAATCAGAATTGCCGAGTTGATAAACAATGCGAGCGTTAAGGCGACGCTCGAATCAATCGTGGCAAATTTGATCGCTTCGCGTTTTTTCTCCGGCGTTTGCTCCCAGGCGCGCGTTTGGACGATTGCCGAATGCAGATAAAGATTGTGCGGCATCACGGTCGCACCCAAAATTCCGATGGCGATATAAAGCATTTCCGGGTTGCGGACAATTTCGGTTGTCGGTACGAAACCTGCAAAAACCTGAGTCAAATCCGGGCGCGAAAAAATGAGTTCGAGGATGAAGCAGCCGCCGATTGTCGCAATCAGCGTGATGATGATCGCTTCAAGATAACGAAAACCTTTGTTTTGCAGCAGCAACAGCAATAAAACGTCGAAAGCCGTGATGCAGACTCCGGCAAGAATCGGGATTCCAAACAAAAGCTGTAAAGCGATAGCGCTGCCGAGAACTTCTGCTAAATCGCAGGCGATAATGGCGATTTCACACAATACCCAAAGAACGAAATTAGATTTCGGACCGAAATATTCGCGGCAGGCTCTGGCTAAATCCATTCCGGTCGCGACTCCCAACCGAACGCAGAGCGATTGCAGCAAAATCGCCATCAAATTCGACAGCAAAATCACGCTCAGCAGCGCGTAACCGAATTTTGCGCCCCCCGCCAAATCCGTCGCCCAGTTTCCCGGGTCCATATAACCGACCGCGACCATATAACCCGGACCGGAAAAGGCGAGCATTTTCCGCAGAAAACCGCCGTTTTGCGGTACGCGAACGGTGCGGTAAGATTCCGGCAAAGACGGCAGCGGTTCTGTCTGCTCTTGCAAAAACATAAATCCCTTGTTCGAGTGAGTAAAATATAAACCAAAAACTCAATCAAATTTGTTCGGAATAATACTTCAAATATGAAAAATTTTAAAAGAAATAATTTGTTTAGACAAACGCGGCGAAAACCGTGTTTGAGAATAAAGCGCCTTCTCCCGTGAGTCGCAGACGGTTTTCCTCAATTTCAATCAATCCTGCTTCAAACGATTCTTCCAACGCCGCGCCGTATTCATCGAGCAGCGCAACGCCGAATTTTCTCTCAAAATCCGTCAAACAGACGCCACGCATCAGCCGCAATCCCAAAAAAGCGAACTCCGCCCTACGCTCCTTTTCATCCAGAATTGTTTCCTCGACAATCGCTGCGCTCGTTTTTTCGATCAATTCGATGTAAGCGTTTGTGTCCCGCGCGTTTGCCCAGCGCCGATGCTCGCCGTCAAACGAATGAGCCGAACAGCCGAAACCGTAAACCGGCTCGAAAGTCCAATATTTTGAGTTATGGCGCGACTCGAAACCGGGCAGGCAGAAATTTGAAATCTCATATTGCTCGTAATTTGATTCGGCTATTTTTTCGAGCAAAAATAAATACATTTCGCCCGCCAAATCTTCGTCCGGCACGGGCTGTTTGCCTTCGCCGATGTGTTTTGCGAGCGGTGTGCCTTCGTGGATTTCGAGCAGATAAAGCGATAAATGTTCGGGTTTTAATTTGAGAGCTTCGTTCAGATTCCGCTGCCAATCTTTTAAAGATTGACCGGGAAGTCCGGCAATTAAATCAAAGCTCACATTTGAAAAATCAGCGTCGCGCAATAAATCAATCGTTTTCCGCACATCTTCCGCCGTGTGCCGCCGCCCCAGCCGTTTCAACTCGTCGTCGTCAAAAGTCTGCGCGCCGTAGCTGGCGCGATTTATGCCGAGCGAACGAAAATCCCTTGCGATTTGCGGCGTCAGCGTTCCCGGATTCATTTCCATCGTGATTTCCGCATTTGATTGAATCGAAAATCGGTCGGAAACTGCTCGCAGAATTTTTTCCGTTTGTTTCGGAGTCAATAGCGAGGGTGTTCCGCCGCCAAAATAAATTGTTTCAATTTTGGATTTTGGATTTTGGATTTTGGATTTTGAGATTTCCCGACACAATGCTTCGACATATTTTTCCGCCAAATCCGATTGATAAATGCTGACGGCGAAATCGCAGTAAGAACACCGCGAACGACAAAACGGAATGTGAAGATAAACTCCGGGCAACATAAAAAGCGAATCGTAAATCGTTTCAAATTATTATACTTTCTTTTTCGATCACGATTTACGATTCGCTTAATTTTCAAGACAATTTTCGAGCGCGCAGCGCCAGATATTTTCCAGCGCGACGATTGTAGCGGAGATTGCCGTTTCACCGTTCGCTTTGATTTTTAAATTTTTGCCGGCGACCTTGCCGATGATTTGAAACGGGCAATCGCCGACGATTTCTTTTACTTTTTCCAGGTTTTCCGGCGCAAAACTGATGACGATGCGCGAAGGCGATTCGACGAAAAGCTGTTTTTCAACTGAAAGATTGGCGTCGGAAATTTCGATTTGCGCCCCGACGGGTTTGCGATTCAAAGACGAAAAACAGCTTTCGGCAATGGCGACCGATAAACCGCCGTCCGCGCAATCATGGGCTGATTTAATTAAACAGTTCTCGGCGAGCGCGATAACGGTTTGCTGAACGCTTTTTTCGATTTCCAAATCAAGTTTCGGCACAGCGCCGGATTCGATCATTTCTTCGCTCGAGATTTTCCGGCAGCTTGCGGCGTATTCGCTGACCGACAAATCATCGTCGTTCGTCGCGCCGAGCAGCGCAATCAAATCGCCTTCGGTTTTAAAACCTTGCGTTACGATGCGCCGCGCGTCATCCAGAATTCCGACCATTCCGATGACGGGCGTCGGCAAAATTCCTTTGCCTTCGGTTTCGTTATAAAACGAAACATTACCGGAAACGACCGGAGTTTCAAACGCCAGACAAGCCTCAGCCATTCCGTCAATCGTTTCCGAAAACGCCCACATCACTTCCGGGCGTTCGGGCGAAGCGAAATTCAAGCAATTCGTAATCGCCACCGGACGAGCGCCGACGCAAGCAACGTTACGTGCGGCTTCGGCGACAATTAATTTCGCTCCTTCGCGCGGATTGACTCCGCAATAACGCCCGTTTCCGTCCAAACACATCGCCACCGCGCGCCGCGTTTCCTTAATCCGAATCACCGCCGCATCCGCGCCCGGCAAAACCGCCGTATTTGTTCGCACCATCGTGTCGTATTGCTCGTAAACCCATTGTTTCGAGCCGATATTCGGCGAAGCGAGCAGAGTTTTAAAGTTATCCGTAAAGTTCGTTGTTCGTTGTTCGTTGTTCGTTGTGTTTTCCGGCTTTTGCCTTTTGACTTTTGACGTTTGACTTTCCGCCATCGGGCGATTGTATTTCGGCGCTTCGTCGGTCAAAGCCAGAAC
>DASVTY010000005.1:0-32243 GCA_036387315.1 Pyrinomonadaceae bacterium
GTTCAGGGCGTCCAATTACCGTTAACTTCTCCAATTAGAATGGCAGTGTAATTCTCGCCGGAAACACTGTTGTTCAAAGGCTGATACGGACGAGAAACCGGATCAAATTTCCAATTACCGACTTCTCCGGTATTGGCGTTTGATGTTCCGGCAGCTATATAACGCAGAATCAGCGTTGCATCAAACGGAGAGATGTTTCCATCGCCGCTGGCGTCTGCTGCTAATATCTGATTCGGATTCAAAACATTCGGTCCTTGTCCGTTTGCTGCTATATGTTTCAAAATAAGAGTCGCATCAACCGGAGAAATGCCGTTGACGTTTCCTGATTTGGTCGGAGTTACGGTGTATTCTCCGTTTGCCGTTAGATTTTCCAGCGAATAAATGCCTAAAACATTCGTAGTCGCCGAAACAGACGGCGCGCCGGTCACGGCGAATGAAACGTTGGAAACGACCTTCGGCGTTTGACCTGTCGGTGTCGTGCCGTATGTGACTGCACCGGAAATGTTATAAAAAGGACTCGTCAAGCTAATCGTGTAAGCTCCGGTAATTCCAAAGTCGTACGAACTGGCAGAAATGATATAGCTGCCGGTTGTCGGTAAGGTGAATGTGCCGGTTAACGGAATCCGCGAATTAGTGATAGCTCCACTTGTATTGTTGTTCTCTGAGATCGCTTGCCCGCTCGACGAATTTAACAAATACAAGTATGTGTCAAAAGCGGCTGAATCTAAGTTGACGGTAATTTGCTGTCCGGCAATCCCGCTAAAACTGTAGCGGTCGCGGCGTTTACCGGAAACCAGACAATCTCCGCCGTCAAGCGTACCGTTAATAATTTGACCAATCACGATGGGAGAGGGCGCGGCGCACGAATCGGACGCGGGATTACCGACTGCGTGATCAAGTCGAATGCGGTTTTTCGTAATGCCGTTTCTGATGTCCGTCACGGGCAAACCGGTTGACACCAATCTGTCCAATGTCTGCTGCACGGTATCGTTCGGATATTTGCTTCTGACCACTGCCCAGGCTCCGGCAACGTGCGGCGTCGCCATCGAAGTGCCGTTAGCGCCACCGTAACCGCCGCCGGGAACTGATGAGGTAATCGTTTGACCGGGAGCCAAAATGTTCAAAAACGATGCACCGTTTGAAAAGCTTGAAACCGTGTCAGCCGTTCCCGAACTGCCATCCTGCGTAGAACCGACGCTGATTGCCGTCGAGATACACGCCGGCGCGCCCATTGAGTTGGTAAAGCCATCATTACCGGAAGCAATGATCGTAGCGATGTTCGCCGAACGCAAATTATCAATCGCCGCCTTCCGCGCCAAGTTTGCGGCATCGCAGTTTGCAAAGTATTGACCGCCGCCGAGACTCATATTGACGGCATCAATTGTATAAGTGTTTCTTAAAGCATAAACCCGTTCGAGACCTTTGATTTGGTCCGAGTTGTAGGTTCGTATGCATTGAGTCGCGCTGTTACAGGCAGTCGGGGTGAAAAGAGAAAAAACTTGAATTGCAATTATATTGGCGTCTTTGGCTACGCCGAAAATATTTGAAGCCGAGTTGTTCCCGGCAACCGTTCCGGCAACGTGTGTTCCGTGAAAGCACCCGGAAACAGAAGTGTCGCAATTCAACCCGGAGTTTGAAGCGGTTGATTCCGTTACGCCGCCCGGACACAAGCTGGTAGCTGTCGCCGTCACGTTGCTCGAATAGCAGGCTTCGGAAACGACTCTGCCGCCAAAGAAGGCGTGATTTTTGTCCACGCCCGTATCAAGCACGGCGACGGTTCGTCCGGCTCCCGTGTATCCCGAAGACCAGGCGTTCGGCGCGCCGATTAAAGGAATGCTTTGCTGCATTGTCGGATCCGCCAGTACGTCTTCCTCCAGACTGCCTACTTCGGCAAATTGTTTTATTTGCCCCAAGGCAGCCGAATCAACCTCCATAGCCATAAACGGAATAAACTCGAACTGTTTAACCGATTCGACCCGATAGCCTTTGAGTTTTTCAGTAACATCATTTTGAACTTCCGCAATCGCGTCGCGCTGGGCTTCGCGTTTTGAATCGTTGGCTAAATAACCTTCGGGGCTGTAATTCGTTCGCAAGCCGATGATAACGCGCACTGTGCCTGAATCTTGGGCTTTCGCGATTAAATTATCGAATTTGGTTTTTAAAGGTAAGTCTTGAGCCGGAGCCTGCTTTTTCGAGACTTCCGCACGTTTGACTGTTTCCGACTGGGCTTTGCTGTTGTCAAAAAATATATTCGACAACACCAGCAATGCCGCCACAATTGATAAAAAAGCGCCCGCTAAAGGCATCCGTTTCATTTTCTTTCTCTCCTTGTTGAATCCCGACCGGGTTTTGTGAATGAATTTCAAGTTGTAAATTCGAGTTTTTAACTAATGAGAGCCGATGAAGTTCTAATTTCTGTTTGTCTTCGGCGAAATTAGGGTTTCGCTTGTTTACACAGAAATCTTCGAAAAAGATTTACAAAAATTTCGATTGCAATCAGACTTCTACATTTCAAATTGTTTTACGAAATGGAAATATTAGCTTTAAATAAAAATCTTTTATTAAGAAAGCCGAAAGATGCTAAAGAAACAAATTCGACTAATTATTTTTTAAAACTTAGACTTCCGGGCGCAGTGATACCGCGAAATAAAAATATCCGTTTGAAATTTATGGGAACTGCTATTTAATATAAATTTGCAAAATGGAGATGCTGCGAAATTTTCAACCTGAAAAGATTGAAATTCGATTATTTTTTTTAACATAAAATAGAGAGGGAGATCAAATGCAAGCCTCGGTAAAAGCGAAGCAAAGTCGAATTGATTTTTTTTTCAAAAAATTTTGCAGTTTATCGTCGAGACTGTTACATTAGTTTTTACCAGAAAACCGATTTTGAAGCGGAGGTAGTTTATGAGCGGTTACGATCTTGATACATTTTTCCCTTTGAAAGGAACTTGTTTTCACTGCGGACGCGATTTGCGTCATAAAACTCTCGATGCCATTACGGAACGTTTCGCTGCGGGCGAAGCGATTTCGTCTCTAGCTGTAGAATTTAAAGTTCCGGCGCAAGCCATCGAGCTTGTCATCGGACGCAATATGGGTGCTCCGCTTGGGAAAGGTCTGGCGCTCGCGCCAAAAGCCAAAACCGTTTCGGCATAAAATAGTTCATTAATTCAATTTAAAAAGGCAGCCCAGCGAGGCTGCCTTTTTCGTTCGCTTAAAAACAAAGGCATAAATATATTTGTCTCACCTGTATTAGCTAAAAGTCTGGTTGCCTAAACCCGGGTGAAAAATTGTGAGCATAAAATTCAAAACTTTTTTTTCATTTCCGGTAATTATTATTCGGCAAAACGCGCGGCGCGTAGATCAACAATCAAATTAAAGGTGAATCAAGTATATTTATGCCATTTTATAACATTATGGAACCAGCAACCGAACCAGACGATATTACCAGCCGAGCGAGTTAATCCCCACGCTTTGCGGTTTGATTTTGCTCGCTTTTGTTTTGCTCGCGGCGCTCATTGTCCGCGTCGAATACGGCATCGCCAGCTATGATCAAGAGAGGCGGCGCATACAGAAAAACGCAAATCGGATTTATTAGGGAGGGTGGCTGGCAACTATGAAAAAAGACACTTTATGCCGAAAAGCAAAGGACGCACAAAAAAATTCTGAAAAAGATTTAAGTAGTGATAGTTTTCAGCCGCTTTTGGTGCGTTAATTATTGGATTAAGAGACAAGATAGTAAAAATACAGCGGACTCAATTGAACTCGATAAAGAAATAAACTGTCATTGAGCTTTAAGTGGGTTAGCACATCAAGATTATGACATTAAATCAAGACCTTGAAATGTTACGTGCATTAAATGAGGCGCGCGACAGAGCTAAACAAATGCGCCAGCAAGCATTACCTGCGCTCAAAGCCTTTGAAAGATTTGAAAATGATGCCGAAAGGAACATTGCTAAATCGAAAAAAGTCACAATAAATCGCAAACGAAGTCACAATAAATCAAAGGGGGAGGCATTTAGTTACGAAAAATGGGTTTTCAGTAAAGATAATGTTGAAAATGCTCTTCTGGTTAAAGTACAAGCTCATCGTGATATTAGCGAAAATGAAGAGGAAAATAATAAGGCTAAAGCTAATGAGGCGTTAAAAAAGTCTCTTACCGGTATTAAATTCGAGGATTTAATTCAGCCAATAACAGGAGTCAGAAAAGAAGGGGAAGAGGGAGAAGAGAAAAAAGAAAAGAAGAAAGATGCTTCACCTATAACTGTCCCGGTCTTGGTTGCAGCTCGCGCGATGCAGGCATTAACTCAGCGTGCTGAGACAGTTTTTGAGCCAGCTACCATGCGTTGTTATTACCGGATAGTTCGTGAGCTATACGGGGTAGCGCAACCTAATTGGACGGTTGGCGCAGCACGTGCCGGAGTCGGTGGGACGACTTCGGCTTTTATTACCAATGAATGTCTCCGAGCTATCTTATCTTTTAGGAACGCACTCGATAAAACGCATGAATTCTTTAAGCATACGTTAGCCTTTTACAAAAGGTACAACTATTTGCGCATAATGCTTGAAGAATGGCACATTCTTGACAAAGACCAATATCAAAATCACCCATTATATATTTGGGCGGATAAAACTATCGAGGCAATGTGGCTGGATTGTTATCTTGCCACCAATCCACGCAATCAGGAAATGGCTTTATTTTTGGCAGAGGGTGAGAACAAGAATGAAAATATCCTGTTGCTGCCTAAAGAAGAACTAGGAAACTTTAAAAACGCTGAAAACTATTTCAAGAAATTAGACGAAAACCTGGAAAAGGCTCTTAATCAACTTTATCTGAATTTGGCTCAGGTTTATGAAGAGATCACAGTATATCGTGACAGCGAGTATAAACTTGCACATAGAGAAGACCCATTACTCAAAAAGGGAGATGCATGGACTCGTGATTTTAACGAAAAGGTCAGAGAGTGCAATAGCGAGGCAATCAGCAAAATCAATCGAAGTCAAACGGCTCACTTATTCGCGCAGGAAGTTATTATACATGCGATTATCAATGCACGTGATTTGCTAGAGATTATTTTAAATGCGGAGAAAAAAGCCGACGACAATTCGGTTAGTAAGACTGAAACCATTCTGGAAGAGCTGTCAAAAAATTTTTATGAGATTACACGCAGTGTCAATCGTGTTTTAGAGCCGTCGAAGCAATATATTAAATGGGTACTTAACCGTGAGCTAGCTGCTTCAGACTTTACCTTCGACGCCGGAGAATTAGTTTTTGCTGCTACCTCTTATGGAGCGCTCAACAATTGGCAACTTGATGAAAAATTGAGCCGCGCTTGCGAAAAACTTATTAATGCTTTGCCGGATGATGGGCGATTTGCCACCAAACGTCCTTTTCATGCTGACTCTCATGGATACCGGTTGACACCTATAGGTTCTGAGATGACGCGAGCTTTAGCGAACTTGCTACAAAAGACCGGATACGATTTCGATGCAACGTTCGTTGATAAAATGCTCAAGATGTTTGAGGAACATGCAATTGAATTACCTGAAAGCCGCGCTGACGCTAAACGAATCGCGTGGAATTTCAAAGGCGCGCCTGAACCGGAGAAGCCAGCTCTCTGGGTTACAGCAGTTCACGTTTTGGCTTTAGATAGAATTGTGCGAATGTTAAATACGCGCATCAATGAAATCGTTCTTGAACACTTCGATGTAATTAAGCCTGACCGTCCTCACACGGTTGATTTGGTTGAGTTGATTTATTCCGATTACGGCTTAGTTGAATGGCATCTAAAAGATGATAAGCGTCAAGACGGCAAATCCAAGCTGCTTACAATCAACTTACAAAAAATGCGAGCGCATGTAATGCGCGCGACATTGCCAAACAAATATCAGGGGGACAAAGAGAATTTTTCTGCAATCTTTTATGGTCCACCCGGAACGGGCAAGACAACCCTTGCTGAATCGCTTGCCCTAAGCAGCAAAGTGCCGTTTGTTAAACTATCGCCTAGCGACTTAATTTTACAAGGGCAGGAAATGCTTGAGGGACGCGCCCGCGATGTTTTTGAAGCTCTTTCGATGCTGACGCGATGCGTCATTATCTTTGATGAATTTGAGCCGGTTCTAAAAAGCCGCAAGAAAAAGGAACGATTAAAATCGCGGATTAAGGAAACTGAAGATAATTATTACGATGAACAAATGGCAATAGCACTACAAGAAATTAGTCAAAGTGAAGACCCAAAATTCCGTTTTGTGCTAGGCGGGATGTTACCAAAATTCGGGAAATTGCATGATGTAGCAAAAAAACAGTCATTGGTTTATTGTTTAGGGACAAATGTCTTAAAAGATATTGATGAAGCTGCCAAACGCCCCGGACGCTTTGACAAGCAATTTCCCGTTTACAAGCCTGATACACTGTCTCGCGCCGGAACATTGTTTTATCGTTTGGGTCAAATGCGTAAGAGTAAACTCAATAACAAACAATTGAAAGGAAGTATCAGCACTCAGATTCGCCGCTTTAGCGAAGCTGTCGCATTTACTGCTGATAAAAACGCTGAACAAATAAGTCGGAAATTCTTTAATCCTAAAGATTCAGATATCCTGAAATACATTCTAAATGACAAAGCCGAATCGCCATTTGAAAATTTACCTGAAAATGAAATAGCGAATGCAATTAAGCAATTGAATGAGGCACTCTTGGACGATGATAATACTGAAAAAAAGGAGAAAGAAGAGCTTGGCTTCATTATTAAAGCCGAGGATAAGTTTAAAGACATACTAAAAATGAAAGCTAATCTGACAGTCGAAACTCTAGATAAATATCTAAACGCAGAGAAATTATCTGAAAAAAGTGAAAATGTGATTTGAGGAAGGAGCGAAATAGGCTCTATGATTGTTTCAATTACCAACTTAATGCAAGTTGAAAAAGAAAGGCAGCCGGAGCTGCCTTTTCATTTCCTCCTATAACGAAGAAAATTTTGGCATAAATATATTTGTCTCACCTGTATTAGCTAAAAGTCTGGTTGCCCAAACCCGGGTGAAAAATTGTGAGCATAAAATTCAAAACTTTTTTTTCATTTCCGGTAATTATTATTCGGCAAAACGCGCGGCGCGTTAGCAATCGGCTACATTGACAGCTTTGTTGAAGTCGCAGTGCCGAACAAGGATATTTTGCGAGCGTCGGCAGTTAATGCCGCACGACTCCTCGTATTTGAAAACGAGGGCTGAAAAAAATCAGCCGTAGATCAACAATCAAATTAAAGGCGACTCAAGTATATTTACGCCATTTTAAAACTGCGCTATTTTCCTATCGTTTTTTCAATTAGCGATTTCTGCCTAATTGTTCGTGACTCGAAACCCATTCGTCGGCAATCACGGCTGTTCCGAGCGAAAGCTCGCCGCAGAGAACCGTAGCGGCGACAATTTCGGCAAATTTTCGCACGCGGTCTTTGCCGTAACAGCCCAACAACTCCAAACATTCGCGCTGCGTCGGCAACCCCGTCCCGCCGCCGTAAGTCGCCACGATTAAAGACGGAATCGTAATCGAAAAATAATAATCGCCGTTTTTCGTAATTTCCGCGTAAATCGCAGCAGCCGAAGATTCGGCGACGTTTGCAACATCCTGTCCGCAGGCGATGAACATTGCCGTGATACCATTCGCCGAATGCGCCCCGTTGTTATTCACACCCGCGAGATAACCGCCGAACTGCGATGTGAGACGCGCCGCAAAAATTCGTTCGACCGAAACGCGCATAATTTCTTTTAATTTCGCAGCCGGAATAGTTGCTTCCGCTATGACTTTTTTGCCGCGCGTGTGAAGCGTATTAACAAAAGAAGTTTTTTTGTCGGTGGCAAAACTGCCTTCGAGTTGATAGCGTTCGATTCCTTCATAAACCGCCTGAATCCAATCGCAAGCGGCTTTTGTCGCTTTGCCGACCATATTTTGTCCCGCCGCGTCGCCCGTCGTGAAATTAAAACGCAGATACAAAAACCGGCTCGCCGGAAATTGCTGAATGTCGCGCAGTTTTCCGACGCTTGTCGTCGTTTCGGCTCTGGCTTTGATTTCGGCAAAATTTTCTTTTACCCAAATGCCGAACCGCGCTGCTTCGCGCGCCGAAGGAAAAACGAAAACCGGCGCGCGCTGCATCGCATCGTCAACAACAGTCGTCGTCACGCCGCCGGATTCACGAATCAGTTTCATTCCGCGATTGTAGCTTGCAACGAGAGTTCCTTCCGTCGTTGCGAGCGGCACGAAAAACTCGCCTCTTGCGTATTCGCCGTTAACGAGAAGCGGTCCCGCCAATCCAATCGGAATTTGCGCCGCGCCGATAAAATTTTCGATATTTCCGGGCAAAACCGACGGATCAAATGAGAATTTTCCGACGTGATTCAACTCGACGCCCGTTTGTTCTTGAGCGAAACTTCTGCGCTCGGCGGCTGCTTCCGGCGTGTAATCGTTTTCTCTATTACGCGGTATTTTGGCATTCATAAAAAAGGTCAGAACCGGGAGCGTTAGCGACCGGCTTTTGTGCGCTAACTAGCCGGTCGCTAACGCTCCCGGTTCTGACTCGCGCTCTCAAAATTTTCGCTCATCCAGTTTTGCAGTTTTTCGACATCGCTTTTCACCGTGCGCGAAGCAGCGAATAAAACGAGCGTTAGAAGAGCGCTCAAAACCGGAACGACGTACATCGCCGAACGCAAACCTGCGCCGCGAAACGGTTCGAGCGATTGCGCCGTAAACGCGGAAACGCCCGCCGCGATTGCCGCCTGCTGCGTAAAATAATCGCTGATTAAACCGATGATGTAAGGTCCGAACGACGCGCCCAGCAAATACATCGCCAGAAAATAAACTGCCATTGCCGTCCCGCGCAAACCCGGTTCAGTGACGTTTTGAATCGTTGAATAAACAATCGAATAATAGAAATACATCAGCGCGCAGCTCGTTCCCATTAAAATCAAAAACGGCGCGACGTTTCCGCTGGAAATGGTGAGAGCGAAAAAGAAAAACGGAATCGAAAGCAGAATCGCGGAAGCGGCGACGAGCAGCGCGCCGTTCGGTTTTCTTTTTTTAGCCGCATCGCCGACCGCGCCGCCGAGCAGCAAACCGGGCGCGCCGAGCAAGCCGTAAACAATCATCGAAACAAAATTTGCGTTTTGAATATCTAACCCGTGATGCCGCATCAGATACGGTGTCAGAAAAGCGCCGAGCGCGTACATATTAAAATTGTGCAGCGCACCTGACAAAATCAGCCAACGCATTGTCGGCGACGACAAAATCAATTTATAAGGCGAACCGGCGCGTTTTTGTGTTCCGACCGCAACCGTTTCGACTCCACCGCGACTCGGCTCGCGGATAAAAAGCGCGGCAGCGACACATAGTAAACCGGGCAAACCCGCCACTAAGAACGCCGTTCGCCAACCGTAATTGCGAGCAACCGCGCCGCTCACAGCAAAGCTTAAAGCGACTCCGATGGGAAGCCCAAGCATAAAAATCGAATTGGCTTTAGCGCGCGAGGCAGCCGGAAAATAATCGGCTATGAGCGAAGTCGCGGCGGGAGCGCATGACGCTTCGCCGATTCCGACGCCGAGCCTCAATGCGAAAATCTGCCAGAAACTGTTTGCCAGACCGGAAGCCGCCGTGAAAAAGCTCCAGAAAAATACGCCGACGGTCAAAATCCATTTTCGCCCGTACCGGTCGGCAAGTGCGCCGAGCGGCAAACCGACAAAAGCGTATAGGAGCGTAAAAGCTGTATTCAAAGCGCCGAGCGCGGAATCGTTCAAACCGAATTCCTTGCGAATCGGCTCACCGACCGCGCCGATTATCTGGCGGTCGAAAAAATTGAGCGCGTTGATCAGAAAAAGAACCCACAACGCATACCAAGCCGCGCCTGATTGTTTCATCAAACCTCCGTGTCGAAAACCTTGCCGAAATAATCAGAGATTTCGCTCGTCAACTGCTCGCGTTTTCTTTCCTCGATTCCGGCAAGCTCTTTTGCCAGTTGTTTTTTAAATTCAATCTGCATTTGACGCGCGATTTGAATGCGCTGAGCTTGCGGCGAGCCTGCGCCGTGCATACTTTCGGTTAAATATCCGACGGCGTTTCTGCCCAAAGTCATATTTTCGATCAGCCGCAAAATGCGCATTCGATTTTCGGTCGAAACGTCGGCTCGACCTTTGAGATATTTTTCCAGAAGATGTCCCACTTCTTCGCTCCGAAAATCTTTTTCCGAAGGCATCGTGACGACCATTCCGCCAGCCAAATCCTGCGCCAGACGCCCGATTTCGTAAGGCATTTTCGTGACGTGGTGTTTGCAGACGTTGGCAATCATCTCGTCGTTCAAAAATGCGCCTGATTTGGTAGGTTTTGATTGATAACTCGAAGCGATTCCGGTCGCGTAAATAGTTTCGTTCAAATGCGTCATTTCGACGAGCTTTTCCTTGATATGGGAGACTTTTTCGACTCCGTTATAATCGGCAATCTGCGCCGCCGCCCCGATCAAAACATCGCCGACGCCGCTTTTGCAGACGTAAGAACGGCGATGGTAACAAGTGAATCTTTCGACCAGCAGCGAAGCAAATTCGGTTTCGCCGTCCATAAAAATCAGCTCGTTCGGGATAAAAACGCGGTCTAAAATAACCATCGCTTCCTGCCCGCCGTACATCGCATTTCCAACGTCAATATCGCCGCCTTCGAGCGCGCGCGTGTCGCACGATTGCCTGCCGTAGATGTAAGTAATGCCTTCGGCTTCGACCGGAATCGCGCCGACAATCGCGTAATCTTTATCGTTTTCTGTCAGCCGCATCGTCGGCATCACGATGAGCCAATGCGAATTTAAACAGCCGGTTTGATGAGCTTTCGCGCCGGAAATATAAACGCCTTCATCGGTTCGTTCAACGACGTGAACAAACAAATCCGGGTCTGCCTGCTCGTGCGGCGACAAACTTCGGTCGCCTTTAACGTCGGTCATCGCGCCGCCGAGAACGAGGTTTTTTTGCTGGACTTCGATGATGAAATCTTTGAGCCGCGCGTGATAATCGGTCGAATATTTTTCGTCAATTTCAAACGTCACCGAATAGAGCGAATTAAGAGCGTCCATTCCGACGCAGCGTTGAAAACAAGTTCCAGTCAGTTGTCCCAGACGCCGCTGCATTTTGTTTTGCAAAACAAGGTCGTCGCGGTTCATCGCAATGTTGACGAAACGATTGACCGTCTCGCCCGTCAAATGCGAACGTGCGGCAGCTAGGTCAGGTTCGCGCATCGCTAAATCGTAAGTTTCGGCAACGGCGTTGATGCTCGGACGAATGACCGGATGTTCGACTGTATCTTCGACCAGCTCGCCGAACAGGAAAACTTTCAATTTTCTGCCGCGCAGCGAATTGATGTAATCTTCGTTGGAAACAATCGGCTGGGTTTGGCTTAATTTTGTGACGTTCATTTTTTGGTGGAATTCGTATCTCACGCTCTTTATCTGAAAATCAGGCATGTTGTCGTGCCGTGCGCGTAAAGTTTTTCTTTCGCATCTATAATTTTACCTTCGGCGACGGCTGTGCGCCCGCCGATGTGGACAATTTTCGCTTCGCAGCGCACAACGCCGGTTTCGGTCGTCATCGCGCGGACGTAATTGACTTTGATTTCGAGCGTCGTGTAAGCGACGCCCGCCGGAAGCATTGATTGAACCGCGCAGCCCATCGCCGAATCGAGCAGAGTCGCCGCCAAACCGCCGTGAACCATTCCAATCGGGTTGTAATGATATTCCGCCGGTTCGACCGTAAAAACGGCGCGCCCTTCGTCAATTTCGACAATCCCGAAATTCATCAACGCGCCAATCGGCGGAGGCGGAATGTCGCCCGACTGCATCTTCCGCAAATATTCAAGACCGGACAATTCGCGCCCCATTTTCGCCAAAACGCGCGGGTCTTCCCATGAAACGGCGCGCGTTCGAGCCGGATCGTTTAAGTTTTCCTTTGTGTCGCCCATAATTTTCCCGCAAACTATTTTTCGTCGTAATTCTTAATTCTTAATTCGTAATTAAACTGCCGTCATTCCGCCGTCCACGACGATTGTTTGTCCGGTGATGTAGCTTGAGGCGTCGGATGCGAGAAAAACCGCCACGCCTTTTAATTCGCCTTCCGCGCCGACGCGCGGAATCGGGTTGAATTTTTTGACAATCGGCTCCGTAAATTCAATCGCCGCATCAGCCAGGCGAGAGTGGAAAAAACCGGGCGCGATGGCGTTGACGCGGATTCCCTGCCTGCCCCACGAAGCCGCCAATTCGCGCGTCAATCCGATTAGTCCGGCTTTGCTCGCCGCATAACCGACGTAATGCGGACCGTTGGTCGAAGATTTTAAGCCGGTCACGGATGAGACGTTGATAATCGAGCCGCTGCCCTGTTCGAGCATCTTTCGCCCGGCGGCTTGGGCAAATAAAAAACACGCGGTCAGATTCACATCCAAAACCTTGTGCCATTTATCGTGCGGCATTTCTTCGGGTCGCGCGCCCCACGAAATTCCGGCGTTGTTGACGAGTATGTCAATCTTTCCGAAAACTTCAATTGTTCGATCAACCACCGATTGAACTTGCGCCGCGTCCGAAACGTCGCACAACATTCCTTTTGCTTGAAAGCCGCGCGCGTGAAATTCTTCAATCGTCGGATCGAGCCATTCGGCGCGTCTCGCGCAGAGCATCAAGTTCGCTCCGGCTTCTGCAAGTCCTTCCGCCATTTCTTTGCCCAGCCCGCGCGAACCGCCGGTTACAATTGCCGTTTTGCCGGTTAAATCGAATAAATCTTTGATATGCGCCGCCATTTTATTTCTCCTTTTCGCAACCGTCTCAAAAATGAAAAGGCGAACTGTCAACTATCAACTATCAACTATCAACTGTTTTGCAGAATCCGTTTTCTTCCTTGCAGGACAGTTGACGGTTGACAGTTAACAGTTGATAGTCAGTTTTTTTATAACGCCTTCAAAACAAAACAAGCCGGCATCAACTTGTTTGAAACGCGATTGATGCCGGCTTGAAATTCAACTTGAAACAGTCGGATTCGATTAGAAGTTATACCGAATTCCGAATTGCAGTTGACGCGCCGGAGCCGCCGACGTAAAGCCGAGAGGCTCGGTTGGCGAAATTCCTTTGATGCCTCTGGCATTAATCGGAATGACGTTGGTCGCGCCCGCGCAATTCGGATTAAGCGCGAAGCCTGCTACACAAGCCGTTCCGACGACGTTGTTAATGCCGTTGTAATTGACGTGGTTGAAAAGATTAAACGCTTCAAACGTCAATTCGAGAAAACGCTCTTCCTGAGTAAAGAAGCGGCGCGCAAGGCGCATATCGAAGCTGTAATAAGGCTCGCCTTTGCCCGTGTTTCTTGCCGCGCCAGCCGGACGGTCGTTGTATAAACGGCTGTCGTTGTTGGTATCCGTGCCGATTAAAAGGTTGAACGGGCGACCGCTGCCCGCCGTGAAAATCGGCGAGAAGACGAAATCTCTCAGTACAACGTTTTCAAAAGGACTGATAATAACCGCGCTGAGAACGGCGCGATGACGCTGGTCAAAAGACGAAAGACCGCGATCACTGCGGATATTCAGCGGGTTTTGCGCTAAATAATCGGTGTTGAAATCGGTTGATTCGTCAATTGATTTCGCATAAGTGTAATTGGCGTTCAAGCTGTAGTTACGCGAAAACCGTTTGGTCACCTGCAATGTTCCGGCGTGATAAAACGTATTGGCGACCGATTGATATTCCGCATCGAGCGCGAAACGCGGCAAAAAGTTGCCGGTCAGCGCGCCGCCCGTCGCCGAACAGTTAAATCCGGCAGCCGGGACGCCCGGAATCGTGAAACAGCCCAGCTCCGTCGCGTTGACAATCGGCTGACCGGTAAACGGACTCGTGCCGGTTACCGAATACTTGCGAACGTCAACCGGGCGGACGAGATGAATCCCGCGAGTGAATAAATAGCTGACTTCGGCGGCGAAACCGCGACCCAAGTCTTGCTGAAGCGCAAGACTGGCTTGATAAGTTTCGGGATTCTGGAAATCCTGCCCGATGCGAATTCTGGCTTCGAGCGGTCTGCCGGGCGCGGTGTTTAAACCGAACTGCGCCAAATCGGAAGCTACAATCTGCCGATTGCCGATCACGCCCTGCGCGAGCAGCGTTTGATAGATCGCCGCCGTGCTGTACGTTCCGGGAAGCTGAATAGTCGAAACGACGATGTTAATATTGTACGGGTTGGTCCCCGAAGCCAGCGTGTTGGTGACGTTCGTGATTTGGTTGTCAATTTGCCCGGTAAAAATTCCCGCGCCGCCGCGAATGACGGTTTTCGCATTATTGAAAATGTCCCACGAAAAGCCGAGACGCGGCTGGAAGTTGTTTTTATCGAGCGGAATCGGGTCGGCTTCGTTTTGAATGAAATAACGCAAGCCGTAGCTGAACGTCAGATTCGGACGAATTTTCCAGGTGTCTTGTCCGAAAGCCGAAAAACGCTGGCTGTTGCTGGCAAATTCCGGCAGACCGAAACCTTGCTGATAAACTTGCGGCAAGTTGACGTTGTAAGCCTGTAAAGAATTAATGGTGCTCGAAGTCGTGTTGCTCAGGGTGCTTCCCAAAAGTCCCGCCTGCGCAGGTGTAATCACACCGGCTTGCACGTCCGCGCCGATTTGTGTAGCGATTGCAGTTCGCTGCGCGGCTGAAAACAACGTCGCAAACGGCAGCGAGCCGAAGCGAAATGTTCCCGGCAGATAAGTTTCCGAATTAGTGGAAACGCGCTGAGTTTGAAACACTGCGCCGACTTTAAAGGTGTGCGAGCCGCGCACGAGCGAAAGCGTGTCGGCTACGTCAAATTGTTTCGTGGTGCTGTCTGAAGGCAGGAAAATATCGCGTCCGAAATTTCCGAAGCCGAGAATGTTGATTTCCGGTCCGTTCGGATCGTTCGGCGTGGCGCGCAGATTATAATAATAAAATTGCCCGCGCAGCTCGTTAATTGTTGTGTCGTTGAAAGTGTGAGTTTCGGATAACAGAATTCCGGCGTTTTTAGAATCAACGCTGTTGCCGCGCGAGACGGCGTTTAACGCTCCCGTAGCCTGATTTTCATTACTGGAACGGGCATAATTTAAACGGACAAACCCGGTGTCGGAATCGCTGAAAGTGTGATCAATTCGACCGGAAACGAGCGCATTGTTGTTGTTGGCTGGAAATTGTCCGTTTGTCGCGGCATAGAGACTTGCCGTTCGCGCGCTCGGTGTCGTCAAAGCGCCGCGAACACCCGCAGCTAAAGGCGCGAAACCCGGACGACCGGCTAAATAAGTCAAAAAGAAATCCTGGTTGCTGGCGGCATTGGGCGTCGCAATTCGCAAACCGTTGCTCAACGAATTATTAAGCGTGACAAAAGATGTTTGGTTTTGCCGCAAGCCTTCAGCCGAGACGAAAAAGAATGTTTTGTTTTCGATGATTTTGCCGCCGAGCGAGCCGCCGAATTGCTGGCGGCTGTAAGGCGATTTGCCGTTCGGATTAAAATCGAAAGCATTTCGCGCGTCAAAGCGTCTGTCGCGGAAATAACCGAAAATGCTCCCGTGTAAATCATTGCCGCCGGTTTTGGAAACGATATTGATTACGCCGCCGCTCGCTCCGCCGAATTCTGCGGCGTAGCTGTTGCGGTCAACCTGAAACTCGCGCACGGCTTCCTGGCTGACGACATCTCGCGCGCCGCCCGAAGGCGTGTCGGCGGTCGAGCCGTCAACGTTGATCGAATTGCCGCGACCGTTGTTGCCGCCGAACGACAAACCCGACTGCGGAGTTTGCACGACGCGGAAATCGGTCGAGTCGTTAATGTTATCGGCGTCTGTGACGCCCGGCGTGAGAAGCGCGAAATCGAGAAAATTACGGCGATTAATCGGCAGATTATTTAGCTGGCGAGCGGAAATAACCGTTGATTGCTGCGTTCGTTCGGTGTCAACCAGAATTTCCTCGTTTTGCAAAACGTCCACAACGACGCCGACATCGCCGACCGTCAATTTTACATCCAGAGCCAATTGCTGCCCGACTTGCAGCTCGACGTTGTTCGACGTATTCGAGGCAAACCCGCTCGCGTCAACTTTAACGGTATAAACGCCGGGCAAAATAGATAAAAGAACATAATTGCCATCGGCGTCGCTTGTCGCCGTCCGCGTCGTGCCTTTGGCGTTATCGGTTGCCGTAATGGTCGCGCCAGCTACTGCCGCGCCGTTCGGGTCTGTTACCTGTCCTCTCAATTCGGAGGTTGCGGTCGCTTGCGCGAAAACGGCTGACGCACCGACCGAAAATGTCAGCAGCAAAGTCCAAACTAAAAATCGAACTGTTTTCATTTTAATATTTTCCTCTTCAATAAATCAGAATTGCGGGCGGTCAAAGCTATAAAAAAAAATCGCTTTGCCGTTTTCAGTTTCTTTAATTCGTTCTACCAGCAAAACTCAATCAGATTGCCGCTTTTGAATTTCGGCAGCTTGAGGCTTGAGAATTTTCTCTTAATCCGATTCGTAACCAATCTTAATTTCCGCTCGTATCTTATGCGAAATCCGGCTAAATTCTCAACCGAAATCGAAATTTTATTTAATCTACGGGAACAAAATCATCCCGGTTTTAAGAGCCTTTGTTTATTTCAAAAATTACGGGCGATACGAGAGAATGGTTTCACTAAATTAATCACGCCTCCGGCGCTTGTCAAGTTTTAAAATTTATCAGGTCAAATCAAGATTATATTCTTAAATCAACGCGCTTGCGAATAAATGTGAAATAAGCTAAAAATGGCGATTTAATGTGGCTGTTTTAAAATTTCCGGTTAAAATTAAATATGCCGCCCGGCATAGAATATTGACGCTCGCTTAAATATGAATGTAGAAAAACCATATACCATCAAATTGGAAGATCGCGGTGAATATTTATATGCGCTGGTCGGCGGCAAAAAGCTGACGCCGGAAATATCGGGCGCTTACTGGAGAGAAATTGCCGGGGCGTGTTTCGAGCAGGGAAAATCGAAAATAATGATTGAAAAAGATTTTGCCGAAACCGTTTCTCCGGCGGAAATGCTCGAAATGGGAACTTATCTGGGAACGCTTCTGGCGACGAAAAAAATAGCTTTTATTGACCGCTACGGAAACGACGACATCAACGAATTGGGGAAAAAAATAGCCAGAAACCGAAACGTCAAAATGCAAACCTTCCGCGGCGTCAAAGAAGCCGAAAGCTGGCTGCTGGCAAGCTAATTCAATTTATCAAACAACCGCTACTCCGGCTGGCGCGGCTTCGACAAACTGCTGCACGAGCTGATCAATTCCGGTTATTGCGCCGCCGACGACAACGGCAAACGCTCCGCAATCAAAAGCTCTACGAACATCTTCGGGCGTGCGAAGACGACCTTCGCAAACGATGGGAATTGCCAATCTTTTGGCGAGATTTTCGACCAGCTCAAAATCCGGTTTTAAAAGATGCCTGGTTTCCTTTGTATAACCGGAAAGCGTTGTCGAGACGACATCGAATCCGAGCGATTCGGCGGCGCGTAAACCTTCTTCAAATCGGGCGACATCAGCCATCAAAGGCTGTTTTAACTGCGACCGAATTTGGCAAACTACCTGTTCGAGCGTTTCGTCGTTCGGACGCGCGCGCGCGGTTGCGTCAAGCGCAATCACATCCGCTCCGGCTCGATCAACCGCGGCGGCGGCGGCAAAATCCGGCGTGATATAAACTTCCGACGAATCGAAAACCATTTTATAAATTCCCAGCACGGGAATTTTCACGCTCTTTTTAACCGCGCAGATGTTCGGCGGCGAGTCAATTCGCACTCCGGCGGCACCGTTTTGCTCGGCGGTTTCAGCCAGAGCCGCAATGATTTCCGGTTTGGCAAGCGGTGAGTTGTCGGGCGCCTGGCAGGAAACAATCAATCCGCCGCGCCAATTTTCGATTATCTTGTTCATTCCGATTTTAAGTCCGATTTTGAGTTTTTCGCTAAATTAGTCAACAAATCTTCGTTAATCTCGATTCCCGTTTTCCGAAAGGCGAGCAGCAAAGCGCCGATTGCCGGATTAAAACGCGGCTTGGTAAAAATTGCCGCCGGTATTTTTTCCCGTAAAACTTCGGCGAAATACTGTTTCATCAGCACGGCGCGAAACATTCCGCCGACTCCGGCAACCGGAAAATCTTTTTCAAATCCAAGACGCGAAGCAGCGCTCCCGACGCTTTCGACCAAAACCGCAGCTCCTAATCTGATTTGATTTTGAATTACAGAATTTCCGGCAAGAGCGGCTTCGTGCGCTGCTCGCGATAAGCTCGCCAAACGGTCGCGCGAGAGCTTCCCGAAATAAAAATCATTCGTCACCTCGCGGATTTGCTCGCGGTTAAAAAAATCCAATACCAATCGTTCTAATCCAACGTTCGGAATCAATCCGTCCTGCTCTTTAATGGCGAGCCGGATTGTTTGCGCCGCGAGCCAGAAACCGCTGCCTTCGTCCGAAAACAAATAACCCAAACCGCCGATCTTCGCGGTTTCGCCTTTTTCGTTTTCACCGTAAACGACCGAGCCTGTACCGGCAATCACGACAATTCCCGGTTTTCCCGCCGTTGCGCCGTAAAGCGCTGTGGGCGCGTCGTGCGTGACCTGCAAATGTTCGGCTTGGACAGTTTCGCGGATAATTCCCTCTTTAAAATCCGCGCCGCCGGTCATGCCAAAATGCGCCGATGCAAAAACAATTTCTTCCAACACAGGTAAATCAGCACTTTGCAGGGCTTCGCCGACGCTTTGCCGAACGGCGTTTCGCAAACGCTCGCGTCCGCCCGGCTGCTCGGCGTGATTCGACGCGCCGCCGAAACCGCGCCCTAAAATACAGCCGTTTTCGTCCGCCGCGACCGCTTCGGTGTGGCTTTGTCCGCCGTCAACACCCAGGAAGATTTTGGATTTTGGATTTTGGATTTTGGATTCGTTCACTGCTTCAATCTTTTAGTTTTCCTTTGCGTGAATTCATTCATCTTTCTTTAACAACTCTGCGGCGAAATCGCGCGCAAAAACTTCTTCATCCTTACCATCCAATTTCAAACCGAGCGCAAAATAATGTCCGAGTTCGTGCGCAACAATTATTCGTTCCAAATCTGCGGCGTTTTTGTTGTTTTCGAGCGCTCTTTGATTTACGCGTATCGTTTCCGAGTCTTTTTCAAACTCGCCAATCGTCGTCGGATACCAACTTTCATAAATAACGCGAACGCCCGCTTTTTCGGCGATGATAAACGGGTCGTTCGTGTCGTATTTTCCCAGCGCTTTTTGCGCCATCTGTTTTCCGTTCATCTGAAATTTGAAATCTCACATTGCATGACGATGCGGATCGCCTTCGGCTAAATTTAAATCTTCGCGCCAATCAAGCTCAAAGCCTTGTTTTATCAACAAATTTTGAAATTCGCCCAAAAGTTTTTCGTCGTTTCTAACCTGTCGCGGTTTGAGTTTTTTTTCCAAACAAAACGCCGCCAACGCGCCCGCGGCTTCGCCGATGTTCCACTCAATCGGATGCAGCCGATAGCAGCCGTTTGTAATGTGCGTCGTCCCGATATTCTTGCACGCCGCGAGCAGATTTTCCGTACTCTGGGGAACAAGAGCGCCGAGCGGAATTTGAAACGGCAGAGCCTCAACGTCCACATAATTATCGCCGCCCACTGACGGATGCAAATCAATCCGGTAAAAACCGATTCCGATTGAATCGGCAAATCTTTCGGCGAAAATTTGATTTGGTCGCGCGGCAGCCGAAACGTGCTGTTCGCAAACGGTAAATTCGGCTTTGATTCGCCGCGATTCTCGAATGTAAGGCATTTTCGCCAAACCGTCTGCGGTTGCGGTCACGTCCGAGCGCAGTTTTAAACCCGGAAAACCGGCTTCGGTTTGCAGCCAGTATAAAAACGAGAGACTGAGCTGTTTCGCTTCGGCAATCAATCTTTGCTTTTCTTCGTAACCGACGGCGTTTGATAAATCCCGTAGAAAATAATCAATTTGCGGATAATTAACGATTGTCACGTCGCTTTCAAAAGCGCCTTTAATAAAATTTTCACGATGCAAAATCCGGCGATAAGTCCACAAACCCGCAAACGCTTTGTTTTCCTCTTTGTGCGGCGCGAAATTATAACGAATCGGCTGCATTGTTCGCGGGTTGACGCCATTAAGACTCAACAGTTTCCCGCTCCAAGCCGGTTTTAATTCCGGCACAAACTCGCGCCAAAAATCATATTTCGCTGGCTTTTCAATCGTGTTGTCAGCGTTTTCGTCGGAGCTTATCGCAAAACAAACCGAAAACGCCTGCGAATTGTGCGGCTCGGATTCGTCTTTCGCGTTCGGCTCGCCGGTTTCGGCTTTCGATTCCGCGCCCGTCACAAATTCGGTTTTCGTCAGCGGCAACAACTCGCCAAGCTCGGTCGCGTCAATGAAATATTTTGCTGAAATAATTACGTTTTCGCCCGTTCGCAAATTTTTGAGTGTGACAGCGCGCACCTCGTCGCGTCCGGTGTCAGCCGAAATCGGAAAATGCTCGGTTAAAATTTGCAAATTCCCCTTTTGAATCCATTGCGCCAGAAAATTTTCGAGAACCGCGAGAAAAACTTTAGGCTCGGCGCAAAGCGGCGAAACCCAGCCGTCGCCGGGATTCAAAAACGGATTCGCTTCGGCTTTTTCGGTCAACGGATAATTTGTTTTGTAATATTTTCTAACCGCATTTCGCATTCGGCGATAACTGCGCGTGCAGCCGAACGATTCGATCCAGCCGTGTTCATCGGGCGGCGTCGCCTGCGAAGTTAATTGACCGCCGATCCAATCCGATTCTTCGATCAAAATAACGCGCAAATCGCTTGCCGCCGCAGCCAGAGCCGCTGCGCATCCGCCGACTCCGCCGCCGACAATCAAGATGTCCGCTTTTAGCTCCTTCATCAACTAAAAATCTTCGAGAACCACAAGCGGAGTCTCACCGCCGCCCTGCGTAACATTGACGATTGATTGCGCGGACAAACGCACAAGTCCGCCTTCGACTTTTCCGTTGAACAGAAACGGGTCAAAATCAATCAGTAATTCCTGCATTTCAACCCGATCCGACAAAGCCGGAATCGAGATTTTTCCGCCCGGCGCGCGTTCCTGAGCGATGAATGAATCCTGTAAAGCGTTTTCGAGCGCGATTTCCCATTCGGTTTCCGTCGCTTCCCAACCGAGCGTGATGCCTTTGCCGCCGTAATCGTCGTTCGGTTTAAGCAAAAATCTTTCGCGCTCGCGGCGCAGAAATTCAAGCAAATCAATTTCGCGTCCGGCAAAAGTCGTTTTTGTCTCATGAAGGCGCCGCGTCCAGGGAATGTGGCGATTGACTGCTTCAAGCTGCTCACTCGTGAAAAGCGACTGCCAGCGCTCATCGGTTAAAACAGCGAAACCGGCTTTTTTGTGGGCGATTTTGGTGCGGAAAGAGTTTGCCATACAAACGTTTCCGTCCGC
This sequence comes from Pyrinomonadaceae bacterium, assembly GCA_036387315.1. GTDB lineage: Bacteria > Acidobacteriota > Blastocatellia > Pyrinomonadales > Pyrinomonadaceae > JALZCH01. The sequence continues at coordinate 21,469 of DASVTY010000005.1, forward strand.
GTAAGCGCGCGACAACGGGTGCATTTCGTCAAAATTTTCCAGAAATTCGTGGATGATGATTCGTTTGTAAAAAACGTCAATCGCAAATTCGCCGGCTCGCAAAATCTCGCCGTCATATTCAAGCTCGCGCGGGTCGGCGATAATCGTCGAATGACCTTGCGATTCAAAATATTCCTGCAAAACGAGAAATTCGGAAAAGGTGGAAACATCGCGCCAATCAATAATGGCGATTCCGGGTTTTTCCTTTTTCCCGCCGAAATCGCGGTAAGCCTCAATTAACGCTTCGAGCAATCGAACGTGCGGCTGTGGTTTCCAATGGCGGTTTTCCGCCAAAAATCGGTTGACTTGAGGAACCATCTCAACCGATTTTTCCATTTGCATCTGGTCGGCAATTCCAGCGGGAGTTTCAGCGTTGTATTCAAGAAACTTAAAATCCTCGCCGTCCCAAAAAGCGTCGAGCCGACTCGATACGCAAAGCCGCTGATATTTCGGCTCGATCCGCGCCATCCGCTCTTCTTTTTCGGTCAAATCAAGCTCCGCCATAATTTCATCGTTTTGCAAAGCTGCTTCAGTCAGCAGCTCAAACGCCCCGCTCAATGTTTCGGCGGCGCGGACAATCTTTTGATAATGCGAGCGAGCGTGAAAATGCGGGCGCAGAAAAGAGCAAATCGGTCGGTCGTCCTGCAAAATTCCCGCTTTTTGCTCGGCTTCCAGGCGTTTTAAAAACGATTCGGAATTGACGAAAGCATCACGGCATATTTCTTCGTCGAGTTTGTTGACAATCATTTCGAGTTTTTCGCTCATATTTGCCTCCAATTCGCTTTCTACTTGCGCATTCAAACATTTTTCTGCGCCGCGATGATAACAATTTTTTCGTCCGGCGCGAGATTTTCCAGCTCCGTGTTCGCCAGCGCAATCGCCTGCTGCATTTCAGCCAGCCCGGAAAGATTGACAACGCGCACGGCGACCAGAACATGAACGTCCGGTAAATCGCGCCCGGCGTCCCCGAAATCAGTCAGCTTCGTAATCACAAGTTCCAAATCTCTGGCAATTGATTCAACTGTTGATTGATAAACTTCGGCGTGGCTGCGCTGCAAGCGAACGACTCCGGTTTTATCAACAACACGCGCCAATTGCCGTTTTTGTGTGAACAATCCGAAAAACGTTTTTGTCTGTTTTTCCGACGTAAAAACGTAAAGCCCCGAAGTTTCGGCGGCGAGTTCGACCGCCGTTTCGTCAACTTTCATCGAACGCGCAGCAGCAGTTCGGCAACCTTCGACTCCGCTTGCGCGCTCCGCCGTTTCCTCTTTTTTCAATTCGGTCGTCCCGAAAGCCGTCGCGCGGACGAGATTTCGGCGCGTGTCAACTTCGACCTGCACTTCGACCGATTCGGGCAAAGCTCCGATTTTGATCACCGCGTCGGCTGCCTCGCGGCGCACTTGCAGAATTTGTTCGGGCGTCGGATCAACAATATTGCGCTCGACCGTATCTCGCACCATTGCCAGCGCGACGCCGATGGTCGAAATGACTTCGGCTTTGCGCGCCAGACGCGCCGGAAGATTCATCAATTTTCCGGTGTAAGGCACGAGCGAAGCCGCGCCGCCTCCGCCGCCGACTAATTCAACCGTTGTCGGATCAAGATGATATTCGGCGATTAATTCTTCGATTTGCTTTTTTACTTTGGCGCAGGAAACTTCCAAAACTCGCCGCGCAGCTTCTTCCGCCGCAACACCCAATTTTTCCGCCAAAGGTTTGAACGCCGCAAGCGCCGCTTCGGCGTCGCCCCGCGCAAAAGCCGTTTCTGGAACTGCGCCCAAAAGATTCGCCGCGCAGGTCGGGGTCAAAGCGAAACGCTCGCCGGAAACAATTTCAATCGCTACATAATCGTCCGCGTCGTATTCGGTCGGGCGCAGATGAATTAATTTCGCGTTTTCAAATATTTCCGGTTTTTGAAAACACGAATAAGCGAGTCCGGCGATGTGCGCCGAACGCGCGCCGACATCAACAATCGCGCCGCCTCGCTCGCGCACCATACTCCCGCCCGCAATCGCCAGAGTGCGAACGTCGAGCGTGTTTAAATAAGTTCGGTGTCCGCCGACCCGTGCCGCTTTGGTTTGCGGCTGACCGTCGCGGATGACGGAAATATCCGCCGATGTTCCGCCGACTTCGATAAAAATTCCGTCCGACACTTTTTCATACATCAACGCTCCCGCAATTCCCGCCGCCGGACCGGAAAGCATCGTCATAATCGGGCGGCGATGCACTTCTTCGACGCTCATCACGCCGCCGTCCGAACGCATAATCATCAGCGGCGCTTGGATTTTGGCTCGTTTAACGCATTCGTCGGTCATTGTCGCCGTGTGAATCATTTTCGGCAAAATCGCCCCGTTAATTACTGCTGTTCGGGTTCTGGCGCGCAAGCCGTAAAGAGAGGAAACTTCGTGCCCGCTCGTCGCCAGCAAACCTTTTTCGCGAGCTATGCGAGCGATTCTTTCTTCGTTTTCGGTTCGGTCAACTCCGAACGCTTCGGATACGGCAATCACTTCCGCGCCTTTGTTTTTGAGTTCTTCGACGATCTGCGCCGTAAAATTATCGTTCCACAAACCGTCTTTTTTTGAAACGGAAATGAATTTGTGTTCGGTTTGCAGAAAACGATTCGGCGCGAGTTCAATCGGCGGAACATTCGTGTCTAATTTGGCTTTCCAACCTTCCAAACCGCTTCCGAGACCAACAATTCCGACTCGCGCCACGTCGCCTTCGAGCAAAGCATTTGTCGCCTGCGTGGTCGAATGAGCAATAAAAATGACATCATCCGGCGAAACGTCCAATTCGCTCAAAGCTCGTTCAATCGCATTGATAATTCCGAGCGCGACGCCTTCTTTTGCGGCGTGCGTAGTCGGCACTTTGAGCTGCGAAACAACCTCGCGCGTCTCGTCGTCAACGACGACGACATCGGTAAAAGTACCGCCCACATCAATTCCGACTCTAACCCGGCGATTTTGGATTTTGGATTTTGGATTTTGGATTTTATCCACTTTGAATGTATAAAATTTCGTCTTTTTAATTCAGCCGTGGATTATGCGGATCAAATCAAATTAATTCTTATCCGCGTCATCCGCGTTAATCAGCGGCTGGTTTTCCAATCATAATTTTGTATCTGCTTTTATTTGGCTATTCCCGCGCCGATTTCAAAAATTCCGGGAACGCTGACCGGGAGTTTTCCGGTAAACGGAACTTCGCCGAACATTGCGCGGGCAGCGGCGGTTTGCGCGACCTCTTCAATCGCGTAAGCCGCGACGTAATTTTTGGCTTCGGGAAACTGCCGAATCAAATACGGGCTGCCGAAAGCGATGACCGCAACGGGTTTGTTTAAGCTGAGCATTTGCCGCACAAAATTCGTTTGATTTTCCGGCAGCGCGACAGTGCCTTTCAGCGCGGCGCGTTTGACGAACGGCGCAATCACAATCGCATCGTAATCTGCTGCCTGTTTGACCGCCGCTCCGTATTCTTCCGAAACCGTGCGCGGGTCGAGCCGGATGATTTTCGCGCGCGGCGCGCGGCGCGCGATTTCCGGCATCAAAGCGACGCCTTCGATTGGCTCGTCGTCTGCGGCAATGATAACAAACAAAGTTTTGCTCGCTTTTTCCGCCGTCATTGGCAGAATATTGTCGCCGTTTCTGAGCAGTGTAATTGATTTTTCCGCCGTTTGATTCGCTTCACGAACGTTTTCAGGTTTTTCCATCAATTGATTGACTTTCGCCAAATCAACCAAACGATTTTGGGTTAAGCCGAGACGATATTTCGCGCTCAAGAGCCTGCGAACCGATTCGTTGATGCGTTCTTCAGTAAGCTCGCCTGATTTGACGGCGGCTTCGATTGCATCAATCGTTTTGCGCGCGTCGCTGGGGAGCAAAACGATGTCTGCGCCCGCTTTGACCGCCATCACAACTGATTTTTCGTCCGAATAAGTCTTCTTTATAGCGCCCATTTCCATTGCATCGGTCGTCACGATGCCGTTAAAACCCAGCTCTTTTCGCAAAATGTCGGTCGTAATTTTCGGATTGAGCGTTCCCGGCACTTCGTCGCCCGTGACTTTCGGCATCGCCAAATGCGCGGTCATCACAGCGTCAACGCCGCTGCCAATTCCCATTTTAAATGGCACTAATTCGACAGAGTTAATTCTTTGTTTATCAACCGGCACAATGGACAGTCCGATGTGCGAATCGGTCGCGGTGTCTCCGTGACCGGGAAAATGTTTGAGCGTAGCGAGCGCGCCGCCGTCGCGGACGCCTTTTGCCAGAGCCGAAACAAATTCGCCGACTCTTTCGGGACTAGCGCCGAACGAGCGAATATTGATGACGGGATTGTCCGGGTTGTTGTTGATGTCTGCGACCGGCGCGAAAAGCCAATTAACGCCGATGGCGCGCATCTCTTCGGCGATGATTTTGCCCTGCCTGTAAGCCGCCTGCACATCGCCGCTCGCGCCGACGCCCATATTTGTCGTAAACGGCGTTCCCGTTCTGAGCTGCATCCGCAAACCGCGTTCGTAATCGGCGGCGAAAAGCAGCGGAAGTTTCGACATTCGCTGCAATTCATTTGTCAGAGCAGCAATCGAATTGGCTTCGCCGCGAAAAAGGATAAATCCCCCCAGATGGTTTTCTTCGATGTGCCGCCGCAATTCAAGAAAGCGCGGATCGTTCCAATTCTGAAACTCGCCGCTCATCCGCACCATCACCACCTGCCCGATTTTTTCGCGCAGCGTCAAACTTTTGAGCGTTTTTTCAACCCAATTTTCGGCTTTCTTGTCCGGTTTTTGCGTTTGAGCCAAAACCGTCTGCTGAAAGAGCAAGCCGAACGTGACAAACAAAACAAGTATCTTTTTCATTGCTTTTTATTATCAGGGCGTAACTAATAATAAACAAACTATCAACTGTAAACTATCAACTATCAACTGTTTTGCAATGAAAAACAGTTGATAGTTGATAGTTTACAGTTGATAGTTTTCTCTTCATTTTGATTTCACAAGCAAATCATGCGTCTTTCCAAAATTTAATGTTTTCAATTAAAAATTTCGGTAGCTTCTTTCGCGTCCTTTTGTCTTCGCGTCGTAGCATCGAGCTGCAAGCCGTCGCCGATTTTGAAAAAACCGGGCAGGCTGACCGGCGCGCGCCCTGTAATTGCCGTTTCGCCGAAGATTGCTCGCGCCGCCGCCGTCTGCGCGACATCTTCAACCGCGTAAGCTGCCGCGTAAACTTTAGCTTTCGGAAACTGTTTCAATTGATAAGGGCTGCCGAAAGCGATGACCGCAACCGGCTTTTTTAAATCTATTATTTCTCGTACAAACTCGGCTTCGGATTCCGGCAATTCAACCGTGCCTTTGAGCGCGGCGCGTTTGACGAACGGCGCGACGACAACGGTTCCGGTTTTTTCGGCTTGTTCCAAAATCTGCTTGTATTCCTTTTCTGTCGTCCGTTTGTCAACGCGAATGACGCGCGCCGTTTTCAATCTGCTTTCGATTGCAGCTTTGAAAACGTTTCCCTGATCGGGATCGTCGTCCCCGGCGGCGATAATAAACAACGCATTTTGCAGTTGTTTCGCGCCGAGCGGCAGAATGTTGTTTTCATTACGCAGAAGCGTTATCGAACGCTCGGCAAGCTCATTGGCAAACCGCACATTTTCCGGTTTTTCGATGATTTTATTAACAGCATTCAAATCCACACTTCGAGTTTTCGCCAAACCAACGCGATATTTGGCGCGAAGCAGGCGGCGGACGGAATCGTCAATTTGCTCTCGACTTATTTCGCCGCGCAGAACGGCTTGCTCAACCGCGTCAATCGTTCCTTTCGGGTCTGGCGGAAGCAATGCCACGTCCGCTCCGGCTTTGATTGCTAAAAGAGCGCCTTCCGTCCCTTTAAAATTTTTAATTATCGCTCCCATTCCGAGCGAATCGGTTGTAATTATTCCATCGAATTTCAGCTCTTTGCGAATCAAATCTTTGTTAATTTGCGGCGAAAGCGATGCCGGCAAGTTGTCGCCGGTAATTTCAGGCAAAGCGATATGCGCCGTCATAAATGAATCGAGTCCGGCGGCAATCGCCGCGCGAAACGGCTCAAGCTCAACTGAATTGAAACGAGCGCGGTTGATGTTGATAACCGGCAAACTAATGTGCGAATCAATCGGCGTGTCTCCGTGTCCGGGAAAATGTTTGGCGGTTGAAAGCACGCCGCCGTCACGAAGCCCGCGCACTTCGGCTGCAACAAACTCAGCCGTTCTTTGGGGGTTTTCGCTGTAGCTTCGCACGTTTACCATTGAATTGTCGGGATTGTTGGCGACATCGGAAACCGGACCGTACAACCAATTGATTCCGATTGCGCGCATTTCTTCGGCGATGATTCTTCCTTTACGATAAGAATCAGCCGGATTTCCCGCCGCCGCGATTCCCATATTGTGCGTAAAAGACGTGCCGCTGCGAATTTGCATCGGCAAACCGCGCTCAAAATCCGCAGCCAGCAAAAGCGGAATTTTGGCGACGCGCTGCATTTCGTTCGTCAGCGCAGCCAATTCCAAAACGTCGCCGCGATAAAAAACAAAACCGCCGACTTTGTTTTCCAAAATCTGTTTGCGGACTTCGGCAAATTTCTCGCCGTTAGCGTTTTTGTAATCGCCTAGCACACCGACGACAATCATTTGCCCGATGCGCTCGCGCAAAGTCAACGAGCGGAGCGTTTTTTCAACCCATTGTTTTTCCGCCGCCGTTTGTTTCGTATGCGCAGCAAAATTCGTCGTCTTTTTTGTTTGCGCCGAAACGGCGAAATTGAAAGGCAAAACGCCGAGCGTAAAGATTAACGCGCTGGAAATCAGCATTTTTGCAATTCGGTTTTTATTTTTCATTATTTTTCAATCGCTTCCGCAAAACGAAAATCGTAGTCCATAAAAATTTCAAACGTCCGCGCCCACGGCAAGCGGATTTCGAGATTTTGCATTTCTTGCAAAACGATTCCGTCGCTCGCGTTTTTGCCCGTTTGATAAAAACGGTTTTTGAAATTCTCCTCAAAAAACTGTTCGGTTATCGGCTTTATTCGCTCGACGACAATTCGATTAAATTTTTCGTAAGCCGGGCTATCAAATTCGTCAACTTCGATTTTCAAATCCTGACGCGCGTATTTATTCACGGCGGGACGAACCAAAACGTGATAACCGTAATCGCCAACCCAGCGGTGAAAGAGAAATTTAATATTTGCGGCTTCCGATTTCTTCGCCAATTCAGGATTATCAAACAATTTTCTTCTGGCAAAAACGTAAACGTTCGCCTGCGGCACAACAGTTCCGATGGCGTTTCCGGGCGTTCCCCACGAAGCATAACCGATAACGCGGTCAAGCAGTTTTTCACGCCCCAATCTTTCAACAATTCGAGCATCTCCGCCGCCCCAAACTCGATACAAAACGTCTGCAATCGCAACTCTGCGATTGTTTTTCACATCGGCGACGAGCTTTTCCAAAAATGCTTGAAAATCAATTTCGGTTTGCTGCGGCGCATTGACGTAAAGCGTGTAATGGGCGGACTGGGCTTCTGCGACAATTTCAGCGCCGGAATTTTCGATTTGCCGCCGAACGCTCGTTTCAATCGGCTGGTCTTCAAAATCTCCGAGATGCGAGCGTCCGGCTTCGGATGAATAAACGACTCGGACGCGCGGTTTGAAATTGGCTTTACGCAATATCGCGCGGCTTAATAAAACGCTCGCGCCTTCGTCTGCGCCGTTATAAAGCGCGGCTTTTTCATCGGATAAACCTAATTTATCAATCCGCTCACGCAAAGCCTGTTGGTCGCGCCGATGAAGACCGAAACGGTGCGCGTCGTCCTGCAAAAGCAGCAATTTGTCTATAATTCCGGCTTTCGCAAAATCGAGCATTGCAACATTAATTTGCAAATTGCGCCTTCGCACCGCCAAATAATCTTCGATTTCGGCGGGCGGAATTTCTCGCCCCAACCGCTCGAATTCTGATTTTATTTTTATTTCGCCCGGTTTTTGCGCGGTTTCGTCAGCCAGCACCGCCCAGCGAGCGATTTTGTCTCGAAACGGGCGGTTTGCAGCCGTTGCCGACAATGCCACGCGGCGGACGACATTAAAAACGTAAACGGGCAAACGCGGATTTTTGCGTTTCAATTCTTTGACGACTTCCAATCGCCGGAGCGCGGTTTCCAGCGGCGCAGCGGAAAACCTCGAATTCATAAATCCGCCGTAGGCGAGCATATCAGCCGATAAAATAACCGCGTCAACATTTGAAAAATCCTGTTCGAGTAGCCATTTGGCAATTTTCTCGGAGTTTCCGGCTGTGATAAAAGTTCCCAAAAACGGGCGCGGCGGCAAAATCACTTCAGCGTTTCCGATTCGTCCAATCATTTCGGCAAACTGAGTTGTCGCCGGGCGGTCATCGAGCGGAACAATCACAACGCGAGTCGTGAAATCAGTCGTTGATTGTTTTTTCGCCGTTTCCCTTTTTTGCGAAAAGACGGAAACCGCCAATAACGAAATTGCCGTCAAAAGTGCGAGCGCAGAGAAAGTCTGTTTCGATAATTTGTCGTTTAAAGACGAAATTCTCACTTGTTTTTCTCCGACGCGAGTTTGGGTTTTAAGATTTGTTCGAGCGGCATCCATAAATTCCGCCGTTTGACGTGCGAGGCTTCAAAAATGCTTGTACCGCTTGTTTGTTCGGAAATTATTTTCGTTCCGTTTTCCAGCTTTTCGGTTGAAAGATTATCGTCGCCGTAGTTGATGACGCCGTGAATTGTTGTTTCGCCTTTAATGGCTTCTTTTGCCAATTTCGCTGCGCCTTCGATTGATTGCCAGTTTTTCGCTCCTGCTTTTAGGGCTTCCGTTTCGGTGTTGTGGCGATAATAAAGTCCGACGTAAAGCACGTCAACGAGCGCGGCGTATCCGGTTTTGCCGAAATCCGGCGACGCCCAATCATAAGGAACTTTGTATTTCGCGCTCGCCCAATTAACGCCTACATCGTTTCCGTAAACCGGAAACCACGAGCCGACATAAGATTCAAAAGAAACTTTCGGCTTGCGTTTTTTCACTACATTTCGGAGCTTTTCGACAAAACCGCGAATGACGCTCGCCCGCCATTCGTGCCATTTTTTCAGATATTTTCCTTCGACAATTTGTTTTTTTCCGTTTGCGTCGAGTTTGATTTCGTAAACGTCTTCGGGAAACCGCAGATTTTCGTCTTTAACGTATTTTTGAAAAAGATCGCGCGAATAATTTGAAAAATCTGCGTTGACGCCGTTCCAGCGCGCCCTGTCCATCACCACGCCGTCAACGTCGTAATTTTCCAGCACTTCCCGAATAATCGAGATTTCGTAATCCTGAACGGCGGGCAAAGCGGCGTTAACCCAAAGCGGAATTCCTTGTTTGAATTCGCCAATCGGCGCGATTTTTATTTTTTTATCGGCTTCGTCCAAATCATAAGCCACCGATTGCCAATCTTTGCGCTTGTCGAAACCGATTCCGACGCCGGGAATCAGCTTGTTGCCTTCGGTGAAAATGTCGAACGCCGCATGCAGCCGCATTCCGCGACGATGGCATTCTTCGATAAAAGTTTTGAGCGAATCGAAATCGGTGTTGTATCTAATGTTTCTATGTTCGGCGAGACGCGGCGCGATTTTTGACGGATAAACGACGTGACCGTTTAGCTCTTTGGTATAAAGAATAATTGTATCGAAGCCCGCTTGTTTGGCTTTGTCTGCAAAGGCGGCGATTGATTCGCGGTTTGCAATTACATCAGCAGAAGCTGTCGAAGAAACCCAAATCGAGTTTCGCGGCGCAGCAGATTTATTTTGCGTGTTTGCTTCCAATTTGAGGAAACAAATCTCGCAGAGAACTGCAATTATTGTTAAACCTAGGCTGATTCTTTTCACAATTTCACTTTATTTTTGCGGCGTCCCGAAAATGTCAATTTTTTCAGCGCCTTTTGCGGCGTCAGTCGCTGTCACGACGATATTTGCTTCGCTGGGGCAGCGCATATCGGTAAAGCGCGTTTTGTCCATTGGCAACTGTTTGGCTTCGCTTCCTGCGCCGCGCAGCAGAAGGGTTTGCAGCCATTCCGCTCCTGCCACTTGCGCTTTTGTCGCCTGCGCCGGTTTGCCTTCGTTGCCAAATTGGTCAATCGCATTAACGCGCTTGAATTGCCGCGGCACATTCGGTTGAAAACTTTTCGCGTCAAATTCGGTTTGAAAAACTTTCTTTTGCGCCGCATCTGCAATTACAAGTCTGAGTTTTCCGGGTCCGGCGACGATGACAGCCATCTGAACGGTTTCGCCCGGATAATAATAAAATTGCTTTTCGGCGGGCGCGCTGTTCCAGGTTTCGTTGCGCCAAAACGGTCGAAATGCATTTCGCCGCTCGCTCTTTTTGCCGTTTTCGTCCAGTGTGAACTCCCAAGCCAAACCGGCGTCAATTTCCTGTTCTCCGGCGCGTCCGCCCATATAAACCGAAAAATTATCGAGCGGCTGTTTCGTCGCTGCATTTAGTCTGGCTTCATCAACTTTCGGAGTTCCCAATTTGACTACACCGACGATTCCCGTCCAAACGTCAAAGCTCGAAACGGCTTTGCGGTAATACGCGCCGGGGAAACAAGGAATCGAAGCCGCCGGAGCGACTTCGCCAGCCGCATTTAAAATCGGTTTCGGCGCATCGCCGATTGTCACGTTGTCGCCGATTTTTAGATTTGCAACCACCCATTTACGCGCCGCGCCATGCGCGCTTAAAACA
>DASVTY010000006.1:0-173136 GCA_036387315.1 Pyrinomonadaceae bacterium
CCAAGCTGACGGCGGAATGGCGATGTAAATCAATTACGAATTTCAAATTACGAATTACGAATTGGGTGGGATTCAGTTTTCTTGTATAAGCAATTATCATTGATTGAATGGGAACTTTTGAGATTAAACCCGAAAACGCGCACAGCGATGAGCGGGCGGAATTTGAGCGGCAGCAGGCGGAAATTCTGACGCGGCGAGTTGAGCTGACGCCGCCGGTTTTTTCTTACATTCTGCTTGGTTCTTTGCTCACCGTTTTTCTGTGTCAGCTTATTGTTGGCGAGGAAAAATCGGTTTTCGCCGCCGGACTTGTTAAGCCTCTGGTTTGGCAGGGCGAGCTTTGGCGGATGCTGACATCTGCTACTTTGCACGGCGGTTTTCTGCATATTTATTTTAACGGGCAGGCTCTTTACAACATCGGCGCAACTATCGAAGCCTTGTCAAACCGCGCGCACGTTTCGATTTGTTTTCTTCTCGCGGCAATCGGCGGCAGCCTTGCCAGTTTATATTTAATGCCCGAAACGACTTCAATCGGCGCGTCGGGCGGAATTATCGGGTTGTTCGGATTTTTGGGCGTTTACGGTTTTAAAAACAAACAACATCTGCCGCCCGGTTTCTTTCGCAACATCATCATTAATCTTTTGCTGATCGCCGCAATCGGCGTCATCGGATACAGTTTTATTGACAACGCCGCGCACGCCGGAGGGCTTGTCGTCGGCACGATTTACGGTTTGCTGACGACTCGCCGAGACGAATTGTTAGAGCCGAAACCCGTCAGCAATTTCGTCAACATTCTCGGCTACGTTTCGCTTTTGATTGTCGTTGCCGCCGCAATTTTCAGCATTGCGCGAATTTTGAGTTTTCAGCCGTAAATCTGACGGATTCACCGCAGAGCGCGCAGAGTTTTACACGGAGAAGTCACAGCGAAAATCATAAACTCTGTGTTTTCTCTGTGACTTCTCCGTGCGCTCTGTGGTGAAATTGGTTTTGAGTGTTTTATGCCGGAAACAGCCTGGAAATCGCGGACGAAATTCGATTTGATAATGGAAGTTTGGGAAGCTCTCGACTGCGAATCGGTCGGGCGTATTGAGCTTGAAGCGATTGAAGAAGCGGTGCGCGGGCATTTCGGCGACGGCGCGGTTGAAACTCCGATGACGCTCGCCCGAATGCTTGCCGATGAAGGCGCGGAACTCAGGCACGCTGAAATTTTAAAGCTCGATGTCGAGCGCCGAACCGAAGACGCTTACGCCGCGCCGTTTCGCAATCTCATCAAGTTCGGCAATTTCGCCGAAGCCGAAACGACTTTAAAAAATCTTGAAAATCTGCGGCAGAAATTTGTTCGTGAAAACGACCGCGAAGGTCTGCGGCGTTTGAAATCGAAAACCGTGCAGGCAAAAGAGCGCGCTCAAATGATTTCCAAAAACGCGCGCGTCGCCCCTGAAAAACGCGAAGAAAAAGCCGAAATCGCCGAATGGTTCAAAATCTGGCTCGAAACGCCCCAAATATTTGCCTCGTGGCTGGCTCTCAGAAAACGCGCGCCGGATTTTCAAGAGCGTTTTCTTTCAACCGAAAAAGCAGAAAAATAAAAGGTGTGATTATTAATCACACCTTTTCAATTTAAAACCACATCTGATTTTACTTCGTTTGCGCGGTTTTCTTCATTTCGTCCAATTCTTTTTGAAGCTGGACGGTTACTTGTTTCAGTGCGTTTTTGAGCTGCGCGTCCGATGTTTTTTCAGCGGTTTTGTTTACAGCCATCAGATGCGCGGTTTTTAAAGCCTCTTCTTTGGATACTTTAACGTCGGGTTCGACGCCCGTTCCTTCCCAGTTTGTTTTGGAAATCGGGTTAATCGCGCGTCCGGTCGGGACAAACGCGCCGAAATGGTCGCTTAACCGAACAACCGAGCCGGGATGCGCTCCACCGCCCGTTGTTTCGCCGATGATGGTTGCGCGTTTCAAGTTCTTAAGGTTGTAGGTAAATTCTTCACCGGCGGAAAATGTGCGGTTGCTCGTCAAAACGTAAACGTCTTTGCCATCGTACCGCTTTCCGACGACCGAATTCGGTTTCGTCCAGAATTCCTCGGTTTTATCTTTTGTGCGCGAGTAAAGGCTGTTGAGGTGAACCGGCTTGTCGCCGAACAGGTATGAAGAGATGAGTTGAACCATCTCCGGACTGCCGCCGCCGTTTTGTCGCAAATCGAAAATCAAAGCGTCGGTGTTAGCGACAAAATTCATCGCCGCCGAAACTGTTTCCGCGCCAAGTTCGGAATCTGTAAATCCCCGAAGGTCAATGTACCCGATGTTTCCCTGAAGTCGCTCAACGCGCTCGAAACCGTAATTTACGCGCGAGACATTTTTTTTGTAGTTTTCTTTTTCTTCAGCGGTCGGCTCGTTTCTTTGGGCGCGAACCGGAATCACATTTGGCGAAAAACGCACACCGAGATGTTTGTCACGGCTGACGGCTCGCAAATCTTCGGTTAATTTCGCCGCAAAAGCGCGCGAGCCGGTAATTTGGTCATATTCATTTTTGCTCACGCGGTCGCGGATTGCGGCTTCCATTTGCTTCGCCGTTTCGGGAAAAACGTAAGAGTCGTTGAGCCGTTTGAGTAGCTCATTGATAACTTGTGTTTTCGTCGCCGCGTCAATCGCCGAATCGGGCTGTTCGCCGCCGTTCGGCGTTTGAGCGGATATGCTTTCGGGGCAAAGGATGAAAAAGGCTAAAGCCAGTGCGGTCATAAACGAAACTATTTTGTTCATTTTCTTTCTCTCCATTTCTGTCTGTTTAAAATCATTCTTTTTTTGGTTTTTAGCGGCGCAGCAAACCTGTCAGGAGCAAATCTGCCAACCGCCCGACTCTTTCTTCGATTTCCGAACGCTCGCCGAGTTCTTTTGTGTTTAAGCTGTAGGGCAAAAGCGAATTAGTTGCGAGCAGCAGAGTTTCGGCGGTTTTTAAAGCGTCAGGAACGGAAAAAATCTTGATTTTGTCGCCTTCCTGCAAAACTTCCGCAAAAATCTGCGCTTCATCTTCAAAGTATCGTCTCCGACGAGCGAGCAGGGGCGGGCGCAAGTCGGCAAGTAAATCATTGAGACTTTGCGTGTAATGCTGAACGCTGTCAAAGCGAAACAAAACTCTGGTCAAAAGCATCTCGCGCAAACGTTCATCCGGGGAAGCGTCCGTGCTTGAAATCTCTTTCAAACGTACTTTCATTCGCTCAATAATGCGGTCAATATGCGAAAGTGCGATTTCCTCTTTGCTCGCAAAATGCAGATAAACCGTGCCTTTGCCGATTCCGACTTCCTGAGCCAGATCATCAATCGTCATTTTCTTGTAGCCGAAACGGGCTAACAATCTGTCCGTCGCGTCCAAAATTTCGTCTCGAATGCTTTCTCTTTGTATGTTGTTTTTCATTCTGACTGATGACCGGATTTCTATTCGAGTCATTTTATGAACGTAAGGTCAAGGCGAAAAGTTTCAAAAAATCGGATTTTATTTTTAGCTTAGATTTTTGATCTTTTATTTCGGGATGAAACGTTTTTAGGGAAAAAGCGTTGAATTGAGTTCGATTCAACGCTTTTTCCCTTTTGTCTTGCGGAGCAATAATTTGAATGCTGCCGGTGCCGCCCGCCGATGTGAAGTTTATGTTTTGCGCATTTTCAAAAACGGTACAACTCAAATGATCGAGCTGCATGGAAACGTGGCTGTTCGATGATGAACAGCCACGTTTCCAGGTAAATTGCGAAAGCAAAACCCTAACGTTTAGGCGTAATTTTCCAAAGCTCTCCGCTGCTTTGATCCGTAACGACATAAAGCGCGCCGTCAGGACCTTGACGGACATCACGGATTCTCTGTCCGCGGTCTGTCAGCAGATGTTCTTCGCCTACGACCCGATTGTTTTTGATAACCAGCCGCACAAGTCTTTGTGTTACCAAACCACCGATGAACAAGCTGCCGCGCCAGGCGGGAAAAGCATTTCCCGTGTAGTATTGTGCGCCGGAAGGAGCAATTACAGGGTCCCAATAATAAACCGGCTGTTCATATCCTTCGCGCGCCGTTGCCGCGCCCTGAATCTGCTCGCCCGAATATTCTTCGCCGTAGCTGACAACCGCCCAGCCGTAATTTTTACCTTTTTCGACCAGATTCAGTTCGTCGCCACCTTTCGGTCCGTGTTCCACCGTCCACAATCTTCCCTGATCGTCGAAGGTCGCCGACTGAACGTTTCGGTGTCCGATGTCCCATATTTCCGGCAATGCGCCGGATTGCTTGACGAACGGATTATCGGCGGGTACTGAACCGTCCGGGTTGATGCGAATGATTTTGCCCAGATGACTGCTTAACTGCTGCGCTTGCGGGCGAGTCGTCATTTTGTCGAAGCGGTCGCCAAGCGTGATGTACAGCTTTCCGTCAGGTCCGAAAGCGAGGCGGGAACCGAAGTGCAAGCCGTTGTTATAAGTCGGCATCGCTCGGAAAATGATGCTGACTTGTTCGAGATTTCTGCGATCCTGCGTTAAAACTCCGCGCGCGACGCTTGTTCCGCTCCCGCCTTCGCGCTGTTCGGAAAAGCTCCAGAAAATGGTGCGGTCTTTTTCAAAAGTCGGGCTTAAAGCAACGTCGAGCAGTCCGCCTTGCCCGCGCGCGGTAATCGGCGGCAAACCGCCTTGCCCGCTGGCGCTAGAAACGCCGCCTTGTCCGACCGGGAGCAATCCGCCAAGCGGCTCGCCGATTTCGCCTTTAGCCGAAACGATACGCATTTGTCCGGCTTTTTCGGTAATCAAAAAGTCTCCGCCCGGCAGCGGCTCGACCGCCCAGGGCTGGTTCAAGCCTTTCGCCACCACCGTTACGTCAAAAGCGACATCGGATTTCACCGCGCAAGCGCGAGTTTGTCCGGGAAAAGCGGGTTTTTGTTCGGGCGCGTTTGCCGTTCTGGTTTCGACCGGCTGACATTGCGAAGTTGAATTCGTCGAATCGGTCGAAGCCGAAGTTTTAGTCGCTTCGCGCTGTGCACAAGCCGCGCTGACAGATAGCAGTAACACGGTTAGAACAAACGCAATCTGATTTTTTTTCATAGACTTATCGTTCTTAAAAAGACCCCTTGAAATTTAAAGTTTCAGTTGGTTTGATGCCGTTTCCGAATCAATGATGTCCATATTTTATTCGCCTTTCATAAGAAACGGCTCGCTACTTTTGTCTCGCTTTAAAATTCATTTGTTCAACGTTTTCGAGCAGATTTATCACCTGCGTTGCCGGTTCGAATGAATATCGTTTGCTGTCCGCCGAGATTATGTAAACTTGTCCTACTTCGACATCGGTGAAGCGGTAATAGCCGAACTGATTGGTGCGGGCAAATTTCGCCTCCGATAAACCTGCGCCGTTCAATTCAAGCCGGACATTAGCAATACCGCGTCCCGTCTCGGTCAAAACCCGACCGCCGATTTCGACTCTCGCGGCTGTCGGCAAGGTGCTCGATTGCGTAATCGTAAAAGTTCGTCCGGCGACTTCGAGCGCGGCGCTGCGCGGGCTGCCGGTTATATTTGTCTCGACCGAAAAAATTACCTGACCGTTTCCTTCGCCCGGATTCGCTATGATCCAGCTTGCGCTCGGAAAACCGGTGTAATCGCAATTTTGCGGAGCGATAATATGAATGCTGCCGGTGCCGCCAGCCGAGGTGAAATTTATGTTTTGCGCCGTCGGCGACGTAAACGTGCAAGTCGTCGGCTGCTGAATCGCGCGAGCGATGTTTAATCTGCCGCCCGTTTTGACAATTCCGTTCCACTGCGGCAAAACGTCAACCGTATTCATCAACGTGGCTTTGACCGAAGCGGCGGACAAATTCGGGTTTGCCGCCAGCAGCAGAGCAGCCGCGCCAGCCGCGTGCGGCGCAGCCATCGAAGTTCCGTTCAAAAACCCGTAAGCGTTGTCACCGCCGGCAGTGGCGCTTAAAATTCCGCTGCCCGGAGCGGCTAAATCAACGCTTGTCGCGCCGTAATTGGAAAACCCCGATCTGTTATCGTTTTGGTCGGAAGAGGCGATAGACAAAATGCTCGGACTGTTATAGCCCGCCGGATAAAATGCTTGAGCTTCAATGTTTGCGGAACTGTTTCCGGCGGCATAAACATTGAGAATGTCTGCTCTCCCGACGGCGTCAATCGCATCTTTCATCGCCTGATCGTAGCCGCAAGCCTCGTTGCAACCGCCATAAGAATTGTTCGTCACGCGAACGTTCACGCCGCGCGTTTTCATCATCCGAACATAATTGAGAGCTGCGATGACTTTCGCGGACGTTGAATTGCCGTTCGCGTCGAAAATTTTGACAGTCATCAAACCGACGTTCCAATTCACGCCGACAACGCCTTTACCATTGTTGCCGGCGGCGCCGATTGTCCCGGCGACGTGTGTTCCGTGACTGCCTTCAGCGCTCGGATCGGCGTCGTTATTGGCGAAATCGTAACCGATTTTGTCGTCAACATAACCGTTCGCGTCGTCGTCAATGCCGTTGCCGGAAATTTCGCCCGGATTTTGCCAGATGTTAGCGGCTATATCTTCGTGTGTGCGCCGTATGCCGGTGTCGAGCACAGCGACAACGATGTTTGAATTTCCGGTCGTCGTATCCCAAGCCGCAGGCGCAGAGATTTTCTGCATTCCGTACAAATTGCCAAAACCTGTGTCATTCGGCGTAGTTTCCGCAAGGCGGTAAATGTAATTCGGCTGGGCGTATTCGACTTCGGGAGATTTTGCGTATTGAGCCAGAGCTTGTTCGGTTGAAATGTTGTCTGGCAATTTAACAACCTGCCAGCCGAGTTCGAAAAATTCTTTTGTCACGCTTGCGCCGTTTTCGGCGTGAAGCGAGCTTAAATTTTCGAACGCCGATTCACCTTTGAATTTGACGAGCAGCTCGCCGGGAACGAAATTGTCTCGTTTGGAAATAGCTTTCGCTTGAGCCGATTGTGGCGCAAACGGCAATTTTGAGAGGAAAAACGCCGACGCAAACGTCGCAAACAACACGAACAAATAAACCTTTTTCATTAACTAAAGCTCCTAAAAAATCGAAAAGAGGAAACGGAATTATTTTGCAGATGACTTTTAAGCTAAACGATTATAAAACTTTAATCGCGTTAATGAAAAGATGCCTTATATCTTGTAAACTTTGCAGTTTATTATTAGCAGCGTGAAAATCTTTCTTTACACTGTTCTGGCGCTTATCGCTTTTGCCGCAAATTCTTTGCTGTGCCGTCTGGCGCTCAGCCGGAATGCGATTGACGCGGCGACTTTTTCCGCCGTTCGTCTCGCTTCCGGCGCGTTGATTCTTTTAATCATCGCGTTCGCAGTCAATCGAAAATCAGCTTTTTCTTCAAATGCCGATGCAGTTTCGGCGTTTTGGTTATTTCTGTACGCCATCGCTTTTTCTTTTGCGTATTTGAGTTTGAGCGCCGGAACGGGCGCTTTGATTTTATTCGGCGCGGTGCAGGCGACGATGATAATTTACGTGCTTTTCAAAGGCGAGCGATTTTTTCGGAGCGAATGGGTCGGATTGCTTTTAGCGATTGCGGGGTTAATTTATTTGCTGCTGCCCGGTTTGTCCGCGCCTTCGGTGTCGGGCGCGGCTCTGATGCTCGTAGCGGGAATTGCATGGGGCTTTTATTCGCTTTTGGGGCGCGGCGCGCAGAATCCTTTGACAAACACCGCAAATAATTTTCTTTACTCGCTGCCTTTTGTTTTCGCTGTAAATTTGGCGATTCTTCTGTTCGGCAATCCTCACGTTTCGACAAACGGTATTTTGCTGGCGATTCTGTCGGGCGCAGTAACTTCGGGTTTGGGTTATGTCATTTGGTATGCGGCTTTAAAAGGTTTGACTTCGATTCAAGCTGCGATGGTGCAGCTCGCCGTTCCGGTTTTGGCGGCAATCAGCGGCGTTATAATTCTTTCGGAAACTTTGTCACTGCGATTAATAATTTCCGCAATTATGATTTTGGGCGGGATTGCGCTCGCGGTTTTGAGCCGTCAAATCGCTAAAAAACGCGAATAAATTAACTTGTGTTTGGGGTAAGAAAATTTGAACCGCCGAGACGCGGAGTTAAGAATTGAAGAAAATAGTTTGAGTGAAAAACTCTTGCATTCCACACTCTTTTTCTAAAAACTCGGCGTCTCCGCGTCTCGGCGGTGAAAAAATCCTTAAATCGAAACCTATTCGTTTTTCGGTTTCAAATATTTTTTGCCTTTGAGCTTTTTCGGCAGCAAATCTTCGCTCGTGTAACGCTCGTAACCTTCGCCATAGCCCAAATCTTTCATCAACTTGGTCGGCGCATTTCGCACAACGAGCGGCACGGGCAGATTGCCGAATTTGCGAGCGTCTTCGAGCGCCGCCATATATGCTTCGTAAGAGCTTTTGTCTTTTTTGCAATTCGAGAGATAAACAACGCCGTGCGCGAGATTGATTCCGGCTTCGGGCAAACCGACGGTTTCCACCGCGCGAAAAACCGCGTTTGCGACGACAAGCGCAGTCGGATTGGCGACGCCGATGTCTTCGGAAGCAAAAATCACCATTCGGCGGGCGATAAATTTCGGGTCTTCGCCGCCTTCGATCATTCGGGCGAGATAATAAATCGCGGCGTCCGGCTGCGAGGCGCGCATTGATTTGATAAACGCGCTGATGACGTTGTAATGCTCTTCGCCCGCTTTGTCGTAGCGCAGAAATTTCGATTGCAGAGTGTTTTTCAAACTCTCAATCGTTATCTCATCGTAAAGCCGCGCCGTGTTTTCAATCATCGTGATCGCTTGTCTGGCGTCGCCGTTTGCCATTGCAACAAGCCAATCTTTAGCTTCGTCGTCGAGCGTCTGACCTGTGCGGTCAATAATCGTACGCATTTCTTCCGGCGACAATTCCGTCAAAACAAAAACGCGCAGACGCGAAAGCAGCGCGGGAATAATTTCAAAGCTCGGATTTTCGGTCGTCGCGCCGATTAAAACCAGATCGCCCGATTCGACAAACGGCAGCAGAAAATCCTGCTGGGCTTTGTTAAAACGATGAATTTCGTCCAAGAATAAAACGCGCGGGCGATTTTCTTCGCGCTCGCGGGCGACGATTTTGCGAATGTCGTCTTTTCCGGCGGAAACGGCTGAAAGCTCGTGAAAATCGGCGTTGATGGCGTTTGAGTAAATTCTGGCAAGCGTCGTTTTCCCGACGCCGGGCGGTCCCCACAAAACAAACGAAAAAATATGACCTTGTTCAATCGCCCTGCGAAGCGGTTTATCCGCGCCGACAAGCTGCGGCTGCCCGACAAATTCGTCCAGATTCTGCGGTCTGATTTTGCTCGCTAACGGTTCCATTTTTAATCGTTCGGATTATCTAAACTATAACAAAAAAGCCACGTTTTAAATGCTTTTTCTCTTTTGCGGCAGATTTGATTCGTTTGAATTTCAACAAGATGAGGTCTTGACTAGGTTTGTCGGATAGAATAAAAGTACAAGAGTTTAAAAGTTTATAAAAAGGAATTTTCTACAAGATGCTGAATATTAAAGAACGCGAAACCGGCGACGAAACAGTTTTGGATTTGGAAGGCAGCGTCGTTTTAGGCAGCGGCGCCGCAGAACTGCGCTCCGCGCTGCGCCGTTTGGCGGAAACGGACAAAAACCGGGTGACGATAAATTTCGCCTCAGTCAAATACATTGATTCGAGCGGCGTCGGCGAATTGATTAACGCCGCCGCAAAGTTCAACAACGCGGGCGGCAATTTGAAATTGAAGAATCTGCCGCCGAAAGTCGAACAAGTTCTCTCGCTCAGCAATGTTTTATCAATGTTTGAGATTGAAGAATAGCTTAGAAAATAATTTTAGCAAGCTACTAAATTTGGGCTGTTTCTAATTGTTGAGGTTTATTTATGGCGGAAAAAAGCAAAAAAGAAGCTAATGGTTCTAAACCTGAGAAGGAAACTCAAAGTAAAGAAGAAAATCCGAAACCTACTTGCGGAATTATGATGCCGATTTCCGAAATTGATGGGTGTTCGGCTCAGCATTGGAGCGAAGTTTTAGCAATCTTACAAGAGGCGATTGAGTCAGCCAGCTTTATTGGTAGTTTGGTTAGCGAATCCGATGAAATGGGTGTTATACACAAAACTATTGTTCAAAACACCTATCACAGTGACATCGTTGTTTGTGATGTAAGCGGCAAGAATCCGAATGTTATGTTTGAATTAGGCTTACGATTAGCTTTTGATAAACCTACAGTTCTTATAAAAGACGAGTCAACGGATTTTTCTTTTGATACTTCTCCAATTAGGCATTTACCTTATCCGCGCGATCTCAATTACCACAAAATGGTTGAATTTAAAAAACTTTTAAAAGGCAAGTTAGAAAACACTTACTCAGCAGCAAAATCTGACCCTCAATATTCACCTTTTTTAAAAAACTTTGGAGAATTTACTGTAGCTCAGCTTGAGAATAAAGAGGTTTCCTCAGATGTTTTTATTCTTCAATCTTTGAAAGATTTAAAGAGTGAAATGAGTTTTATAAGGCAACGTTTAAGCAATACTAAACGGTTAAGTGATGTGAATTTGAGAGAAATTTTAGCTCGCCAACCCGCTGGTCAATTAAGGGAATCTCAAGAACTACACGGTTTATTTGCTACTAAGGTCACGTTATTCTTCACGTCTGAAGATAGTAAAGCGAGTGCTGAATTTGCTTTAAACCGCATTAGTCAACAAGTAATACCTGCATTTGAAGCAAATATCAGAGAATACGAAGCTGGTCACCGTTTAGATATATCTTTTTATTCTCCAGTATACTTTCGCGAGCTTGAAAGTATATTTCAACAGATACGGGAGGATGGTTACGAATTGACTAGTTGGATATTTCCCAATACTTGATTTTTGTTGCAATCAACTTGAACACTGAGCAATAAATTTTTGTTTAAAATGCCCCCGGCAGGATTCGAACCTACAACCAAGCGATTATGAGCCGCGTGCTCTACCATTGAGCTACAGGGGCGCGTTTCAACACAAATTCTAAATTAAAACTACGGCGCGCCGCAAATTGGTTTTAGAGCCAATTTCGTTTAAAGCGGCTGTCAGTACCGCGAACGGTAGTGAGCGGGTCAATAACCTTACCCGCTCACTTTCGTTCGCGGTACTGACTTGTATCACCGCAAATTGGTTTTAATCTTCTTCAAATTGCAGCTCGGCAATGATTTCACGCATATATTTTCTGCCCAGCTCGACTTCATCGGGTTTTAAAGAAACCGCGCCGACAACGGCGTGACCGCCGCCGCCGTAGCGTTCGCAGATTTTGGCGATGTTATGCACGCGCTGGCGCGGCGACCATGGGTTTGAACCGACCGAGATTTTCGTACGTTTGTCGCCGCGCGTCAGCGCGACGTTGTAAGTCGTCTGCGGGTAAAGATAATAGGGAATGAATTTGTTGAAACCGTCAAAGCCGTATTCGGTTAAATCAAACGAGACGACGCCGCGCGAATAAGCCGCATTTTCACGAATCAAATCGAGCGTGCGATTGTGTTGCGCGAGAATAGGCTGCAATTTCGCTTGAATTTCCGCCGTTTCGACAATTTCGGTCAAGGATTTTTCGCGCATCATCAGAATTGTTTTTTCGACAAAAGCCGGATCGTGTTCGCCTTCGATAACCTGCATCAATTTCAGCGCGGGCGAGCGCAATTCGACGCATTGTGCCGCCGATTCATACAAAGCGCCGTCAATAATGTGCGCCCATTCGATCAATTCTTTTAGACTTTCGTCTCGAAAACCGAATTTTTCATCCGCAGTGCGCGCGATAAACTCGCAGCAGGATTTCGAGTTTGTATCTAGAAAATGAGTTTCGGAATTTTTGCGGCGAAAATACGCTTCGTCTTCGGGCGATAAAAACGCCGATTCGTGATGGTCGAACCACCAGTTGAGACGCTCGTCGGCGCAGAATTTAAAATCAACAATGGCGTTTTCGTCGCCGTCCAGCAAATCGCGGTCAAAAGCGTTATTTGCGCGGTGCATTACGGGCGAAAAGGAAATTTCCGCCGCCGGGTTGATTTTCGTCAGATAAAATTTGCTGAACAGAGCCGCCGAAGCCGCGCCGTCAAAACAATTTCCGTGATAAAGTACGCGAAGTTTCATTAAAATAAAGTTTAGAGTTTAAATTTTAGTTTGGAAACGGCGCAAAAGCGCGAACTCCAAACACAAAACAATCTTTCAAAATAGTTTGCCGCGAGGCGCATCGTCAAATGCAGAGAGAAATGGAACAGGAAATCAGAGTGCGCGCAGCCGAACCGTCGGATGCGCCGATTATAGTCGAATTCAACCAGCGAATGGCTGAAGAAACCGAAGGCAAACGCCTTGCGACCGAGATTTTATCCGCCGGAGTCGCTGCCGTTTTTGCGGATAAACAACGCGGTTTTTATGTCGTCGCCGAAAACGAATTTAAAGAAGTCGTCGGCTGTTTGCTGATAACTTTCGAGTGGAGTGATTGGCGCAACGCGCTTTTTTGGTGGATTCAGAGCGTTTATGTCCGCGCCGATTATCGCGGGAAAGGCGTTTATCGCAGACTTTATGAGCGAGTCAAAGAAATGGCTGGGGGAAATGAAACGCCGGTTTGCGGTTTCCGGCTTTACGTGGAAAAAGAAAATGAAGTCGCACAAAATGTTTATGAAAAGCTCGGAATGGAAGAGTGCGTTTATTTGATGTATGAGGAAATGTTGTGAAAATTTCCGAAGCAGAATTTAAACGGATTGTTGACGACATTCTTGACGAACGCGAAGTTATTTACAAACACAATCCGATTGGGACGCGCGAGGAAACGTTGCTCTGGATGCTAATGAGCGTTTTAATTAGCTATTTGAGTTTGTCCGAGCTGGAAACGCCTTGTTTTCCGGGCGCGCCGACAACGGAAACTTATCGGCAGGCAATTCTTTTTATCTTGCAGGGACGCGCCGATTTTGAAGCCCGACAATATTTGGACAAATTAGAGCGAATTTCGCAGATTGAATAAAACTATGAAACAGAGCATCGCGCATATCGCTCTGGTTGTTAACGATTATGATGAAGCTATTAAATTCTACACGGAAAAATTAGGCTTTGTCTTACTTGACGATACGCCTCAAAGCGAAACAAAACGATGGGTTTTAGTTGCGCCGAAGGGAGCGGAAGAATGCTGTTTGTTATTAGCCAAAGGCGTTGGCGACGAGCAAAGAAGCAGAATCGGAAACCAAACCGGCGGGCGCGTTTTTCTGTTTTTGAAAACCGACGATTTTTGGCGAGATTATGAAAATCTGCGTCAAAAGAACGTCAATTTTGTCAGAGAACCGAAAACGGAAGACTACGGGACGGTTGCCGTTTTTGAAGATTTATACGGTAATCTGTGGGATTTGGTCGAATTCAAGAGATAGAACCGAGTCAAATATATTGTTGCCTTCATTTTTTATTTTCCTCATTAACATAAAACATTTCATCCGCCGGTCGTAACGGACGAGCCAGCCAGAGCGGACGGCGCAAGCCGTTTGGTCCGGGCGCGGGTCGAGTCATCGCCAGCCATTCTTTGTAAATCTGAAAAGATTTTTCCGTGTCAACAAAAACGTCGCCGTATTGGTCGTCCGCGTGCGCTTTTTCGACGCGGACGCGCTGATGCCAGCAGTGCATTCCTGAAATCGGGTCTGGATGGACGGGAAAAGTGATGTTTTGATGAACGCCGCCGTCCGTCCAGAAAATTCTCGAAGTGTCCGGGTCTGCGCTTTTGTACGCGCCGATGCCTTCGACGACGCGCATCATCCATTTGCCGTTTTCGACTTCGGAAATGCTGACTTGATTCGTCTGCCAGCGATTGTTGCTCGCGTCCTGCG
This sequence comes from Pyrinomonadaceae bacterium, assembly GCA_036387315.1. Taxonomy (GTDB): domain Bacteria; phylum Acidobacteriota; class Blastocatellia; order Pyrinomonadales; family Pyrinomonadaceae; genus JALZCH01. The sequence goes on from DASVTY010000006.1 coordinate 13,823, forward strand.
CGCGACGCCAGCGTCCGATGTGGTGCGAGCATGCGACGATGCCGGGTTTGATGCCTTCGGTCACCCACGCGCGGTTGACGAAATAGCCGATGTCGGTCGAAACGCGCACGAGGTCGCCGGTTTTGATTCCCCAACGTTCGGCATCCGCGGTGTGCATCCAGAGCGGATTGCGGTTGGAAATTTCCGATAACCATTTTGAATTGCCCGAACGAGTGTGAATCAGAGTCGGCAGCCTAAACGTCGGGACAAGCACGATTTCGTTTTTGCTCGCGTCCAAAGTTTCCGGGTGAATATGGCTTTTGACGTAAGTCGGAAAGGCGTATTCAGACCAGCCCCAATCTGCGAGCGTCGGTGAATATAATTCTTGCTTGCGTGAAGGCGTGTTAAATCCGGCTCGCGGAACGCCCTCAATCACAACGCCCACGCCTTTACCGTTTTTGCGAACTCCGCCCGTGTCTTTGTCAATTTGCGTGCCTTGCAAATCCGATTCGGCGAGCGGTTCTAGATGGCGATTGTAAACCGCATTTTCGACCTCGAACGCGCCGTATTTCCGCATATATTCGAGCGGCGTCAAATTTTCTTTGGCGGCAGTTTCCGGCAAACCTTTGGTGTTTTCAAAAATATACTGGTAATACTCGTCAATCGTGATTTTCTCGCCCGCCCGATACGGCGACTCGAAATGCTTGCGAATTCCTAGCTCGCCATCCGGGTCAATCCGCCACGACAATTCAAACCAAAATTCGTCTTCTTCCCAGACTTCGCCCGGATTAGTTTCGTAAGTAAACGTGGTTTCGCGTCCCATTTTCCGAGCCGCTTCGCGCAAAATCGGCTGGCGAAATGAAATCCACATTCCCGAATGCGTCTCGTAGCTCGTCAAATCGTGCCGCTCGCTCGCTAATCCCATCGGTAAAACATAATCGGCAAAATAAGCCGTCTCGTTCCAGGTCGGCGTTAAAGCCGCGTGCAAACCGATTTTCGATTCATCCGACAAAGCCTCGATCCACGTAAATCCGTCCGGGTAAGTCCAAACCGGATTAAAAACCCGCGTGAAATAAACATCCAATTTCCCGCGCCCTTCTTTCAAAAAATGCGGCAGTAGAAAGCTCATCTCGTAATGTGAAAGCGGATATTCGAGCGGAAAATGCAGCTCGTTCCAGAATTTTTGAGCGGGCGGATTGGAAAAACCCTTCGGTTTAAATTTATTCCACGCGCTAGGCAAAGTCCCGCCGACCGTTCCGACACTTCCCGTCAAAACATTGAGAAAATGCAGGCAGCGAGCGACCGCCCAGCCACCGAGATTTCCGCTTCCGGCGCTGCGCCAGTTGTGCGCCGAAAACCTTGTTCCGGCGCGCCCGATTTGGCGTGCGACTTCAACAATCATCGCGGCTGTAACGCCGCTTTCTTTTTCGGCAAATTCGGGCGTGTATTCGGCGTAAAGTTTTTCAAGCTCGACGATGAAATTTTCAAAAGTGATTTCTGCATCTGGATTCATTGCTTCCAACGATTCCCGCCAATTCACCCAGTTTCGCAAAAAATCTTCGTTGTAAAGTTTCTCCCGAATCAAAATATTTGCCATTGCCAATAGCACGGCGGCTTCGCTGCCGGGATAGCTCGGCAGCCAGTAATCAGCCATCGAAGCCGTGTTTGAAAGTCTGGTGTCCATCACGGCGAGCTTTGCGCCGTTCATCATTCCCTCGATAATTCGTTGCGCGTGCGGGTTGAAATAATGACCGGATTCGAGATGCGCCGAAATTAGAAAGATAAATTGCGCTTCGCCATGATCGGGCGAAGGGCGGTCGTAGCCCTGCCAAATCGCATAGCCGAGACGCGCTCCGGCAGAACAAATATTTGTGTGGCTGTTATGCCCGTCAACGCCCCAAGCCTGCAAAATGCGGTCAATAAAACCTTCATGACCCGGACGCCCGACGTGATAAACGACTTCGTTGCGGCGGTCTTCCTGCAATGCTTTGCGGATTTTCGCGGCAATATCGTCTAAAACTTCGTCCCACGAAACTCTTTCCCATTCGCCCGCACCGCGTTTCCCTTTACGCCGCATCGGGTAAAGAATGCGGTCAACGTCCGTAATCTGATTAATCGTCGCCGGACCTTTGGCGCAGTTGCGCCCACGGCTGCCCGGATGATACGGATTGCCTTCAAACTTGCGGATTTTAAGCGTTTCCTTGTCAACATAACCAAGCAGCCCGCAACCCGCCTCGCAGTTAAAGCAGGTCGTCGGAATAATCATGTAGTTTTTCTTGACGCGTCGCTGCCCGCTCGTCGCTTCATACTCAACCCAATCGTCCCATTTTTCCGGCGGCGGATAGCTTGTTAAATCGCCCGCTTCAGTCAAAGGCGGCAGAAAATCAGTTTCTGCATCGTCGTGCAGATTTTCGATTAAGTGTAATTTTTCGGCGATGCGCTCAATCAGCGACGGTTTATGTTTAATCATATTTGCAATCAACTAAGCGGAATCATCTGCGGCGCGCGAACCCAGATATGTTCGGCGATATACAAGCCGATTAAAATCAAAATTCCCGACAGCGCGGCGGTTGCCGTTTGTCCGAAAAATAAGAGAATCAGCGGCAGAATGTTTCCGACAAAAACCATTCCCGCCCAGAACGGAACGCGGAAACGCCCGCGCGTAATCAATTCGATTGTCGCTTTGGCATCATCGGTCGTGTGCGCCGTCCAGAGTTCGATAACCAGAGTCAAAAGATGAAAAACAATCGCGCCGATAGCCAGAAAACGCAGATTCCTGAGCCAATTGGAATTTTCACTCAAAAACAATCCGGCGATGGCAAAAACACCGATGCCAGCCATCACGGAATGCAGAATCATATGAACGCCGAGCATCGGGCTTTGCCAGAAATCTCTGCCTTTTGCCTGCGCGAATAGAAACGCCGTATAAACCGCCGTCAAGAGCGCGAAAACAACACCCGTCCATTCAAGATATGGCAAAGCCGCATTTATTCCCGCCAGCTTTGCCGCCCACCAGAGCGACAAAATCAAGCCGTAGCCGGTGATGAAATACGCGCCGCGAACCAGCCATGATTTCCATTGCGGGCGGAGCAGGACGTATAAAAATCTTTCCGGTTTGCCCAAATCTTTAATCAACAGCAAACCCGTAATTCCCAAAAAGACAATCGCCAATGTCGCCCCGATTCTTCCAATTAAATCCGGCACTTCGCCTGCAAATAATTTCAAAAACAAAAACGGAACCAGAAACGCGCCCGCCGCAATCGCTTTTGTCCAGACGTAAGCCGTGACTTCCCAGCCCCAATGGACGCCTTTGCCGGGCACGTCGTAAACGCGGCGCGCTTTTTCTTTTGTTCCTTTGCCTCTGGTTTTGGATTCGATTTGATAAAGAGCCTGCGGCACGCTTTTGTCGGCGTTGGTTTTGATCCGTTCTTCCGCAAATTTGGCGTAATGCCCGACGCCTGTTGATTGGCTGCTCCACATATAATCGGTGCCGGGATTTGCTTCGGTCGGTTTTAAAGAAGCGGCGTCGCCGTCAATGTAATAGAGCTTCGGCTGTGTGCCTTTTTCCGGTTTGCGAACCTGCACCGATTCGCGCGCCAAAAGCTGCGATATTTCGGTTTTCGGATCGTCCATATCGCCCGAAATAATCGCGTGTTCCGGGCAGACGATCACACAAGCCGGTTCAAGCCCGATGTCCGTCCGGTGCGAGCAATAATTGCATTTCGCCGCTGTGTGCTCGTCCGGGTGCATATAAAGCGCGTCGTAAGGACAGGCTTGCGTGCAGGCTTTGCAGCCGATACAGCGGCGCGTGTCGAAATCAACAATTCCGTCTTTGCGGGTAAAAAGCGCGGTCACCGGACAAATCTCGACGCATGGCGCGTCGGCGCAGTGATTGCAGCGCATCACCGAAAACAAACGGCGCGTGTCTGGGAAAGTGCCTTTTTCGATGTATTTAACCCACGTCCGATTAACACCGAGCGGCACTTCGTTTTCCGATTTGCAGGCGACGGTGCAGGCGTGGCAGCCGATACATTTGCGGTTATCAATGATAAAGCCAAAATTCATAATGTTTCGGCTTGAGATTATTACTGTAAAAGAGCCGATGTCAATGCAATTAAAATACGGCTTGCTAATCCAAAATCCAAAATCTAAAATCTAAAATTACAAATGTTTATTGATCGAGTAAAAATTAAGATTAAAGCCGGCGACGGCGGACACGGTGTGACGGCTTTTCGGCGCGAAAAATTTGTTCCGCGCGGCGGACCTTCCGGCGGCGACGGCGGGCGCGGCGGCGATGTTTGGATTGAAGCGACCGAAGGCTTAAACACGCTGCTTCACTTGCGCTACAACCCGATTCACGAAGCTCAACGCGGGCGACACGGCGAAGGCTCCAATCGGCACGGGCAGGACGGCGCGGACGTGACAGTTCAAGTTCCGGTCGGGACGCAGATTTTTGACGCCGAATCGGGCGATCTGCTTTTTGATTTCACCGAAAACGGGCAAAGATTTCTCGCGGCGAAAGGCGGCAAAGGCGGTTGGGGAAATCAGCATTTCGCGACGCCGACAAACCGCGCGCCGAAATATCATTATGAAGGGCGACCGGGCGACGAAAAGGAATTACAGCTTGAATTAAAACTAATCGCCGATGTCGGTCTGGTCGGTTTTCCGAACGCCGGAAAATCAACTCTGATTTCGGTTATTTCCGCTGCGAAACCGAAAATCGCCGATTATCCTTTTACGACTCTCGAACCGAACCTCGGCGTCGTTGATTTGGGTGATTACAAAACTTTTGTCGTCGCGGATATTCCCGGACTTATCGAAGGCGCTTCGGAAGGCGCGGGTTTGGGCGACAGATTTTTGCGGCACGTCGAGCGGACGAAAATAATGCTGCATCTCGTTGACGTTTCTTCGATTTCGGGGAGAAATCCGGTCGAAGATTACGAAATTATCAACCGCGAGCTGGCAAATTATAATCAGGATTTAGCCGCCCGCCCGCAAATTGTCGTGGCGACGAAAATAGACGCTTTGGACGAACCGGAAAGATTGGAAAATCTGCGCCGAAGAGCCGAAGCGGACGGCAAACCGTTTTTGCAAATCTCCGCTGTCACGAATCAGGGAACAAAAGAACTCGTTTCCGTTGTCGCAAAGCGTTTGGAAGAAATCGCCGCCGAATCGAACAGCAGTTCAATCATTCTCGAATAATGCAGCTTGAAGTTATTTCACGCGAGCCAACCGAAAAGCTGAGCGAAACGCCTTTGCTGTTTATTCACGGCTCCGGTCACGGCGCCTGGTGCTGGGAAGAAAACTTTCTTGATTATTTTGCCGCGCGCGGTTTCAGCTCACACGCCGTCAGCTTGCGCGGTCACGGCAACAGCGAAGGAAAAGATAAGCTGCGCTGGGCTTCCGTTAAAGATTATGTCTCCGATGTCGCTCAAATCGCCGACAGATTTCAAAACAAACCCGTTGTCATCGGGCATTCGCTCGGCGGTCTGGTCGTGCAAAAATATTTGGAAGGGCACGAAGCGCCCGCCGGAGTTTTGCTGGCTTCGTCGCCGGTTTCGGGAATGTTCCGCGACGGAACGCGGCTGTTTTTTCGCAAACCTTTTTTGTTCCTGCGAGTTTTTGCCACAATGAATACACAAAAAATTTACGGCACACGGGAACGAGTCCACGACGGTCTTTTTTCCAAATCGGCGTCGAAAACTAAAATTGCAGGCTATAGCGAAAAAATCGGAGAAGAATCGTTTCGCGCTTTTTTGGAGATGCTGTTTCTGCTGCCGAATCCCAAATTGATAAAATCTCCGCTTCTTGTAATCGGCGCGGCAAACGATAGGATTGTCAGTCAAAGTTCGATTCTCAAAACCGCGCAAAGTTATCGAGCCGACGTTAAAATCTTTCCAGATATGGCGCACGATTTAATGCTCGAAGAAGGCTGGGAAACGGTCGCCCAATTTATTTGTTCATGGCTGAAAACAAGACTGGTGAAATGAAAAAAATCGCGTTTTACGGCGGCAGCTTTGATCCGGTTCACAAAGGGCATCTGGCGATTGCCGAAACTTTGCTCGAAAAGTTTGCGCTCGACGAATTTTATTTCGTCCCGGCTTTTCGCGCGCCTCACAAACGCGACAAAAAAATAGTTTCGCCGTTTTGCCGCTACGCGATGCTCGCGCTGGCGACAAACGACGAACCGCGAATCAAAATTTCCACAATCGAGCTTGAAGCGCCGGAAAAGCCTTATACAATCGAGACTTTGACCAAACTCAAAAATCACTACGAAACCGGAACGCAGATTTTTTTTGTGATGGGCGCAGATTCGTGGAATGAGATTGACACCTGGCGCGATTGGCAGAAACTTCTTCTGTTAACCAGCTTTACCGTCGTCACGCGACCCGCACACGACATTGAAACCGCGCACGTAACGCCCGAAATTAAGGCAAAAATCGTTGATTTACGAACAACGAACAACGAACAACGAACAACGAACAACGAACAACGAACGACGAATGAAACCGGAATTTTTATTACCGATGCCGTGCAGATAGACGTTTCTTCGACCGCCATCCGGCGCGAAATCTCGTTGCAAAACGGCGAAAATTGGCGCAAACTCGTTGATGAAAAAGTTGTTAATTATATCGAGAAATACAAACTTTACAGATAAAAAATGGAGCAAACTTTAAAAGAAAAATCATTGCAGCACGACGGAACAGCCGTCGCCGAAGCGCAGGCGGAACCGGCGGATGTTTTGGACGAGCGTTTAATCGGAGCTTTGCGCGCCGCGAGCGACAAAAAAGCGGTCAATTCGCTTGTTCTGGATTTGCGAGAAGTGACGGAATTTACCGATTTTTTTATTATCACAAACGGAACGAATGTGCGTCAGGTGCAGGCAATCGCCGACGGAATTTCGGAAGATTTGAAACTGATTGACGCGCGCCCGATCCGAATCGAAGGCTATAACACCGCCGAATGGATTTTGATGGACTACGGCGATTTCGTCGTCCATATTTTTGAGGAAAAATCGCGTGAATTCTTCGACCTGGAGCGCCTCTGGCGCGACGCCAAACGAGTCCAAATCCCGGAAAATCTTTAATAGACCGTACAAAAAAATAAATGGCTCACGTTGTTTTGCTCGGCGATTCGATTTTCGATAACAAATCCTACGTCGGCGCGGGCGGAAAAGATGTCGTCGCGCATCTGCGCGAAGCGATACCGGCGGATTGGCGGGCGACTCTGAAAGCGGTTGACGGCAATGTAACTGAAAATGTTTCGCGTCAGCTTTCGGATTTGCCGGAGACTGCAACGCATTTAATAATCAGCGTCGGCGGTAATGATGCGTTAATGAACGCCGATGTGCTGCAAATGCGCGCCGATTCTGCCGCCCGGGTTTTGAACGAGTTGGCAAACCGCGCGGAGCGTTTCGAACAGGATTACAGCGAAATGCTCCGAACGGTTTTGGCGAAAAATTTGCCGACCGCCCTTTGCACGATTTATTTTCCGAACTTTCCAGACGCGCAGACTCAGCGAATTGCCGTCGCCGCTTTGGCGACGTTTAACGACGCGATTATCCGGCAGGCAATTCTTAACAATTTGCCGCTTCTGGATTTGCGTTTGATTTGCAGCGAAAAAGCCGATTATGCCAATCCAATCGAGCCATCCGACATCGGCGGCAGAAAAATCGCTCAAAAGATTTTCGAGCTAATCGAGAAGCACGATTTTTCTAAACGCCGGACACAGATTTTTGCTTGAAATGAAACCCGATCTCAGTGAACGCCCGGATGCGCACTGGCGCAGCGTTTTGCACGAAGTAGTTTTTGAAGCCGAAACGCGCGCCGGTAAAACCTTTGATGTGGCGTTGATTTGGTGCATCATTTTGAGCGTCGCAGTGGTCGTTTTGGAAAGCGTCGGCAGCATTAGAGCCAAATATGGAGATTTGCTTTATTTAATCGAATGGTTCTTTACACTGCTGTTTACGCTTGAATATATTTTGAGACTTTTTGCGGTTCGAAAACCGTTGCGTTATGCGACGAGCTTTTTCGGAATGGTCGATTTGCTCGCAATCATTCCGACATATTTGAGCATTTTCATAGTCGGCAGCCAATATTTATTGACGATCCGCATTTTACGCCTGCTGCGTATTTTCCGAATCTTTAAGTTAACCGAATATTTGAGCGAGGCAAATGTAATTTCGACGGCTTTGCGCGCGAGCCGCCGCAAAATCAGCGTTTTTCTGCTGGCGGTTTTTTCGCTCGCCGTAATTATCGGCTCGCTGATGTACGTCGTCGAAGGCGAGGCAAACGGATTTATTAATATTCCGACCAGCATTTACTGGGCAATCGTGACTTTGACGACTGTCGGTTACGGCGATCTTTCCCCGCAAACTCCTATGGGAAAAATTTTAGCGTCAATCGTGATGATTATGGGCTACGGCATTATCGCCGTCCCGACCGGAATCGTCACCGTAGAGCTTTCGCATGCCGCCAGAAAACCGGCGACGACACAATCCTGCCCGGAGTGCAGCGAGCAAGGACACGACCTCGATGCTGTTTACTGCAAATATTGCAGCGCGCGGTTGTAAATTTAAATCAATATTTTTTTAGAAATGCGTTTTCGATTTGTTTGGATCGGCAAAACCAAAGACAAAAACTGGCGCGCGCTGCAAGATGAATATCTCGCCCGCTTGTCGCATTTTGCGAGCGTCAAGATTTCGGAAATCAAAGAAAGCCAGGCGCACGACACTAAAGAAACAGAAGGCAAACGAATTTTGGAAATCGTGCCGGAAAACGCTTTTACGGTTTTGCTGGATGTCGCGGGAAAACAAATCGGTTCGCGCGAATTGGCTGGGGAAATCGAAAATTGGCAAAACCGCAGCTTGAAAGAAATAGTCTTTATAATCGGCGGTCAGGACGGAGTTTCCGAAGCGATTACTGCGCGGGCAAATTTTAAACTGTCTATTTCAAAAATGACTTTTACGCACGAAACGGCGCGAGTCATTCTGCTCGAACAAATTTATCGAGCGTTCACGATTATTCACCATTTTCCTTATCAAAAATAAGCGCACAAAACAAATACAAAAAGACTGATAACATTGCCAAATAAATTAACTTATTTACTGTATATGTCTCCGATTTTGGATATATTTTAATTTCGGTTTAACCTATCGCTGCCTGACAATTCAACTACGAGAGATTTTGCAATAAGGCGGTACTTTATTAAGAATCGTGCGAGTTTCTTTCGCCCAGCATTCTTCCCAAAAATATGACAGATGCGGAGTCGCTGCATTGACCGCCGTCATTAACTTGACCAAATCTCGCCTTAAAACGGTTCCTCTGGTTATCAGATCAAATGACTTTCCCTTGACGGATACTTTAAACGTATGTTCCACAACTCTTCCGCCTTCGCCGTAATAAGTTTGAGAAAAGATAGATGTCGAGGTCACATTTTCCCACTCGAAGCGCTTCGTCTCCGCCTGACTAAATGGGCGTTTTGTTGTAATCTCGCATCCGACCGAATCAACCGCAACCGTGCGTTTATTCATTGTCAACCAAATAATTAACATCGAGATTAGTGAAACTGCAATTGCAGATATTAAGAAGATATTAAGGATGTCCGTGCCTGTTTCGTTCGGATTGGGAACTTGAATTAGAAATGCAAAAAGCCAAAAGAGCGCTATGAAACCCGCAAGTAGAATATATTTAACTTTCCACAGACTTTGTGTGTAGATTTGCTTTTGCATTCTGTAAATTCACCTCAATATAAATAACAATTGTCAGGTTTGCGACGATTGCCGACGGCATTTACGGCAACAAAAAACGCCTGGAGCTTTTAGCCGTCAGAATTTATCGGCGATAGCTATTATTGCTATCCAAACGCAAAGCAGAATCATCATTGCAAACAAAATCCCGAACATAACGATCATACTTTTAAAACCAAACTCCAACTTGTGTGTCATCAAATCAACGAATAATTGACCGCAATTTCCGCAATATCGGCTGTCTCTCGGATTGTACGACCAGCAGCAAGCGCACATTAAATTGTTCATTTTTTATCGCCTCTCCAATTAAAAGATTCGGCATTTTATTGCCTCTATTCTATAAGGCGAAAAACTCAATCGAATCAGCCCAAATAAAATTACAAATTTTCAATGCTTCTTTATTTAACGGGCAAAAGAAAAGAGCCGCACATTTCTGACGGCTTCAATCACTCCGGTTGATGCGGATAATATGGGGAATTTTCAAAAAATCATTTTTTATAAGCTGTTTTGCCGATACATTTCGCCTTATTGGTTGGAAGACAAATTAAGTCAAAAAAACAAGAGGAGATTCGTATGAAAACAAAGATAAATTTGGTTCTTGCATTAGTGGTATTGATGGCGGCTTCGCTCGGCATGAGTCAGAGCAATATTAGTTTTTCAACTGCAAATATCGGTGATTTGAAATTCGGCACCAATAATGCCGCCAATCCGCAAAGCGAAATTTTCGGTCCCAAAGACAAAGTTTACATTGTCTCCGAAGTGCAGAACACTCATTCCAAACATAAAGTCAAAATCGTATTTCTCTACGATGACGTAAAAGGCAAAGAAGCCGGTTCGCTTGCCACCGATTGCGGAGAGATTGATGTTCCGGGCGAGCACTCGTTTAATTGCTCGGTTTTTTCCGAAAAGGGACAACTCGCCGCCGGACGTTATAAAGCGCAGGCAGTTTTGTTAAACGAAGACGGATCGAGAGAAATTGACCGCAGAGAAGGCACTTTCGAGATTGTCAACGATTATGAATGGTAAAACGCTAAGACATAAAAGAAATCTGTCAATTAAACTTAAAGCATTTTTATCGAAGACCTAAAACTTATGAATTTTAAAAGAAATGCTAAGTAAAAGAATATTATTTGACATTAAAGAAAAGGCTCAAGGTTTTGCCCCGAGCCTTTTCTATTTATTCAGATCATATACGCTATCGTATCCGGCGTGTGATTGCTCTGGCGATCTATTTAATCTTAAATCGAATGATTGTCGGCTTGCGTACCGATTAGACCGATTTGTTTATGATAAATTTGAAACTTAACAAGAGGGAACATGCCTAAGTAACCAGGGGGTTAAGCTGAAGGGGCATGAAATAGTCCCTTTTGCTTTTGTTTTAAAGACGAAAGTTTTTAGAATTATTGGGCGTTTCTGAAGAGGAACAAAAACTAATTGATTAATTATTGATAAAAAATGACTTATTTCTTTTCTAGCCGGAGTGCTGTTCTCTGGCTAATTATTTTGGTTTTCAGCTTGAACTCCTCACAAGCACAAAAGCCTTCGACTAAAACTGATAATTCAAAAGGAAAATCTCAAAACCAATCTTCTTCATCAGGCGAGCAAACCGAATATTCGACCAGCCGAAATGAAATCGGTTTTAATGTCGGAGTTTCAACATTTCATAAGGATTTACGCGGTCCTTCGGCAGGCGGGAATTTCGGAACGCTTTCTTTTCGGTACTCGCACGTCGCACTGGAAAGCCGCTCGCTCAAACTCAGATATGTTGCGGATTTAATCCCGGTTGCAATTCTTAACTATCCACGAAATAGAGAATTTCAAACCTCCGGCGGAACAACTCAAATTGTCCGTGACCGGAAAACCGTCTATGGATATGGTATTGCGCCGGGCGGTTTACAACTGAATTTCCGAAGAGGTAAAAAATACCAGCCTTTTGCTGCCGGAAACATCGGAATTATGTATTTTACCCAAGTCGTGCCGGATCTTCGGACTCCGCTTAATCCGAGAGCGACAGGCGCTAAACTCAACTTTACGGCTGAAATGGGCGGCGGTTTGGAAATCGGGCTTAAAAACAACCGGAATTTAATTATCGGGTATAAATATCATCATTTATCGAATCTTTACACCGGAAATATGAATGTCGGTTTTAACTCGAATATGGTTTACACGGGAATGAATTTCGGTTTCTAATGGTGAACACAGTTTGATTGATAAAAATGAACTACGGAGCGATAGAATAATCAGCGACCGGTTATTTGATTGTTTTATTACAGTAAGTAAATCATTTTACGGCGGAACAGGTGAGATTTGAGCGAATAAAATCATTTGCATTTTTGAATATTTCGGTTAATAAACTTTCGGGATAATCATGTCCATAATCGTAAAAGAATCCTTTTGCAGGAATACTTTTTAATTGAGCTTGCTCAAAAACCGCCCTTCCGCCGTAAACAGGCGTCAGATGTTTCATTTTCAGATAAAAGCCTTTATCAACGGGTACGATAAAATCCTTCTTGCCGTGAACTATCATTAGCGGGGTTTTATCGCTGCCGTTAAGATAAGACAAATCATAAATAGCCCCGGAAATACTGATAACGCCCTTTATCTTTTCTCTTTCCACAATCTCTCCGTATTTCTCAAGTAAATCTTTGGGGATTTCATCATCATCAAGAAATGCGGTGTGAAGAGCGGTTATCGCGCCCGCGCTTGTTCCAAGAAGGAAAACGTTATCTTTATCAACTCCCCATTTATCGGCATTTTCAGAAACAAACTTCATAGCCTGGCGCACGTCTTGAATTGCTTTAAAGTGCGCCTCTTTTAATCTATCGTCTTTGATATTCGGCGGATTGAAATCAAAAGGTGAATTTAAGCGGTATTCAATAGAAACGGTAACAAAACCTTGCGGAGTAAAGTATTTAGTCAAAACGCCTTTGCTATACTTGAGATAACAAGCCTCGGAAAAACAAGTATTCATAAAACCGCTTCCATGCAGACCAATTATCAAAGGACGTTTTTTATACGGCAAATCGTCAGCAGGCTGAACTATTTTGAGGTGAAGCTGCTTTTTCTCTCCCTTTTTATTTGAATATTCCTTATATACGTAGTCCTCCGATTTGCCCGTTGAGGAATCCGCTTTCGTATTTTGACAAAATGTTTGTGAATAAACCTGAAGATTCGCTAAAAACAGAACTATTATGAGAATGGAAAAAGTCTTTTTCATCTTTGTTTATCTATCGTAAGGAACGATATTATCACTCTTGACTTTGGAACTGCCTTTCCGAGAGTTCTCTTTCTAAAGCGGAGCCTACGGATTAAATCCGCTTGCGTCGTCAGACTGTAAAATCTTTCTCGCGTGGTCAATTTTTTCCGTGGCTCCGAGCAAAACCAGAATATCTTCGGCTTGCAGCTTAAAATCCGCGCCCGGATTGATTTCCGTCGCTCCGGCACGGACTGCGGCTACAACCGTAACTCCCGTTTGATTTCGCAGATTGAGTTGCGCCAGCGTTTTTCCGAGCGCCGGAGATTCGTTTGTCAGAAAAATTGTTTCGGTCGCCGTGCCATCCAGAGCGTCGGCGAATTCGGATAAATGAATCATCGGCAGCGAAGAAGACCTGAGCATTTCGTAACCTTGTCGGCGAATTTCTCCGATTTGCCGTTCGATAATGTTTCGCGTTACGCCGTAGCGGTGCAAAACGCGCGAGAATATTTCGATGCTAGTCTCAAATTCTTCGGGAATCACTTCGTTTGCGCCGATTTCGAGCAGCTCGGCGATTTCCGAGACGTAACGGGTTCGCACGATAACGTGAAGTTTCGGATTCATCTGCCGCGCCTGCCCGACAATCCGCCGACCAGCCGCCGGATCGGAAATGGCGACGACCAGCACCGAAGCGCGTTCGACGCCGATGTGATGCAGAACTTCGCGGCGCGTCCCGTCGCCGAAAATCATTTTCTCACCTTCCGCTTTGGCGCGTCGGACGGTTTCGGAGTTGACTTCCAAAACGATATAAGGCAGCGCGACGGCTCGCAAAACGCGCGACAGATTGCGCCCGTTTAGCCCGTAGCCGACAATGATGACGTGGTTTTGCAGCTTGTAAATTTCGCTTTCACCGCCCGTTTCCGTCACGTCGCCGACCGGCTGATCGCTCGCCAGAGATTGCAGGAAATAACCGACTTTCGGTGCGACCGCAATCAAAAACGGCGTTGCAATCATTGAGATAATCGAAGCCGCCAGAAAGCTCTGATAATCGGCGTCGGGCATTAAGCCTTCGGCGCGCCCGGCTTTTGCGAGCACAAAAGAAAATTCCCCGACCTGCGCCAATCCGAGCGCCGTCATTGTCGAAACTCGCAACGAATAGCCCAAAAATTTGACGACGCCGAGAATAATCAGAGCTTTACCGACAATCAAAAGAGCTGCCAAAATCAATACGGTCGTCAGATTTTCCATCAACGCGCTCATTGAAAGCAGCATTCCGATTGAGATAAAAAACAAGCTGTTAAAAACGTCTCGGAAAGGCAGAATATCGGCGACGACTTGATGGCTGTATTCGGAATCGGCAATGATAACTCCGGCGATAAACGCGCCGAGCGCGAGCGAAAGCCCGAATTGCGCAGTCAGCCAGGACGTTCCGAGACAAATCAAAACCACCGAGATCACGAAAACTTCGGGGCTTCGCATTTTGACGACCTGTTTCAAAAGCTGCGGAACAATAAACCACGACGCGGCGATGATTCCCGCCAAAGCGAAAAACGCCGTTCCCAGAGTCCAAACAACTGCGGACAGCGAAGTCGCTTGTCTGCCGCCGAGCAACGGAACGAGCAGCATCATCAAAACAATGCTCAAATCCTGAAAAATCAAAATCCCGACTCCCGCGCGTCCGTGCGGCGCGTCAATCTCGGCGCGTTCGACATAGCTTTTTAAAACAATTGCCGTGCTGGAAAGCGCAAACAAAAAACCGAAAAAGATTGCTTTGTTGATCGGCTGTCCGACCAGAGTTTCGAGCGCGACAGCCGCCAAAATCGTCAGCAAAACCTGCAAACCGCCGCCGACAAAAACCAATCGCTGCATCTCTCGCAGACGACGAAGCGAAAATTCGAGACCGATTGTGAAAAGCAGCAAAACAACCCCGATTTCTGCCAGAATCTCAATCGCTTCGATTTCTTTTATCAACCCTAAACCGTAAGGTCCGATCATAATTCCCGTCAGCATCAGCCCAACGAGAATCGGCATTCTCAATTTGAGACAAAGAAAAGCGACCGGCACGGCAGCCAGCAGAATCAGGAGCAAGTCTTCAAATAAAGGCGGCGTATGCGGCATTTGTTTTATCAGCGGACGTTATAAACTATTTTCAGCAAAAACGTTGACATCGGCAAGCAGTATTTCGTGACGCTGCGATTTTTAATTGTTTTTTACTTTTTCAACTCCGGATAATTTCCGCCCGTAAAACGGGTGCGCGCTTCCTGCGCGAGAATCGAACCGAAACCGAGGTGCGGTTGTCTTTCAATTTGTAGATTTTCTTTTCTGTTTGAACGCGGATTTTATTCTGCTTTATTCAAACCAAATCTGCCGCGAATATCAAACTACAAAAATTTTAGAGAGCGTCCTAATTTGTGTTGCGGAAGAATGAAGATTTAGCTGGTTAAAGTTTTATAAAAACGATACTCATAAAACGTTATTATGAAGTTGAAATTTACAAGCTGTTCGTGAGGTGCTTAATTCATGAGGAAAGTAGAAATTGTCCCACACGATCCCCGGTGGCAAGAGGCATTTGAGGCGGAAGCAAAGCAGGTTGCTTCCGCATTAGGCGAGAATGTTATAGCCGTCCACCACATCGGCAGCACAGCCATTCCAAACATATATGCAAAGCCCGTCATTGATCTGTTGGTCGAGGTCAGAGACATTACTGAAGTAGATGGTCGGAGTTCGGCAATGGAGTCGCTCGATTATGAGGCGAAGGGTGAGTTCGGCATTCCCGGTCGCCGTTACTTTCGTAAGGATAACCGGGAAGGAATCAGGACGCATCAGATTCACGCATTTGAGACCGGCTCAGCCGAGGTAAAACGTCACTTGGCATTCCGCGACTATATGATTGCCAACCCCGAAGATGCGCAAAGATACAGTGAGCTAAAGAGGCGGTTGGCGGAGGAACACCCGCAGAGCATTGACGGATATATGGATGGCAAAGATGGTTTCATCAAAGAGATTGACCGGAAAGCGGCACAGTGGCGTACATCGCAGATCAATTAGTAGTCGGCAGTCTGACAAGTCGCTTCAGCCTGACGCGCTGGTCAGTTTCTCTTTTATCAATCGGAGTCTTAGTGCGCCGCTTAGCACCGGCGTAAGCAACATATATTAGGACACTGCCAGATTTTAAGCCGTTGCTCTGTAATCCCTTCCGTCAGGTCTTCTGCCCAAAAGCGACGCCGCGTATTGCGACAGCAAATCAGCCGGGTTTTGATAGATTTCGACGCAGCCTTCGTCGCGCAGCCATTGTTCGGGAAAACCGCCGCTCAAGACGCCGACTGTTTGGAGTCCGATTTTTCGCGCCGCAATCGCGTCGTAAGGCGCGTCGCCGACGACTACGCATTTTTCTACCGGCGGATTTCCGAGACGCCGCAATGCGGCTTCAAATATATCCGGGTGAGGTTTTGATTTTTCTGCGTCATCGGCGTTCGTCGCTCCGGCGAGATAATCGGCGATGTCCAGAATATTTTTGAAATGTTCAAGCTCGTCCGGTTTCGCGCTCGAAGCCAGCGCGACCGATTTGCGATTTTCGGCGACTTTTTTAATTAAATCGTGCGCTTTCGGAAACGGTTTGACGCGCTCCAGATATTCGTTTTTAAAAAGCTCGCCGCGATATTTTTCCATTTCTTCGCCGAAATCTTTCAGCTCTTTTTCAGAGAAAAAAACCGGCATCAATTGATCGCCGCCTTTCCCGATCTGGTCGCGGATTTTTTGATACTCGACTTTTTTGCCGTATTTTTCAAACGCTCGCTGCCAAGCCTCGGCGTGCAAATCAACCGAGTCAACCAGCGTCCCGTCAACATCGAAAATGACAAAATTAATCATAGCTTTTAGACAAAAGCCATCGGCGCGAGAATGTTTGTAAAACTCACTCCCGCGCCGAACGCGCTTTTGATTTTCAATCGGATTTTAGGCGGATTTTGGTTTATCCGCTTTCGAATTTTTATCGTCTTCGCCTTCTCCCAAACCTTTTTCTTCCAAATCCTGCTCAACAGTTTCGCGGTCGCCTTCGGCGCTGCCCGGTGTACTACCGGGATCGCCCGATTTTGACGTGTTCGCTCCTTGATTTTCTGCCATTAATAAACCTCCGATAAAATTTAATGAACGTGATCCGACGCCATCTTACCGTTACTGCCCGAAAAATCGGGTTTCAGCACGACCTTGATGCAGTCGTCGTTTTTGACTTCAAACGTTTCATACATTTCCGCTGCGTCGTCCAAGCTTGCGCGGTGCGTGATAACAAACGACGGGTCAATGTCGCCGTTTAAAATATGATTGAGCAGCGTCGGCAAATATTTGTGAACGTGCGTTTGCCCGGTTTTCATCGTCAAGCCTTTTTGCATAAACGCGCCGAAAGGAACTTTGTCGAGCAGTCCGCCGTAAACGCCCGGAACCGAAACCGTTCCGCCTTTGCGGCACGAGAATATCGCCTGCCGCAAAGCGTGAAAACGGTCGGTCGCCAAGCCGGTTTTGTTTTTCACCCAATCGTAAATCGCGCCGACGTTTTTGCCGAACGACTCCATCCCCACCGCATCAATGCACGAATCAGGTCCGATTCCGCCGGTCATTTCTTTTAAAACTTCGTGCAAATCTTCAACTTCGTCGTGGTTAATAACTTCTGCTCTGCCGTCGAGCCGCGCCATTGCGAGGCGTTCCGGCACGCTGTCAATCGCAATCACGCGCTCAGCGCCCAAAAGAAATGCCGATTTAATCGCAAACTGCCCGACCGGACCGCAGCCCCAGACGGCGACCGTATCGCCCGGTTGAATATTGCAATTTTCCGCCGCCATATAGCCGGTCGGGAAAATGTCTGTCAAAAACAAAACCTGTTCGTCCGAAAGATTGTCCGGCACTTTAAACGGATTGACATCAGCGTAAGGCACACGCGCATATTCGGCTTGCCCGCCCGCGTAGCCGCCGGTTAAATGCGAATAACCGAAAATTCCGGCGGTCGTGTAGCCGTACATCGTATCAGCCAGATGCGAGTTCGGATTTGAATTGTCGCAGCACGAATAAAGCTCTTTGCGGCAGAAAAAACAATTGCCGCAGGCAATCGGAAACGGCACGATCACGCGGTCGCCGACTTTTAGATTTCCGACTTTCGGACCGACTTCGACGATTTCGCCCATAAATTCGTGACCGAGCACGTCGCCCTTTTGCATCGTCGGAATCATATGGTTGTACAAATGCAAATCCGAACCGCAAATCGCCGTCGAAGAAATTTTCACAATCGCGTCGCGCGGATTTATTATTTTTGGATCCGGCACTTCCTCGACGCGCACATCTTCTTTTCCGTACCAACAAACTGCTTTCATAAAAAACCCCTTGTTTCAAATGCTAAGAATTCTTATTTCCGGTCGTATTTCGTTGTGCTCGAAGCGCGCCCCGCCGGCTGTCCTTCAATCGTCGGAATCTCGCCGGTTTCCATTAATTGTTTGAAGCGGCGTAAATCGTCGCGGATTTGGACGGAAGGCTCTTCGCCCGTCAGCCAGGCGACTGCCGCTCCTAATTTTCCTGCGGGCGGCTCGTAACGCAATTCGACTTTGACGACCGTTCCGCGTCCGCCGGTCGAAGGCAGAAAACGAACCGAACCTGCGTTTGAAACATCCGCGCCTTCGACCGAGCGCCACGAAATCAGCTCATTGGGAGTTTCAGAAATGATTTCCGCATCCCATTCGACAGTCATTCCGAGCGGCGCTTTCGCTTTCCAGTGAGAGCGCATCTCGTCATATTTCGTGACCGATTCGAGGTGATACATAAATTGCGGCAAATTCTCGAAATTGCGCCAGAAATTATAAATCTCCTCGACGGGCGCGTTAATCGTCAAAGCCTCGTCAACGCGCACGCTGCTGCTCGCTTTGACGCTCGTCATATTTTCTTTCGCCGCCGTATTGATTCCGGCTGCATTGTAAAGTTGACAATGCCCGGTCGCGCTTCGATAAACCAAGCTGCCGCCGAGCAGAGCGATTCCGACGCCGATCAGATCGCCGCGCGTCAAACCGTAAGCCGTGAGCAGACCGCCGCCGATGCCCGACACAATGCGCTCGGTTTCGCCGACATTAATTTGTGATTGTTTTCCGAAACCGTATTCGCTTTGTTCGCCGGATTGCGAACCGGCGTGTGCCTGTTGCCGCCACAAACGCTCACCGCCATCGTTCGGATTAAGATTGCTTTCCGCCGTAGCCATAAAACACCCCTTTGAAATTTCAAAATTGTATGTTTTAAAACTAGCGAACGGCGGCGCGCCGCTTCTGTACGCGAACGCACAAAGAAACGATGAAGTCGGAACGATAAAAACTTTTAATTCATCGTTCCGACTTCATCGTTTGCGCGATAGCGCCCAAAGTTGCGCCCCAGACGAGATGTGCGGTGACCATTAGAGCCACGCGGCGCGCTGGATGTTTTGTTGCGGAACCTAAAATTCCGGCAGCCGGAAGCCAGCCGAGATAGCTCGCGCCCCAGACGCCGAGACCGTAAACTGCGCCGTTTATTGGATTGGGATTTGAAATTAAAACCGGATACAGCGAGCCGCTTGCAGCGCCGTAAGCAAAATGTCCGGCAAAGGTAAGCGCGGTTTTGGCTTCTTCGCTCAAATCGTCCTGAAGCTCGACTCGCTTGGCGGTTTCGTCAATAATCTCGCGCGGCGGCAGCGGATAATCTTCGTCGTCGGGAAGATTCGCGTGCAAGATTTTCATTACAACTGTCATCGGCACGGTTGCAGCAAACCCCGCAGTCGCGCCGAGCAATAATCTGTTCATCGCATTAAACAGAGATGCGCCCATCAGAAAACGCCCGTCCGCGCATCTCTTCTCCTGCTTGCCTTCCTTCAGTGTAATTACACTTTACCTTTTGAGGAATAAACGTTTCTGTACGAGAACGCACAAACAACTCAATAATTTACATTTTGAAAGTCGTATTAAATATTTTACTGCGAACACCTCTCGTACCGATAACGGCTTGTGAAGTTAGCGGTTGATTTGTTGAAATAGTCTTATGAGTTCACCGAAAATCGAAATAACCGATAAGTCAGAAGAATTATTTTCACGCGCGCAGGAATTGCTGCCGGGCGGCGTTAATTCGCCCGTTCGCGCGTTTCGTTCCGTCGGCGGCAATCCGCGTTTTATCGCTTCGGCAAAGGGCGCGATGATGACCGATGTTGACGGCAAAACTTATGTTGATTACGTCGGTTCGTGGGGACCGATGATTTTGGGACACGCCGATGACGAGGTGATTGAAGCAATCAAACAAGCTGCCTCGCGCGGGACAAGTTACGGCGCGCCTTCGCCGCTCGAAGTCGAAATGGCTGAGGAAATCGTTGACGCCGTGCCTTCGGTCGAGATGGTGCGGATGGTTAATAGCGGGACGGAAGCGACGATGGCGGCAATTCGTCTTGCGCGCGGCGCTACGGGCAGAGAAAAAATCGTCAAATTTGAAGGCTGTTATCACGGACACGGCGATTCGTTTCTGGTCAAAGCCGGTTCGGGCGTGGCGACTCTCGGACTACCGGATTCACCCGGCGTTCCGCAATCGGTCGCCGCTAAAACGCTGACTGTTCCTTACAACGACGCGGACGCGCTCGCCGCGATTTTCGACGCCAACAAAGGCGAAATCGCGTCGGTAATTATCGAGCCGGTCGTCGGAAATATGGGTTGCGTCGCGCCGACAGAAGGATATTTGCAAGCTGTTCGAGAAATTTGCACGCAAAACAGCGCGTTACTGATTTTCGATGAAGTGATGACCGGATTCAGACTCGCGCGCGGCGGAGCGCAGGAGCGTTTCGGCGTTTTGCCCGACATTACGACGCTCGGCAAAATCATCGGCGGCGGTTTGCCGGTCGGCGCTTATGGCGCGAGCAAAGATTTAATGCGAAACATTGCGCCAGCCGGAACGATTTATCAAGCCGGAACTTTGTCGGGAAACCCGCTGGCAATGTCCGCCGGGCTTGCGACTCTGCGACGCTTGCGCGACCGCTCGATTTACGAAACGCTCGAAGCGCGCGGCGCGCAGCTTGAAAACGGTCTGCGTCAGGCTGCCGAAGAAAACGGCTTTTCCGCCCAAATCAACCGCGTCGGCTCGATGATTACGCTTTTTTTCACCGACGAGCCTGTTTTTGACTGGGAAACTGCGAACAAATCGAACCGAGAGCTTTTCGGCAAATTTTTCCGCGCGATGCTCGAGGAAGGAATTTATCTTCCGCCTTCACAATTTGAAGCGGCGTTTTTCGGCGTTACGCACACAGAAGAAATCATCAACCAAACAATCGAAACCGCCCGCCGCGCTTTTTCAGTTATCAGTTAACAGTCAACAGTTGTCAGAGAAAGCTGCTTCTGATAACTGTTGACTGTTAACTGATAACTGTTTTTTTCGTCGCGCGGACGATAAAAGTCGGAGCGAAGAACAGAAAATAAGGTCGGCTGACTGTTATGTTTTCCAGACCTGCGCGGCGAAAAAACGCGGCGTATTCATAACCGAGCCACACGTCAATGATCAAAACCGTGCCGCCGGGTTTTAAAACCCGCACGATTTCTGCGAGCGCTTTTTTGCGCTCTTTCGGTCGAATGATGTTGTGTAAAACCCAGCTCGAACCGATGAGATCGAAAGTCGCGTCCGCAAAAGGCAAACGGCGCGCATCGGCGGTCGTGATTTCAAGACGTTCGGCGACACCTTCGATTTCGGCATTGCGTCGCGTCGCATACGGGCTGTTTCCGGCTTGATCGGCGGATTTCCAAATGTCAACGCCAAACGTTTTTCCGCCTTTGTCGAGCTGTTTTGCCGCCGCGACGAGCAGCAAGCCGTGACCGCAGCCGACTCCTAAAATCTTTTCATCGCCGCGCAATCGAATGTTTTCAAAGATTCTGTCGCGCAAACGCACCTTGCCGACAAGGCTTCCCCACAAAATTGTCGCGCCGACCCAAAAACAAATTGCGCCCGCTCCAACAGCGAGCGCCGCTAAAATTTCATAGGTCGTTGAATGATGAAACCGCAGCGTTATTGCCAGACCGCCGAAAAATAAAAAGCAGCCGAGCAGGAAAGTGTTAAAGACGAAAACGGGTCCGTCAATTCCGTAATTGGCTGTTTTAGAATTCATATTCGCAATTGCCTGACTTTTGGACGTGGAAAAAGCCAAAGCGGTTGACAGCAAACCGATAGATTGAAATCAGTACGACGGGCGTTTGTGTTTAGTACTATCGGACAGTTTATTTTAACAACCGTTAATATCGCACTGAATTTTCTCATCGTTAATAAATAACTCGGTTTGGCGATTTCTTTCTGAACTTGAAAAATCTTGGTACGACATTTGCCGTTCGGTTCGACACAATACAAATTCGAGTATTGGACTGTAACAAGCCTGAATTGGCTGTGTTTAAACAGACAAAAAAGGGGAAGCAAATGAACCGGCGTAAATCTCAGGATCATCAAGCTCAATTAATTAGCCAGCAAATCGAAAATCAGCCGGCAACAATTCCGGTGATCGAGGAACAACTGACAGTTGATAAGCGCGTGATCGAAAAGGGCAGGGTTCGCATCTCCAAGAAAGTACGCGAAACGGACGAAACGGTAAATATTCCGCTCGTTCAGGAAAATGTTCAGGTCGAGCGCGTGCCGATAAATCAGTTTATCGCCGAAGCGCCGCCGCCCGTTCGCTATGAAGGAAACGTGATGATAATTCCGGTCTTGCGCGAAGTCGTCATTGTTGAAAAACGGCTCGTGCTGGTCGAGGAATTGCGCGTTACGAAACAGCAAACACAAACTCAGGAAACTCAAAAAATCAGACTTCGCAAGGAAGAAGTCAGCGTCAAAAGAGTTTCAGGCAGAAAACCTTAACCCGGGAAATTAATTTTTCTCGCAAAAAACAGTAATCAGAAAGGGGAAAGAATAGAATGGCACAAACAGTAATCGGATTGTTCGACAACGTAAGCGAAGCGCAGGAAGCCGCACAGGCTTTAATCAATCAGGGCATTAGCCGCGACCGCATTGATATTGCACAAAACAACGCCGCGACAACGACAAATACTACAACCACCACTAATACTAACGCCGATACAGGCGACAACATCAGCAATTTTTTCGGTTCGTTGTTCGGCAGCGATAACGATGATTACAACAATTATTCGGAAGTGGCGCGACGGGGAAGCACGATTGTAACCGTCCACGCGCAATCAGCGCAGGAAGCGCAAACCGCCGCGAGCCTTCTCGACCAATACAACGCGATTGACGTTAACGAGCGCTCGGCACAATTCCGCGGTCAGACAAACACGGCAACAACCAATACGACGGCGAGAGCCAACGCGGATACTTCAATTCCGGTTGTTGAAGAACAGCTCAAGGTCGGCAAACAAACGGTTGAAACCGGCGGTGCGCGCATTCGCAGCCGCATTGTCGAAAGACCGGTCGAAGAAACCGTGCGTCTGCGCGAAGAAAACGTCCGAGTTGAACGTACTCCGGTCAATCGTGAGGCGACTGAGGCTGATTTCAATACTTTCCGCGAAGGCGAAATCGAAATCACCGAACGCGCCGAAGTTCCGGTTGTCGGCAAACAAGCCCGCGTTGTCGAAGAAGTAACCGTCGGCAAAGAAACGACCGAACGCAGCGAAACCGTCCGTGACACCGTTCGCGGAACCGAAATCGAAGTCGAACGTCTCGAAGGCAACGTTGACATTGACAACGAATCACGCACGCGAAGCGCAAAACCTTAAAACTTTTTGCGAATAAAAATAAAAAGCGTCGGAGAATTCTCCGACGCTTTTTATTTACTCAATTTAGATTTATTTTTGTAAAATCGGAAAAATTTACGGTGAAGTCAGTTATGCGAGATTTCCAAAATAAAGTGGCAGTTATAACCGGCGCGGCGAGCGGCATCGGGCGCGGATTAGCCGAACGATGCGCGCGGGAAAAAATGAAAGTCGTTCTCGCTGATGTAGAAGAAACGGCTTTAAATCAAACGGCGCAGAAATTGAAAGACGCGGGCGCGGATGTTTTGGCTGTCCGAACTGATGTTTCCAAATCCGAAGAAATAGAAGCGCTGGCAAACAAAACGCTCGATGCTTTCGGCGCGGTGCATTTGCTTTTTAATAACGCCGGAGTCGGAGCGGGAACGACAGTTTGGGAAAGCACGCTCACCGATTGGGAATGGGTGTTGGGAGTTAATCTCTGGGGCGTGATCTACGGTGTGCGGACGTTTGTTCCGATAATGATGAAACAAAACGAAGAATGTCACATCGTCAACACGGCTTCGATTGCCGGATTGACTTCCGGTCCCTCGCTCGGAGTTTACAAAGTTTCCAAACACGGCGTCGTTTCGCTTTCGGAAACGCTCGCCTGCGAATTGGCTGTAATCGGCTCGAAAATCAAAGTTTCCGTTCTGTGTCCCGCAGGCGTCAACACGCGGATTATGGATTCCGAGCGCAATCGTCCGGCAGAAATGCAAAACGATTCGGATGTCGAATCAACTCATCCAACGGTCAAACAAATGGATGAAATGCTGCGGCAGCTTATCGAAACCGGAATGTCTCCGGCGCAAATCGCCGATGCGGTTTTCGACGCCATTCGCAGCGAAAAATTTTACATTCTGACGCATGCAGAGATGAAACCGATGTTGCAGAAACGGATGGAAGATATTCTGCAAGAACGAAATCCTTGCTGAAATTTGTGAGCGCTCTAACGTCGCGCTCGCGTCCATTGAATTGCCCGGCGTGTTTTGATAATCACGCGCAACTAAAAGACAACATATAAAATTCTGCTTTATTACTTCTTATTTTTCAGATACTTCAAAGGACTTTCAACCGTATGAAAATCTGATTCTTTGGCAAACTGGTTGAGAAGTTTATTATGTCCAGAGCTGTAAACGGCGAGGATTCGGTCGTCCATCGAATTGGTGATTCTGATGGAATTTTACCAAGAAGTGCCTAACGATTGAGTTGACGTGGGCGGCAAAACACGCAACTCGTTTAAGAAAGTACGTGTAGCCGCCTCACGTCCAATGATTGGTTGGGCGACTTATGCATCACTGTCCTTTAATTGCCACCATCTATCAAGTGATTCTGGATCAGAAGGGCGTTGAACTGCGAAGCCTTTCGTCTGAGTTGAAACGTCGTGCTGCGATCGCGATGTGTAGGGTCTGCTATCTGCATCGCGGTACGTCGCCACAAAAATCTGTTTGCTATCATGCCTTGCGAAATGAAGAAAGAATTCAGATCCCTTAGCCAATGTTGGCAGACGAACATTCTGCGTAACAGATTCTTGATTTAGTCGATGAAAGACTATATCAAGCGCTGGTCCATTGCCGATATTCTCAATATGCCAACCTATCTCAGTCTTGTACGTAAAAACGAGAACTGGTCGAATTGCGCCAATGTCTCGCTTTATTGTCAGCACAAGTGTCACGATAAAGTTCGTGAATGATAACGCAATAGCGATGACACTTAATACCATTGAAAAGGTCTGCATTTTGTCGTCTTCCATGATTATTGATGGTTGCCCAACTATTGATTGAGTGGAATCATTCCGCCCAATCATCGAATTTCGTGTATTGACGCGAACGATTCTTGCTAACACGCAGATTTCGTGTATTGTCTGGAATTATTCGCGTCAATAACTTAATAGCTGGAATGAAAATAAATCACTTCTCTTGATTTGGCAGTAACATTTATTAAGTTGAAATCTGATCTATCAGTAAATCGCAAACTCCCTGTATTCGATTTACTATTAACGATTTACGATTCGCTATTTTAAGGATGCGTCATTTCTTCCGGCTTGACGTATTCGTCGAACTGCTCACCTGTTAAAATGCCCAGCTCGATTGCCGTTTCGCGCAGATTCTTTCCGGTTTTGTGCGCGGTTTTAGCAATTTTGGCGGCGTTGTCGTAGCCGATATGTTCGTTTAAAGCCGTGACGAGCATCAGCGAATTGTTTAAATGCTGATTGATTTTTTCCCGATTCAACTCGATTCCGACAACCGCATAATCAACAAAACCGTGACAGGCATCTTTCAATAATCGGACCGAATGCAGGAAATTGTGAATCATCACGGGTTTGAAAACGTTTAACTCAAAATTTCCCTGCGAGCCGGCAAAACCGATTGTCGCGTCATTGCCGAAAACCTGCGCGGCAACCATTGTTATTGCTTCCGACTGCGTGGGATTTACTTTGCCGGGCATAATCGAAGAGCCGGGTTCGTTTTCCGGCAGCGACAATTCGCCCAAACCGCTGCGCGGTCCTGACGCAAGCCAGCGAATGTCGTTGGCGATTTTCATCAAAGACGCGGCGAGAGTTTTCAGAGCGCCCGAAGCGAAAACGATTTCGTCGTGTGCCGAAAGCGCGGCGAATTTGTTCGGGTGCGAGCGAAAGGGAAGTCCGGTTAATTCCGCAATGCGGGCTGCGGCGCGTTCGGCAAATTCGGGATGCGCGTTTAAGCCCGTTCCGACCGCCGTGCCGCCGATTGCCAAATCAAACAATCCGTTCAAAGCCATTCGCATCCGTTCGGCGTCGCGTTCCAGCAAATTCGCCCAGCCGGAAAATTCCTGCTCGACGGTGACGGGCGTTGCGTCCTGCAAATGCGTTCTGCCGATTTTGACAACGCCCGCAAATTCTTTCGCTTTTTGTTCAATCGCCACTTGCAGCCGCTGAACTTCGGGAATGAGTAAATGCATTTGTTCGGCGGCGGCAATATACATCGCGGTCGGGAAAGTGTCGTTTGACGATTGCGATTTGTTTACGTCGTCGTTCGGGTGAACGGGCTTTTTGCTGCCCATTTCGCCGCCCGCCATTTCAATCGCGCGGTTTGAAATCACCTCGTTGGCGTTCATATTGGTCTGCGTTCCAGAGCCGGTTTGCCAGACTCTGAGAGGAAAATGCGAGTCCAGCTTGCCTTCGATCACTTCGTCAGCCGCTTGAACAATTAAATCGAGCTTTTCCTGCGGCAGCTTGCCCAAATCGCGATTTGTCAGTGCGGCGGCTTTTTTCAAAATGCCGAGCGCGCGAATCATCTCGCGCGGCATCACGTCGAAACCGATGTTGAAATATTTCAAGCTGCGCTGCGTCTGCGCGCCCCAGTAAACATCATTTGCGACTTCAATCTCGCCCATCGTGTCGCTTTCAATTCGTGTTCTCATCTGTTTTTAAATCCTCTGCTGAAAAATAAAGTTATTTCAAAAGACTTAATTATAATCCTTTAACTGCCCCAACGAAAAATCTGTTTTTTATCGCCCGGTTAAATGTTTTGGCAAAACAAAAAAAGACGAAACCGCGCAGCTTCGTCTTTTTTCAATTTTAAAATGAAAGCTAGTTTGATTTATCGAAACAAGTTTCTCCTTCTTTGCCTTCGAGACAAAGCAGAACCCGACCGTTGTCGTTTTTGATTTGCCAGTTATAAGTTTCGGTTTCGGCTGGCAGGGTCTTTTTATAATTGCCCGCCCGGTCGCACGAATCGTCGCGCGTAAATGTTGCGGGCGCGAAAGCAATCGTCATTTTGCCGCCGTTAATCGAAACTTTGCCTTTTTTGGACGAAAAAATTTCCATCCGGCAATTTCCGAGGCTCGTCGTCTGCATTATTCCGACATATTCGACTGTGCCGTCGGCGGAAAACTCGTAGGTAAAACGCGAAGCTCTACCGGCGACCGAAACGCCGGAAACCGGATTTCGATACATACTTCCCGTGCTAGCCCAAACCCATTTGCCGCCGAGTTCGCGCGGCGAAGAACCGTTTGCGCTCGGTTTGTTCGGTTTTGTTTCAGTTGCGAGAGGCTCAGCCGATTTGTTGTTTTGATTTTCGGCAACCGCGTCTTCACGCGCCAGCATTTCGGTCAGAGCGATGACCAAGCCTTCGTCGGTCGGCACGAAAAAGCCGAGCAGAGCGCGTTTTTGCGGTTCTTTGCGAAACAGGGTGAACATGACGAACTCGTTGTTTTTCTCGCCGATTTCATACACCCAGCCCGCTTTTTGCAAATCCGTCTCGATTTTTTTCATTAATTGAATTGAGGTTGATTTTTTATAAATTTTGTCTGCAATTGTCAGGACTTCCGAATCGCCCTGCCTAATTTTATCGCCGCCGCTTGCGACGAGCTTTGCCAGGGTGTCTTTAATTTCCTGCGGAACGCTCGTTTCCTTAACTCTTAACGCGCCTGCGGGCAAAGTCGTGTTCGCCAGCGCAGAGCTTGTTGCAGGTTCCGTTTCTTCCATATCTTGCGCCGAGCTTGATTGATTGAGAGCGAAAACCGTTATGATAACCAACCAGATAAAGGTGAATTTCTTGAGCATAAAATCGTTATCAAATCAGATAATTTGTTTTGAGAATATTTACTGCATTGGTGTAAAAACGGAGAACGCCGTTTGCAGAATGATGATGAAAAATATGAAACAAAGTATAAATTGACGTATTAACCGGTTTTGCATTCGGTCGTTCTCCATTTTTTCGCGTAGGGCAAAAATTACCCTCGATTTATAACGCGCAAAAGAATGAAAAACGGTATCGCCAAAAAATCATTTTTCTACGAATCGGCGTATTAACCCAAGTAATAGAAGAAAAATATGAAATGCTCCGGCGCAATTTCAAATGCATCGGAGCGTTTCAACATTAACTGTTTGGATTGTGGAAAAGAATTTCGAGCAGTGCAGGGGCTTATGCGAATCGCGGTTTTCCTGTTCGCTGAGAACAAAAATCCAGTTGCTCATTTCTCTTTGGCGGGCTGTTGTTGTATCCTCTAAAAGTCAAGGCTCCTTCCTTTTAGGAGACAATTAAGAGCCGTTCTGCCTAAATTCAGACAAAACAACCCACAGGAGACAAAATGAGATTATTGACCTTGGTGCGTCCATTGATGTTGACGTTTTTCATCTTTTTCTTTTCATCAATTGCTATTAACGCACAAACCACAGCTTTTACTTATCAGGGGAAATTGACCGACAACACAAGCGTGGGGAACGGCACATATGATTTACAGTTTGCTTTGTATGACGCTCTGACGGGCGGAAATCAAGTAGGCACAACGCAAACACACACCGGAGTGATCCTCAACCGTGGAATTTTTACGGTTGACCTTGATTTCGGCTCGCAATTTCCGGGCGCTGACCGCTGGCTGGAAATCAGCGTCAAGAAACCTTCGGATTCGAGTTATACGACTTTACTTCCCAGACAGAAAATAAGTTCGGTGCCTTATGCGGTTCGCGCCCTTTCGGCAGCAACAGCCGATTCTTTGTCTTCCGCCTGCGTCGGTTGCGTTACAGATTCACAAATCAATACGGTTTCAGGCAGCAAAGTCACCGGGACGGTCGCTAATGCGACAAATGCCGCAACGGCTACAACGGCATCTACTGCGACAAACGCTACAAACGCCGCGACAGCTTCAAGCGTAAGTAGCTCAGCCGGTGATAGTATTATTACCGCTATTAACGCAGGTAGCTCGACCATCAACGCCTCCCGCTTGCCCTCAACGCTCGCGACCCAGAACGGCACAAACACTTTCAGCGGCACGAATTCCTTTAGCGCGGGGCTTTCTGCCGGAAGTCAAAGAATCACAAGCGTCGGAACTCCTACGGCTGCAAGCGACGCGGCAACCAAAGCCTATGTTGATGCAAACGTTACCTCGTCAACGGCAGGCGGTCATTTGACCGGCACCTACCCGAACCCATCCATCGCCACGACTTCATCGGCGGGCACCAACATTGTCGCCGCCGTCAACGCCAGCGCCGCCGCCATCACCACCTCCCACGTCTCCGGCGATGTCGAACTGCTGCCGTCGGCGACGCAGACGGCAACGCAGACCACGCAGGTCACCCGCCCGCTCATCGATGTGAAGCTGGTCGGCACAGACAACCTCGGAACCAGCGGTCAGTCCGATCTGCTCTCGCTGTCGGCGATCGGTACCTATAAGTTCTACACCGGTGCCACGCCGGAGGCGCGGGACCGGGAGCGATTCCGGGTCGACAACACCGGCGCCTTTGCCGCCTTCGGCGACCAGGACATCGGCAGCATCCCTGCAGAAGGCTCCGGCACCCGGTTCATGTGGCTGCCGTACAAGGGCGCCGTCCGCGGCGGCTACGTCGACGGCACCCAGTGGGACGACGCCAACATCGGCTACTGGTCGACCGCCTTCGGCAATAACGCCCGCGCCTCGGGCGACTACGGCTTCGCCGCCGGTCAGAACGTCGTCGCCGCCAACAGTTGGTCCGTAGCCATGGGTCAGTACGTAACCGCATCCGGCGCGGCCTCCGTGGGCCTTGGCTACTACGCGCACACCAACTCGCGGCAGGGTTCGTTTGTCTTCTCCGACCGCTCGGTGCTGGACGACGGCAACTTCGTCACCGATGAATCGTTCAAGGCGACGGTCGCCCACAGCTTCAATGTCCGCGCGACCGGCGGCTACTGGCTCTTCACAAACACTGGCGTCAGCACCGGCCTCCGCCTGAGCCACCTCTCCACGAACGTGGCTTATGGCAGCTTCGTTTGGAGCGACCGCTCCAGCGACTCCAGCGTCACCCCCACCGCCCAAAACCAGACCATCTTCCGCTCCAGTGGCGGCTACTGGCTCTATTCGGACAGCGGCCTCTCGACCGGCGTGACGCTAGCTCCGGGCAGCGGCGCATGGCAAAACGTTTCTGATCGCAATATGAAAGACAATTTCAAAGCCGTCAATCCGCGCGAAATACTGCGGGGCGTTCTTGCACTACCGATTTCGACCTGGAACTATAAAACGCAGGACGCTTCAATCAGACATATCGGCGCGATGGCGCAGGATTTCAAAGCCGCTTTCAAAGTAGGCGAAGACGACAAACACATCTCCACGATTGACCCGGACGGCGTAGCGCTGGCAGCAATTCAAGGCTTGAATGAAGAACTCAAAGACGAACTGAAAACGCGCGATGTGAAAATCGAGCGCCTCGAAACTCAGCTCAAACAGCAGCAAGCCGTGATCGAAGGAATGAAAAAACTGCTCTGCGCGAACAACCCAACCGCAGATGTTTGCAAATAAATGGAGGAATGAGAAAAAAATGCATTGTTGTGTTTCGCGGTTTAAATTTATTTGGCATAATCAATTAGACTTGCTCTTCGGTGAATGAGTAACTGCTGCTAAGATCAGCCAATTACACCTTAAACTATCAATCACCGCTGTTAGAAACAGAATAATCCGCGATTCTCAAACGCAATTTATAAAATCAAATGCGCGGCGAAATCGGCAATCGGCGGATTGCAAATCGAATAAGGCAAATTAGATGAAAAATAAAGCTCTATTAATTTTATCCATACTTTTGGCAACCTGTTTGTTCTCGTCTGCAGCCGCAGCGCAGTCGAACGGCAATTACACGATTACGCAATCGGTCATTGCCGGAGGCGGCGGCACAAGCTCTTCGGGCAACACCTTTTCAGTGACCGGAACACTCGGACAATCCGCCGACGGAACTGTTTCAAGCAACGGTAATTTCTCTCTTGCCGGAGGATTTTGGACGGCTGCGCCTGCCGGAACAATTGTAATCAGCGGAAATGTTACAAAAAACGGAAATGCTCTTCCGGGCGTGACCGTCAATTTGTCCGGCTCGGCAAGCGGCTCGACGACTACCGACGGCTCCGGTTATTACGAGTTTACGGGGTTACTTATTAACGGAACTTACACGGTCACGCCGTCGCTGGCTAATCACGTATTTAGCGATACTGTATCAAATAATTCTTCGGTAACTTTCACTAATGTACAGGAAGATAAAATCGCTAACTTTATTGCGACTCAATGCTCATATTTGCTGACGCCGGACGCGGTAAATGTTGCGGCAGGCGCTACGACGGGAAGCTTTACGGTCACCGCGCCGGCAGGTTGTACGTGGACGGCTGTTTCTAATAACGATAGTTGGTTATCAGTCACATCGGCATCGCCGGGCAGCGGAAACGGAACGGTCAATTATTCCGTAGCCGCCAATTCAAATGCCGGGCGTGTCGGTACAATTACCGTTGCCGGACAAACCTTCACCGTTACCCAAGCCCTCGGTCATAGCATTTCAGGTATCGTTGCTTACGGCACAAATCTGTCAAAATTCGTTCAGGGCGTATTGTTATCGGCAATCGGTACAACTTCCGTCTTTGACACGACGGATTCGATGGGCGCTTATCAGCTTGAGGGTTTAACAAATGGAGGAAATTACCCGGTTACACCGACAAAGAGCGATGATATAAACGGCATTTCTCCGTTTGACGCGACTATGGTGTTGCGCCACGTCGCAGCTAACGGACAGGGACCGAATGCCTTGAACGCAAATCAACAAATTGCCGCCGATACAAACGGCGATGGAAACATCACTCCGTTTGATGCAACTCTGATTTTGAGATATATAGCTGGCGGAGGACCGAATGCCAACACGGGTCAAACAGGAACCTGGAAGTTTGATCCGGTTTCTAATCCGCATCCTGCTTTGAACAGCAGTGTTTCCGGTGAGAATTACACAGCTTTTCTGATTGGAGAAATCAACGGTGATTGGAC
The DNA here is from genome assembly GCA_036387315.1 of Pyrinomonadaceae bacterium. Classification (GTDB taxonomy): domain Bacteria; phylum Acidobacteriota; class Blastocatellia; order Pyrinomonadales; family Pyrinomonadaceae; genus JALZCH01. The sequence goes on from DASVTY010000006.1 coordinate 46,245, forward strand.
GCCTCCCTCTTCTTTGGGTGAGATGGAAGCAGCCGTACGGCAATAGCCGGAAACGGAAAACTTTAATTTTCGTCAAAACAAACAGCGCGCGAGACTTATAAAGTTCGCGCGCTGTTTGTTTTTCGCTTAAATTGTCTCAAAGCCGGAAACAGGCTTATAATTTTTGTGAAACTTTGAGCAAACATTAATTTCATATTTTTATCAACGAGGAGCTAAAAAATTGGCAGAAACATTTGACGTAACGATTATCGGCGCGGGACCGGGCGGTTATGTGGCGGCTGTGCGCGCGGCGCAATTAGGGTTAAAAGCCGCCATTATCGAAAAAGAAAAAGGCGCGCGTCTCGGCGGCACTTGCGGCTTGCGCGGCTGCATTCCGACCAAACAGCTTTTGATGTCGGCTCATTTGTACGAGCAAACGCAGCATTTAAAAGAATTCGGAATCAACGTCGGCGATGTCGGATTTGATTGGGGCGCGGTGCAGAAACGCAAAGAAAACATCGTTAAGAAAAATTCGGACGGCGTTTCTTATTTGATGAAAAAGCACAAAATTCCGGTTTATAACGGTTTTGGTAAGATCACGGGCGCGGGGAAAATCGAAGTCACAAAAGACGACGGAACAAAAGAAACCGTCAACACCAAAAACATCATCATCGCCACCGGCTCGGTCGTCAAACCGTTTCCCGGTTTTGAGACGGACGGCGACAAAATCGTTAATTCCGATCACATTTTAGAATTGCAAAAAGTCCCCAAATCTCTAATCGTAATGGGCGCGGGCGCGGTCGGAGTCGAGTTTGCCAGCGTTTATGCCCGCTTCGGCTCGGACACGACGATTGTCGAATTTATGCCGCGACTGCTGCCGATTGAAGACGAAGAAGTCTCAAAAGAACTCGAACGGGTGTTCAAAAAACGCGGCATTAAATCTCAAACCAATACAAAGCTCGAAAAGCTGGAAAAGACGAAAGACGGTGTGAAAGTTACCGGAACGTCGAACGGCAAACAAGTTGTTTTGGAAGCCGAAATGTTTCTAGTCGCCGTCGGTCGAATGCCATATCTCGAAGGTTTGGGTTTGGAAAACACCAAAGTTCAGGTTGATAAACGCGGCACAATCGTCGTTGACGAATTTTGCAGAACCGGAGAACCCGGCGTTTTCGCCATCGGCGACGCGATTGCGACTCCGTGGCTCGCTCACCTCGCTTCAAAAGAAGGCATTATGGTCGTCGAACAAATCGCCGGACAACAAACCGAACCGATTAATATGCGCCTCGTCCCGAACTGCACTTACTGCGACCCGGAAGTCGCCAGCGTCGGTTTGACCGAACAGAAAGCCAAAGAAGAAGGCTACGACGTAAAAGTCGGCAAATTCCCGTTTTCGGCTTCGGGCAAAGCGCGCATTTTGGGCGAAACCGACGGCTTTGTCAAAGTCGTTTCGGAAAAGAAATACGACGAAGTTCTCGGCGTCCACATCATCGGACCGCACGCCACCGAACTGCTCGCCGAAGCCTGCGTCGCAATGCGTCTCGAAACAACTGCCGACGAGCTTGGCAGAACGATTCACGCTCACCCGACTGTTTCCGAAAGCATTATGGAAGCCGCCGAAGGCGTTCACAATTTGACTATTCACATTTAGAGCAATTAACAACGAAAAAGCTAAACGGTCATTCGGATTTTCTACCGGAACGACCGTTTTTTTATTGTCCAATAGTTCACCTCTTTGCTAACCTGAAAAAGTGCGGGAAATTATCTTTTACACGACGAAAAATGGTTCGTCTCCGATTGAAGAATTTCTCGATTCGCTTCCGGCAAAACAGGCGAAAAAGGTGACTTGGGTTTTGCAATTGGTTGAAACGCTGGATTCGGTTCCGATTCAATACTTCAAAAAACTTGACGGAACTGATGATATTTGGGAAATCAGAGTTGATTTCGGGAACGACGCCTTTCGACTTCTCGGCTTCCTCGACGGCGGAAACGTGGTAGTTTTGACAAACGGCTTTACCAAGAAAACGCAGAAAACGCCAGTCTCGGAAATAAGTTTAGCCGAGCGCCGGAAAAAGGACTACCAAAGCAGAAAAAGAAAAAAATGAGCGATTTGCAAAAATACATCTCAAAAAGAAAAGAACGCGATGCAGAGTTTACTGAGAATTATGACAAAGGATTTGAAAACTTCAAAATCGGCGTTTTGCTTCGTCAGGCGAGAGAAAATTCGGGCGTGACGCAGGAAGAAATTGCCAGAAAATTAAACACCAAAAAATCGGCAATTTCGAGAATCGAAAATCATTCGGAAGATATTAAGCTCTCGACATTGCGAAAATACGCCGAAGCCCTCGGCAAAGAAATTCGATTGGAGATTGCATAGAAACAAAGCGATACAATTCCCAATTTTAAATTGGGCAGAATGATTGACGCGCGCCCGACAGTTTCCGAAAGCATTATGGAAGCTGCCGAAGGAGTGCATAATCTGACGATTCATATTTAGAACAAGGTTCAATTACTTAAAATAAAAGGTTGGTTAAATCTGATTTAACCAACCTTTTATTTTTTAAGATTATTTTGGATTTAACACTTCAGTGACAGTCTATTAAGACCAATTTGTTTTCAGTGTTAAAGCCGTGCATGCCTTTACACTTTCGTGAGCTGGATTCTCTTGCCAACAGAACCAAAACGGATCGTTTCGTAACTAACCGTATTAAATCCGTGTCTTTGTTATTATCCATTGGTTATATTGAATGGAAAAGGAGTATGACAATGAACTGTTTTCGCGTAAGTTTAACAATTGCTGTTTTTGCACTTGGAGTTATGGGAGCTTCAATTGAAGAAACCCGTGTAATTAACCATCCAATTACGGAAAAATCAAATGATGCAATCAACATCCGGATTCAACCTGTAACTGCATTAATGGTTAATTCTCAGCAGCAGAATCTAATCGGCACGGTGACTGCAATTGACACGGCTAACGGGAAAATAATTGTCAAAACTGACTCCGGAAATTCTGTCACTTTTTCGACAAACGACAAAACAACGGTGCGGCGTTTGCCGCCCGGACAGACTTCAATTGCCAATGCCGAGAAAATAACTCTTGCAGATATTAAGGTCAGTGACCGCGTTCTGGTTCCGGGCGGAGTCGCAGACGCTCAAACAGCGGCGCGCCAGGTTATTGTTATGGCAAGCGAAGCGATAGCCGCCAAGCGAGACCAGGACAGGAGCGAATGGCAAACGCGCGGCATCAATGGACGCATTACCGCTCTTAATCAGGAGAAAAAAGAAATTACAGTTCAAGCGCGCGGTGCTGAAATAATTACGGTCAAGGCTCCCGGAAACGCTAAAATTTTGCGCTACGCGCCTGATTCACTGCGTTCGACGGACGCCAGAACCGGAGCTTTTACGGATTTGCGCGTCGGCGACCAGATTCGAATTCTCGGCAACCGCAGTGCTGACGGCAAAACTGTAACTGCTGAAGAAATTGTTTCGGGCACTGTCACCAGAGCGTTTGGCACGATTACGGACATCAACACGAAAGCTAATGAAATCACTATTAAAAATAGCCAGACCGGACAAACATTCACTGTTGTTTTAGGCAAAAATTCGGTCGTCAAAAGGCTGCCCGCCGAAGTCGCTCAAAACCTGGCGCAAAGAAGAGAAAGAAGGCAGCGGCGTCGGCAAACTCAAGCCGAATCAACAGGCGTTCAAACCGAAAATCAAGGACAAAGACGGCGTGAAAGACGAAACGGTGAAAATCGCGAGCGCCGTTCCGCAGTTGCCGGCGACGCGCAAAGACCGCGCGGCGGCTTGCAGCAAATGCTCGAAGCCCAGCCTGCAATTACAATTGCTGATTTAAAGAAAGGCGATGCGCTGATGGTGACCGGAACTCAAGGTGCGGATGCTTCGCGTCTGACAGCCGTCAATATTGTTTCGGGCGATGCGGAGCTGATGCAGTTAATGCAGCGTTCACAGGGAGGAAGAAATGGAAATATGAGTCCCGGACTTCCGGGTAATGTCGGGGGCGGGAATGTTTCCGATGACGATGAGCCTTAATTGATAAAACCGGGTTTTGATTGAACCGAGCGAACGGCTGATTGAAGTGAAATTAACAAGCGCGTCTGAGCCTTTCTAATTTCACCAATTACTTTTTAAATTCGAGAGGAGCTATGAAACGAAATTTAAAAAATGCTGCCGGAAAGATTTTTCCAGCCTTTCTTTGTTTTTTATGCTGCGCACTGACCGTTTTCGCCCAACAATCTCAAGCCACACTGCGCGGGCAGGTAACCGATCCGTTAGGCGGAATTGTGGTTGGCGTTCCGGTAACGGCAGTTGACGCGAGCGGAGTCGAGAAAACCGCGACAACAAATGAAGCGGGTGAATATGTTTTTGCCGCGCTTCCGCCGGGGCGTTATACAATTCGCGTTAATGCAGAAGGATTTTCGCCTTATGAGAATGCAAATCTTGAAATAACTGCGGGCAGAACCGATCCGTTTGATATTATTCTCACCGTTGGCAGCGCAGTTGCAGAAGTAACAATTGAAGCCGAAGAGCCGTTCGGAACGGAACCGGAATCTAACACCGGCGCTCTGGTTTTGCGCGGCACGGATTTGGAATCGCTGCCGGACGATCCCGATGATTTAAGCGAGGCTTTGCAGGCGCTCGCCGGACCCACCGCCGGAGCCGACGGCGAAGGACAGATTTATATTGACGGATTTTCAGGCGGGCGACTTCCGCCTAAAGAATCAATTCGTGAAATTCGGGTTAACCGCAATCCTTTTTCGGCGGAATATGACCGTTTAGGCTACGGGCGCATTGAAGTTTTCACTAAACCCGGAACGGATAGATTTCGCGGTCAGGCATTTTTCAATTTTAACGACGAAAGCTTGAATTCGCGTTCGCCTTTTTCGACCGTCCGCGCGCCGTATCAAGCGCGTCGTTTCGGCGGGAACGTTTCGGGTCCGCTGATTGCCAGGAAAGCTTCGTATTTTCTGGATTTTGAGCGCCGCGATGTTGATGACAACAGAGACATCAATGCGATTATTCTCGATCCGTCTCTTAACCCCGTTACATTAAACGAGACAATTTTGACGCCGACTCGCCGAACGACTTTCAGTCCGCGTCTTGATTGGCAAATTAACGATACAAACACAATTGTTGCGCGTTATACATTTGAAAGGACAAACCGCGAAAACGAAGGCATCGGCGGTTTTAATCTGGCTTCGCGCGGTTACAATACGAGAAACGACCAGCACACTCTGCAATTAACTCACACGACGATCATCAATCAAAGCATTATCAACGAGTCCCGGTTTCAATATGTGCGTGAACGCCGCAATCAGCAAGGTGGAACTTTCGCGCTGACGATTCGCGTTCTCGACGCTTTTACCGGCGGCGGCGCGCAAGTCGGTTTATCATTTAACAACGAAGACCGGGTTGAACTGCAAAACTTTACCTCATGGACGCTTGGCAATCATTCATTAAAAGCCGGTGCCAGATTGCGTTCGAGTCGCGTTTCAAATTCGTCTCAGCAAAACTTTGCCGGAACGTTTACATTTACCTCTCTCGAACAATATCGCAGCGCATTGCAAGGAAATGCGCGCCCGACTCAGTTTTCAATTTCGGGCGGAAATCCTGAAATCAATTTTACACAGACAGATTTCAGCCCGTTTATTCAAGACGACTGGCGCGTCAAGCCGAATCTAACGCTTTCTTTCGGTTTGCGTTACGATTGGCAAAACAACATCAACAGCAAGTTTAATTTTGCGCCGCGAGCCGCTTTTGCCTGGTCGCCCGGCGCGGGAGCACAGGGACGGCAGCAGAGAACCGTTATTCGTGGCGGTTTCGGCGTTTTTTACGACCGATTTAACGACACTTTGCTCTCGCAAACCGAGCGTTTTAACGGCACAAATCAACAGCAATTCGTCGTCACGACAAACAGTCAGGGCGGCACAGCCGTTTTGGGTTTGTTTCCGAATGTGCCGACAATCGAGCAGTTAACGGCATTTGCCATTCCGCAAACCATCCGCCAAATGGCTGAAGATATATCAACGCCGTACACGCTGCAAACATCGTTCAGCGTCGAACGCCAATTGCCGTATCGCACAACGCTTTCGGTAAATTTCGTTAATGCGAATACGCGCAGCGTGCTGCGTACGCGAAACATCAACGCTCCGCAGCCAGGAACGAACATTCGCCCGATTCCGACAGCCGGAAACATTTTCCAATACGAATCAACCGGGCGTTTTAACCAGCAGCAGTTAATCATCAGCCTGAACAACCGTTTTAGCCGTTTGTTTTCGATTTCCGCAAATTACGTTTTAAATCGCGCCAGGAGCGACACCGACGGTTTGAACACATTTCCGGCAAATCAATACGATTTGAGCGGCGAATACGGGCGCTCTTCGCAGGACGTTCGCCATCGCCTGACACTTTTCGGTTCGATCAACGCCTTGCCTTGGGGAATTCGCCTCAGCCCGTTTGTCATCATCAATTCGGGAAGACCGTTTAATATCACGCTCGGACGCGATATAAACGGCGATACGCTCTTTACCGAAAGACCTGCTATTGCTGATGCGCAAACAACGGCAGCGGATTTAAGACAAACACCTTTCGGCGATTTCGACATCAACCCGAAACCGGGACAATCAATAATTCCGCGTAATTTCGGAACGGGACCATCTTTTTTCACTACTAATTTGCGAATCAGCAAAACATTCGGATTCGGCGGCGAGGTCGCCAATCAGGGAACACAAGGCGGGCGCGGCGGACGAGGCGGCGGAGGTCGTCGCGGCGGCGGAGGCGGACGCAGAGGTGGCGGCGGAGCTGCTGCCGGAGACGAAGGAACCAGAAGCCGTTACAATCTGACTCTTTCCGCTAACATTCAGAATTTGTTTAATAACACAAATGAGGGCGTCCCGGTCGGCAATCTCAATTCGCCGTTTTTTGGTAAATCACTTTCCAGCGCGGGCGGCTTTGGAAGAGGCGGAGGCGGCGCTCAAACGGCGGGAAACCGCCGCATTGATTTGCAATTACGATTCAGCTTTTAAGCTCGAATAAAATGGATACGAAACATATTATCTTGCTAAGATTGCGGTAGTGAAAAAGGTCTTTGTGGAATCGTAAAAATCGCAGACGGGCAAGTAAATCCGAATGAGCCGGTTTTTGGTTGCCGGAAAATTATACTGATTTTTCTGCTCGTCTGCATTTAATCTGCGATTACTCGGATATTTTATGAACAGTAAAATTGCGGAAATGGAAAACTTCTTTCTGGCTTTGGCGGATAAAACACGGCTACGGATTTTAAATCTAATCGGGGACAAAGAAATCTGCGTTTGTTTTTTCACCGAAACCTTGCAGGAACCGCAGCCGAAAATCTCAAGACATCTGGCTTATTTGCGGCGCGCCGGAGTTGTTCAAACAAGGCGCGACGGCAAGTGGATTTATTACCGTTTGATTCAACCGGAAGACGAAGCCGCAAGGCGCGTTCTAAATGAAATAGAGGCTTGGATGGCGACCGACGGGCAGATGCAAAAAGACCGCGAACGATTAGCTCAAATTTGCTGCGCGCCGGAAATGATGCCCGTTTCAATTCAGCATTCGCCGCGCCTCGCACAGGTTTCTCCAAAAATTGAAGAGCCGAAATCTTACGAAGTTAAACAGCTTGAAGATTTTCTGCTTTGAGCGTTAAACTTAGTTTTACTTTTTTGTTCTTTTCTATTGCCTTTTGGGTTTTGAATGAGTTAAAAAGGTAAAGGCTGAAAACTTCCTCGTTTAAGCTCAACGTTCATTCTCCTTCCAGATTTTAACCGCATTTCGGAGTTTTACCTCTAATGAGTTTTTTTGATGTCAATCCTTTAATCGAGCAAATGTTGCAGAGCGGCGAGCATATTTCCGATTTAAATTTTTCCGTCGGTCAACCGCCGCAAGCGGAGGCTTCCGGGCAACTAACGGCTTTGACGCCGCTCGGCATGGGGAAATTGACGCCGTTTCAGACCGAAATGATTGCGATGGCGCTGCTTAGAGGAAACTCGGAAGCCGCCTCGCAGCTTGCGCATAAAGGCACGGCGGATTTGAGTTACGCGCTGCCGGGAAAAGCGCGTTTTCGCGTTAATATTTTTCAACAGCGCGGCAGTTTTTCGATTGTGATGCGGCTGATTCCGTCGAATATTCCGACGTTTGAATCTCTGAATCTGCCGCCGCAGCTCGCCGAGATTTCGGGTTTGCGAAACGGCTTGGTTTTGCTCACAGGTCCGACCGGCTCTGGCAAATCTTCAACGCTGGCGGCGATTATTGACCGGATTAACGAAACGAAAAGCTGGCACATCGTGACGATTGAAGACCCGATTGAATTTCTTCACTCGCACAAAAAAGCCACGATCAATCAACGCGAAGTCGGCTCAGATACAAAAGATTTTCCCTCGGCTTTGCGCGCCGCTCTGCGCCAGGCGCCGAAAGTGATTTTAATCGGCGAGATGCGCGATTTGGAAACGACCGAAATTGCGCTCGAAGCCGCCGAAACCGGACACCTTGTGCTTTCGACGCTGCACACGATTGACGCCTCGAAAACGGTTGACCGAATTATCGGAATTTTCCCGAAAAATGAAGAACAGGTAATACGCACACGGCTCGCGCAATCGTTCCGCTACATCGTTTCGCAGCGCCTGATACCGCGCGCAGGCGGTCGCGGTCGCGTCGCCGCAGTCGAGATTTTGCGGTCGAATCAGCGCACGCGCGATTACATCGAGAAAGGCGAAGTGCAGGGCAAAACTTTGCTCGACGCAATGCGTGACGGGCGTCTTGACGGAATGCAGGATTTCGATTCCGTGATTCTCGAACTCATCGAAAACGGCGAAATCACGATGGAAGACGGTTTGTCGTTTGCCACCAATCAAAACAATTTGCTGCTTCAAATCAAAGGCATGGGCAAAACCGACGAATTTGTTCGCAAGCACAATGCGCCAACAAACGGCGCATCTCCGTCAATGTTCACACCGCCCGCGCCCGAAGCGGCAACAGCCGGTGCAGCAACGGCGGCTCCGACTAAAAACGGCAACTCTATTTTGGATATGATTGAATAAAACCCAAAAAATATGATTTTAGTTTGCGATAGTTGTTCGACTTCACTGCAACTAGACGAGAAAAAAGCTCCGTCAGGTAAATTTACGATTCGCTGTCCGAAATGCAAAAGTCTGGTTTCGGTCAATGTCGGCAGTCAAAATTCTTCGGAAAACGGCACGGCGGAATCTGCCGCGCATAATAAGCCCGCACAGACGGCTTCGCAATACAAACCGCCGCAACAGGCACTGAAGAATTCCGAATCGCCGACGGGGGGCGCGAGCGAAGAACTGATGCGTCTTTTAGCCGGGTTGTTAAATCAAAAAAGCGCGAGCGATTTCGAGAATTCGGATGTCGAGCCGGAAAAAGGCGTTTTGCTTTGCCTGCCGACGGAACAGAGAGAGAAAATGGCGCAGCTTTTAAGCGAAAACGGATGGCAGCCGTTCATCGCCGAAAATCCGGCGCAAGCGGTGGAAACATTGAGCGAAATCAAAATCGGAAACGTCGTTTTAGCCGCAAACTTTGCGCCCGAACAAAGAGGCGCTCAGGCGATGCAAAATCATTTTTATAATTTAATGCCCGCTGTCCGGCGAAGCATTTTTCTGGTTTACGTGGACGACAAACCGCAACAGGCAGGCTCGCACGATGCCTTTTTGCGAAATCTGAATCTCGTTGTCCATTCGAGAGATTTGCCGAATCTGCCGCACATTTTGCGGCGCGAGCGGCGTGATTTCGACGACACTTACCGCAATTTCAAAAACGCTCTGGCAAACGCTTAAAAAAACAAAACAAACAAAAAAACGCGCCCGGTAAATCTCGATTTCCGGCGCGTTTTTGCTTTTATAGTTAATTTTTAGATTGCAAAATCGCGCTTTTTAGCTTATTCTCGCACCAATCTGAACGTTTCAATTTCTCGTTCAAGCTCGCCCAAATTATGATTGTCGGAACCGAATGGATAATTGACGTTGCCGGCTGCGACGCGGAAAAGTTGCGCGATTTGGATTTGTTGCGCCAAACTTTCGACCGCATTATTTCCGATTTGAATTTAAAAGTGGTCGGCGACGTTCACTGGCATCAATTTCCTTTACCCGGAAACGGAATCACAGGTTTGGCGCTGCTCACGGAATCGCATCTCGCCTGTCACACTTATCCCGAATCAAATCTGGCGACTTTCAATCTCTATTGCTGCCGCGCGCGTCCCGAATGGAATTGGGAAGAAAATTTCCGCGCGCTTTTCAACGCACAAAACGTAAAAATTCAAAAAATCGAACGTGGGAATCGCATTGCGGTTGCCGAAGCAAAAACGGCTGTCGGAGGTGATTTGCGGTGAGCGTTTTGCAGGCAAATTGCCCTTCGTGCGCCGGGACGGTCGAATTTAAATCCGGTTCTACAATCGTCGTTATTTGCCCCTTTTGCCGTTCGGTCGTTGCACGAACCGACCGCGCGCTCGAAGATTTGGGCAAAGTCGCGGAAATCGTTCAAACCGAATCGCCTTTAAAAATCGGGCTGCGGGGCAAATATCTAAACAACGGCTTTGAATTGACCGGACGCGCGCAGTACAAACACGAAGCGGGCGGAGTTTGGGACGAATGGTACGCGACGTTTTCAAACGGCTGGGTCGGCTGGCTGGCGGAAGCGCAAGGGCGCTTTTATATGACTTTTTACCAGCCGCAGCCGGGCGCGCAAATTCCGAGTTATTCTGATTTACAAGTCGGCGCGCCCGTTCCATTAAATCTCGGCTCTACCGCTTTCGTTGTTGCTGAAAAGGGAATGGCGACTGCCGTTGCCGCCGAAGGCGAGATTCCTTATCAGCTTGTACCGAACGAAACCAATTATTTCGCCGATTTATCGGGTGCGGGCGGCGCTTTCGGAACGATTGATTACGGCACGAATCCGCCGTTTGTGTTCGTCGGCAAACAAGTCAGCTTGCAGGACATCGGTTTGGGCGACGCGCGCCCGGCGGAACGTGCCGCAAAATCGGTTTCCGCCGCACGTTTAGGTTGTCCGAATTGCGGCGGGCGTCTCGAATTGCGCGCGCCGGATGCAGCCGAGCGCGTGACTTGTCCGAACTGCGATTCGCTGCTTGATGTCAACAAAGGCAGCTTGCGTTTTCTGCATTCGCTCAAAAATCTTAGCTCGGCGACGCCGCCGTATCTGCTCGAAATCGGCAAAACCGGACAATTCGCGGGGCGCGAGCCGATGCAGATTATCGGCGCGGTGACTCGTTCGGTGAATATCGAAGGCACGAAATATTTCTGGCAGGAATATCTGCTCTACAATCCGAAAATCGGTTTTCGCTGGCTCGTGCAGAGCGACAATCATTGGACGTTTGTGGAGCCGGTTGCGCCCGGCGATGTCGTTGATTCCGGGATGGTCGGGCGAGGCGCGACCGCGCAATATAACGGCGAAGGCGCGGCAAAAGGCAAATCTTTCAAGCTCTTTCAACACGCCATCGGAATTGTCGAACACGTTCGCGGCGAGTTTTATTGGCGCGTCGAAACCGGCGAGAAAACTCAAATGAGCGATTTCGTCAACGCCCCGTTTATGCTCTCGAAAGAAGTCTCCTTCGGCAAAAGCGGCAGCGAAGTCAACTGGTCGCTCGGCACTTATGTTCCGCTGAAAGATGTCGAAAAAACATTCGGCGTCGAAGCATTGCCGCAGCCCTGGAATGTCGCGCCGAATCAGCCGTTTCAGCACAAAGATTTGTACAAATACGGTTTTGCGCTGCTCGGACTTTTGATTTTGGTCAGCATCGTGCTGTTTCCTTTTACGTCCGGCGGCGGAACGGTTAAAGAGCAGAATTTTAATTTGCCGCCGATGGCTAACGCGCAAGCGGCACAAATCGCTTTTAGCGAGCCGTTTGAATTAAAAGGCAATCGCAACGTCGAAATTACGGCGAGCGCGCCGCTCAGTAATTCGTGGATGGACGTTGACGTTGACCTCGTCAACGAGCAAAACAGCGAAGTCGAATCGGTTCCGATCAACGTCGAATTTTACAGCGGAACTGACAGCGACGGCGCCTGGTCTGAAGGCAGCAAATCGAATTCGGCGATTTTATCGAGCGTTCCGGCTGGAAAATACACTTTGCGAGTCGAAGGAAGCTGGGGAAACTGGCAACAGCCGCAGCCCGTCAACGTCACGGTCAAACAAAACGCTTTTCGCGGAGTTAATTTCTGCTGCGCTTTTTTTCTGCTGGCGATTTTGCCGACTCTGGCTTTGCTCTGGAGTTGGACTTTTGAATCGCGCCGCTGGAGCGAAAGTATGTTCGCGCCGATTTCGAGCGATTCGTCGGACGATGATGATTGAATTTTGTTCGTTGTTCGTCGTTCGTTGTTCGTTGCAAAAAGCATAAAACAACGAACGACGAACGACGAACGACGAACAAATTTATGTTTAAAAAACTTTATTTGGCATTCGGTTTGGGAGTAATTCTGATTTACGCGGTTTCGACCTTGTTCGGCTGGGAATTTTTCAACAGCGGCTCGCGTTCGACTTTGCGCTCACCGCTGATCTGGTTCGGCGGCGGTTATCGAGGCGGGAAATAAGCGGAAAATAAAGGAGGAAAATGATGCTTGGATATTTACAACTTACAACTTCGGCTCTGGCTTTGATCGTTAAATGGGAAGATTTGCAAAACGTTTTGGTGACGACATTGGTTTTCGTCATTCTCGGTTTAATTATTTTTGCTCTGGCGTTTTTCTTTATCAGTATGGTCACACCGTTTTCGCTCAAAAAAGAAATTGAAGAAGATCAAAACGTCGCGGTCGGTATTGTTATCGCTTCAATCATTATCGGCATTGCAATTATCATTGCTGCTGCAATCAGCGGATAAAACTCATTTGCGGTAAAATTGCTTTATGAACAATCTAAAACGTAAAGATAAAGTCGTTCCGGTTGTGCCGCAAGCCGTTTTGCCCGATGATTTGAGCTTTGAAAAAATGAGCCGGCTCGGGCGCGATTTATGGCAAATCAGCAAAGAAATCGAACAATCAGGCGTAATTCCTTTACTTGATGAAAATGAAATCGAAATTGAACTAAACCGCAGACGTGGCGGGTATGTCAGCGATTACTCCTAAATTAACTTTTGCCGACGCATCCGTTTTGATAAACGCCGTACGCGGCGCGGACGCCGCCCGAAAAATGCGCGCATTAGCTGTTTTAGGCGATCCGAACCGCACATTCGTCGCTACGAAATTGCTTAGACTCGAAGTTTTACCGATTGCCGTTTGCTATAAATTGCAAAAAGAGATCAGCTTTTACGAGCGTTTTTTCAAGAGCGTGACGAATTGGATCGAAGTTGATTCCGCATTGTCCGATGCGGCTTACAATTTAGCTTGCAAATACGGTCTCGGAGCGGTTGACGCGCTTCATCTTACGGCTTCGGAAACGGTTAAAGCGGAATTTGTCTGCGCTGAACGAACGACAAAACCGATTTACGCAGCCTCGCTCAACATAGTGACAATTTACTGATGAACCGCACGCCTCTTTTATTTTTAAACGTCCTTATTATCGCCACCTGCGGTTTGATTTATGAGCTGCTCGCGGGAACTTTGGCGAGCTATGTGCTCGGCGATTCCATTACGCAATTTTCAATTATTATCGGGCTTTATCTTTTTGCGATGGGTGTCGGTTCGTGGCTGTCGGGGTTTCTGGAAAAAGATTTAGCCGGAAAATTTATCGAAATCGAGCTTGGCGTCGCTCTTTTAGGCGGTTTGAGCGCGCCGCTGCTTTTTCTCACCTTTGCTTACGCCAAATATTTTTACCTGATTCTGTACGCAATCGTTTTCCTGATCGGCGCCCTGGTCGGGATGGAAATTCCGCTTTTGATGCGGATTTTAAAGGACAAACTCGATTTCAACGCTCTCGTTTCGCGCGTTTTGGCTCTCGATTACATCGGCGCGCTGGTCGCCGCAATTTTGTTTCCTCTGGTTTTCGTCCCGCGCCTCGGACTCGTGCGAACTTCGCTCGTTTTCGGAATGCTGAACGCCTGCGTCGCGCTTTGGGGAACTTGGCTGCTTTTGCCGATTATCAAGAAAAACGTTCAGTTTCTGCGTGTCCAGGCGGTCGCGATTCTTGTTTTGCTCGCCATCGGTTTTATCAAAGCCGAAAGCGTAACCTCTTTTGCCGAAGAAGGGCTTTTTGCCGACAATATCGTTTACGCCAAGCAATCGCATTATCAACGAATCATCGTCACGCAGGGGCGCGGCGGCTTCTCGCTTTTTTTAAACGGCAATCTGCAATTTTCGACCGTTGACGAATATCGTTATCACGAAGCTCTCGTTCATCCGGCGATGCAGTCATTCAATAGTGGAAACCCGAAACGCATTCTTGTTTTGGGCGGCGGCGACGGGCTGGCGGTGCGCGAAATTCTAAAATATCCGTCAGTCGAATCTATAACGCTGGTTGATCTCGACCCGGAGATGACCGATCTTTCAAAACGTCTGAAATTGCTTGCCGAACTCAATAAAAATGCGTTTGAAAATCCGAAAGTAACAGTTGTCAACGCTGATGCTTACGTCTGGCTCGATGAAAATCGCTCGGAACCGTACGATGTAGCAATAATTGATTTCCCCGATCCAAACAATTTCGCGCTCGGAAAATTGTACACCACCAGATTTTATAAACTTTTAAAATCGCATCTTAAACCCGATTCCGCTCTGGTAATTCAATGCACTTCGCCAATTTTCGCCCGTACTTCATTTTGGTGCATCATCAAAACGCTCGAAGCAGCCGGTTTTACAGTTAAACCGTTTCAAACAAGCGTTCCGTCTTTCGGAATTTGGGGTTACGCGCTCGCCAAATTACAGCCGTTTGACGAGCCGCAAACCGCGCCGAAAAACATCGAGTTAAAATTTTTAAATGATAACGCGATGCGGCAGCTTTTTGCTTTTCCGGCTGATTTGTCTTTACCCAACGAAGAAATCGAAATCAATCGCCTCGACAATCAAGCTCTCGTGCGTTATTACGAAGCCGAATGGCGCAGATTTGAATAATGATCGTCGAACTAAAAACCGTCGCGGATTATGAAAAGCTGACCGAGCAAAACGGCGCGGCAGTCGTGCATTTCGGTTTTCGCTGGAACTCTTTTGACCGGACAATGCAGCGCACTTTGTTTGAACTCAAACCGGAATTTGGCGACAAAATTCAATTCGGTTTCGTGGACATTGATAACAACGAAACAATCGAGCTGTTACAGCGAATCAATCTCTTTAACTCGCCAACGCTCGTTTATTTTCGGGGCGGAAAACATTTGGCAAGTCATGTCGGAATGCGCCCGATGGATGAAATCCGGCAGCGCATCCAAACCTTGCTCGAAGCGGAATAATTTCGGTGAAAAGTTTTACCCGCAGAGAAATTTTAACGGCATTTTTAGGCGCGCCTTTCGCGCTCGCCGCGTGCCGAACCGAAAATGATTTTTCCGGTATTTCTGGCGAAATCGTCGGCGCATCCGCTGATTTGGGACATCGTTTGCGCGATTCAAATGTTCGATTTGAGATTCCAAGCGACAAATTTGAAAACAAAAAAGTCGTCATTATCGGCGGCGGAATCGCGGGATTGGCGGCAGCTTGGAAACTTTTAAAAAACGGTTTTGATGATTTTGTGCTGCTAGAGCTTGAACCGCGCGCGGGCGGCACGGCGAGCAGCGGCGAATCCAGAATCGGCAATTATCCGTGGGGCGCTCATTATTTGCCAGTGCCGACAAAAGAAAACCTCGAGCTGATTTCGCTTTTAAACGAGATGAATTTGCTCGAAGGCGCGGACGCAAACGGCAATCCGGTCGTCGCCGAACAGTTTTTGTGCCGCGAGCCGGAAGAGCGAGTTTTTTACAAAGGTCGCTGGTACGAAGGACTTTATTTGCGAGTCGGCGCGAGCGAAGAAGATTTGCGGCAACTCGCGCAGTTTCAAAAGGAAGTTGATTTTTGGGTTTCGTGGCGAGATTTCAAAAATAAGCGCGCTTTTACGATTCCGGTTGCCGAATGCTCGACCGATTCGTTTGCCACGGAATTGGACAAAATTTCTTTTGCCGATTGGCTCAGAAATAAAAATTTTACCTCGCCGAGACTTTTGTGGTGGTGCGATTACGCCTGCCGGGACGATTACGGTTTGCGGCATGAACAAACGAGTGCTTGGGCTGGACTTTTTTATTTTTGCTCGCGCGTTCCCCGCGTCGGCGAAGAAAGCGCCGCATTTATCACTTTTCCCGAAGGCAACGGGCGTTTTGTCAATTTTTTGCAGGAAAAAGCTAAACAAAAAATCAAATTAAAAACAGCCGTCGCCGAAATTGTGCCGACCGAAAACGGGGTTGAAATTTACGCTATTGACGCGGCGACGAACGAAGCGCGCGGCTTTCGCGCCGAACGAGCGATTTTTGCCGCGCCCGTTTTTTTGTCAAAATACCTGATTCGAGATTTTCGCCAAAACACGCCCGCATTTATCGCCGAATTTGAACACAATGCGTGGATGGTGGCGAATTTATTTTTGAAAAATCGCCCGGAAAATCGTTTCCGGCGCGATTTCCCGCTCGCTTGGGACAATGTTTTGTACGAAAGCTCGTCGCTCGGTTACGTCAATTCGACGCATCAGCGCGGAATTGATTATGGCTCTGCGGTTTTTACTTATTATCTTCCGATGTGCGAATCGGACGCGAAAACCGGGCGAGCCAAACTTTTTGCTTATGATTGGCAAGCGTGCGCCGATGTCGTTTTGTCCGATTTGCAGCGCGCGCACCGCGACATTCGCAGTTTGACCGAAAGAATTGACGTGATGCGCTGGGGACACGCGATGATCAGCCCGCGCCCGAATTTTATTTGGAGCGGAGCGCGTCAAAAAGCCGCCGAAGCTTATCGAAACATTCATTTCGCGCATTCGGATTTGAGCGGCGTCGCGCTTTTTGAAGAAGCGTTTTATCACGGCTTGCGCGCCGCCGAAGAGATTTTAAATACGGTTAGATAGGTTTCACGCCTGAGAAGCAAAGCTTTAAAGCTAGCTGAGCGTTTTGCGCGCTTTGCTTTCTTCGCGTCTTTCGGTGAAACTTATCTTTTTCAAAATTGGAGTAAAAATGACTGAAAATTACGAAAATATATTGGTTGAAAAACGCGGGCGCGTCGCTGTTTTGACGATCAATCGCCCGGACAAATTAAACGCGCTGAACGAAAAGACGCACCGCGAAGGCGTCGCGGTTTTGGACGCCCTGAAAACCGACGAAGAGGTTCGCGTCGTGGTCATTAAAGGCGCGGGCGAAAAATCCTTCATCGCGGGCGCGGACATCTCGGAATTTGCCGAAAAGACGCCTGAAGAACAGCGGCAAACGATGCTTTCGCGCTCGCTTTTTAACGCGATTGACGTTTTTCCGAAACCCGTGATTGCGATGATTAACGGTTTTTGTCTGGGCGGCGGAAACGAATTGGCGCTGGCTTGCGATTTGCGCGTCTGCTCGGAAAAATCGCGTTTTGCGCAGCCGGAAATCAATCTCGGAATCATCTGCGGCGGCGGCGGAACTCAGCGTTTAACTCGTCTGATCGGTGAAACGCGAGCGATGCAACTCGTTTTAACCGGCGATATGATTGACGCCCCGGCGGCGCTTCAATTTGGCTTAGTAAACGCGGTGCACACGGCGGAGGAACTCGAAGCCAAAACAATGGAATTGGCTGAAAAAATCGCCGAAAAAGCGCCGCTTGCTTTACGTTATTCAAAAGAAGCTGTAAAACTGGCTTCGCGGTCGAATTTGGACGAAGGCTTGAGGCGCGAAATAGATTTATTCGCGCTCGTTTTTGCGACTGAAGACAAACAAGAAGGCGTCGCCGCTTTTCTCGAAAAACGCAAACCCGAATTCAAAGGCAAATAATTCAATTATGAATTATGAATTTTCAGCGGCGCTTCGGAGACTGAAGAATTCCGACAAAACATCGCTGAGATTTGGGGCGGTTGCCAATTCGTAATTCGTAATTTATAATTCGTAATTGCTTCCGGGGTCGTAGCTCAGCTGGGAGAGCGCTTGAATGGCATTCAAGAGGTCAGGGGTTCGATCCCCCTCGACTCCACCAATAATATCAATAATTTAGGGCATTTTTCCAGATGTCCTTTTTAGTTTTAGTGTGTCATTGGTGTGTCAAGCTTAATTGAGTGATTTTTTAATGCTTCTTTATAATACCAGAGCAGATTTCAGTTATTTGAAACACAAGAGTAGAGTTCTCTTATGAAGTCTTACTCTTTAGATTTGCGATAGAAGATTGTCAAAACAAACAAGGTGGGCGGAATTAATCAACGTTAATTAGCCGCTGGCTTTCTTGTTTCTCCATTAACAAAATAATCGATGGAATAAGAAGGGGACGAAAAAATTAGGTGTAATAGCTAAGACTTAATATGACATTGACCATTTAGCTGACAATTGCGGTCTCCTGATTTGTAAATGTCAGCTTTTTCGCATTTTCCTCCTAATCTAGACATTACTTTTGCATGATTAACCTCCAAAAACTTGCTATACTCCGCTTTCCGCGTTTGGCGGAGCTGAAAATTAAAATTCGTGGAGGGCAGAACAATGAAACAGAAATTCAATCCAGAGGAAGAATATTCCTTTTGAGATTTCCAGCAAACGTCGCAAAGGTTATCCATCAGAAACATCTGTAAAACGCGGTCAAAGAATTGTTCACGGCGATAAAGAACTTTCTGAAAAACTCGGTCGCAACGATTTATGTCCGTGTGATTCCGGACGGAGATTTCAAAAACTGTTGTCTGCGTAAAGGCAAATTCGACGGTTCGCTACGCAATCATTACTTTTAGGGAATGAGAATATAAAAAGGCGCATCATTTGCGCCTTTTTATATTCCTGCCTGAAAACATTTATTTATGAACTAAATTCGATAAATACCCTTTTCAAATTTAGTGCGTCATTGGTGCGTCAAGCTAAAACGTGCACCAAAAACGCCCTTTTTTGAGACAGAATCTAAAGAGTTTCCTGGTTTGGCTAAAGTTTCGCGTTTGTCTGGTAAATTTACAAGAAATTGTTGAAAGGAAATCTTTTAGAAATTCAGTATGAATTTTTATGCGGAATTTAATTCCGTATAATACAAAGTTCGGCATCTTCTTGTTTGCAAAGGTGGATTTACGCACGCGGAAATTATGAACGGTGGGAAAATTACGTTTTTAATGAGCGACCAGCCGAAGGTTTGAGAAAAATTATGAAATTATCAACATTTAACGTTTCAATATCAATCTTTTTGGTTTTAGCAATCGTTTCAACTTCATTTGCTCAATCGCGGCAAACAATTGATAAAAAGCAGCTTGCCGAACAAGTGAAAAGCGAATTTCTGCACGCTTGGAACGGTTACAAAAAATATGCCTGGGGACACGATGATTTGATGCCTTTGAGCAAGACTCATAAAGATTGGTACGGACAGACGCTTTTGATGACTCCGGTTGATTCGCTCGATACTCTGATTTTGCTGGGATTTAAGCAGGAAGCCGAAGCTGTGCGAAAACTTATCACCGAAAATCTTTCATTTGATAAAAACATTGACGTTCAGAATTTTGAAATCACGATTCGGCTTCTGGGCGGTCTTTTGTCGGCTTATCAAATGACCGGCGACAAAAAACTTTTGAGTTTAGCCGAAGATTTAGGCACAAGGCTTTTGCCGGTTTTTGATTCCCCGACCGGACTGCCGTATAAATATGTCAATCTAAAAACCGGCAAAACGCGCGGCGAGATTTCCAATCCGGCGGAAACGGGAACGCTTTTAATCGAATTCGGAACGCTCGCCAAATTAACGAATAAGCCTGTCTTTTATGAAAAAGCGAAACGCGCTTTGGTTGAAACTTACAATCGCCGTTCCGAAATCGGGCTGGTCGGCACTCGCATCAATGTCGAAACCGGGAAATGGACGAATACCGCGAGCCACATCAGCGCGGAAATTGATTCTTATTACGAATATTTGCTGAAATGCGCGATTCTGTTTGATGATGCGGATTGCCGCCGAATGTGGCGAGAATCAATCGCGGCAATCAATAAATATAACGCCGACGAAGTGCGCGGCGAACTCTGGTACGGTCACGCCGATATGACGACGGGAAAACGAACTGCAACTACTTACGGCGCGCTGGACGCTTTCTTCCCCGCAGTTTTGGCTTTATCAGGCGATTTGGAAAGAGCGCGAAAGCTGCAGGATTCTTCATATAAAATGTGGACGAAACACGGTATCGAACCGGAGGTTTTCGATTATCAAAAAATGGAAGTCGTTCACGGCGGTTATCCCCTGCGCCCCGAGATTATCGAATCAACTTATTATCTTTATCAATACACCGAAGACGAAAAATATTTGCAAATGGGCAAAACTTTCTTCGACGATTTTGTGAAGCATTGTAAAACGGATGTCGCATACGCCGGTTTGAAAAGTGTGGTTACGAAAGAAAAGAGCGATTCAATGCAGAGTTTTCTTTTTGCCGAAACTTTCAAATATTATTATCTGCTTTTTGCGCCGAAGAAAGCGTTAGATTTTAAGAAAGTTGTGTTTAATACAGAAGCGCATCCAATTAGAAAAACTTGGTAGAGTGATTTTTAAAAGTATAGAGAGTGCTTATTGGAACCGTTATATGTACATTGCTAAACAGCAGCACTTATCTCGGATTTACTAGAGGAAGCAGGATATTTTGAGCGTATTTAGAATGAGTTCTGATTGTTTTCCGCATAGATGATTCATAAACGAACAAAGAAAATCTCTCTCACCTTGCTGCTTTTGATAGCTGCGTCTTTCCTGTCGGCGGCTTTACTGATTGTGGCAGACGGGTTGAGCGATAACATCCACACAGCAGATGTTGCTATCGTCTTAGGCAATACAGTGGAGAGCGACGGACGCCCTTCGGCAAGGTTGCAGGCGCGATTGGATAAGGCAGTGGAACTTTATCGGCAGGGCGCGTTTCCTTACGTGATTGTAAGCGGCGGAATAGGAATCGAAGGATTCGATGAAGCCGAAATAATGAAGCGTTACCTTGTCAGTCACGGGTTACCGGAACACTGCATTGTTGCTGATGCAAATGGGGCGACAACGTATCACACAGCGCGGAACGCGGCGCAGTTAATGAAAGAGAAACAGTGGCAAAGCGCGCTCATCATCACACAATATTTCCACATACCGCGGACGAGATTGGCGGTTAAGAGTTTTGGCATCTCGACGGTTTATACGGCACACGCAAATTATTTTGAGCTTAGAGACGCATACTCTGTTGTGAGGGAGGTTATTGGATACGGTGAATATTTGGTTCGCAGATATGATTAAAATACCTTTGTCCGAAAGTTAAATGACAAGAGTCATTAGGCGCTACCTCTTACATAACCCAATCTTAAATCGGCAAGCCATTATTGTCAGTATGCAAGGATTGCGTCTCAAACTTCGTAAGCACTGCAACCAACTCTCCATCGGGGCGCTCGATGATGGTTCCGCCATCCTGCCAAATCGCATCCAGATGCTGGAACTGCCCGGGCGGATCGCCTTGATTCATGTGAATGTCATGCACGCCTAATCCCCTGTTGTATGGCGCACCGAAGACAAAAACCCGGGTGCAGCCATTCAACTGCGTTTCCAATACATTGAGCGCATTATCGCCTGTGCTTTCAATCCACCTGGACAAGAGAGCTTCAAGAAGCCTGATCAGAAAGTTGATCAAGGCATTCGCAACGATTGGTAAGCATCCAATGCGAATGCGGAAAAGAGGACTCCTTATGTAATCAATCGCTCCCGACGTAGATGTCCTAGCTAGCAAATGCCACCCATTGGATAATGCCAAGATAGGGGCAAACAATGTGCGGTCGAGATCATGTATCTCCCTATACTGAACCTTTATGCCGGAAGGGGTAGACACATCAACGGCACACTCATATTGTCCGTTAGGCGTATCCAAATAAATCTTGCCGTGATACCATGACCCGAAGTTATTTTGATCATCACGAGCGAAATGATTAAGAGTGCCAATTAGGACACCATATGCCGGTAGTGGCATGATATATCCTCCTTCTTAATGAGCCTCATTTATACACCCTTTCCTAATATCACGCAAGGTTCTGTATAGCTTCTCGCTCCTGAACGAGACCAGAGCAATGGAACGGACTTAAGTTAAGCGCGGCTGTGTCGTGTTTGTTGGAGAGATTTGCCCAGTCGGTCATAAATTGAATTATTTTTTGCGCCTCAATATTTGTTTTTTCAAACGGCTCGTTCTTTTTCTGGCTAAATGCGGCGGTTGTTCCAAAGGCAATGGTTAAAAAGGCGATGATTAGTAGTTTTTTCATAGTTTTATTAATTTCATTAAATGCAGCCTCAAAAACCTTCCTTTTTGAGACGTTTTAAGGCTTTAATCAGAGTCTCATAAATGGGCATTTTTGAGACATATTATTAACTTGATTCTAACGTCTGAATTGACGTGGGCACTTTAACACACAACCTAATATAAGAAGCAATGTGGAGCCGCATCGCGTTCGATGACTTTTTCGGCGGAGCGCGTCGCACCTAGAGCGACAAGAATTCTCCCTGCTTAAATCGCCTGTCAATCTTTCGGACGTTGGCGAAGTCTTGAAGCGGATTATCATTCAGCGCTAAAAAACTCGCCTCATATCCTTCTTTCAGATGTCCGATTTTGCGCTTCGGAAATATTGCGGCAGCCGTGGTTTCGCACCACATTTTTAACAACGTGCGGTTATCAACCGCTCCGAGCTTCTGCAAATTTAGAGCTTCAGCCAGAGACGTTTGCCGATAGCTGTCGCTTCCAATCGCAATCGGAACGCCGTGTTTTTTCAATAGTTGAAGGTTTTGAACAAGTAAGTCGCGCAATTCGTTGAAAGGTTCGCCCTCTTTTTTCTGTAAAGCGCTGTCAATGGCGGATATTAACGTGGTTACGACTACTACCCGGTTTCGAGCCGCAAGCCGCGCGTCCCGTTCTGAAATCTTAAAGCGGGCGGAGTCGTACTTCGTCCAGTCGCCTTTCTCCGGTCTGAATCCGGGTGTGTGATTTATCTCATCAACTCCGGCGATTAAAGCATTGTGAAAATCGGTTGTCGTCTCGACGTGAGTTGAGACGCGCAAGCCTGCCTTGTGCGCCCGCCGGACAATTTCGGGCAGCAGGGCGGGATTAAGCCCTCGCCAGTCAAGATATGTATTGTCCTCTCTGCGTTTCTCATACTCCTCTGAATACTGAAGATATGTTTTGATGAAATCAGGTTTCCCCGCCAAAATCTTCTCCCACTTGCGGTCGAGGTCGGCTAAATTATCAATGATGTGATAAAAACCGCCTTCCGCCCAATCTTCGGGCTTCGCTCCGCGCTCCAGGTTGCGCTTCACAACGCCCAACGGATGCCCTCCCGAAGCAGTTAATCCGCCGTTGGCGAACACCGCATCAATGCTCGTCGGAATGTTTATCCTGCCGAGCAAAGACGTTCTTGCACTGGGAAGATTGTTAGGGTTTTTGACGTAGAAGATGCCGTCCTGAAGATATTTGCGGGCGAGTTCATCAATGCGTTCCCGGTTTTCTACATTGTGGTTGTGCGCCTCGCCAAACGGCGGAATCACGTACTTGCCGGTCAGGTTAACGACGGAATCAACCCGGACGGGCTTTTTAGAAGTCAAAATTCCGCCCGCTGAATAGAAGCGCTTGTGTCTGAAATTCTGTCCGTCGAACCATTGTCCGTTTATAAATTCATAAGTCTTCGACGAAAGCTGCTGACCGACAGTTCTCGCCCCCAGCACAAGTCCGGCGAGCGTTACCGCCGAATTGGTAAGAAAAGACCTTCTGGTGATACCTTCAGCATTGCGGTTTTCAGTTTCAGACATATTATTGCTTCTCAGTCTTCGCGTCTCTGCTACATAAACACTGGGCAGTTTAATTTTATGACAGAAATTTTGTGCTGTTGCATTAAGTTTCATGACTGAGCGAAGACGCCTGGCTTTGAATTATTACGCTTTACTTTATTTCGGTTTGTTCAACTACACTTTATTTGTCTCAAAGAATAGACAAAGTGTTCAAAGCACCGACGCATCTTAAACAAAAAGGGAAGACAAATATATGCTGATTGACAATCTTATAAGCGGCGCGAACAGAGATAACTTTGTTGATAAAACTATTGAATATTTAAATCAAAAGTTTAGTCAGATGGGCTATGAACTGGTTAATGTGCAACTGACAACGGAAACCGAAGAATTAACCGAGAAACAGTTAAACCGATTTGAAGCAATAGATTTTGCCGGACGAGTTTATACGGAACAAAACGATGACGGCACATTTACTCATACATTTATGCCTGAAACGGAAGATTATGAGATTTTAAGCCTCAATGATTTTGATAATTAATGTCGTTTCAAGCTCAATAACCGTGCGTGTTGTCAAATAATTTCTAAGAATTTTTGACTTCGCCAATCTGGATAATTGTTTCGACACTCATATAGCTGGAAACATATCCTTTAAGGGAACTTACTTTAATCATATTTTGAACATTTAATTTTCTGTTTCCGGTAACTGCCTCAAACTTAGCACCAGAGCAATTATCGCCAAAGTCACTGCTATGCCTTTAATTACTAACACCCATTCCGAAGCAATAGGAGCAGGGTCAATCTCTCCCGAACGCAAACTGTTTAATTGTCCGAAAAAGCTGTAATAACCTAAACCACAGGCAAAAGCCCATGCTGCTGAAAGATAGCGTTGACCGCTTTGAACATCTTTGCCTGTACGCCAGGCGGCATAGAGCAAAAAAGCTCCCATAATGTAATCGTCAAATAGATTTGCAGGCGATTGCTGCCACGTACTCCAGCGGCGGATTGTTTCACCGAGCGGAGCAAGAATACCGGCTATGACGGCAAACCAACGACTAAAATTAATTGCCATTATTCATCCTAATTGAAGCATTTTTAGCCGAATTGAAATCAAACGACATCATCATTAATATAAAATAGAAGACTCCATAAAATTAGTGAAGGAGTAACAGCAAATGTCAGCAGCTTCAAATGTTCAGGCAAATAATCCATCTACTTTCATTTATACTGAGCAATTAACTAAATGAGCAAGCCAGACCTAATTATTCGCAGTCGCCGGGTTGTTATGACGGAAACCATAGGCTCAGCTTCGGTGCATATACGCGACGGTATTATTGTGGGTTTGGGAAAATGGGATGAAATTCCTGCTCAAACAACGCTTGTAGATGCAGGTGAGGCGGTGGTAATGCCGGGATTGGTTGACGCCCACGTTCACGTCAACGAACCGGGACGCACCGAATGGGAAGGATTTATGACTGCGACGCGCGCCGCGACGGCGGGCGGTGTGACAACGCTGGTTGATATGCCGCTTAATAGCATTCCGCCGACAACGACGCTAAACGGATTTTCGGAAAAGCTCGCGGCTGCAAAAGGTCAATGCTGGATAGACGTTGCTTTCTGGGGCGGCGTAATACCGGGTAACACTAAAGAATTAGAACCGCTTTTGAATGCGGGAGTTCGGGGCTTTAAATGCTTTTTGATACATTCGGGCGTGGATGAGTTTCCACACGTTACAGAGTCGAATTTGTTTGAAGCGATGCCTGAATTGGCTAGATTAAACTCGGTTCTGCTTGTTCACGCCGAAGTTCCCGAACCGATTGAAACGGCTGCCGAAGAACTAAAAGACAGCAATCCGCAAGATTATCAAACCTTTCTAAAATCGCGTCCGAGAGCGTCTGAAAATGAAGCCGTCGCGTTGATGATTCGACTATGCCGCGAAACCGGAGCGCGAGTTCATATCGTGCATCACTCTTCCTCAGATGTTTTGCCCTTATTGAAAACGGCGCGGGAAGAAGGATTGCCGTTGACAATCGAAACCTGCCCGCATTATCTGACTTTTGCGGCGGAGGAAATTCCCAACGGCGCGACTCATTTCAAATGCTGCCCGCCGGTGCGCGAGCGCGAGAATCGGGAAAAACTCTGGGCGGCGTTGGCTGACGGCACAATTGATATGATTGTCTCCGATCATTCGCCCTGCACGCCGAATTTGAAATTACTGGAAACAGGCGATTTTCTCGAAGCCTGGGGCGGCATTGCGGCTTTGCAATTTAGCTTGCCCGCAATCTGGACGCAATTGCAAAAGCGCGGATTCGGTTTGCAGGAGCTATCTCGCTGGATGTCATCAGCGCCCGCAAAGCTGGCTGGTTTGGATAAGCGCAAAGGCAAACTTGCAGCCGGTTACGATGCTGATATAGTTATTTTTCAACCGGAAAAAGAATTCAAAGTCATACCTGAAATTATCGAATTCAAAAACAAACTCACGCCGTATTCTGGAATGAGTTTGCGCGGCGTCGTTGAAGCGACTTATGTGCGCGGCAAAAAGGTTTACGAAAATGGACAGTTTGCCGCAAATCCTGAAGGCGAATTGATAACCAACTAACGAAAGTTAAAATTTATTATGGATTTTACCGAATTGATTGATTTAGCTTCCGAAAAACTGGGCGGCGCGGTTTTATATGCCAATGACGATTTTTTCGCGCCGAAAGAAAATTTACTCAAATCTGCCGCGCCGATTTTTATCGAAGGCAAATACACGGATTTGGGGAAATGGATGGACGGCTGGGAAAGTCGCCGCCGCCGTTCACCTCGTTTGGACGAAAAATTTGATTGGTGCGTTATTCGTTTGGGTTTATCCGGCATTATTCACGGCGTTGTAGTGGATACGAGCTTTTTTCGCGGCAATTTTCCGTCGCATTGCTCTCTCGAAGCGTGTGCGATTGACGGGCAGCCGAACGTCGAACAACTGCTCGATGCAAAAACCGAATGGAGGGAAATTCTTTCCATATCGGAATTGCAGGGCGATTCGCAAAATCCTTTTACAATCAATTTTCCTCAGCGTGTTACGCATTTGCGGTTTAAAATTTATCCAGACGGCGGCGTCGCGCGTCTGCGAGCTTTTGGCGAGGTCGTGCCGGATTGGAGTGCTTTGCGCCGAAGGATGAGCGAGATTGATTTAGCGGCTGTCGAAAACGGCGGAACCGTGTTGGAAGCGAGCGATATGTTCTTCGGACACAAACACAATCTGATTATGCCCGGACGCGCTCAAGATATGAGCGACGGCTGGGAAACAAAACGGCGGCGCGGCGAAGGTTATGATTGGTGCATCATCAAGCTCGGCAACGAGGGAACTATCAAGCGCGTTGAAATAGATACTTCGCACTTCAAGGGCAATTACCCGGAAAGCTGTTCGATTGAAGTTTGCCGCGCAAGCGACGATGCGAATTTCGATGAGCTTGAGTGGCAGGAATTATTACCTAATTCTAAACTCCAAGCACATACGAGACACGCCTTTGTTGATGAAATAAAAGATTGCGGCGCGGTCACGCACGTCCGATTTAATATTTTCCCGGACGGCGGCGTCAGCCGTTTGCGTCTTTACGGGAGAATTGCGGAAAAATGAGCGAAAGGTTAGATGAGCTAAATCAAGCCGCAAAAGAAACGGCGAAAGCACGATTTCTCGATTGCTGCGGCTCGCAAAATTGGGCGCAGAAAATGACCGAAGCGCGTCCATTTGCCGATGTCGCGGCTTTGATAAAACAAGCCGAACAAATCTGGCTAAATCTCGAACCTCAGGATTGGCTCGAAGCGTTTGCTTCTCATCCGAAAATCGGCGCACGAAAAGCCGCCCCGAAACAGCAAATCCAGTCTGCCGAATGGTCGCGCGTTGAGCAATCCGGCACTCGCGCCGCAGCCGATTCGGTGTTGGACGCATTAGCGGAAGCTAACCGTTTGTATGAAGAGAAATTCGGGTTTATATTTATCGTTTGTGCGTCAGGAAAAAGCGCGGAAGAAATGCTCGACCTTTGCCGTCGGCGTCTAAACAATGATGCAGATTCAGAAATTCGCATCGCGGCTGACGAGCAGAGAAAAATAATGGAAATCAGATTAAAGAAATTGCTGGAAATCGAATGAGCGCAATCACCACCCATATTTTAGATGTTTCAAAGGGCTGTCCGGCACGCGGCGTATCGGTAACGCTTGAGCGGCAATCGTCAATGGGTTGGGAAATCATCGGTAACGGCGCGACGGATGAAGACGGGCGTCTGCGCGATTTGCTGGATTCGGAAGCGATTTTGCAGACTGGAAATTACCGACTTACTTTTGACACCGGAAATTATTTTGCGCAACAGCAAATCGAAGGATTTTATCCGCAGGTAACCGTAGCTTTTGCCGTGCGCGAGGCGGCACAGCATTATCACGTTCCATTGCTCCTGAGTCCTTTCGGTTACTCAACTTATCGCGGAAGCTAAAATTATGTCAATCCAAATAGTTGATAACAATTACGGCAAGGCGCGTGTGCGCTTAATGAAGGTTGCGCGGCAGGGCGAGCGGCACGAATTGCAAAATCTGACCGTCAAAATTGCGTTTGAGGGAGATTTTACAGAGGTTCATACGACAGGCGATAACAGCCTTGTGCTGCCGACCGACACGATGAAAAACACGGTTTATACGCTGTCGCAGCAGACGCAGGAAATCGAAGAAATCGAAGTTTTTGCGATGCGTCTGGCTGATTATTTTCTGACAAGTAACCCGCAAGTAACGCGAACTATCATCGAGATTGAGGAACACAATTGGACGCGCATCGCCGTCGGCAACGAGCCGCACCAACATTCTTTCATCAAAAGCGGCGATGAAAAACGCACGGCGATAATCAGCGCAACACGCGGCGGCGTGACTGTTGAATCAGGCATTGAAGATTTGATTGTTCTGAAAACAACCCGTTCGGGTTTTGTCGGTTATATCAAAGACCAATACACGACTTTGCCGGAAACGACGGACAGAATCTTCGCTACTTCAATCAAAGCAGCTTGGCGTTACGCAAACGCGGACGCGGCAACCGGCGACGCCTGGCGCGACGTGCGGCAAACAATTCTCGAAACTTTCGCCGAACACGACAGCCTTTCCGTTCAGCACACGCTTTACGCGATGGGCGAAGCGGTGTTGGAGAAATTTCCCGACATTGCGGAAATCGCTTTCTCGCTGCCTAATATTCATTGTCTGCCGATAGATTTTACGCGCTTCGGTTTGGAGAACGACAACCGGATTTTTGTGCCGACAGACGAGCCGCACGGCTTGATAGAAGCCCGTTTGTCGCGTTAGGGAAAATAACTAAACTCGAATTTTAAAAAAACCGGTAATTATCATTTGCAAATTTGTTATGACAACAACAATTTCTCAAGAATCAATGCAGGAAATAACGCGAGGGCTGCGATCATCTCTCGCTGACTTCGCATCACGTTATCCGGGCGAGTCGGCTCGCCGTCAGCCGGTACATACCGTTTACGGCGGAGCGCATTTATTTAAATCCGACACTGCGCCGCGTCTCGGCACGCTTGCGATGCGCTCGTTTGAAACGTATGCGCCGGACGCGCAGACTTTCGCGCGGGCGCTCGAATTCCCGGACAAGCTAGCCGATACAATTTACGAGCGCGTGCGCGAAAAGCTCGCGCGCGAAGCGGTCGAAGATTTTCGCATTGATTTTGAAGACGGCTACGGCACGCGACCCGACGAGGAAGAAGATGGACACGCCGTATCAGCCGCGCGTGAAGTTGCAAAAGGTCTTGAAGCAGGCACGCTGCCGCCTTTTATCGGCATCCGCATCAAAACATTTTCGGAAGAGCTTCACGCTCGCAGCATTCGCACGCTCGATTTGTTTCTGACAACATTAGCCGAACAAACCGGCGGACGCTTGCCTGAAAATTTTGTGATTACACTGCCGAAAATCATTTCGCCCGCGCAGGTAGCGACTCTCGCCGACATCTTCGATTTGCTTGAGCCGAAACTCGGTCTGCCGACAGGCTCGCTCAAAATGGAAATGATGGTGGAAACTACACAATCAATCATCAATGAACGCGGCGAATCGAATCTCCCGCAGTTGCTTGACGCGGCGCGGGGGCGCTGCATCGCCGCGCATTTCGGAACTTACGATTACACCGCAAGTTGCAGCATCACCGCCGCCTGTCAGGATATGCTGCATCCAGCCTGTGATTTCGCGCGTCACGTAATGCAGGTCTCATTTGGCGGAACGGGAATCTGGCTGTCTGATGGTGCGACAAATATTATGCCCGTCGCGCCGCATCGCGGAGAGCTAACTGCTGAACAGGAAGCGGAAAACCGCAACGTAGTGCATCGCGCCTGGAAACTGCATTACCAGCACATCCGACATTCGCTCACTAATGCTTTCTATCAAGGCTGGGATTTGCACCCGGCTCAGTTTCCGACACGCTATGCTGCGGTTTATACATTCTTTCTCGAAGGCTTAGATCAAGCTTCAGAACGATTAAGCAATTTTGTCGCAAAGGCGGCGCAGGCTACGCTCGTCGGTGATGTTTTTGACGACGCGGCTACGGGGCAAGGGCTTCTCAATTATTTTCTCCGCGCGATTAACTGCGGCGCTCTGACCGAACGTGAAGCGCTGGATTTAACCAGCCTTTCGCTGGATGAACTTCGGTCCGGTTCGTTTGTAAAGATTTTGCATAATCGGCAAAGGGTCTAGAGCGAATCAACATAGTATGTCCTTGTCAATACCGCGAACGGTAGTGAGCGGGTTTGATAATTGACCCGCTCACTACCGTTCGCGGTGCTGAATCTGATGCCTGACTTAATCGGACACTGATTCCATAACCGCTCTAGGGACATTTAGCGCGAATAATGGCTTGCAGCATTTTTCTTTGGTCACCCGGCGATCTTTAAGGTATTTTCACTTTTTCAGTCATCCGCCGCTTGATTTCAGTTTTAGCTGCTTTATCGGACAATATAACGTGATTTAAGTCTCGTACTTCTATCGTAAAACCGTTCGACATTGAAGTGTATTGAGCATTACTTTTATCTACTTTCCAAGCGTTAAGAGGCAAATTTAACTTCATTGATAATTCTCTGACAAACTCGGTAATACTGCTCCATTTAATCGGAGGGTTAAAGAGAATATCAATTTCAACGAGTTTGTCATCAAGATAAGTATTCACTACACCGGCAGCTTCATCATTCGGTCTGGAGCTTAGAGATAAGCTGACTCCGATTTCATTTCGTCTTTTCTTACCGCTTAATCCTAAATCAGGAGCCGCTTCTCTGGTTTCCTCAATTGACATTCCCAGACGCAAACCAAGCAATTCGGGTGAATCTTTCGGAGTTGAAATGTGTTCTGCTGATTTTAATTCTTTCAAATTCTGAGTTGTTTGCGCGCCAAAGTTTTGCGCGGCAAACGACAAGGGAAACAATAAAACAACAAGCAATAAAAAAAGCGAAGTTTTCATTCAATTACACCAGCCTTTTCTTTTGTAATTGACGATTCGGTTCGTTTTCTTTTGCGCTAATATTCAAAAAAAAGCCGGGAATCTGTTGCAGGAAAGATATTTATCATTTCATAGAAAATAATAAAGCCATTATTGTTTTGTCTCAGTCGCGTTATTTATGAGGTCGGTCGCAGTTATTTGTTGATGCCCATTTCGTTAAGCGCGGTCGGGCGATTGCGCCAGTCTTCTTCTACTTTGACGAAAAGCTCCAGATAGATTTTTTTGCCGAGCAGTTTTTCGATGTCGCGGCGCGCTTCCGTGCCGATTTGCTTTAATTTCAAACCGCCTTTGCCGATGATGATTGCCTTTTGCGACGAGCGTTCGACGAAAATCGCACAGAAAATCCTGGTTTTCTTAGGGTCGGATTCGTCAAACATTTCCGTCACGACGGCGGTTTCGTATGGAATTTCTTCGCCGGTTGATTCGAGAATCTTTTCCCTGACCATTTCGGCGACAATCTGGCGCACGGGCTGGTCTGTCATTTCATCTTCGCTGAAAATCTTCTCTCCGGCGGGCAAATGTTTGACGATTTCGCCCAAAAGCAAATCAATCGCTTCGCCTTTGAGAGCTGAAATCGGAATCACTTCGCGCCATTCGTACTCTTTTGCGTACCAGTCAATCAGCGGCAGCAGCTTGCCTTTTTCCCGAATTTTATCAATTTTATTCAAAACCAGAATCGCGGGTTTCTCGGATTGTTTGATTAAATCAAGCACAAAACGGTCGCCGTTGCCAGTCGGCGCGGCGGCGTCGCGCATCAGGCAAACAACGTTAACCGAAGCGAGCGCGTCGTGAACCATCGCCATCATTCGGCGATTTAAGAGATGTCCGGGTTTGTGAATTCCGGGCGTGTCAACAAAAACGATTTGCCCGTCGGGGCGCGTCACAACGCCTTGAATCCGGTGGCGCGTCGTCTGCGGTTTGTTGGAAACGGCGGCGATTTTTTCGCCGACCAGATGATTAAGCAGCGTTGATTTTCCCGCGTTCGGGCGTCCGATTAACGCGGCGTAACCGCTGCGATAATCTTCAGGCGAGCTTTCCGGCTTCTCCGGTCTGTTTTCTTGTGTCGTGCCCAAAAAGCCCGCCATTAACGATTCAAAATCGTCATTCGGCTGACTCTCAACTCTCGACTCTTGACTCTCGACTCTTTTAGCCATTAGCGCGCTCGAACTTTAACAGATTTTTTGCCGCAGGTTGATTGAAACACGATTGTAAAATCGCCTTTATTTTCGCTGATTGAACGAATTTCATAAAGCGCGCGATTTCCCGAAATCTGCACGTCTTTATTGAGCTTTATTTCAATATCGCTTGGATTTTCAGACGTTGCGACGAGACTTTCGACCGATTCGCCTTCACCTTCGATTCCGACCAGAAGCGACGCGACACCGCCGCCGCTCAAAACCGAAACTTCCGTTTGATTCAACCAAATCACGCAGGCGAGACGCGGGCGAGTTGCGGGCTTGCCCGGTATTTCGAGCGTCGAAGTAATCTTAACGTTCGGATTTGTTTCCGGCGGCGGTTCACTGCGTACCGGCTCGGTTTTGGCTGTTTCGGCTTTTTCGGTTTTTGCGACCGGAATTTCCGTGACGGTATTTTTCAAATTATCAATCAGCAAAACCCGCATCGGCGACGGAACTTCCGGTTTCGGTTCGGGCAATTTGCCCGCATTCCCCGATTGATTTTTAGTTTCTTCTTTAACTTCTTCCGGTTTTACAGCCAAATTACCGGGCGTTGCATTATTTTCCGCCTTTTCCGTTTTGGTTTCGGACTCGGGTTTTTCTTCCGTCGGCAACGGTTCTGCGAGCGTTTCCTTTTTCCCGGTTTCGAGCGCGGCTTCGTCAGATTTTGCGGTTTCCGGTTTTACTTCCGATTTTACTTCTGATTTCTCTGGGTTTTTTTCTTCGACTCTTGCAGTTTCAGATTTTGTCTCGGTTTTGGGCGCGTCGGGTTTCGGTTCGGTTTTTACCGCTTCCGGCGAATTGTTTGTGCTTGGCTCAACCGTTTCTTTCAATTGCGGCTGCTGCGCGGTTGATGTTTCCGTTTGTGCGGCGTCAGCGACTTTTTTCTCAGGCTCAGCCGATTTCGTTTCCGGTTGTGTTTCGACTTGGGGCGGTTGCGGAATCGGCGCGGGTTTGGTTTGAGGCGGATTTATTTCGGCGATTATTTCCGGCAAAGGATTTTTCATCGTCGCGCTCGTTTGCGTCACCGGCAGCACATTCGATCCGGGCGCTTGCGCAGTGGCGACTTCGCCGAGCTTGATGTCCAAGCCTCTGCTGGAGCCGTAAGTGCGGATGTACAAAGCCTCGATGAAGGCGCGCCGATTTTGGTCGGGCGCTGCGCTGAGGTAGCTTTTCGCGTAAGAATCGAGAGCTTCGCGTCCCTTTCCGGCTTTTTCGAGCGCCGCGCCCAAACGCCATTGGCTCGAACGCCACCACGCGCTTTTTTCCGGCAAAATTCCGACCGCGCGTTTCAGGCGGACGACGGCTTCCTCAGTGCGATCTTGATTATAAAGCGACCAACCGGCGATTTCTTCGATTCTGCCACGCAAAATATTAATCAAAACGCCGCGTCCGATTTCCGGCACGTTGACGATATTTCCTTGAGCCGCGGCGAGCTGACGCGGCTCATAAAGCTCTTCCGCCAGAACAGCCGCCGAAGCCGCCGGAATTTGAGCGCCTGCGTCAACTCCCTCGGTCGCCGCCTGCGCGAACTCCAAAACCTGCGGCAAAGCTACGTTTTCTTTCAACAAACGATTTGCCGCATAAAGTTTGCGGTGAACGCTCGCTCCGTCATTCCCGGCGACGAATTCCTGAGCGGTTTTGGCGATTTCCGTTTCGTCCTTTTTCGCCGAATTCAGAGCGTCGGCAAAAGCGAGCAGCTTTTTCATCTGCTCGGCTCCGTCTTCGGTGTCAGCGGATGCAGGCTGCAAGATCGAGGCGCGGCGTTCGAGCGCCAAAAGCTCAATAAAATTCGGGGCTTCCTGTTTGATTCTGCCCGCTAATTTCGTTTCCAGCACTCCGTTTTTGAACTGAAAATTTTTGCGTAAATCCGCAACTGCTTCTTCGTAAAATCCGGCGGCGGCGCGTGCAGTCGCCAATTCGTAATCGAGCGTCGGAAAATTGCCGTATTGTTTGGCGATCAGCAAAGCGCGTTCGGCTTCGAGCGGTTTGCCTTCGTTTAATAAACCGCGCGCCAGAGCGATGTGCGCCCAAGTGTAGCGCGGCTCGATTTCGACGGCTTTTCGCCCCAATTCGACAGCTTTTGCGGCTTCTTTGTTGGCAGCGTACCAGTAAGCGGCGGTCGCCAAAAGCTGATAATTTTTCGGATTTTGTTCGAGCGCCGCGTTCATTTCGGTTTCGGCTTCGGTTCTATTTCCGGCTCCGAAAAGCGCAAGAACCAGCCCGCTGCGGGCGGCTTCATCGGTCGGATTTTCCTGCAAGATTTCGCGATAAATCCGCGCGGCATCTTCGGATTGTCCGAGACCGCGCAGTGAATCAGCCAAACCGCGCTTGGCGGCAATTGATTTCGGGTCGAGCTTGAGAGCGCTTTCAAACGCTTGCGAAGCGGCTTCGAGCCGAAAGCCGATTCGGTGTGCCAAGCCGAGCGTGATTTGCGGTGTCGGCGAATCTGATTTCAATCCGGCGGCGCGCGAAGCCAGACGGCGCGCGTCCTCCGAATTTTCGATAATCAGATAAAACTGTGCGAGAGCGATTAATCTTTCGGGATTATCTCCGGCTTTTTCCTCAACTTTTTTGGCGATTTCGAGCGCGGCGGCTTGCTCGCCGCGGAAAAACAAATTGGCGGGAATACGGCTGACGACATCAGCGAAAAGCTTATCCGACATCGCGGCGGGCGTTTCTTTGAGAGCGAGCTTGAATTGTTCTTTGCCGCCCAACGGATCGCCTGTCCGCATCAATTCGTCGCCATATTCGGCGCGCGCCGCAACAAGCGATTCCTGCGCTCGCAGCTTGAGCGGCGAGCGCGGATATTTCGTCAAGAATTCTTTCAACTTTCCGATTCGCTCAAACGGATTCGTCAGAGTCTGAACCGCTTCAAAAGCCGCTTTCTCGTCTTCGGTCGGCGCTTTTTCGGCGACGACGGTTTCGGATTTCGGTTTGCTGTTTTTGGCTACAGTTTCAACGTTTTTCTTTTGGGCGGTCGGTTCGACTTTTTTCGCAGTTTGAGAGGATGATTTTGAATCTTTTTTTGCGGTCGGCTTCTGGTCTTTTTTCGTTGTCTTTGCGTTTTCCTTGGAATTTTTGTCGTCTTTATTCGATTCTTTGGAGTTCTTCGCGTCTTTTTTCGCTGTTGCAGAATCCTTCTTCGTCGGTTTTGCGTCTTTTTTCGCCGTTTGCGCTGTTGCAATCGTGCCGCCGATTAAACAAAGCGAAAGCAAAAAAGATAAAAGGGTGTGGTTAAAACTTCTCATTGCCAAAACTCGTTTCTCTCCAATTTAATTTGCGAAAACTGATGATAACACGCTTTGTCCACACGTAAAATTTCAAAACCGACGTTTTCCGATTGTTTGATGTCGTCGGCAAGAGAGTCTATTCTTGTTTTCGAGATGAACGAACTCGAAGAAAACTGGGCTGATTTTATGCGCGAAGCCAATTTGCGTGCGCGTGGCGCAAACAGCGGCGTCGCGGATTATTTGCGGTTGCGCGAAACGAACGATGCCGCGCGGCGAATCGGAATCGAATGGTTGCTGGGCGCTTTTCTGCAAGTCGCGGCGGAGGCAAACCGGCGCGGAATGGGCATCGCGGTCGAGAAAAAAGAGCCGCACAGCTTTCCGGTCGGCGCGGCGACAATGCAAGGCTCGCTCGTTCGTCTCAAGATTGGCATTCGCTCCGTTGCGGTCGAAGCCGGTTATCCACAAACACCGCAGGACGGTTTTGTGCGCGGCGGAGGTCTCGCCTGCGCCCGGATTTCGCATTTCGGTCTCGCAAAAGCCAACGAAGAGTTGATGCTGATTCGCAGCGAACAAACACCGCCCGTTTGGTACATTGTCGAAGAAAATAATTTTCGCCAACAGTTTCACATTCCGCGTCTCAAGCATCATTTCGAGACATTTGTTGGAAAGGTTTAGAACTCTTTTCAACCATCTGCGCCGCAGGCTCTACCATTTGGTTTGCGCCCGTTTTCTCTTATCTTTCCGCCGATTCGGTTAAATGGCGCAAATAAAATATTTCAGGTTTTTCTTCCGGTGTGGTATGGAGTTTGCCATTCTCTGCAACGGGAACACACGCATCGTCTGATGTTTCAAACGCGGACGCAAGCGGCAAGATAAAATTATTAGGAGAACGACAATGAACAAATTCAAATCTTTGCTTGGTATTTTCGCCTTTTCTCTCCTGTTATTGGGCGCGATGCCTGTGACGGCTTCAGCACAATACGGCGATATACTCGGAGACATTTTCGGCAACGGACGCAATAATCGCAGAAACGACAGAAACGACACATACAACCGGGGCAATGTCGAAGGCGCGATAGATCGGGTTAAATCCCGCTCTGACGATTTCCGCAACGCGCTCGACGATGCGCTCGACAACAGCCGTATGAATGGCAGAAACCGCGAAGACCGTATTATTTCGGTGGCGAGAGATTTTGAACGCGCCGCCAATCGCCTCGAAGACCGTTACGACGACGGACGCAATTCGCGCCGCAATCGCAACAACAGCGATGTTCAAAACCTTTTGCAGCTCGGCGCGCAGCTCGACAGCTTTGTCTATAATCAAGGTCGCCGCTTAGACCGCCGGGTTCAAAACGAATGGTCAACGATTCGCCGCGATTTGCAAACAATTGCTTATGCTTACGGCTACAATTTCGGAGACAACGGCGATTATCGCAACGACCGCCGCAACCGGCGCAACGACGATAACAGACGGAACAGAGACAACTACCCGTACTAATCGAAATTTAAAAATCGAATCGAAAAAGAGGAATGGCTAACGGGGCTGTTCCTCTTTTCTTTTGTTCGATTAACAATTTACGATAGACGAATGACCGGAACTCTTTATCTCGTCGCTACTCCGATTGGCAATCTCGGCGACATTTCGCTGCGCGCTCTGGAAACGCTCAAATCCGTTGATTTAATCGCCTGCGAAGATACGCGCCAAACGGGAAAACTGCTCAAGCATTTCGGCATTTCCGCAAAGCTCATCAGCTATCACGAACACAACGAAAAGGAACGCGCGGAAGAATTAAAAAAAATGCTGCTCGCGGGCAAAAATATTGCCATTGCAACCGACGCCGGAACGCCCGGAATTGCTGACCCGGCTTTCCGCGCCGTGCAAGCCGCGATTGAAGCCGAAATCAAAATCATTCCGATTCCCGGCGCAGTCGCTTTTGCTAACGCCGCAATTGTCTCCGGTTTGCCGACTGATTCGCTGTTTTTCGGCAATTTTCTACCCGCCAGAAAAACCGAACGCCGCCGCAGATTGCAGGAAACCGCCGCAATTCCGGCAACTCTCGTTTTTTACGAAACGCCCCACCGCTTGCGCGCCGCGCTCGCCGATTGTCTCGAAATCTTGGGAAACCGCCGGGCGGCTGTTCTCCGCGAATTAACCAAACTGCACGAAGAAGCAGTGCGCGGCGATTTAAAAGATTTAATTCAAAAATTTACCGAAACCGAGCCGCGCGGAGAAATTGTTTTGGTAATTGACCGGAACGAAGTCCAAAGTTCAAAGTCCGAAATCCAAAGTCAGAAAACAATTGCAGCGCGTGTGGCGGAACTCGAAGCGGAAGGCTTAAACAACCGCGCCGCGCTCAAACAAGCCGCCCGTGAATTCGGCGTCGCTCGTTCTGAGGCTTACCGGCGACTCGTCGAAGAAAAGAATTTTGAAAGTTAAACATAAGAAATTATACTCACAGGCTCGTCGCGTTTTCCGTAACCTTTTATCGGAAAACGATTTCCAAAAATCGAAAATGAAAACAATAAATTTTTTAATTCTGTTGCTGCTACTTATCGCACCGGCAAACACCGCGTTTTCACAATCGCCGAATATCCAATTCGACCAAACAATTACGGTGTTAAAAACAAATCCGAAAGTCGCCCGCGCGCTTTCTTACATTCGGGAAATCGAACCCGCGACGCTCGAAGAGCAAATCCGCATCACGGAAATCCCCGCTCCGACTTTTAAAGAAGCCAAACGCGCCGAATATTTTCGCCAAAGATTTACTGAACTCGGCTTGAAAAACGTGCGAATTGACGCGGCAGGAAACGCAATTGGCGAGCGTCCGGGCAGAACCGGCAAACCGACTCTGGTTTTAGCCGCCCATCTCGACACGGTTTTTGACGAAACAACCGATGTCAAAGTCCGGCGCGAGGGAAATCTGCTCAAAGCGCCGGGAATTTCCGACGACGGACGCGGTTTGACTCTGCTGCTGGCGATTGCCAAAACTTTGAACGAAGCAAAAATCGAAACCGAAGGCACGATTATTTTCGTCGCCAACACAGCCGAAGAAGGCTTGGGCGATTTGAAAGGCGTCAAACATCTTTTCAATCAGGAATTAAAAGGACGAATCACGCATTTCATTTCGATTGACGGCGCGGGCTTGGGAATCACGCACGCGGCGGTCGGCAGCCGACGTTATCGAACGATTTTCAAAGGCGCGGGCGGGCATTCTTACGGCGCATTCGGAATGCCGAATCCGATTCACGCGCTTGGTCGCCTGATTGAAAAAACGTCTCGCTTTCAAGTTCCAAACAAGCCGAAAACCACATTTAACGTCGGCAAAATCGCGGGCGGCACGAGCGTTAATTCAATCTCGCAAACCGCGACGCTCGAAATTGATATGCGCAGCGAAGAACCGCAGGAGCTGCAAAAGCTCGACGCCGCTTACAAACAAGCCGTCGAACAGGCTTTGCAGGAAGAAAACGCGCGCTGGCAGCACAGGGAAAAGTTAACGGTCGAAAACACGGAAGTCGGAAATCGCCCCGCCGGAACGCAAAGTCTCGACGCGCCGATTGTGCAAATCGCAAGAGCGGCAAATCGTGCGCTCAATGTTAAATCAGAGCTTTCGGCGAGCAGCACCGATTCAAACATCCCGATTTCGCTCGGCATTCCCGCAATCACGATTGACGGCGGCGGAGACGCGACCGGAACGCACGCTTTGCAGGAAGCGTTCGATTCGACCGACAGCCACATCGGAAGCCAGCGCGCTTTGCTGATTGTTTTGGGAATTGTCGGTTTGCGCGGAAATTAAACTGCGGAAAATATGTGAGTAAAATAAAATGTGCGAGAATTTGTTGAGGGAGGTTTTATGAGCGTTGCAGAAATTACCGAAACGCGAGTTTTTAATGCCAATCAAATTGTGCCTCAGCGTTTGACGTGGGAAGAATATTTGCGCTTTGGCGAGGAAAACACTCTGGCTGAATGGGTTGACGGGAGAGTTATTGTGTTATTTTCAGGCTCAACAAAACATCAGCAAATAGTCGGATTTTTAGATCGCGTTATCGGCTTTTACATCGAAACGCACAATTTGGGACAAGTTTTTACCGCGCCTTATGCAATGAAGCTCAGCAAATTGCGGCGCGGGCGTGAACCTGATCTGCTTTTCGTCAGCCGCGAGCGCGAGCATTTGATTACAAAAACTTTTCTCGACGGCGCGGCTGATTTGGTCGTCGAAGTCGTCTCGCCCGAATCGGTCGAGCGCGACAGCGTGCAGAAATTCGCTGAATACGAAGCCGCCGGAATCCGGGAATACTGGCTGATTGATTACACAAGTCAAACCGCAATCTTTTATCAACTCGACGAAAAAGGACAGTATCAGCCAGCCGAAACAACCGACGGCGTTTTTCATTCAACCGTTTTGCCCGGCTTTTTCATTCGCGAAAACTGGCTCTGGCAGGAGCGCCTGCATACATTTGAAGCCTTGCGCGAACTCGGAATTCTTTAATTTAAGCCGCCGTTTGATGAATGCTTGAATTTGCCAGAACCTGCCGCAAAAACTTTCCGGTATGAGAGAGTTCATTTTCGGCGATTTGTTCGGGCGTTCCGACGGCGACGATTTCGCCTCCGAATTTTCCGCCGTCAGGTCCCAAATCAATCACGTAATCCGCAGTTTTTATCACGTCCAAATTGTGTTCGATAACGAGCAGCGAGTTGCCCGCGTTAATCAAAGCGCGAAACGCCGTGAGCAGTTTGCTGATGTCGTCGAAATGCAAGCCGGTTGTGGGTTCGTCGAAAATGAAAAGCGTTTTTGCGCCGGTTTTCTTGGTTAAATGCGCGGCTAATTTGACGCGCTGCGCTTCACCGCCGGATAGAGTTGTAGCGGATTGTCCGAGCCGCAAATAGCCGAGTCCGACTTCATCCAAAACCTTTAATTTATTCGCCACGCGCGCAGTTTCTTTAAAGAACCAGAGAGCTTCGCGCACGGTCATATTTAAAACATCGTGAATATTTTTGCCTTTGTAGCGAATGTCCAGGATTTGCGATTTAAAACGCGTGCCGCGGCATTCTTCGCACATCAATTCAACGTCAGCGAGAAATTGCATCTCGACCGTAACAGTGCCGTCGCCCTGACAAACTTCGCAGCGCCCGCCGGGAACGTTGAACGAAAAATGTGAAGCGTCAAAACCTTTCGTTTGCGAGGCGTTTGTCGAGGCGAAAACTTCGCGAATCGCGTCGTAGGCTTTTAAATATGTGACCGGATTTGAACGGGGAGTTCTGCCAATCGGCGATTGGTCGGTTAAAATAATATCGTCAATGTGTTCGCCGCCGGATAATTCTTTAAAAAGCCCGACGTGACCCTGCCATTCGCCGCGCTGTTTTTTCAAGCCCGCATAAACGATGTCGTGAATCAGAGTTGATTTTCCCGAACCGGAAACGCCCGTCACGCAAACCATCATTTCGAGCGGAATTTCAACGTCAACGTCTTTCAAATTATGCTCGCGCGCGCCGCGAATGGTCAGTTTCCTGTCATTCGGTTCGCGCCGTTTTTTCGGCAATTTGATTTCGGCTTCGCCGCGCAGATATTTGGCGGTTAGAGAATTTCGATTTTGCAGCAGCGCCGCAAAATCGCCTTCAAAAACGACGTTGCCGCCGAGTTCTCCGGCGTGAACGCCGATGTCCAGCAGATGATTTGCCGCCGTCATAATTTGCTCGTCGTGTTCGACGACGAGAATCGTATTGCCGATGTCGCGCAAATTGTGAAGAATCCGAATCAAGCGCGTGTTGTCGCGTGGATGCAGACCGATTGAAGGCTCGTCCAAAACGTAAAGCGCGCCGACGAGCGACGAGCCTAAATTCGTTGCAAGCTGAATCCGCTGCGCTTCGCCGCCCGATAAAGTCGAAGCCAGACGGTCGAGCGTCAAATAATCCAGCCCGACATCGAGCATAAACCGCAGACGGCTTTTGATTTCGTACAAAAGACGGTCGGCGATTGCGGTTTGTTCGGGCGCGAGTTCCAATGAATCAAAAAATTCCGTCGCGTCGCGAATCGAAAGCGCAACCGTTTCAGGCAAATTCTTTCCGGCGATTTTTACGTCTCGCGCTTCTTGTCTCAAACGACTTCCGCCGCATTCGGGGCAAGCCGTATAACCGCGATAACGTGCCAGAAAAACGCGGATGTGCAATTTGTACTTCTTTGTTTCGAGAAATTTGAAAAATCCTTTGACGCCGCGCCATTTTCCTTTGCCGTCAATGATTGCTTTGCGCGTCGCTTCGGACAAATCCATAAAAGGCGTGTCCATCGAAACGTTTTCGGCGCGGCAATATTTCTTTAATTCATCCAAAGCCCATTCCGCCTGCGGTTTGGTAAACGGATCAATCGCGCCTTCTTTAATCGAAAGCATCGGATTCGGAACGACCAAATCCAGATCAAGCCCGGTCGTGTTGCCGAATCCCTGACAAACCGGACACGCGCCGAACGGCGAGTTAAAAACGAAAAGTCTCGGTTCGGGTTCGAGATACGGCGTGCCGTCGTACTCGCAGATGAATTTGGTCGAAAATTTTAATTTCTGCCCGTCGGTCGTTTCGATCAAAGCGTTGCCATCGCCGTTTTGAAATGCGATTTCGAGCGAATCAACCAAGCGCTGGCGAATATCGCCGCGCATTGCCAGACGGTCAACCAAAACAAAAGTATTTTCCAAATCTTCAAATTTATAATCGTCCGGCGTGCGGAGTTCAATCGTTTCGCCGTTGCGATAAAGACGCGAAAAGCCTTCGGTTAAAAGCTCGATCAAAACCGCCTGAATTTGCATATTGTCAGTTGTTTCCTGATTTTTAACCGGAAAAAGAACGTAAAATCGTGTTCCTTCCGTTAACGTTTCCGTAATTTCGTTAGCGGCTGATTCGGGCGAATCTTTTTTGACTTCGCGCCCGCAGACGTGGCAGAAAACCGTGCCGACGCGGGCGAAAAGCAGACGCAGATAATCGTAAATCTCGGTTTGCGTCGCAACAGTCGAGCGCGGATTTCGGGTTTGGTTTTTCTGGCGAATGGCAATTGCCGGAGCAATGCCGATGATTTCGTCAACATCCGGTTTGTCCATTCTTTCGAGAAATTGACGGGCATAAGCCGATAAAGATTCGACATAACGGCGCTGACCTTCGGCATAAATCGTGTCAAACGCTAGTGAAGATTTTCCAGAACCGGAAACGCCCGTAACGACGGTCATTTGATTGAGGGGCAATTTAAACGAAACGTTTTTCAGATTGTGCGTGCGCGCGCCGCGTACTTCGATAAAATCTCCGGCGTTGTTTGCGATGGCGGTTTCGGCTTTCATAGTCGTGAATCTGTCTCTAAAGCGAAACAATTATTATAACTTTTTCCGCCCGAAACTGTGAAGCGCGCCTCAAGCAACCTTTAATCGGAGCAACCGCACTTAGCAGCCAAATCTTCTCGCGCCGCAGGAGGCAAAAATGAAAAAACAAAAGGATTTGCTCGACCGCGTATCGGTTGAAAAACCTTGCACAATGGATTGGGATAAGATGTTCGGAAACGAAGAAGTGCGTTTTTGCGAGCATTGCGCCAAATCGGTTCATAATCTTTCGATGATGACGCGCAAAGACGCCGAAAGATTGGTTAAAAAATCGAACGGAAATCTTTGCATTCGTTATTACACGGACAAAAATAAAAAGATTGCTTTACGAGACGCGCCGGTTCAAATCACACGATTGGGACGGCGCGTTTCGCAATTTGCGGCTTCGGTTTTCACCGCCGCGTTGTCGGTTTCGGCTGTCGCGGCGCAAGGCTCGGCTCGAATCGCGCCCGAAACTCCGACCGAAACCGCTCAGAAGATGCAAACCGACAAAGTCAAAACTTCCAAAAGCGGCGCTTCGTCAATCAAAGGCACAGTTTTCGATCCAAACGAAGCGGTTGTTCCAGGCGCTGCGGTGGATTTGCTCGATTCGGCGGAGAACGTCATTTACCAAACCGAAACGAATGAGGAAGGCGTTTACGAAATAAATTATGTTCAAGCTGGAAATTACCGCTTGCGCGTTCAAAGTCCGGGTTTTCAAATTCATTTTACCGAGATAAATCTGCAAGAAGCCGACGACCGAACAATGGATGCGACGCTTGATGTCACCGGCGCAGTTGCGGGCGGCATGATGATAGGCGAATCGCAGATCAGCAAATGGGTGCGGCACACGGACAAACGAAACAACGTTGAATCTGCCGAAGACGGTGAAAAATTAACAGAGTTTTTTAACGCAGTCGAATCGGATGAATTGGCTGATGTCAAACAAATGCTGCGCGGAGGTTTTCCAATCAATACGAAAAACAGTCTCGGCGAAACGGCTTTGATGCGCGTTGAGGGTGCCGAGACGGCGAAATATCTGCTCCGACGGAAAGCCGATGTTAACGCCGCTAATTCTTACAACGAAACGGCTTTAATGCTCAAAGCCACCGACGAGGAGATCGTCAAAGTTCTG
The DNA here is from genome assembly GCA_036387315.1 of Pyrinomonadaceae bacterium. GTDB lineage: Bacteria > Acidobacteriota > Blastocatellia > Pyrinomonadales > Pyrinomonadaceae > JALZCH01. The sequence goes on from DASVTY010000006.1 coordinate 90,444, forward strand.
CTCGACGCCAAAGCCGACGTAAACGCAACGAGCAGTTTTGGCGACACGGCTTTGATGTATGCGATGCAGGGCGATGAAGCCGAGCCGGTTGAACTTCTGCTCAAAGCGGGCGCGGATGTGAATGCGAGTGACATTGACGGGCGAACCGCGCTAATGTTCGGCGTTTACGCCGGAGAAATCGAAATTATCAAACTGCTTGTCGAATCGAACGCCAATGTTAATGCGCGTGACGCGAAAGGCAAAACCGTTTTGATGTACGCGGTGGAAGGCTATCCCGGCGACGAAGCGGAAAATATCAAATATTTAATCGAAAACGGCGCGGACGTTAACGCCCGCGACTCAGAAGGAAAATCAATTTTGAAGCTCGCGCTCGAAGAGGAAAACGAAGAAACGATCAAGCTTTTAAAATCTTACGGCGCGATTGAGTAAATCTTTTCCGTCGTTTCTGAGCGGCGGAAATAATCAATTTTGAAAGGAGAAAAATGATGTTTTTGAAAAAACTGAGCGGTTTGCTTTTCCTGATATTTGCATTTGTCTTGTACGTTCCGGCTCAGCAATCGAGCGTCGAGTACGGACAGCCGGGCGAATTGCGCGGCGTAACCAAAATTTTTGTTGACAGCGGTTTCGACGCCGAACGACGCGAGCAGATTGCGAAAGAAATACGAAAACGGCTGCCGAATCTGGAAATCGTTGCGCGCCCGGAAGAATCGGATTTTCACCTGCGTTTTTTGGCAAACAACGAAGCGGATGAAATAACCGGAACAATTGTTAAAATCGTCGGCGAAAACCGCGTGCGCGTTTTGTTTAGCTTCAAAGAAACACCGCAAATTTTTGCCTCCGATTCAATCGTCGGTTTTGGGATGCGATATGCAAAACCGAATATTTTTGCGGCTCAGTTCGTCAAACTGTATAAAAAGGCAAACAGCGAAAGCTAATTTGACACTTGCCGTTCGCGCATTGAAATAAAACGGCTGACGGTTAAATATTATTCGTCAGCCGTTTTATCAACGATTCAATTTAAGTAACGGAAAAAAATAACTGGGAGCGCGGATGTTCACATCCGCAGGTTTGCGCCAGCAAACGAAATTTATGCGCTAAATTCTCGCCGCTCGCGCGGCGAAGCGGATGTGGACATCCGCGCTCCCGGCTTAATCATCTTTTAGAAATTATTTATTCAGGTTACATAAAATGAAAATATGCGCGTGCCGATGATATTTATTTCGCTTCTCGCCGCCGTTTTAACCGGCAGCTCTTGTCACACTTCAAATTCGGAATTGCTCGAAACGCCGCGAATTCAAGCGTCGGCAAACCACGACAAATCGAAAACAAACTCAAAACGCACGCCCGTTATCGTTGAGCTGTTTACTTCCGAGGGCTGTTCGAGTTGTCCGCCCGCAGATAAAATTCTGGCGATTTTAAATCGCAATCATTCGGTCGAAAACGTCGAAGTCATCGCTTTGAGCCAGCACGTTGATTACTGGAATCGGCTAGGCTGGAAAGACCCGTTTTCATCCGCGCAATACAGCAACCGGCAAAGCGCATATTCACAGTTTTTCGGAAAAGGCGACAATGTTTACACGCCGCAAATGGTCGTTGACGGCACGCGCGAATTTGAAGGCGGCAATGCCGGAAAAGCTTTGCAGGCAATCGGCGAGGCGGGAAAAGATGCGAAAGGCGACGTCGCGGTTGAAATCGAAAAGCTCGAAAACAACACTGCGCAGCTTAAAATTAAAATCGAAAATCTGCCCAGAATGTCCAAAAACGATTCAGCAATCATCTTGCTTGCCATGACGGAAGACAATCTATCTTCGCGCGTTACACACGGAGAAAATTCGGGCAGCGAATTGCCGCACGTCGCGGTCGTTCGCTGGATGCAAAACGTCGGCGGCATCACGCAGGAAGGCAAGACGTTTTCGCAAATAGTCGTTCTGGATAAAACGTGGAAACAGGAAAATTTAAATGCCGTCGTTTTCGTGCAGGAAACCCTCAGCCGTAAAATTCTCGGCGCAGCAAAAATCAAACTTTAAATTCAGTATTTACCGATAATCAGCGATTTAACATTCTGCTTTAAAGACTTCTCTTTGAGATAAAATCGCCAAAATTTAGCTTTTCGCTCGTTTTGCAATAGAATGTGCGAGCAATGGCGTGCGAGCTTTTACTTACATTTGCGGATGAAAACGGTTATACACAGCGTGTCGCCGTTAGCGGCGAGCGTTTTTCTATCGGTCGCGGCTCGGAAAACGATTTACAAATTTCAAATCACTCGCTTTCGCGTCGGCACGTCGAGATTCAACGTTTTGCCGACGTTTTCATTTTGACCGACGCCAATTCGAGCAACGGCACGACAATCAACGGCGAAACAGTTTCGGAGCCGGTTTCGCTAAAAAACGGTGACTTGTTGACGCTCGGCGGCGCGGTCGAAATCGAGATTGAGATAATCGGAAACGAAGCTGAAAACGCGCAAGCCGGAGATGGTTTTAAACCGGAAAACGGGAGTTTTTCTTCCGCTCGATTCGATGAACCGGCGCCCATTTGGAAAAACGTATTTTTAATCGCGCCCGTTGCCGGATGCGTTGTTTTGCTTGTTGTTGGAACGTTGTTATTTGCTATCGGCGGCGCAGGCAAAACCGAATCGAACGACCGGCAGCAGGATTTTCCGATCAACAACCGGCGCGAAATTTCAAACGAAAACGCCGAAGAAGAACCGGAAGAAACTCCGACTCCGCGCCGCAATTCAAATGAAAACTCGATTGTTTCAAATTCTTCCGAGCCGGAGGAAAAACCTTCGCCCGCAAATCAAACGAGCGAACCGGACAAAACGGAAAAATACGCTTTGCAGTTTCTGCGCCGGATCAGTTCGGATACGCAAGCGGTTTTGACCGCGAAACAGCTCGAACTCGTCAACGCGAAAATCAAGAAATATAAATCTTCTGCTGCGCTGGAAAATCTGCGAGCGGCGCGCCGAAATTCTGCTTCGATTAAAACAACAGCGGAAAAAGAAAATTTAAATCCCGATTTTTTAACCGTCGCGGCTCTGGCGAAATTGAATGAAACACGGGGCGATGCGGCGCAAGCTGCGGCGGCAATGTCGGAAGATTTAGGAAAATTGAGCCGCGTTTTGGGTACCGAGTTGGCAAATGATTGTTTAATTGTCGTCGCTGCATTAGAAGAAGGCGGCTCGACTTTGGCGATGCGCGACAAGCTGCAAAATTTAACGGCGAAAACGCCGAACGTCAGCCCTGCAATTGTCAGAACCGTCTGGTTTCTAAAAGAAAACGGAAAGTTGAGCGATTCGGCTTTCGATTTCGTTTTGCGTTTTTTGGCAATCGGAACAATTTGGGAAAATCCACGCGAATTTGGCTTAAATGCCTGAGCGTTGAAATAAAGATTAAACCGCAGAGACGCAGAGACGCAGAGAAATCAAATGAGAGAACAAAGAACAATCTTTTAACACTTTCTCTTTCATAAAACTCTGCGTCTCTGCGTCTCGGCGGTGAAAAAAATATGGAAAACGAAGAATGGATTTCGGGAAAAGTGACGTTGAAAATGTTCGGCGAGCCGGTCGAGATGCAAATGACCGTTCCGGCGAAGCCTGTGAAAATGAGCCGAATGCTGCCGATTTTTCAAGCGATGACCAGTTCGTTTGCCGGAGTCGGCGAAGCCGCCGCCATTTCGCGCGGCGAAGAAATTTCCTGCACAAAAGGCTGCGGCGCATGTTGTCGGCAAGCCGTTCCGCTGATGGAAATCGAGGTTTATCAAATCCGCGATCTAGTCGAAAATATGCCCGAACCGCGCCGTTCGGAAATCAAACGACGTTTTGCGGAAGCCTTTTCTCATTTTGTCGAAAACGGCTGGTTCGAGAAGATGTCGCATTTTAACGAAATGTCGCCGCCGGACGGTTTAAAAACCGTGATGGAATATTTTTACGAAGGTGTTCCGTGTCCGTTTTTGGAAGATGAATCGTGTTCGATTCATCTGGAACGCCCGCTGATTTGCCGCGAATATCTCGTCACATCGCCCGCCGAATATTGCGCCAACCCGACGGCGGAGACAATCGAGAGAGCCGAATTGCCGATTAAAATTTCGCCCGTTATTCGCCAATTTAATCGTTTCGGGCGTTTCGTGCCGCTGATAGCGGCGCTCGAATTTGCCGAGCAGTTTCCCGAAGATGAGATTGAGAAAAACGGGATGGAGTGGATGCAGGAATTTTTTGCGCGGCTGGTTGAACGGAAAAAAGTCTGAAACGGTGAGTCAATGTTCCGTTTGTTGACAAAAACATTGTTAGCGCACAAAATCTTTGTGCTTCACCGGCAAAATTTAGCCGCTTTTTATTAACCAATGAGCCGTTATCGCAAAGTCGTCTGGAATGAAGGAATGCTGCTCACGCCGCAGCACTTTCAGCAATGGGATAATTATTACGAAGAATTAATCAATTCGCGTGTTTCTTCGCTCGCGCCTTACGAATGGGGCGTTTTGGATTTGCAAATCAACCGCGAAGCCGTCTCGAACGGCAATTTTCAAATCGTTACGGCGCGCGCCGTTTTCCCCGACGGACTTCTGGTTGACGCGCCGGGGCGCGACGCAGCGCCGGATTTGCGCGCGGTACAGCATCATTTTCCGGCTGAAAAAGAACGGCTCGGCGTTCATCTGGCGATTCCGGCGCAAAAATACGGCTCGGCAAATTTCCAGCCGAGCGGCGCTTCCGGCAACAGCGCCAATTTGAATCTGCGCTTTTTGCAGGAAGGCGCGCTCGTGCCGGATGAAACTACGGGAACGAACGAACAGCCGCTTGCGTTTGCGCGCCCGAATTTGCGGATTTTGTTTGACGATGAGCTGCGCGAAGGGTTTACGGCAATCAAAATCGCCGAGCTTGAACGGATGGCGACCGGCGGTTTGGTCATTTCGGAAAACTATATTCCGCCGGTTTTAAGCGTGTCGTCAAACGTCTGGCTGGCTAATATGCTGCGCCAGTTAGTCGAAATTTTAATCGCCAAATCCGGCTCGCTCGCCGAACAGCGGCGGCAGCGCGGCGCAAATCTGGCGGATTTTACGACCGATCAAATTGCAGTTTTTTGGCTGCTTCACACCGTCAATTCTTCGATTCCGCTGATGTCGCATCTTTTCCGCACCCGGCTCGTTCATCCCGAACGGCTTTACGTCGAAATGGCAGAGCTTGTCGGGCGTTTAATGACCTTCGCGGTCGGACAGCATCCGAAAGATATTGTTATTTACGATCACACGGATTTATACACGACTTTCAGCCAGCTTTCCGCGCAGCTTCGCGGGCTGCTGGAAACCGTAATTCCGACGCGCTGTGTGCCGATTCCGCTTGAAAAAGTACGCGATACGCTTTATGTCGGACGAATTACGGACGACCGTCTGTTAAAAGAAGCTGCCTTTTATTTGGCGGTGCGCGCCGAAATGAGAGAAAGCAAGCTCATCGAGAGCGTTCCGCGCGTGATAAAAATCGCCTCGCGCGACGTGGTTGAAGCCGTTATCGGCTCGGCTTTGCCGGGCGTCCCGTTAACGCATCAATCACCGCCGCCAGCCGCGATTCCGACGCGTGTCGGTTTTCATTATTTCGCTCTGGACACCGTAAAAAATCCATATTGGGACGGAATCAAGGGAGCGAAAACTATCGCCGTTTACGTGCCGGAGGAATTACCGGACGAACGGCTCGAAATGTATGCGGTTAAACCTTAAAATACAGGGAATTGCTGGTAATTACTAAAATTATTAAGCAAAATTTAATTGCTTTCCCGATCAAAAGTGGAGTAAGATGCGCCTTAGCGTCACTCCAAATTTTTATTCTTTATTTGTCGAAAATAAATCGCAATGAGCAGCGTTGTCGAAAGAAGCCAGCCAGCCAGCCGCCGTCAGTCGCAAAATGCGCCGACTGATTTGGTTTCGCTTGCCGCGCCGGTTTTTGATTTGATTTTGCGCGTCAAAGCCGGAATTGTGACGCCTTCGACCGAGCTGCGCCCGCAGGTCGCCGCGATGCTGCAAAAATTCGAAGAGCGCGCTTTGCGGCATCGCTTTTCGGAAAAAATCGTGCGTCTGGCGAAATTCGCGCTCGCGGCGTTTGTTGACGAAACAGTTTTAACGAATGATTTTCCGCTCAAAGAAGAATGGGAAAAATATCCTTTGCAGCTCGAATATTTCGGCGAGCATTTAGCGGGCAACAAATTTTTCGACAGACTCGAATCAATGCTCAGACAAACGGAAGCCGCTGCTGACGCGATTGAAGTTTATTACGTTTGTTTGCTGCTCGGTTTCAAAGGCAAATACGCGGTTTATCTCGAAAATGAGCTGTTGGACGTAATTCAACGCACCGGCGCGGCTTTGCAGCGAATCGGCAGGCTGAAAAACATCGAGCTTTCTCCGCACGGCGTAGCCGCAGACCAGCCCGAACCGCCGAAAAAATATCCTTTTTTGCCACTTTGGGCAAAAATCACAGCCGGAACCGGTCTCGGTTTGGCGTTGTTGATTTATTTTTCTTTACTGCTCTTGTCGCGCAGCTTTTTAAACGACGCGCTCGAAAAACTGCTGTTTTAGTAATTAGTAATTAGTAATTAGTGATTAACCGATTTTTCACTAATTACTAATTACTAATTACTAATTACTAATGAATGTCTTGGCATACCGATCAACTTAGATACGCTTTGGGCTTAGGCGGGCTGGTAACTTTTTACGGGCTGGTGACGCTGATCATCTTTGTCGCCGGAAGCCGCTTTGGCGTTGATTTGAGCTATCAAATTGTGATTGTCGCGCTCGTTTTGCTGACTTTGCCGTTTGCGCTCGTCATCAGCCTGGTCGCCTCGCGGCGTAAAAGAAAAAGAGAGCTTGCGGCGCAGAAAGAGGAAGAAAGCAAAAAATCGGTCGAGGAAAACGGCGCGCCGCCGGTGCAAAAGATTTCGTCGCCTTCCGGGCGCTACGAAGAATTAAACACCTCGGCAAACACGACGTTTCAATTTTTGCAAACCTCAAATCTCGCGGGTGACGCCAAAGGTAAGGATGCGATTTACGCTCTGCCGTTTTTTCTGTTTGCCGGAACTCCGCGCAGCGGCAAATCGTCGCTCGTTTTGTCCTCGAATTTCAATTTCCAAACGCTGCCGAATCAGCGTCAATCCGAGCAAAACTTTTTGCGCCCGACGCGGCACGCCGATTGGCGCGTGTCGAGCGAAGCGGTTTTGGTTGATACCGCCGGACGTTATCAAACCGAAACCGAAGCCGACTCGGACGAATGGACGGCGCTGCTCGAAATTTTGAAAAAGCAGCGGGGCTTGCGCCCGTTTGACGGTTTGGTTTTGGTGGCAAACGCCGAAAAACTGATTAACGCCGATGAAACGGAAATCGAGCAGCAGGCGAAATTGCTCCGCGCGCGTCTCGACGACGCGATGCAGCGCGCAAAAGTGCGTTTCCCGGTTTATCTCGTTTTCTCCAACGCCGACGCGATTGAAGGTTTCCGCGATTCGTTTTCGGTTTCGCAACGCGAAGGCAAAAATCTGATGCTCGGCGCGACGTTTCCGCTTGAAAAAGCGATGAACGGCGCGCACGCGCTTTTCGACGCCGAATTTGAAGCTCTGCAAAACGGTTTGCTGCGCCGCCGCTTGCTGCGTTTATCCGCGCCTTTTCCGCCCATCCGCCAGCTTCGCATTTTTAATTTTCCGGCTCATTTTACAGCCTCGCGCAAAAAGCTCGGTCATTTTGTGGCGACGCTGTTTCGCCCGAATCCGTTTTCGGAAAGCCCGCTGTTTCGCGGTTTTTATTTCACGGCGAATCTGCCAAACAACAACGGAATCGGCGCGAGCTATTTCAGCGAAAGATTTTTCCGAGACGTTCTGCTGCGCGACAAAGATTTGGTCGCCGCGTTTCAATCGCAAAAACAAAGACCGCCAGTTTTGGGTTGGCTCTTGCTTGGATTCGGCGCTCTTTTGACCGTCATTTTGCTGGCGATGAGCGGCGTTTCGGTTTATTTCAACCGGCAATTGGTAAATGATGCGACATTGCGCGGGTTGCGAGTGCGTGAAATGAACCGCAAAGACGCCGGGAAAAACCCGCTCGCCAAAGACGCCAACGAAAAGGAAGTTGATTTAAACACGCTCGAAGATTTGCGGAAAAGTCTAAAAACTCTCGACGATTACAACCGCAGCAGCGCGCCGCTTTATATGCGTTTCGGAATGTATTCCGGCGACAGATTGTTTCTCGGCGACCGCACGAACAAAGGTCTTTTCGGTATTTACGCCGATGCAGTCGAGCAAAGATTTAAAAAACCGATGGTCGCCGCGCTGGTCGCAGATTTGCAGAAATTTTCGCAATCGCCCGTTGTTTCGAGCAGCGCGAATGAGACGCAAGAAGCCGAATTGGAGCGAAATTATAAGCTGCTAAAGACTTATTTGATGCTTACGGCGCAATACAAAAATAAAGCCGAAGCCACGTTTTTAAACGAGCAGCTCAAGCCGTACTGGAAAGAATTTTCCAAAAACGCCCCGCGTCTCGAAGTTTCTTCCGAACAGCAGCTCGCATTTTTCGCAGCGCAGGTTGACCGACCGGAATTTGAAGCGATTGCGCCCGACGAACAGCTCGTCAACGCCGCTCGCGCTCGTTTGCGCGCTCTGCCCGCGTGGGTTAAGCAATATAACAACATCATTTCCGATGCGAACAAAAAGGTTGACCCAATCGGTTTGGAAAACGTTTTGGTCGGAAATCGTTACGCGAGCTTTTTGCAAAGTGACGGTTACAAAGTTCCGGGCAGCTTTACTTTAAACGGCTACCGCCAGGAGATTTCCAATGCAATCGCCAATGCCCGCACTGTTTTGATTCAACCGGATTGGGTGATGGGCGAAACCGCCGCTAACGACGCGGCGACCGACGCCGATGTTGAAAAGCTCAAAAATCGTTATTTCACCGAATACACCGAACAATGGCGCAAATTGATTCAAAGCGTTGAAGTCGCGCCGTATAATAACAGCAAAGAACAGGCAGAAGCCGCTTTACAGGCTTTCGCGAGCGCGGAATCGCCGATTAATTTAATTTTAAAAGAAACTGCGCGCAACACGAATCTGGCTGCCAAACCGAACGACTGGTGGAACTGGATTGTAGGTATGTTCGCATCGAAGGGCGCGGAAAAAACGGATGTAAGCTCGATGGTTGTAAAACAATACAGCCCGCTCTTTACTTTCGTCGGAGCCGACAAACCGGGCGAAACCCAGCAAACCGCGCTCGGCAATTATCAAAGCTCGCTCGGCAATCTCGGCAGAGATTTGGCGCGGAAGTCGCAGGACGAGGTTTCAAAAGATTTAGTCGAAAAAGACGGCAAAGGAATCGGTTTAAAAGGCAAGGAAACCGAAATCGAAGGTTATCTGAGCACTCTGAATACTGCGGAAACTAAAGAAGTCGCCGATTTGCTCAAACAGCCTTTGGACAATTTGAAAGCGGTTTTCGGCGCTGACGTGAAATCGCAAATCGAGAAAACCTGGAAAGACCAGCTTTTCCCGCGCGCCGCTGAAATCGAAAAAGGTTTTCCGTTCACCGACGCGGGCGAAGCCGATTTGCCGAAATTAACGGCTTATTTGAACAAAGCTGACGGCGCTTTGACCAAGTTTTACGAAACCAAGCTGCAAAAATATTTTGACGATGCGGGCGGGCAATTAAAACCGAAAGAACAGAGCGAAGTTAAATTCAGCGCGGAATTCGTCAATTATTTAAACAACGCTTTTCGCTTGCGCGAGGCGCTTTACGGCAAAGGCGCGACGCCGAATTTTGAATACGATGTGACGCTTCAACCTGTAAAAGACGCGATTGTCGAGCTTTCAATTGACGGAAACAAAATTGATTCCGAAGGCACGCGCTCCGGCAAATTCACGTTTCCGGCGCGCGCCGGACAAGAAACCGGAGTGGTTTTGCAGCTTGTTTCGACCGCCTCACCGCAGATTCCGGCGGCAAATTCCAACTTAAACACAAATTCTTCGGCAAATGTTTCCAATTCAAACGTCAACACCGGGGCGAATGTAAATACGATTAGGAATTTTGCGCAAACGAACGATAACAATTCGGCGGCAAACGCTCCGCTTCGCTTCCCCGGTCAATGGGGCGTTTTTCGTTTGCTCGAAAACGGCGGCGCGCAAAAGAAGGAAAGCGGAGAATACGTTTTAAATTTAAAAGTCGGCAATAAAATTGCCGTCGTTACAATTCGTCCAACGGGCGGCGACATTTTCAACCGTGAAATTTTCCGTTCGGTTCGCACGCCGCAGTCAATTTTAAAGTAGGTATGAACCACAGAGACACAGAGACACAGAGATTAAATTTCATAACAGATAAAATTATTGGTTGTGCGATTGAAGTTCACAAAACTTTGGGTCCGGGACTTCTCGAATCCGCTTACGAGGAATGTTTGTGCTTTGAGCTTTCGCAATCCGGATTGCATTTTGAGCGTCAGGTTGATTTGCCAGTTGTTTATAAAAGGGTAAAGCTCGATTGCGGTTATCGAATGGATTTGGTTGTTGAAGATTCAGTAATTGTAGAAATAAAAGCTGTTGATTCAATTTTGCCGGTTCACGAAGCGCAGCTTTTATCATATCTGAAATTGGCAAACAAACCGCTCGGACTGCTAATGAATTTTCACGTTTCGGTTTTAAAAAACGGATTAAAAAGAATGAGAAATTAATTTTTCTTTTCTCTGTGTCTCCGTGTCTCTGTGGTTAGCCCAAAAATATTTATGGAAGAAGCAAAAGCCAAACTGCACGCAAACGATTTGAATGGCGCGATTCAAGCCGCGATCAGTCACGTCAAACAAAAACCGACCGACACGAGCGCAAGAACTTTTTTATTCGAGCTGCTGATTTTCGCAGGCGATTTTGATCGGGCGGAAAAACAACTCGACGCGCTCGGACAGCAGGACGCAAACGCGCTTCTCGGAACGCTGATTTACCGCCAGTGTCTCGACGCGGAACGCCAACGGCAAAAGGTTTTTAGAGGTGAAGAGATGCCGCATATTCTCGGCGAAACGCCGCAATATGTTCACGGGCTTTTGGATTCGATTCGCCTCGTTAACGATGGAAAAATGGCTGAAGCGCGCGAAAAACTGGATGAAGCCGAAACCGAACGAGTCGTTCATCCGGGAAAATTAAACGGCGAGCGCGAGTTTCAGGATTTCCGCGATTACAACGATTTAACCGCCTCGGTGCTTGAAGTTTTCTTAAAAGGCGGTTATGTTTGGCTGCCGATTTCAAACATTCAAAAGCTCGAAATTCAAAAACCGAAGCATTTGCGCGATTTGTGTTGGGCGCAAGCTACGCTTGAAACAAAAGACGGCGGAGCGAGCGGCGAGGTTATTCTGCCCGCGCTTTATGCAAATTCGTTTCAGAACGAGGACGAGACGATTCGACTCGGACGCTCGACCGATTGGATTGACGCGGGCGAAGAAATTTATGTCGGCGCGGGAACCAGACTTTTTTGGATTGACGGAGAGAATTTGCCGATTTTTGAAATCGAGACAATCGAATTTCAAGATTAGCGGCTCAGGTTTGTTATGACTGAAACAATTTCACTTCCTCAAACAATTGACGTTGAACGCCTGCTCGCGCCGATTTCGGAGGATAATCCGGCAGGCGAAAGCGTAGTTTACAGCGGCATTTACGATGAAATACGCGAAGCGCGCCGCGCCGATGACGCCTTTTCGTTGGGAGATTGGGCTTTCGATTTGAAAGTTGCCGATTGGCGGAAAGTCATTGAGCTATCCAGCGCAGCGCTTTCGGATCAAACCAAAGATTTGCAAATCGCTTCGTGGCTCGCCGAAGCTCTCGTCAAGCAGCACGGTTTTGCGGGTTTGCGAGACGGTTTAATCATCGCACGCCGGTTGCAGGATGATTTTTGGGAAACGCTGTTTCCCGAAATTGATGAAGACAACGATCTCGAAGCGCGCGCCAACGCGCTCGAATCTTTAGACCGCAACACCGCGCTCGCAGTCAAAGAAATCGCGCTGACCGGCGGCGAACGGCTCAATTTTAATCAATGGAGCGAATCGAAGGATTTCGATATTCCCGAAAACATTGAAGCTCTTGAATATAACGAGCAGGAAAAATATCAGGCGCTGCGGGCGCAAGCCGAAGAAGAACAGCGCGTTACGGGCGACCGCTGGCGAAAAGCGAAAGCCGCCGGAAACCGCGCTTTTTACGAAGAGCTTTATTTGACAATCGAAGAATGCTGGAGCGAGTTTGAACAGCTCGACCGGACGACTGACGAGCGATTCGGCAATCAAACGCCGGGTTTGGGACAGCTCAAAAAATCGCTCGACGGAGTTCGAGACCTCGTTCGACGGCTTGTGCAGGAAAAACGCGAGCTTGAGCCGGATGCCGTGCCGGATTATGTTTCCGGCGATGATGCCGCAGATAGTTCGAGCGCCAACGGTTCAAACGGCGCGGTTTTATCATTTCCCGGCGGCGGAGCGGCGGGAGCGGCGACAACGGGCGCGATTCGCAGCCGTCAGGACGCGCTCAAACGATTGGCGGAAGTCGCCGACTTTTTCCGGCTTTCCGAGCCGCACAGCCCTGTTTCGTATCTTGTGCAAAGAGCCGTGAAATGGGGCAATATGCCGCTCGAATCCTGGTTGCAGGAAGTCGTCAAGGATGAATCGGTTTTAAGTCAAATCCGCGAAACGCTCGGTTTTGCCGAACAAAATTTGGATGATGACGAGTCTTAATAAATAAAATTAACTGACTGAAAGGAGTTAGAAAATGCCTACCAAGGAAAGTTTGCAACATAAATTAGACCGCGTGCGACCGCCGCGCGTGCAAATCACTTACGATGTCGAAATCGGGGGCGCGATTGAACTCAAAGAGCTGCCGTTTGTCGTCGGCGTTTTGGGCGATTTTGCCGGAAACCCCGAAGAACCGCTGCCGGGTTTAAAAAACCGCAAATTCGTCGAAATTGACCGCGACAATTTTAATCAGGTGATGGCTGGAATGAGACCGCGCATTTCGTATGCGGTCGAAAACAAGCTGCAAAACGACGGCACGCGGCTCGGTCTCGATTTGCGTTTTAACAGCATCGAGGATTTTGATCCCGACAATGTCGTGCAGCAGGTCGAACCGCTCCGAAAGCTGGTTGAAGCCAGAAGAAAATTGTCGGATTTGCGCTCGAAAATGGACGGCAACGAAAAGCTCGAAAATTTGCTGACCGATATTCTCAGCAATACCGACTCGCAAAAACAATTGAGCGACGCGCTTAACCCGGGCGGCGACAAGAAGGAGGAATAAGAGAATGGCTAAAGAAGAAACTTTGCAAACTCAAGCCCCGACAACTACCACAATGACCGAAACAAACGGCGGCGGCTTGCTCGACCAGATTTTGACGCAGGGGCGCATGGCGCGCGACGATTATCAAAAAGAGCAAGCCAAAGATATGATTGCCGAATTCGTCAATCAGGTGATGTCGGGCGAGATGAAAATGTCCAAGAGTATGGACGCGACCATCAACGCCAGAATCAGCGAGATTGACCGGCTCGTCTCCGAACAGCTCAACGAGATTATGCACCACGAGCAGTTTCAAAAGCTCGAAGGCTCGTGGCGCGGGCTGCATTATATGGTTTATAACAGCGAAACCAGCACGATGCTCAAGATTCGCGTGATGACCGCGAAGAAAAGCGAGCTGCTCAAAGACCTCGAACGCGCGCTCGAATTCGATCAATCCGCGCTCTTCAAAAAAGTTTACGAAGACGAATACGGCACGTTCGGCGGCGCGCCGTTCGGCGCTTTGATTGGCGATTACGAGTTTTCCAATCATCCGCAGGATATGGCGCTGTTGTCGAAAATCTCGGAAGTCGCAGCCGCCGCACACGCGCCGTTCGTCGCCGCCGCAGCACCGCAGCTTTTCGGTTGGGACAATTACAACGAAATGGCTGAAGTGCGCGATGTATCGAAGATTTTCGACCGCATTGAATACGTCAAATGGCGCAGCTTCCGCGAGTCGGAAGATTCGCGCTATGTCGGTTTGACTTTGCCGCGAACGCTGGCGCGCGAGCCTTACGGACAGGCGACCCGACCGACCGAAACGTTTAATTTCGAGGAAGACGTTGACGGTAAAGACCACAGCAAATATTTGTGGAGCAATGCCGCTTACGCTTTCGGCACTCGTTTGACCGAAGCCTTTGCGCTGCACGGCTGGACGGTGGCGATTCGCGGCGTCGAAGGCGGCGGACTCGTACAGGGAATGCCGACGCATACTTTCAGCACCGACGAAGGCGAAGTGGCGATGAAATGCCCGACCGAGATCGCCATCACCGACCGGCGCGAAAAAGAATTTGCCGACAACGGCTTTATTCCGCTCTCGCATTGCAAAAACACCGATTACGCCGCATTCTTCGGCGCGCAAAGCTGTAACAAAGCGAAGAAATACGACACCGACGCGGCAAACGCAAACGCCCGTCTGTCGGCGCAGCTTCAATACATTTTCGCCGTCTCGCGTTTCGCGCATTACCTGAAATCAATGATGCGCGACAAGATCGGCTCGTTTATGTCGCGGAAAAACTGCGAGGATTTCTTAAATCGCTGGATTTCCAATTACGTCACGCTCGATGACGATGCTCCGGCTTCGGTCAAAGCGAAATACCCGTTGCGCGAAGCCCGCGTTGATGTCGCTGAAATCCCCGGCAAACCGGGCGCTTATCGCGCCGTCGCTTTCCTGCGACCGCATTTCCAGCTCGACGAGCTTTCGGTTTCGTTACGCCTCGTCGCGGATTTACCGCAGCAGGTCAATAAATAAAATTTTTGCAAAATCTTTTGCAAAAACCATTTCAAGCGGCGTCTTTAACATACGAGCGACGAAGAGGCTCGATAAAAGTGAAAGCCGGAAATCAAACACCGGCTTTCACAAAAAAACAGGAGAATTGAAAACTGACAAAGCGCGCAAGACGAGCGGATTTGTCAAAAAAGGAAGCAAAATAAAAGGAGAAAGAAAATGGCTGTTGATATTTTTTTGAAAATTGATGGAATTCAGGGAGAAAGCAAAGACGAATCACACCAAAACGAAATCGAAGTTTTATCGTGGTCCTGGGGCGAATCGCAAGTCGGCTCCGCAGCGCTCGGCGGCGGTATGGGCGCGGGAAAAGTCAGTATGCAGGATTTTAACTTTACGATGTACACCGGAAAAGCGACCGCGAAATTGATGCAGGCTTGCGCCACCGGCGAACACATTGCAGAAGCGAATCTTTCGGTTCGCAAGGCTGGCGGCAAACCCTACGATTACTTGAAAATTAAATTTACGGATTTGCTGGTTACTTCTTATCAAACCGGCGGCAGCGGCGAGATTCCGATTGAAAGCTGCTCGTTCAACTTCACGAAAGTTAAAGTTGAATACTTTGAGCAGGACAACAAAGGTAAAGTCGCCAACGCGGGAACGTTCCAATACGATTTGAAGAAAAACACCGCAGCCTAAAACGGCTTAATCAATCGAATAAAAAGATTGAAGCGCTGCTCGAATTTGAGAAGAAACGGGCAGCGCTTCAATCACCTTTTTGCAGGAGAGTTTTGTGGCGCAAAAAAGAACGGACAACGAAGTTCGCATTACGCCGTCGATTTTTGATCGGCTGCTCGATTTTGAACCGGAATTAACGAGCGAAGCGCCGAAATCGCGCGCCAAATCTTTGCGCGAGCTGAAACAATCGGTCAGGCGCGATCTCGAATGGCTTTTAAATACGCGCCGGACGCCTATCGAAGTGGACGCGAGTCTCGAAGAAACAACTCGCTCGCTGGCAATGTACGGTTTGCCGGATTTTACCGGCATCTCGGCGAAAAGCCCTTCGGAACAAAAAAGATTATTAAAGGAAATCGAAACCGCCCTGAAACAGTTCGAGCCGCGTTTAATAGATTTGCGGGTCAGTCTCGAACCGCCGACCGCCGTTGAGCGCCTTTTAAAATTTCGCATCGAGGCGCGGCTCAAAGTCGAACCGGCGCCGGAACCCGTTACTTTTGATACTATCCTTCAACTCGGCAGCGGTGAGTATCAGGTCAAAGAAAATTAGGCTCACGCCGCATCAGGCTGTGCGAGCTTTGGTTAAATTTGCGCCAAGAATTAATTACATCGGAGAGTGAGGAAAATATGCCGTCGCAATTACTTAATCTAAAAAAACAACTTAAATGGTCGGATTTCGGAGCGCCCGTCAAGACCCCGGCTCCTGGTCCCGGTCAACGGGCTACAGCCGCGCTGACTCGAAGCAATTATACGATCAGTTTGAACGCCGAACATATTCCGGGCACAAAACCGCCCCGGTTTCGTTTGAAAGACGACGTGAGGATTAGTGTTGCCTTAAAGCGTCCGCCAAGTTTTGTCGCTAGTTGGACGCTTCAGCAATCGGGCGCCGATCAAACCAGAATTTTGCATCACGAGCAGGGGCATTACGATTTAGTCGCCTTGCTGGTGCGAGATATGTTTATTGATCTGATGCAGCTCAAACAAAATACATATAACACGGCGCAAGAGTTGATGGCGGACGTGGCGAGAGTTCGCGGGCTTTATGATCCAAAATTTCAGCCGATTAATGATCGTTACGATGCCGCCAACGAAACGGATCATGGGTTAAATCAACCGGGTCAAAATCGTTGGGACGGATTTATTCAAACAGCGTTCACGCAGCCTCGAAATCCGCCGATGCAAGCCCCTGATGGAACAATGTATAAAACGCCGATTTTGACCGTGCTTCAACAGGCGGGAATAACAATTTAAATTGGAGATTGTTCGGTTTAATCGTTTTTGAGGACGGAAAATGCGCGACGAGCTTTTAGGGTATTACGAACGAGAGTTGATTTTCCTCCGGCGAATGGGCGCGGAGTTTGCTCGCAAATATCCGAAAATCGCCGCGCGGCTGCTGATCGAAGGCGAAACGGCGGAAGACCCGCACGTCGAGCGCCTGATCGAAGCGTTCGCTTTTCTCGCCGGTCGCATTACTTTAAAGCTCGACGACGAGCTGCCGGAAATCACCGAATCGTTTCTCAACGTTCTTTATCCGCATTATCTCGCGCCGATTCCTTCATCTGCAATCGCCGAATTTTCTTACGGCTCGCCAACCGATAAACTGACCGCGATTCAAAATGTCGAACGCGGCGTGCGTCTCGCTTCGCGTCCCGTTGACGGCACACCCTGTCGTTTTCGCACCTGTTATCCGGTGCAGCTCGTTCCGGTTGAACTGACGGACGCCGCGCTCGAATCAAATGCGCCGACTGATGCGCGCGGGAAATGGGCTGATGCTCATATTCGCCTGAGTTTTCGCTGTTACGGCGATTCAAATCTGCACGAACTGAAAACCGGCGACACGCAGGAGCCGCTGCGCAGTCTGCGTTTCTTTTTGAACGGCGATCCGCAGCTTGTTTTCCCGCTTTACGAATTGATTTTTAATCAGGCAACGCGAGTTGAATTGCGCCCGAAAGAAGCGCCGATCACTTCGGCAACTTCGATGATGTCGAAATCAATTTTGAATTTAAAACCGCCCGCGCCGGTTTTTTTGCCGCCCGAATCTTTAAAACAAGTCGGATTTGACGCCAATGAAGCGATGCTGCCTTACACGGCGCGTTCGTTTGCGGGTTATCGCCTGCTGACCGAATACTTCGCGTTTCCGTATAAATTTTTGTTTTTCGACGTGACGGGCTTGGAGCAAGCTGTCCAGAATAAATTCGGGAGTCATTTCGAGATTTTGATTCACCTGAAAAACGTCACGCCGCCGCACGCGCCCGTCACGAAAGACACATTTCGGATGGGCTGCGCGCCGATTGTCAATCTTTTCTCGCAAACCGCCGATCCGGTTTATCTTTCGCAGCAAAAATACGAATACCACATTTTGCCGGATGTTCACCGGCAATCTGCGACCGAGATTTATTCGATTGATTCGGTCACATCAGCCGATCCGCGAACCGGCATCATCCGAGATTTTCAGCCGTTTTACTCGTTGCGGCACGCTTATGGCGAGCAGCAGGAAAAGGTTTTCTGGTACGCGACCAGACGCCAATCGCAGCGCGCAGAAGACGAAGGCACGGAAATTTATATGAGTCTGGTTGATATGAGCTTCAACCCGCGCGTCCCGACGACGGAAGTTTTGACGCTCAAAACAACCTGCACAAACCGCGATTTGCCCGCGCGTCTGCCTTTCGGCGGGCGCGAAGGCGATTTTGAAGTCGAAGGCACGGCGCTGCTGTCGCGCGTCAAATGTTTGACCAAACCGACCGAAACCATTCGCCCGCCGCTTCGTCGCGGAGCGCAATGGCGTTTGATTTCGCACCTTAATTTGAATTATTTATCGCTGACGCAAAACAGCGGCGGCGTGCCGGAAGCGTTGCAGGAAATTTTGCAGCTTTATAATTTCAACGATTCGTCGGCGACGCGCAAACAGATTTTGGGAATCACGGGAATCGAAACGCAAAAAGTCGTTCGCAGAATCGGCGAGCGTGTCGGTGCTGGATTTGTGCGCGGTCTGGAAACGACGCTGACGTTTGACGAAGAACAATTTGTCGGCGCGGGCGCGTTTCTTTTCGCTTCGGTGCTGGAAAGATTTTTAGGTTTGTACGTTTCGCTGAATTCGTTTAATCAGCTCGTCGTCAAAACCGAGCAGCGCGAAGGAATTGTTAAACGCTTCGTGCCGCGTGCGGGCGAGCAAGTTTTGTTGTGAATTTTCACCGCTGAGACGCGGAGACGCCGAGTTTTTTGAAAAAGAATAAAGAGTTTACTCTTTTGATTTTTGCTTTCTCGGTGTCTCCGCGTCTCTGCGGTTTAATTTTAGTTGAACAAAAAACCTCTCCATCAGGATTTTTTCGACGAGCCGCAACGGTTTGAATTTTTTCAGGCGGTGCGGCTGCTCGAACGCATTTTCCCCGAACGCGCTGCGGTCGGGCGCGATTATTTGCCGACAAAAGAAGTCGTCCGGTTTCGCACGCGCCCTTCGCTGGAATTTCCTGCGAGCCAGATTTACGATTTGCAGGAAGTCAATGAAGAGTTTTCCAATGAGCGCAAAATGGAAATGTTCGTCAATTTTTTCGGAATGCTCGGAGCAAACGGCGTTTTGCCGCCGCACTACACCGAATTAATTATCGAACGAGCGCGTTACCGCGACACCGCGCTCTGGAATTTCCTTGATCTTTTCACGCATCGCTCGGTTTCGCTGTTTTATCGAGCCTGGGAAAAATATCGTTTTCCGGTCTCTTTTGAGCGCGGAGAGGATGATTTCACCAACTTTTTGTTGGATTTTCTGGGACTCGGCACGCGCGGTTTGCGCGAGCAACTGGATTTTCCGGCTGAATCTTTGATTCCTTATGCCGGACTCGCTTCAAACAAACCGCGCTCGGTTTCGGCTATTCAGCAAACACTCGCCGATTATTTCGGCGTTAAAATCGAAATCGAACAATTTTCCGGTCAGTGGCTTACCCTCGACGCCGAAAGCATTACTATGCTGGGCGCGGCAAACAGCAGTTTGGGCGTTTCAACCGTCGCCGGCTCGCGCGTTTTCGACAATCAATCGAAATTCCGCGTCCGCGTCGGCGCAGTCGGGTTTGAACGCTTCAAAGCGTTTTTGCCCAATGGTTCGGCTTACAAAGCAGCGACCGGAATGATTAAATTTTTGGCGGGCGACGAATACGATTTCGATTTACAGCTCATTCTGCTGGCAAAAGAAGTTCCCGGAACCGTTCTGACAACTCGCGCCAAACGTCGTCCGATGCTTGGCTGGTCTTCGTTTTTAAAAACACAAAAATTTACGCGAGATGATGAACAAGTGATTTTGCAAACTGTTAATTAAACCGCCGAGACGCAGAGACGCCGAGTTAAGAAAATATGAGAGAAGATGAGATTACAAGTAAAGTTATTGGGGCGGGAATAGAGGTGCATAAAGTTTTAGGTCCCGGTTTGTCGGAGTCGGCTTATGAAGAATGTCTCTGCTATGAGTTGTCGCAAATCGGACTTGCGTTTGAAAGACAAGTTGATTTGCCTGTGATTTATAAAGGCGTACATCTGGATTGCGGCTATCGAATGGATTTAGTTGTTGAAAATTCAGTTATCGTTGAAATAAAAGCGGTCGAGCAAATTATCAAAATTCACGAAGCGCAACTGCTCTCTTATCTTAAACTTTACGGAAAGACTGTTGGATTATTATTAAACTTCCATTCTCCTATTCTCAAAAACGGGCTTAAACGAATTGTGAATAACTTTCTAGAAAACTCTGCGTCTCCGCGTCTCGGCGGTGAAAAATATTTAAATGAATTATTGCGAAAGGATGAAAAGCAATGAATGTTAATTTGAAATCTCTGATCGGCAGATTAAACGACACCTGTCGCAGCGCGCTCGAAGGCGCAGCCGGATTGTGTTTGTCGCGGACGAATTACGATGTCGAAATCGAGCATCTTTTGGTGAAAATACTCGAATCGGACGACTCTGATTTGCGAAAAATTTTACGTCATTTCGAGATGAACCCGGAACGCTTGTCGCGCGATTTAACCGTGGCGCTCGACCGTCTGAAAACAGGAAACACGCGCACTCCGGCTCTTAGCCCGCGCATTCCGCAGCTTATTCAAGACGCCTGGCTGCTCGCTTCGGTCGAACACGGCGCTTCGCGCGTGCGCTCAGGTCATCTCGTTTTGGCGATGATGCTCAACGACGATTTGGCGCGGCTTGCCAGAGAGATTTCGCGAGAGTTTACCGAATTGACGACGCGCCTCGACGCCTTCAAAAAAGATTTCGGCGATATTGTTGCAGGTTCGAGCGAAGATCGTGAAGCGATGAGCTTAAACGAATCTCCAAACGTTTCGAGCGACGGCTCACCGAATGTCGCTTCGGGCGTTCCCGGAAAAACGAAAGCTCTCGATCAGTACACAGAAGATTTGACGGCGAAAGCGCGAGCCGGAAAAATTGATCCGATTTTGGGTCGCGATTTTGAGATTCGGCAGGTGATTGACATTTTGACGCGCCGCCGCCAGAACAATCCTATCTTGACTGGCGAAGCGGGCGTCGGAAAAACCGCAGTCGTCGAAGGTTTTGCTTTGCGGATTGCCGAAGGCGACGTTCCCGAACCGCTCAAAAATGTGGCTGTCCGAACTTTGGATTTAGGGCTTTTGCAGGCAGGCGCGGGCGTTAAAGGCGAGTTTGAAAATCGTCTGAAATCCGTCATTGACGAAGTGAAGTCGTCGCCGCAGCCGATAATTCTATTTATTGATGAAGCGCACACGATGATCGGCGCGGGCGGGCAAGCCGGGCAAAACGACGCCGCGAATCTTTTAAAACCAGCGCTGGCGCGCGGCGAATTGCGAACAATTGCGGCGACGACGTGGGCGGAATATAAAAAGTATTTTGAAAAAGACGCCGCGCTAGCTCGCCGTTTCCAGGTTGTCAAAGTTGAAGAACCGGACGAAGAAAAAGCCATCGGAATGATGCGCGGGCTGTTGGAAAAAATGGAGACGCATCACAACGTCCGCATTTTGGACGAAGCGATTGTCGAATCCGTAAAACTTTCGCATCGCTATATTTCCGGTCGCCAACTGCCTGATAAATCGGTTTCGGTTCTCGACACGGCTTGCGCCAAAGTCGCCATCGGTCAAGGCGCGACGCCGCCGCCGATTGAAGATTCGCGCCGCAAGATTTCCAGACTTGAAGCCGAAATCGCATCGTTAAACCGCGAGCTGGCGACGGGCGCGAAACACGACGAGCGGATCAGCGAATTAAACGCCGCCAAATCTCAGGAAGAGGAAAGACTTGCCGCGTTTGATGAGCAATACGAGAAAGAAAAAGATTTAATCGCGCGGATTCGTGAAATCCGTATGCAGCTCGAATCGCATGCGGCGGGAAACGGCGCTGGAAATATTGCCGAAACGGTTTCAGCAAACGGAAATGGTGCTGTTTCTCCGGCAGTTGCGGCTGAAGGAGAACCGGCGATTTCGACTGCGGGCGGCACAGAGATTTCCCCTTCAACCCCAGCCGCAACAATTGACGTTGAAGCGTTAAAAAATGAACTCGCCGGACTAAACGCCGAATTAAAAGAAGTTCAAGGCGACAATCCGCTGATGCAGCCGGTCGTCAACGGGCAAACAGTCGCCGAAGTCATTTCCGGCTGGACTGGAATTCCGGTCGGCAAAATGGTTTCGGACGAAATCAACGCGATTTTAAATTTGCAGGAAAGATTAGCCGAACGAGTGATCGGACAAAACCACGCGCTCTACGCCATTTCTCAAAGAATCCGCACGGCGCGCGCCGGATTGACCGACCCCAAACGCCCGATTGGCGTGTTCATCTTGGTCGGGACGAGCGGTGTCGGAAAAACCGAAACCGCTCTGGCTTTGGCAGACACGCTTTACGGCGGCGAGCGCAATTTGATTTCGATCAATATGAGCGAATATCAGGAAGCGCACACAGTTTCTTCGCTTAAAGGCTCGCCTCCGGGTTATGTCGGCTACGGCGAAGGCGGCGTTTTAACCGAAGCTGTCAGAAGAAAACCGTATTCGGTCGTGCTGCTCGATGAAGTCGAAAAAGCGCACCCCGATGTGATGGAGTTGTTTTATCAGGTTTTTGACAAAGGCGTTTTGGAGGACGGCGAAGGGCGCGAGATTGATTTTAAAAACTGCGTCATTTTGCTCACTTCAAACGTCGCAACCGACACGATTATGAAATTGTGCGCCGATCCCGACACGACGCCCGAACCTGAAGGTATGATTGAAGCGATTAGACCGGAATTGATAAAAGTTTTCAAACCGGCTCTTTTGGGGCGAATGGTCGTCGTTCCGTATTATCCGATTTCCGACGATGTTCTGCGTCAAATTATTAGATTGCAGCTCGGCAAAATCAAAAATCGCATCTTTGAAAATCACCGTGCGCAATTTTCTTATGATGATTCCGTCATCGAAGCGGTCGCCAAGCGCTGCACCGAAGTCGAATCCGGCGCGCGCAACGTTTATAACATTCTGACCGGCAGTTTGCTGCCCGAAATGAGCGGCGAAGTGCTTGGCAGAATGGCAAGTGGCGACGGAATAAGCAGCGTTTATGTTGCTGTCGGTGATGATGGGAAATTTGTTTATGAGATTAATTGAACCGCCGAGACGCGGAGACGCCGAGTTAAATCAGAAAGAGAGAAGTGATTTCTATTCAACTCGGCGTCTCCGCGTCTCGTCGGTGAAAAAAAGTGATTAAAGTTCACATTTGGTATCCGTACAACGTTCCCGGTTTTGATACGTGGGATTGGCTGACCGACGGCGCTGAGGAAATTCAGGACGTTCAATCGCTGATTCCGATTCATCAATTTAGCTGGGGGCACGCCGGAATGGAGTTTATTGAAGTGCCGTCGCAGAACGGCAGATTCGTTTATAACGGTTATCGCTCCTTTTGGACGAGCAATTCGGATTGGTCGCAACACTCGCTCGGCAGAGTCGCAATGGCACTTGAACAAGACGTTGCCGCCGAATACGGTTATCATCCGCATAATACAATCACGCTCGCCGAAGGCTTAAACGAGACTCTTATTTACGAATACTGGAATTCGCTCGTTAATCAATCGCTCGAATATTATCATCGCGGTTTTAACAGCTCCAATGCAGTCGCAAATGCGATTCAAAGCGGGATGCCGCCTAAACGAATGGACGCGCCGGAATATAATCCGTTTACGGCTTCCGATTACGGCGCGCCGCTGGGTTTTTCAAATCCGCTTTATCTGCAAAAGTGGCTGGAAGAAATTAACGCCTGGCTGGTGCTTCCTCAGCAAAATTTTAAATAACGAAGCGTCGGAAAATTATGGCTATTACGCAGGGAAACAGAGTACTTCGATTAGGCACGCCGCTCGGCGAAGATTTTTTGCTGATTCAAAGCTTTCGAGCTAAAGAAGGTCTTTCGCAGCTTTTCCAGCTTGAAATGGATGTCGTTCACGAAGAAACCGAATCGGGCGACGAGTTGACGGCAATTGACCCGAATAATATTTTGGGCAAAAACTGCACGCTCGCCGTCCGCACTCGCGGAGAAGATACGGAGCGTTTTTTCAACGGCGTCTGCATTCGATTTGCTCAGGGCAAACGCGACGACCGCTTTTCGCATTATCGAATGCTCGTTGTGCCGGAAGCTTGGCTGCTGACGCAAGTGGCGCAAAGTCGCGTTTTTCAAAATATTTCCGTTCCCGATCTTCTCAAGAAAGTTTTGGAAGGAATCAACGTTTCGTTTGAAATCCAGGGCACTTTTCATCCGCGAAATTATATTGTCCAATACCGCGAGTCGGATTTTGCATTCGCTTCGCGTCTAATGGAAGAAGAAGGGATTTATTATTATTTCGAGCACGAAGACGGCTCGCATAAAATGATAATCGCCAACACGCCGCAGTCGCACGTTGATTGCCCGTCGAAAGCCGATATTCCGTATTTTCTGGTCACGCAGCCGAAAGACGATTTCGTCAGCAGCATCGAGTTATGGCGCGTCGAGCATCAGCTTCAGAGCGGCGAGTTTACGCTCTGGGATCATCACTTTGAGCTTCCCCATCGCAATCTTGAAGCCAAGCAAAAATCGCGTTTTAACATCGGCGGAAATCAAGAACTGGAGTTTTATGATTTTCCCGGCGGTTATGCCAAGCGTTTTGACGGAGTTGACAAAATGGGCGGCGAACGCCCGGACGATGTGCCGAAAGTTTTTGAGGACAATCAGCGAACCGTCGGTTTGCGTCAACAGGAATCGGACGCCAAGGTTCAAACTATTACAGGAGTTTCCGATTGCTGTTCGATCACTGCCGGACATCGTTTTCGGCTTTTTAATCACCCGAACGGAGATCAAAACGCGCAATACGTTTTAACCTCGGTCACGCACGAAGGTCATCAAAGCCCGGCTTATGCCACCGGCGGCGATTTGGCGCGCGCTTACGCAAACAGTTTTATTTGTATTCCGTTCAAAACGCCTTATCGCCCGCCGCGCCGCACCGAAAAGCCGATTGTACGCGGTTCGCAAACCGCGACGGTCGTCGGACCTCCGGGAGAAGAGATTTTTACCGATAAATACGGGCGCATCAAAGTTCAGTTTCACTGGGACAGATTGACGACTCCTTCGCCCGATAGCTCGTGCTGGATTCGCGTCGGGCGCGACATCGCCGGGAAAAAATGGGGAACAATGTATATTCCCCGCATCGGTCAGGAAGTTATTGTTGATTTTCTCGAAGGCGACCCGGATCAGCCAATCGTGACCGGCTCGGTTTACAACGCCGAACAGATGCCGCATTACGAGCTGCCGAAATTCAAAACTCTGAGCTATATCAAAACGCAAACTTCGCCGTACGACGGCAAAGGTTTTAACGAGCTGCGTTTTGAAGACAAAGCCGGCAAAGAACAGGTTTTCGTTCGCTCGCAAAAACGAATGGACGTACGTGCGCGCGGTTCATATTACAAAACTATCGGCGGAAATCGGCACGAAATTATCGGCGTTCGCGCCGACAACGAACCGGGCGGAAATTTGACCGTCACTGTTGGCGGCAACCACGATTTTCATATCAAAGACAGTCAATATATCGGCGTTGACGGCAAATTAAACGAATACGTCAAAGGCGATGTCGTCGAAGATTATCAAAGCAATCTGCAAACCGTCGTTAAAGCTAAAGCCGAGCTGAATGC
This sequence comes from Pyrinomonadaceae bacterium, assembly GCA_036387315.1. Lineage (GTDB taxonomy): Bacteria > Acidobacteriota > Blastocatellia > Pyrinomonadales > Pyrinomonadaceae > JALZCH01. The sequence goes on from DASVTY010000006.1 coordinate 116,036, forward strand.
TAGAGAAATAACGCTTGAGGCTTTTACGAAAATTACGCTCAAAGTGGGCGGAAACTTTATCACAGTTGATCAATCAGGCGTAACGATTGTCGGTTTGATGGTCAAGATCAACTCCGGCGGCGCAGCCGTTCCGACCGGTCCGGCTGTTATTGATGAACCGCTTGATGCCGAACCGGCGGATACGGGCGAGCCGGGGTATTTGGACAAACCGAAGACAGGCGGCGGAAAAGGCAGAAAACGCCGCACTTTAAACGGGCAGCACGCGCCGGACGTTACTAAGCTTGATAAGCTTCTTAAAGATGCGAAACAATTAAAAGCTGACGGTAAAGACGCGGAATCTGCTACGAAAAAACAGGAAGCTATTGATGAAGCCGTCAAGGTTTACAATATAGATACCAGCAAAACCAAGAGCATAACTTATGATCCGACGGTGGACGGTGAAGGCGAAACCAGTGAGGACGGACATGTAAAAATCGGAGATGACGCATTCCGCGATCCTGCATGGCTGGGTTCGACAGTCGGACACGAAAGCGAAATTCACGCGAAAGAACAGGGCGCGAAAGGCAAGTGGTACACAGGACCGGAGGGAACTGCTATTCAAGAGGTTCAGGCGTATGATTATGAAATTGCAAATGCCGAGAGATATGGAACGAGTCCAGCCGACGTTGCAGAGGCAAAGAAAAGGCGGCAAGAACATTACGACGCGCTCAGCGACGAATACAAACAGCGAGTTGACGGCAATCCGCCCAACTATGATATGAAACCGGGCGATGAAAATAAATAGAAAGAATCTACTAACGGCGCTTTCCTGTTTCCTTCTCATTGCGGAAGTTATAGGTTGTGCCGTTAGTAGTGACAATCTTTCTCTGCTTGAGAAACGAACAAATTTGCTAAGCGAGGCTAATATTATGCAATCAATGGTAACTGCCAAATTGGAGATTTCACCTTCGATTGAAAAAACTTCTGACGGCGTTAAAGTGCGGATAAAAACCGTAATAACAAATTCTGCCGCTTCTCCGCTGTGGGTGAATAAACGAATGCTTTTCAATACGGTTTATGCTCCGAAACCATTTAGAGAAATCTGGTTCGATGTCAAAGCTCCGAGTGGCGATAAACTAGAATTCAGGTGTAAGGTCAAAGCAGGCGCGGCGCGTGAAGAACATTACGCTTTATTGAAGCCCGGCGAATCCGTTGAACGTGATATTAGACTTTCCGACTGCTTTGATATGGCGGAAAAAGGCGAATACGAAATTAAAGCTCATTATCAGGACGGCAACAGGGAAGTGCCGCCCGCTCCGTCGAATACAGTTCATTTGAAAGATGAATTGGAGTCAAAAACTATCAAAATTTCAATCCAGTAAATATCAAAAATTATGCCTCCAGCAGCCAGAATTACAGACCCCGTTTTGCATCCGCTGCCGCCCGTTTTAACCGGCGGACCGACTGCGGTTACAGTTATCATCGGATTTCTTCCGGCGTGGCGCGGAATCGGCGCAGCCATTGCCTCCAGTCTCAGCGGTGGAAAAATCGAGTCAGAAAAAAATATCAAAAAAGCCGAGTTAGCTACGGAAGCCGCTAAAAAACTTGGAAATCCGGCAGCCGTTACAGCCGCCGAACTCAATGAAAAAAAGGTTAAATTTGAGGAACAGGCTAAAATGGCGGCGACAATTTTAGCGGCGGCGGCGATGACGGATATTCACAATTGCGGGACATTTCCGCCGCTTCCCATTCACGGTCCTGGAGTAGTCGTCAAACCGTCGCAAACAGTCCTTATTGCTGGACAGCCTGCCGCTCGGCAAGGCGACGAGATTTTGGAAGCCATCGGTCCGCCGAACTTTATTTCAATGGGCTGCCCGACCGTTATCATTGGGGGTTAAAAAGTGAGCAGTAAGCAGTGAGCGGTGAGCAGATGAATTGAATTTCTGCTCACCGCTCACTGCTTACTGCGGCATTAATTCAACCGTGTCGCCTTGATTTTGTTGGTTTTTTAGCTGTTCGATGATTGAGCGAATCGCCGCCGCCATATTGCTGGTCGGCGCGAGTTGCAAATATTTTTCGTAAGCGGCGATGGCTTCCTTTTTGCGCCCGGCTTGTTCGTAAGTTTCACCCAAAAGCTGGTACAAAATCGGTTCGGAATCGGCAAACTGCGCGACGGCGATTTTGAATTCGGCAATCGCGGCGGTGTGATTTCCCTGATCTTTGTAGGTTAAAGCCAAACCTGTATGCGCTTCGGGCTGAAAATTTTTTGCTTCCCGCAGCGCGCGTTTAAAAGATTTGACGGCGTTTTCCAAATCCGAGCTTTCGCGATAGATTCTGCCTTCGACGGTCGAGGCTTCGGCGAAAGCGGGACGCGCTTTTCTGGCTTCGCCGATTTGCTCCAAAGCGGCGTCCGGGTCTGCTTTTTCAATCGCCCGCGCCCAGCCGACGCGCGCTTCGGCAAATTTCGGGCGCAATTGGAGAGCTTTTTTGTAAAGCTCGATTGCCTTTTGTTTATTTTCCTCTTTGCCGGATTCGCGCAATTCTTCGGCTTGCTGAAAAGCAATCTCGGCTTCGTCTGTTGTTTTGACCAGCGCGATTTTGATTTCGCCTTTTTGCGCCGGAAGCAGCGTTTGAGTTTTTTCGGCAAATCCGACTGCCCGAACCCGAATTTTGCGAGTTCCGGCTGCGATTCGATCAATTTTTAGCTGACCTTTTTCATCAGTCGCGCCGCGCCGATTTTCGTCAATCCAAACAACGGCTTTCGGTTCGGTTACAACGACGATTGAGCGAGCGGATGCGGCAGCCGGCGCAGGTCGTTTTTGCGAAAAAACATTTGTTGAAACAAAAAGCGACAAAACTACGGAAACGATTTGTAACACAATTTTCGCGCGCATAATTTTCCTAAGACCTCAATCTTCTGATTTAAAATCAACGAATCGGGTTGTCAGCCAAGACCGTCTAAATCGTCCTCTTTCTAACAATTCAACCGGTATCGTTAGTATTATTGGAATACCTTTTCTTCAGAAAACCCATGTCAGCTTTTTTCGTTTAAAGCGCGTGCGGCTTCGCGAGCGAAATAAGTGATGATTAAATCGGCTCCGGCGCGTTTTATCGCTGTCAGAGTTTCAAGCATCACTCGTTTTTCATCAATCCAACCTCTTTCCGCAGCGGCTTTAATCATCGCGTATTCGCCCGAAACGTGATAAGCCGCAATCGGCAAATCGTATTTTTGCCGCAGGGCGTAAACCAAATCGAGATACGCCGTCGCAGGTTTGACCATCAAAAAATCCGCGCCTTCCGCCGCATCGAGCGCGGCTTCGCGCATTGCTTCGCGGAAATTTGCTGCGTCCATTTGATAAGCCCTGCGGTCGCCGAATGCGGGCGCGCTATCGGCGGCTTCGCGGAACGGTCCGTAAAAGGCGGATGCGAATTTGACGGCGTAAGACATTATCGGAATGTGCGCAAAACTGCTTTCGTCGAGCGCCCGGCGGATCGCCGCAACCTGTCCGTCCATCATCGCCGAAGGCGCAATAATGTCGGCTCCGGCTTGAGCCTGACTGACAGCCGTATTTGCGAGCAGCCGCAAAGTTTGATCGTTTAAAACTTCGCCGTTTTCGTCAATCGCGCCGCAATGACCGTGCGCGGTGTATTCGCACAAACAGCAATCGGCGACGACAACCATTTCCGGCACTGCTCTTTTAATCGCTCGCGCGGCTTGTTGCACAACTCCGTTTTCGGCAAATGCGCCTGTCCCTTCGGCGTCCTTTGTCTCCGGCAAACCGAATAGAATTACGGCTTTAATTCCTTCGTCGAAAGCCGCCTCCGCCTCTCGCACAGATTCGTCAACCGACAAATTAAAAACGCCGGGCATTGAAGAAACGGCGCGCCGCACTCCTTTTCCGGCGCAAACAAAAAGCGGCAAAATGAAATCCTCCGCCGAAAGCCGGGTTTCCTGCACGAGCGAGCGCAGCGCGGCGGTGCGGCGAAGACGGCGCGGGCGTTGAACTATATCGAGCATTTCCTAAACCTCTCGGAATAAATGTATAATTTAAACCATACCAAATATCGAGCCGAAAAAAGAGCGTGAACGCTTTTAAAATTTTGTGTTATGCTATTTTGCCGGAAAGAGATGTTTTTAATTTTATTGATTTGCTTACACGAACGATATGCCGAAGACGATTCTTGTGGTTGAAGATTACGATGACGCGCGCTATTTAATTAAATTTATGCTGCAAATGCTGGGTCATCGTGTGGTCGAGGCGACTGATGGACGCGAAGCCATCGAATGCGTTAAAAAAGACCGACCGGATTTAATTTTGATGGATTTAGCCTTGCCGATTATGGACGGCGTAACGGCGACCAGGGTTATTAGGGAAATGGAGGAATCGTCTGATGTGCCGGTCGTCTGCGTCACCGCGCACAGCGAAAAATATCGCAACGAAGCCATTCAAGCCGGAGCGAATATGGTCGTCCGCAAACCGGTTGATATGGAAGATTTGAAACCGATACTTTCGCAGTATCTGTCATAAATCCCGGAACAATAGTTTGTACGGAACCTTAAACTTGACGTTTTTAATGCGGCTGAGTATCTCACAGGGTTAGAGCATGGAATTCAAACCTGCTGCGGTCAGCCGCCGTTTAATAGAACCAGTGGCTTACACATCAAAGCACACCTCAATAAGGTGTGCTTTTTCGTTTAATATATCCTTCATTGTATCCAAAAAAATTAAGGACACAATGAAAAAAACACTGGCTTTATCCTTTAGCGTTTTGTGATTGCCCCAATAACTTAAATCCTGATACATCAAAAATGTGTCCTTAGTAAGACTTTTTAGCCACTGCCGGATTTGATTTGTTTTTATACCTGTAGCAGAAAGGGCACTTTTGCATTTGCACAAATTACCCTAACAACGCTCTTTTAGCTACTCCCAAAAGCCTAAGACACTTGACACAAACGAAGTGGGAACGTAATCTTTTATTTCGTTCTAACGCGCACCCGTAGCTCAGTTGGATAGAGCGTTTGACTACGAATCAAAAGGTCGCACGTTCGAGTCGTGCCGGGTGCATCAATAAAAATAACAATTTAAGGCGAGCTTTAACGCTCGCTTTTGTTGTTTTTCCTATTATGTTTCCTATCACTATCACTGTAATTCAATTTTTTCCTAATTTTTGAAGTTTGTTTTCATTACTTGTAGAATTGTTATCAAGAAATGAACGCGTCGTTTGGTCTAAAATCTTTGGCGGCGCGTTCGGTTGAAGATTGAAGGCTTGCCTTTGTTAGCGCATTGGTAAGCCTTTAATCGTTTTTATTGCACAATCTCTAAATATCGTTGAATCAATCGAGCAGCCGCTCTGTGATAGCAGGGAAAACCGCCGTTATACGCTTCACACTGGCAAACGCCATTTGCTGTGTAACGAGTGCCGCGCGTTCCAACAATCTCAAGCGATGCGGTGCGAAGATCGTAAGCTATTTCTGGATTCTGTTCGATAACTGCAACAGCTTTTCCAATAGCATTAGCCCAGCGTTTTCCGTCAAGTGTTTCCGGGTTTAATTTAGCCAGCGAATTGGCGGCAACTTGCGCTAAAACTTCGCGGTTGATGAAAGCGGGTTTAATTCTGGTTACTCGAAAGTTTGTCATTTTTTTCTGTCCTCTCTGTTTTTGAATTTGTCATTTCTGACTTCCAGCAGATATTATAAATCAAGTTACGTAACCTGTAAATCAAAAGTTGCGTAACTTGGAAGAAAAGAGTATTTTCTTCTCGTAATTTTTTATGCCAACACAACTAATAAGAAAACAATTTTTATTAACCAAAGAAGAAAACCGACAGATTGAAGTAGAAGCGAAAAAAGAAGGTTTATCGGTTTCAAATTTGACGCGAAAGTTGCACGGTCTTGAGCCGCTTGGAGCCGGTGGTAGTCGTCCTAAATCCGATAAACCGTCGAAATCTAAAAAGCCAAAAAGTAGTTAGTTCTAATTTTCGTTTATCATTTCAAACCAATAACTCACAAACTTATGAGCGATAATGAAGCAAAAGCGCGAATCAAAATCAACAAACTATTAGAAGAAGCTGGCTGGCGTTTTTTTGATGATGAAAGCGGAGAATCAAATATCCGACTTGAGCAAAACGTCAAAATCACTAAAACTTTTCTTGACGAGCTTGGCAATAATTTTGAGAAAACAAAAAACGGTTATACCGATTATTCTCTAATTGGAACTGATGGCAGTATTATCGCTGTTCTCGAAGCGAAAGCCGAACATCTAAGCCCGCTTGTTGGAAAAGAACAAGCCCGCGCTTACGCATACAAACAAAACGCTCGATTTATCATTCTTTCAAACGGCAATCAGCATTATTTTTGGGATACATGGCTTGGTAATCCGAAAGTCATCACAAGATTTCCGCGAATTGAAGAGATTGACGATTTCAAAGATTTTGAACCACTTGCCAAAAATATCACTAGCCAGATTGTCGAGCGGGATTATATTGCCCTCACGCAAAAGCCGAATTACGCCGATGATCCTCGTTGGAAAAATGAAATACAAAGACAGCAATATATTGACGATAGCAAGCTGAAATTTCTGCGACCGTTTCAACTCCGCGCCGTTCATCGGATTCAAGAAGAAGTCAATAAAGGCAAAGACCGCTTTCTGTTTGAAATGGCAACCGGGACGGGAAAAACCTTAACCTCTGCCGCCGTGATTAAGTTGTTTTTGAGAAGCGGAAATGTTCGGCGTGTTTTGTTTCTTGTTGATCGGCTGGAACTTGAAGATCAGGCATGGAAAAACTTTGTTGCTTATTTGAAAAGCGATTACACCTGCAAGATTTATAAAGAGAATAAAGATGACTGGCGCAACGCTGAAATTGTCGTTTCAACTGTTCAATCACTTCTTTTCAAAAACAAATATAGACGACTTTTTAAGCCGAATGATTTTCAACTGATTATTTCAGATGAAGCGCATCGCTCAATCGGCGGAAACAGCCGTGCGGTCTTTGAATACTTTATCGGTTATAAATTGGGATTAACCGCGACGCCGAAAAACTATTTAAAAAAGGTAGATGTCGCCACCGTCAATGCTCACGATCCGCGCGAGCTTGAGCGGCGATTACTGCTTGATACTTATACAACTTTTGGCTGCGAATCAGGCGAGCCGACTTTTAGTTATTCATTAACCGACGGAGTAAGGGATGACTACTTAATAAATCCGATTGTCGCCGATGCCAGAACCGAAATAACAACTCAACTGCTTTCTGATAAAGGTTACAGTGTTCTCGTCGGATTGAAAGCCGAAGCCGAGGCAAAAGCCGAAATTGAAGCCGAAGAAAAGAAAACTGCCGAAAATAAAACAAAAGATGACACGGAAACTTTCTTTTCGCGTGATTTTGAGCGCAAATTCTTTTCTGAAAACACAAATCGCGCTTTCTGCAAAACCTTTCTCGAAAACGCTTTGCTTGATCCGATAAGTGGGGAAATCGGTAAAACGATTGTTTTCTGTGTCAGTCAAAATCACGCCGCCAATATCACGCAGTATTTAAATGAATATGCCCACAAATTATTTTCGGGCAAATACAATTCCGATTTTGCAGTGCAGGTGACGAGCAAGATAGCCGACGCGCAGCAAATGACGATTAACTTCACCAATAACAATCTAAGCGGCAAAGGCAATTTCGATCCGCTTTATCAAACAAGTAAGACTCGCGTTTGCGTAACGGTCGGAATGATGACAACCGGCTATGACTGTCCCGACATTCTGAACGTCTGCTTAATGCGTCCGATTTTTTCACCGACGGACTTTGTGCAGATAAAAGGGCGCGGCACTCGCAAACATAATTTCACCGAAGAACTTAGAGACAAACAACGCGCCGAGGAAGTCGGCAGGCAAGACAAAGAACGTTTTAAACTTTTCGACTTTTTCGCTAACTGTGAATATTTTGAAGAGAAATTCAACTATGACGAAGTTTTGAAGCTTCCGGTTGAACCGAGCGGCAAGGAACGCGAGCCGATAACAGGCGGCGGAATCAATCTTGATGAATTTGAAAACTTCAATCCTGACGAACTGAAAACCCTCGAAGAAATCGCAATCGGTGCAGATGGAATGAAGGTTGATCGAAAACTGTTCGAGCGGTTTGAAGACCGTGTAAAATCCGACGCCGAAATCAAGCGGATGATTGAGACACGAGATTATCAGGCGATTGAAGATTACATTGTCGGCAACCTGTTCGATAAGCCAGACGATTATTATAATCTCGATAAACTCCGAAAGACTTTGAAGATTGATCGGCGTTTGAGTCTGCGTGAAATCGTCGAAAAGATTTTCGGCTTTATTCCTTACTTCAAAACAAAAGACCAAATGCTTGAAGATGAATTTGATAAATTTGACAGCCGTTATAAACCTGACGAAAACGAATTTGCGACAGCGAAACACTTCTTCAAAAGTTATCTGACCGATGCCGAATTTCGGGATATTATCGAAAGTCGTCAATTTGCGAGATTGGAAACGAACCCGAACCGGGAAGCATTTAAGAAAGTTCCGCTCGAATTGCGAAATCAGATTATCGAATACATAAAGGATAATGTTTCGCTTAATCAATTTATGGAGTAATTTCCCGTTTTATCAATAAGAATGGAATAATAATTATGAATAAAAAATGGATTATCTTACTGTTTTCAATTAGTATTTTTGTTTTTTCATCTGCTAGTGTTTTTTCCCAAACAACTTTTACGGAAATTAGTGGAACTATTAAGTTACGTGGATCTGTAATACCAAATGCTACAGTTACTGTAACTAATATAAGGGGCAATTTTTCCAGAAGTGCGACAACTAATGAAGATGGATTTTACAGATTTTCAAACCTTCCAATAGATCGCTATACAATCAGAGTGTCTATGACAGGATTCAGAGAAAAACGTATTGAAGCTAATGTGGGGATAGGACAAACAAATGTTTTTGATATTGAATTAGATGATAACACGTCCTCTCTCGTAAGCGTCTCAGGTTCGATTACCGGCAAAGTAACTGATAGGGGTAACAACGTAATCAAAGACGTTAAGTTAAGCTATGCGAAAAAAGATACTCCGCAAAACAAAACCGAAGTAGAGATTGGCGAGAACGGCGAATTTTATATTCCTGAGCTAGCATTGGGAAAATATTATTTGTTTTTTGAAGCCGAAGGGTTTGAGCCGAAAAGAAAGGAGGTTAGAGTTAGCGATAAAGAAAAAAAGATTGATGTCAAATTAAGGCGAAAGTAATTAACGGCGAAGAGAAAAATCTATGTTTAATAAACTGCGAAGTAAGCTCGGATTAAGACAAACCAGCAGCGTTCAAGAATACGGCTGGCTGTTATTCGACCATTTGAAATGCGATTATCTTCTAATCGAATCAAAAATCACCGATTCGCAAGATAAGAAAAACACCACAGAAATCATTGACAAAAGAAATAACCGTCAATTGGTATGGGAAGACATCCGCGCCTTCGATATGATCGTTTTGAAATACCAAGATTTTGAAACAATAAAGGGAAAGCTGATGGGATTAAGAAAGCGGTTTGACGGTATTTTGAGTCAAGCTGAACTTGAGCAGTACAAGGCTTCCCCAAAAATTGATTTGGCGACCGTTGCGCCCGCCCAAATCGAAGAACTTCGCGCCGAATACTCCAGTTTAGCTCGCGAGTTTTACATCAGGTATTCTTATATGGCTTCCCGTGAAGGGCTTCGCTCTCTGCTCTTAAGAAGCGGAGCCGTGCTTACAATCGTCTTTTGTTTGCTGATGATAGTTATCGCCGTTATTATTTTTCAAAATTCGACAGATGGAACTATCGGTTTTCAAAATCAAACAAGTTCAGCCGCAGGCGATGGCGGAATCAGTAAATGGTTAAAATACCTATCTTCTTTTGCCACTCTTTTGATGGTTGTCTTTGCAGGAATTACCGGCGCGTTTGTAAGTATGCAGCAACGTATCCAGAGCGTTTCTTATAAAGGCGACCCGATTGCCGATCTATCGGTTTTGACGCATGGCTGGCTGGGCATTTTTCTATCCCCTTTGAGCGGTGCTATTTTTGCGGTTATCCTGTATTTGTTTTTCGCTGGGCAGATTCTCACTGGAACTATTTTCCCCGAATTTATCGGATCGCCGGAAAATGCGAGTTTGGAAATCACAGCCAATGCCAAAAACGTAACAGTTCAGACTCCCGAAACTCAGACAACCGTAGATTTACAAAATTCTCAGGCAAATCCGGTAAATGCGAACCTGAATAGTCAGGTAAACGTAAACGGCAATAGCAATATAAATCCGGTTAATGCAAATCAAACCAATACGAACCAAGCTGCTCAAGCTAATTCCACGCCTTCCAGCAATTCAAATCCGGCAATCACGGATGGCGCAATTCCGGCTTCTGATACTCCGAATAACGTCAAATCCCAGCCTGTTCCGATACATTTGGTTGATTTTCTAATAACGACCGGACCGAAGGCTGGTAAAGATTTTGCGATGCTTTTGATTTGGTGTTTTATTGCTGGATTTGCTGAACGCTTTGTGCCGGATGCTTTGAACAGATTGGTAAGCAGGCAAAGCGAAGCCGAAAATAAAAATACATAAACCTAAGGATTTAATTTTTTACTTAAATGCTCGATAACGAAACTAAACGCCGGATTGATACGGCGAGAGATATTCTTGTCGGTAAGCTGCCCGATCCGAAAAGCCAAGTCGAACAAATCACCATTGCCTTGATTTACAAGTTTATGGACGATATGGACGCGCAATCGGTTGAATTTGACGGTGATCCTTCGTTTTTTGTCGGCGAATATGAAAAATACGGTTGGCGCAAATTGTTCGCGCCGAATTTGAGCGGACACGAACGACTTGCGCTTTACGGTGAGGCAATTGTTAATCTGAATCAAAATCCGCATTTGCCGCAGCTTTTTCGGGACATTTTCAAAAACGCTTATCTGCCTTACCGAGACCCGGAAACGCTGACTTTGTTTCTGAAAACTATTAACGAATTCAAGTATGACCATAGCGAACGGCTTGGTGATGCGTTTGAGTATCTGCTTTCGGTTTTAGGCTCGCAAGGCGATGCCGGACAGTTTAGAACGCCGCGCCACATTATTGATTTTATTGTTAAAACGCTTGCGCCTAAGAAAAACGAAACGGTTTGCGACCCGGCTTGCGGCACTGCCGGATTTTTGATTTCTTCATACAAATATATTCTTGAAAATAACAAGCGAAACACGCCCGGCGATACGCTCACGCCCGACGAGCGCAGGCGTTTGATGACCAATTTTGTCGGTTATGACATTTCGCCGGATATGGTTCGGCTTTCGCTCGTCAATCTTTATCTGCATGGTTTTCCGAGTCCGACGATTCACGAATACGATTCTTTGACGAGTGAAGACCGCTGGAATGAAACCTTTGACATCGTGATGGCGAATCCGCCGTTTATGTCGCCGAAAGGCGGAATTAAGCCGCACAAAAAGTTTTCTATTGCCGCCAACCGCAGCGAAGTTTTGTTTGTTGATTACATCGCCGAACACATTCACCCGACGCACGGGCGAGCCGGAATCATCGTTCCCGAAGGCATTATTTTTCAATCGGCGGGCGCGTATCGAGATTTGCGGAAAATGCTCGTTGATAAAGCGTTTTTGTATGCAGTCGTTTCGCTTCCCGCCGGAGTTTTTCAGCCGTATTCGGGCGTGAAAACTTCCATTTTGCTGATGGACAAAACCATTGCCGCAAAGACGGATAAAATTCTCTTTGTCAAAATCCAAAACGACGGCTTCGGATTGGGAGCGCAGCGCAGAGAGTTGGCGACGAGCGATTTGCCCGACGCGCTGAATTTAATCCGCGATTTTCAGCAAGCCGTTTTGCAGGGTGAAACTTCGCGCTTTGCGGGCGAAGATTTACCTTTGCAAGCCGTTGCCGTCGAGAAAACACAGATTGCGGCAAATGGCGATTACAATCTTTCGGGCGATAGATATAAAACTGCTGTAATTCGGCAACATAAATTTGAAACGGTAGAAGTTGGAGAACTTTGCGAAAAGATTTTGAGTGGCGGAACGCCATCAACTGAAAATAAAGAATTTTGGAATGGCGAAATTGCTTGGATTACAAGCGCAGACATTTCTAATCTAAAGACAGCAATTCCGCGAAAGTTTATCACGCAAAAAGCAATCGCAGAATCAGCAACAAATTTAATTCCAAAAGGAAATATAATCGTCGTTACAAGAGTCGGTTTAGGTAAGTTATTTCTTAATGACTTTGATGTTTGCATTAGCCAAGATTCGCAAGGTTTAGTTTTGAAGAAGGATAAAGTTTTGCCTGAATTTCTTCTTTATGCTCTTTACGAAAAAGTTCAAGATTTCAAAAATACAAGTCAAGGCACAACGATTCAAGGCGTAACAAAAAACCAGCTTTCAAGTATCAAAATCCCGCTTCCGCAGCTCTCGATTCAAAAAGAGATAGTTGAGAAAATCGAAGGCTTTCAGCGCATCATTGACGGCGCAAAGCAAGTCGTCGAGAACTACAAACCGCAGATTGACATTTCGCCCGATTGGGAAATGGTCGAACTCGGCGAAGTTTGCGAAAACTTAGATAGTCAAAGAAAACCTGTAACGTCTTCGGATAGAATTAAAGGAATTTATCCGTATTATGGCGCATCTGGAATTGTTGATTATGTTGATAATTATATTTTTGATGGTGAATATCTTTTAGTTTCGGAAGATGGCGCAAATCTTTTAGCCAGAGTTACACCGATTGCATTTTCAGTTTCGGGGAAAGTTTGGGTAAATAATCACGCGCACATTTTAAGATTTGACGAAAAAGCCACGCAAACTTTTATTGAGTTATACCTAAATTCGATAAGTCTCGACAATTACGTAACAGGTTCAGCGCAGCCAAAATTAAATCAAGCAAATTTGAACTCAATAAAAATCCCGCTTCCGCCGCTTGAAGTTCAGCAGGAAATCGTCGCCCACATCGAGCGCGAGCAATCGCTGGTTAATTCAAACAAAGAATTGATAACGATTTTTGAAACGAAGATAAAAGACGAAATCAATAAACTCTGGGAAGAATAAATAATATGCGTAAAATTTTTGTTGCTGCTATCAGCTTTTTTATAATTTTCGGGCTAAGTCTTTTGATTGTTCCGGCACAAAAGGCGTCTTCAAAAAAGGGCGATAAATCCGCAAAAACAACAAAACCAAAAAGAGTCACGACTTTTCAAAATCCGTTAATTTCGCAAACGCGAATTTTCGCTCCTTTTTACTTTCTCGAAAATGACGACAACGACAGACCAACCTACAACTTGAAAAAGAAGTTTGATGAAGGAGCTGCAAAGGTTTTTACGCTGGCATTTATTATTGGCAAAGGACGCTGCGACAACCCCGATTGGGACAGTGAAATCGGTTTAGATGCTCCTAAAGCACAAATAGAAGAACTTCGCCGTGCCGGAGGAAATGTGATTTTTTCATTCGGCGGCAGGGTTGATGCGGAGAAACAGGAGTTAGCACGCTATTGCACAACAATACCTGCACTCCAAGCACAGTATTCACGGATTATCACAATGTTTGGTGCAACGCATTTGGATTTTGACATTGAAGGGGATTCGTTACCTCCGACCTGCAATGTTCAAACCGACCAAATTATGGCTGGAGTTGATCGTCGTAATAAAGTGCTTGCCGGATTACAAGCTGATGCAAACCGGAATGGCAGGCAACTTAACATTTCGTTTACTTTGCCGGTTGGTCAAAGTGGGTTAGAAAGTAATGCTCTTTGTATAATTGAAAACGCTCGAACAAATGGCGTGAAGATTGCTCACATCAATCTTATGACAATGTTTTTTGGAGAGTCATTCCCAAATGTGGGTAATTTAACAAAGCAGTCTGTGAAGGCTTCATATGAACAACTGAAAACTTCGACCGGAATGAATGGAGCCGCGCTCTGGCAAATGATTGGCATTACCCCAAACATTGGGCGCGACGATGAAGCAAATGAGATTTTTAGTCTGCACGACGGAAACAAAGATGCCGAAACGGTTTTTAATTTTGCTACTGACCCGCAAACCCCGATTGGATTTTTGTCAATGTGGAATGTTAACCGTGACCAGCCAAGAAATGAGTTTGCTAAATACTTTAACTCATTTCCTAACAGGCGTTAATATGTATGGCAAGCCCTGACGAAATCTTCTTGTATCTGCCGCAAAGGTATAAAACGCAGGACGAAGAAAACTACATCAAGTTTCTCTGGGAAAGTTTTGAACTCAATTATCAAAACGAAAAATATCAGTTCGCCTTTATCGCCTACCATTTGCTGTTTATGACTTACGTTTATTTTCAGCTTTGGAAGATTTACGCCTCGCACGCCGATAATTTCCGCCGCTCGGTTCTCGGCTTTGGGAAAATACGCGAATTATTTGAAGATTTGGAAGAACGCAATAAACGCAACGAAGCCGCCGGAAATCCACCCGAACAATTTTATCCTTTCAACTTCGCCGAAGAAAACGAAAGCACGATTATGACTTTCTTCCATCTCATCGGCTGCGATAAATCAAAAATCGGAACTTACAAAAAGCTAATCAAAGATCGCAATGAAATCGCACACGCCAACGGCAAATTGGTTTTCGTCTCATCCGCCGATATTGACCAAAAGATTAACCAAATCTTGAAACTCGTCGAAGAAATCCATCAACATTCTTGCGGCACGGCAACCGAATGTTTGAACAATTTCCTTTTGAACGATTCAGATATTGATACAAGAGAATATATTGACGAAGACGATCAAATAAACGAAGTCCTCATTCGCGGTCATTACCTTTCGCAAAAGAACATAGAAGATTTACTGGAATTTGACATTGAGAAATTTAAAGATAAGCCAAAGTTTAACGATATGAAATCACTTTTCGATACTTTCACAAAATACGGCGAAGTTTTACTTTTAGACGATAATTTTTGAAACAAAGGTAAAACGAAATCAATAAACGTTGGGATCAATAAAATGAATTGCAACATTAGATGAAAAATCAACAACTAAAAGTAGCTTGACAAACTGTCAAATAAAAACGACAATTTGTCATTGAGGTATCCACTCCAAATATTCGAGGCGCTTATGTTACTTTTTGAGTTGCATTACCAAACTGTAAATTCTCAAGGAGTTTTGACGAAATGTCCAAACCGTCGCCTTACGATTCCCAAACAGCCATTCAAAAAATTCGCGCAATTCTCTCCGGCGATGGTTATCTGCAAATCCGCCCGCATTGTTTCGATCAGATGGGGAGACGAACCGTTGACAACGAAGACATCAGGCGAGTTCTGGAGTTGAACGGAAACATTAACAGCGAGCCAGAATGGGACGAAAAGCATCAAAAATACAAGTACAAAGTTGATGGCTACGACACTGAAGGCGACAAACTTGCAGTTGTTGTTAATATTGTCGAAACAAATTGGCGCGTCGTTGCTATTACAGCCATCGGCGATTGGAAGGAGAAAAAGAAATGAATTGTTTTGAATGTGACGAAACAACGGAAATCAGACAGTTTAAGTCGTATATGTACGAGGGCGTTGGTTTGAGCAACATCGTTTTGCTCAACGCTCAAGTCGAAGTATGCGCCGCTTGCGACACTGAATCGCTTCTTCTCCGCAACATCAGCAAAGTTCACAACGCCATTGGCATCGGCATTGTTCTGCACAACAGCCAATTATCCGGCGCGGAAGTTCGATATTTGCGTCGCAACGCCGGTTTCAGCGTCAGCGATTGGGCGCAACTATTAAAAGTCGCCGAAGGGACTTATACCAAATGGGAAACCGATTATCGCCCGATCACGCCGCAAGCGGACATTTTGGCGCGAATCAATTATCTCAACGCTCTCAAACAGAAAGACCCACAAAACGTGCGGCTCGCCGCCCATCTGGATGCGGTTTTGAAAATGAAAATTGAGGAAGGTCAAAAACTGCTGATTGCAATTGACGCACAAAACTTGGAAGCACCGGCACAATATTTACCTTCCGAAGACGTACTTTTTGCTAAACCGGAAACGTCTTACGTCGAAGCGCGCACAATCAAATTTGAACCGTTGACCGCCGCTGTGTTAATTGTCGAGCGTTCTGAAAAAACGCTCAATTCACAATCGAAAATTATGGGAGAAAAGTTGGATGTCTGCTACGAACTCGCAACTTCAGCTTGAAACTTATTTT
Organism: Pyrinomonadaceae bacterium; assembly: GCA_036387315.1. GTDB lineage: Bacteria > Acidobacteriota > Blastocatellia > Pyrinomonadales > Pyrinomonadaceae > JALZCH01. The sequence continues at coordinate 132,195 of DASVTY010000006.1, forward strand.
CTGAAAGAGCTTAGTTACTTTCTGAAAGATAATTTGGATACGATTCCCGAACCCGTTGCCGAAATCAGCCCGGTCGGTTTGAAGATTGAAGATTTAACTAAGCTGATTGATGAACAGCAACGAAAATGGCGTTGTGAATTAACAATAAAATCTTCCGATGCAGCGAGCGGCGAAAGTTTCTACAAATTTAAAATAGTAATGGTCGGTTTTTTTACCGTTAATCCGGCATTATCGGCTGAACAAGCCAAAATTTTAGCTGAAAGCAATTGCCCGGCGGTTTTATATTCAACTTCGCGTGAAATTATTGCTACTGTAACCCGCCGCAGTCCTTATCCTGCGGTTCTTTTGCCGTTGGTGACTTTTGTAAAGAATATTGAAGAACCGAAACCAAAAAAAAGAGCGGTGAAAAAGAAATCAGAATAGCCGCAGAGTTTTGAATTTGAGCCGAGTTGATCTGTGGATTAAATAATTCTTGCCTGAAATTTCATCACTGAGCGAGCCATTTCCCGTGTTATCAGTAGAACGGAAAACTCACAGAAGGACACATTATTTGCAAAGCAGCTTGAAATTACCCCTATGTTGTTAATTTAACATTCTAAAACGGTTATAAAATCTTTTAAAATAGATGCATAATATAAAATATAAAAGTTGTGACACTTACAGCGGCTTTTTCCCCGTTTAGCCCATCTTTTCCGCTTTTTTCGCAATTTTCTATCAATTCAATTGCTGCTTGTTCCTTTCATCAAGTGCAGTGCTATCAGAGACAATCAAGCCTGTGTTTTATAGAATTCAAGGTAGGGGAGGGGGTCTAATTAATCCTTTTTAGATTTTTTTAGCCGCATAATTATTTTTTCAGAAACTTTCCTTAGCTTTTCATGAAATAATCTGCCTTCTTCTTCCAGATAAATGCGAGGAACACATTCGCTAATGTGTCTATGTAGGGATCGGTAACCAACTTTGAACTGTTCTGCTGCGGCTCGGACAGAACCTATCCGAATGTATGTTCCTATGATTTCTGGGCTTCTTGGATCCTTGCAGATGGTACATTTAAGCGGCATTTCTAAAACTCCGTTAAATAATCACTCATTTCAAACAATAGCTCTTCAACTACTTTTTCATAGGAAATGCCTGTTTCTTTAGCAATTTTGCTAGCAGCCCATTTGATATGAAAGCGTCGGTAGCTGATTTCAACGTCAGTTCCATAGCTCCGCGCCATCCTGCCGGTCAATTGAGCATGTAATCGAAAAAGATGTGACCGTCTTTGAAGCAAATATAAATAATGTTCGGCATACCTCAAATCAAACTCATCTTCATCATCGAAAGGCAAAGCAGCTTCAATATGTTTTTCAGTCCGCCATCTTCTGATTAGTTCATTCTTAACAGCCTTATGAGTCGCTCTTCTAATCTCTGGAGGTAATGATTGGTAACTCCATCTCTTCTTATCTGATTTCTCGCTCATAAACTTCTGTTATTTATATCACCAGAAGAAATAGGACATCTGACAGCCCGCAAAATAAAAGCAGCTTTAAACATTTAAAAGCTATTATTGAGTAAGCCTTCTTTGATAATGCATTTATCAGTTTTGAAATTTACTGAATTCAAAAGGGTGCTGAAGAATCTCCGCAATGCGGGCATTTTTCGCTGTAAGTTAGCACTGGCTTTTCACATGAAAAACACGACTTGTTTGAAATTTCTTCCAACTTTTCAGAATTAGGCTGTAAAACATCGTTCCAGATCGTTCCATCGTTCCACTGCCCATTTTTGCTAGAATCTTCGGGAACGATCATTATTTTTTTATCGTTCCCAATATCGTTTTGCATCGTTCCACTATTTTCGGAAACGATGCCTTTCTCGTCGGGAACGATTATAGATTCGTTTATCGTTCCGTTTTTATTCCCATTTTCATTAGCTTGGAACGATGGAACGATCTGGAACGATGTTTTACAGTTTTTCTCTGAATATTGCGTTTCGATTATGTTTGTTTGATCTTTTTGGGAATTGGTTTTAGTCAATTTAAAAGTTCGTCCCGCACGCCCACCATTTGAGACCGGCTCATAATTGATGCCAACGACACGAAGGTTAGGCGCAACACGTTTTAGTTTGCCGGAAAGCGCATTAGGAGATTTGGGAAACTCTTTACGATTGCATTCTTTTTCATCAATAATCTTTTCAAACTCACTTAGTAGATCGCTAGCTATTCCTGACCACATTTCACGAGTTTCCATGAATTTCTGAACTGCGAGCGCTACGGGCGAAGCCTCAAGAGCAGACTCATTCGCTGCCGCCCGGCTTTTCTCATAGCGATTCAAAAACTCTTGACCGAAAGCAGCAAAAGCAAATTCAGCAAAATCTGCCATTCGCGGTTTACTTGCAAGTTTAACAGTTGGGAGCTTACGTAGGGCTTCACTTACCTTATCGAATAAGGCACCAATAATTTTTGGTTTCGCGGCTTCAAACTCTCGCCAAAATTCTTCCTCAGTTTTTCGCTTATCATCTGTAATCCGCGGCGCATTTAAAACGAGGCTACGTTCGAGCAGATCGGGGCGCGTAGTCAGCTCTTCAATTCCGTTAATCATAATCGGGCGCATTGAATTAAAAAGTATCTCGTCATCATTGCTGAATAATTCTCTTGTCGAAAAGCCTCCACCAGTAGCGAGCCTGCAAAGAGAATCGGAAAGGTCAGGTGAAATACCGGATAGATTATCTAAAGCAATAATCCATGAATTATTGGCTGCAATCATCAAATCCCGCTCATCTCTCGGACGAGATCGCAAGGGGGTTTGATTAGGATCAATCAGAGAACGTGCGACACGTTGGGTGGTTGATTTTGCGCTTCCTTGTTCACCAAAAAGGGCTAGCGCAGGAAAGGGCTTATTTGGACGTAGCGTTGTAATCAGCCATGCCTTGAATAAGACAAAATCTTCTTTTTCAACATTAATGAATGTTTGTAAAGCCTCAAGCGAGCCTCCTCTTTGAGGTAACGGAAGCGGCAACATTCCGCGTGTCCTGCGGAATTTTACCGGCACATCTTTACTTTCGACTATTTGCCATCCATTAGGTGTAATCTTTACGACTTGCCATTTGTCGTTACATAAATCAACGTAAACAGTGCCTGTATGTTCAGCAACTCGAACGTGAGTTTCAGAGCATTCACCTTCATACAATGCTTTACCTAATAACGCAGTAATAACGTCCTGCACACTTTGAGCATTGGGAGTTTGTTTTTCGGTTTCATAGTATTTGCGAGAAAGCCACGACTGAAAAGCCTTTTTGTTAATTGGTAGATTTTCAAGGTGATTATTGACAGGAACAATAGCAAAGCATTCTTCATTTGGGGTGCGAAAAACCTCCAAATCATCGGAAAGATTCATCAATACGCTTGCTTGGGTTTTGCGCTGCTTTTGCTCTTCTGCGGTTTGATTGCTGGCAATTCCTTCTAAAATACAAGAATTTGCTTTTTGAAAATTTAGATTGAGCCATTCGCATATTTTATTTATCGGCTTATCATCAAGCAATTCGGAAAGTGTTGGCAAACCTGTTACTTTTCCGCCATTACTAAACTTCTCGGCGGTTGCTCTGACAGTTTTTAATCGGCTTTCTGTTTCTTCATCGTTGGCGGCTGCACATACACTTTTAATAAAAAGAATGGTTTCTTTTTCAGAAAAACCATTTCTTAATAACGCCCCGCTGAGAGCCATAGATAAATCATTGCGAATCCCCTCGTACCAATATCTTGCTATCAGCGCGGCAGAAGCAGTGAGTGCAGAGGCTTTGAATAATACTTCTGCCGAGACCTCAGCAGGCTGTCCAAAAATACCATCTGTCCATTCGATTTCTTCGCCGCATGGGTGTGTGGAACCGGGGAAAATTGTCTGCGAACCAGTTGATCGAATTTCAATAATCATAGCTTTCTTTCGCTCGGTTTTCTCTTTAGAGCTTAGTTTTAGCGGATCCTGAAACTTCTTCGTAGTAATTCGGCAATAATAAAGATAATGGGAGTTGAGTTTTCCAGCTCGACCGAACTTGGCATCCGTATTTGGTAGATAATATCTGGCAGCAATAACGGATTCTGGAGTATCTAAATCAATATCAACCAAGTTACCTGAAGGCTCCCCAAGCAAAATGCCGATGTTTTGGGGGATGCCATTAAAATACTTAGGCAGTTCAGCCTCCACAGTTTTCAACTTTTGCCAATCACTAAAATTAGGATTCTTCGACCTAAATGGCACTGGCAATGGTTGATAACCGCGTTGTAGATAATCACGGGCAATATTTAAAAAATTACTCATTTTTAAACTTCTAAAGGCAAAAGTGCCGTAGATTAAAATGATATTGTGTTATTTCCATTGATTGAAAACTACTTTGGTTACTCCTCACATTTAGCGAGAAACGGTTGAAGATGCTTTTCAATTGAATACAAAATGCGAGAACCAATTCGGTAAAAGCTAATCTCTTTACGCTCTCGAATACGAAACAATGTCATCCGGGAAATTTTCAAATACTTTGCTGCCTCGGATTCCGAGAGAATGGTTTCTTGGCTTGGCTGAATTTCATCAATCATTAACTGTTCATTACCCATTTTTGCCCCTCCTATTTTTAAATTCACTCTTTATCAATTGTTAAATTTCTTGATATTTCAATGCTTACTAGTTTGGTTTACACATGAAAACAAGCAAAAAAGCGGGCGCGTTTTTAAATAAGGAATTAACCTTATAAACGCAGCCCGCTTTACACGAGATATTAAATTGTTAACACAAAAAACCATAGGGAATTCGGACTATATAGTCCAAACAGAACTAAAGATTGGGGATTATCGTTGTTCTGTATATAGTGATTAAATTATCAATCGTTCAACTTTGAAAACCGTTAAATTGCTTGGAATACCTTTAAAAATCCCGCCGCAGTTTACAATTTCCTTCCCAAGTTTTTTGTGTGTTGGTTAACAATGTACTACATAATGCACAATGTTGCAATAGTGGAATTTAAATTTTGTTGATTAGTGTTTATTTCACTCAAGAATCAATAAAATCCTAAAAAATAGCTGAGTGATAATAGTTTTCGGACTTTTTTGGAGCGTTAACTTATGAGAGTTTAACTACAACAGTCCACAAAAATACAGTTGACTTAATTGAGAATCGCGTAATGAAAAGGTTATCTGAAAATTCTAGTCAATCAATTTTGATAAAGAATAATAAATTAAGATCGGACTTAAGATAAATGTGTTAACACCTTTAATTTATATTGACTGAATCTGGAAACAACGTCACAATGCACCGCTAATTGATTTGAAAAAGATGTCGCTTCAATTACAAAACGTCACTTTTACTTTTGCCGGAAAAAAGAATCTCCTGCAAAACGTGTCGTTGTTGTTAGAGCCGAAGAAGATTTACGCCTTGATGGGAGCAAACGGTTCGGGCAAAACTACTCTCTTTAATCTCATTACGGGCTTTATCAAGCCGCAATCGGGCGAGATTTTTATTCGAGAACAAAACATCACGAACCGACCGCCGTACAAAATAAACCGGGCGGGCATTTGCCGGACGTTTCAGGATTTGCGAACGATTACCAGACTGACGGTCAAAGAGAACATAATTCTGGCAATGCAAAACAACTCGACCGATAATTGGTTTAAAGCCTTGCTTCCCTCCGAATTTAACCGCAGCGCCAATGCCGAATTGGAGAAGCGAGCGGATGAAATTATCGGGCAATTTTTTCTCGGCAACGTAAAAGAATCGCCGGCGGGCGAAATCTCCTACGGTCAGCAAAAATTGTTGACGCTCGCCTGTTGTCTGGCAAACGGCGCGTCGCTGTTATTGCTCGACGAGCCTGTCGCGGGCATTCAGCCCGAATATCGCAATAAGATTGCAGCGCTCGTCAAACAATTAAAAGAGCAAGGCAAAATCATTTTTCTGATTGAACACAACACCGATTTTATTGCCGACGTTGCCGATACAATTTTCTTTCTGCGCGAGGGAAAGCTGTCGTCGTTTGAAAACATTGACGCACTCAGAGCCGACGCGGAAGTAATGGCGGCTTATACCTAACAAAGGCATTAATACACATAATTCACCGATGTGCTTTGACCACTAAACCCTGCTCTCTTTTATTCTGATGTGGAATGCAAAAATTTTGAAAAAAATATTTGAGTGATGATAGTTTTCTCTCGTTTCTGGTGCGTTAGTTAATGATAATTGAAAATGCAAAAACATAATTGATTCAATCAATAATTAGTGAAGCGAAAAACTGCCGTACTAAAACTCAAATCAGTTCTCTTGATGAAGAGGGATAAACTTGATCGCCGATATTAGTTGAGTCAACTATTAATGTCCTAACAAACCAGCGATGCTGAAAGTCGAACACATATCAACCGGCTACGGTAAAAAGCAAGTGCTTTTTGACGTTTCCTTTGAAGTTGAACAAGGTGAGATTGTTTTGCTCATCGGCTCAAACGGTTCGGGTAAGTCTACTTTATTAAAAGCAATCTACGGCTTGCTTCCGCTTTGGAACAACACAAATCCTTCCGTCGAAAAGGGCAGTCTTTATTTCAACAACGAAAACATAACGGGCTTGCCCACTTCCGAACTGTTGAAGAAAGGCTTGCTCTATATCCCGCAGCAAAACAATCTGTTTGCTGATCTGACGGTCAAAGAAAACCTGGAAATGGCGGGATTGACCATCTCCAACCGCAAAATTTTAGAGGAAAGAATTGAAAACGCGCTGACAACTTTTCCTGCGCTTATTCCGCTTTTAAAAAGAACGCCAACGAAACTAAGCGGCGGCGAGCGCCAATTGCTTACATTGGCAATGGCAACACTTCATAAACCAAAAATGATTTTAATTGATGAGCCATTCACCGGACTGTCACCGCAAAATATCGATTTCGTTAGAGGAAATTTAAAAATGCTGAACGAAAAAGAAGGAATATCGTTTTTAATTGTTGAGCATAGATTAAAAGAAAGCTATATTGTGGCTCAAAAAATAGTTAGCTTGAAACTTGGTAATGTCTATCGGATAGATAATGTCAGATTGGATTTTGAAGCTGAAAAACTTCAAGAGGTTTTTGTTTAGAATTCAAAAGGAGAAACAATGAAACAGATAACAATTTTATTTACCGTAATTGCGCTATTAGTTCTTGAGGGATGTCAATATTCAAAGCAGGGGGAAACAACTGAAAAAGACGCTATAAAAATTGGTGCAATTTTTTCTTCTACTGGAGTAGCAGGCGATTACGGGAAAAAATCTGTAAGTGGGGTTGAAATGGCGGTTGAAATGGTTAATGCAAATGGAGGCATCAACGGAAAGAAAGTTGTAGTTATTTATGAAGACGCTAAATCATCACCCAAAGATGCGCTTTCTGCCTTCAGAAAACTGGTTGATGTAGATAAAACCAAAATTATTGTTGGTGATGTATATTCAAGTACAACCAAAGTCCTAATTGAAAATCTGTCTCAAGATACATTGTTATTTGCTCCAGGAGCGTCAAAGCCTGATTTGGTGAACATCAATAGGAATTTTTTAAGAAATTGGACATCTGACGATTTTGATGGTTTGGCGATGGCAAATATTGTTGTTGGCGATTCAATCAATGAGATTGCAACTCTAACTCAAGTTAGCGATTATACGGTTTCTCTGAATGAAGCGTTCAAAAAGGAATTTGTAAACAAAGGCGGAAAAATATCAATACAAGAGTCATTTGAAGGCGAAAAGGGAGATTATCGGCAAGTTCTTAATAAACTCAAATCGCAAAATGTTAAGCATGTTTATTTAACCGCTCTCTCAAAAGAGATGGGAACAATTCTAAAGCAATCAAATGAAATAAACTTTAAGCCTCAATGGTTTACCAATCTTACGGTTAATACCGAGGATTGTAAAAAAATTGCTGGTAATTCAATAGAGGGCGTAATTTTTTCAAAGCCCTTTATAAATTTTGAAAAGCTTGCGCAAGACGGTAAAAAATTTATTGACTTATACAAAGAAAGAAAAGGAGTTGAGCCAGACGAAACTGTTGCTCATTCGTTCGATGCAATGAATATATTATTTCTTGCATTAAAAAATGCTGGATCAAACACACCTGACTTGATTAACTACATAAACAATATTAAGGATTATCAGGGGCTATCTGGTAAAACTACTTTTGATGGAAAAGGAGGAGTTTTAAAGGACATAGAAGTTCTTCAAATGACGAACGACAAGCCCAAATCAATAAGGGTCTTTACTTTTTAATTGATGGATAAAAGAAATGAACTCAATCAAGTGACATTCTACTACTCAAACAACATTGATTATTATGATTATTTATATCACGACCATTTAGCAGCATCGGAAAGTTTATTGAATAATCTTCTAGTGAAGTTAGAGGGTATTGACATTAGAAGTGTGTTAGATGCTTGCTGTGGCTCGGGACATGATGTTTGTTTCTTTTTGAAAAACGGATTTAGTGTAGATGCGTCGGATTTATCTTACGAAATGGTCGCTCACACGAAAGCAAAGGCTGAGAAGTTCGATACAGCCAACTCAATTTTCTTTCAATCAGATGTATTAGAGTTAAGTTCAAAAGTCCAAAGAATGTATGATTTGGTTATTTTTAGGGGCAATACATTAGGTCATTTAAGCGCATCCGATCAACTAAAAGCAGTTAATCAGCTATACGATAGAACTAAACCCGGAAAGTTCTTACTTTTTGATTTTCGAGACGGTAATATCTACTATCAGGAACGAAAGCCAATAGAGTTAAGAGGCTACGGCATAGACAAGACCAAGCATCTTTTATTTTTTTCGTTTTATAGTTTAAGACACCCCCAAAATATTTCTGACGCTTATCATATTTATTCAAGCGTATTTTTTTTTAACTATTTTAATTTCAGATTCAAAAAAGAGTCTTTAGAAATAGAAGGTAATTACGTAAACACCGAAGCGATAGTTAACCTGTTATCAAACCTAAATTGCACTTTTGAGTTTCTTGACTCTTACAGTGGAGGTCTTCCTTATCTAAAAACAGTTCTAGTGAGAAAGGGAATATAGATTATGACTGAAGAACAAATCATGGATATAGGAGGAAAAATTGTTGGAGATTTGCTAATGGATTTGGCAAAGCAACAGTTGGTATTTAACCCATGCCAACTTGCTTTGAGTGTTTATTACCCAAAAAATGACACTGGCAAGTATCTGATATTTAGCTCAGATGTTTCACCTTTAATGAATTTCCTGCATCCGATTCAGCACATAGACGACTATAAAGACGAATATAAAATTTATTTAAGTAAGGAGTTAGAAAATTTACGAAAAACACCGAGTGAGTTTTATGAATTGAGAGGGACATACTTCAGAGGAGTAAATTTTTATGATAATGGCACTCTGATACAAAATTCATATGAGATACTGCGTAAAATCGTTTTTGAAAGTCCGTTAGTGATAGGCGCGTATTTCAAACAGTGTTTGGCAGAAGGTTCTTCTCAGAAATCAGATACTTTATCATTTACAAGACTCAAAGACCGCCAAATAATCAAGTCTAAAATTTGGGAGCTAGGCTGCCATTTAGAAAAAGCTCTGTTTTTAGGCAGTATTTACTCCCACTACAGTTGCACGTTTTTTAATTTCAACGGTGCTGATTACAATCAAATTTTTTGCATCTCCCTATTTTGCAAACCTGACAACTATACAAAAGTAGAGAGCAGAGTTTTGAATTTTTTACGAAGACAATCTACCATTTTTCCCCTCGACCGATTGATTGAAGATTATCAATGGGTCCTAACTGAAGACTTTTCGCAAATTGATTTATGGTCTGAGCCACTAAAAAAAATCGAGAAATTTTTAAGCGACCAAGAAGGATTGAACGCAGCAAACAAAGATGAGTTAAGAGGACAATTTATTGTTGAGTTGCAAAAGTTACGGGACAAAATTAAGAACTATGCGTCGGAAGAAACAAGTAGCAGTTCAATGGAGAAGGTTAAGTTAGTAGAAGAATTTATTGAGGCAACCGCGAGTATTTCCGGCACTCCGTCTTGGTTAGCTACTTTGAAAGAACTTAATAGAGGTCTATAAATATGAAATGGATAGATTCTATACATTTTCGTTTTTTATCCAAGTCTTGTCGAATTAAGAGCTCAACACTTGATTGGATAAGGTCTATCTATTTTTCATTGTTAGGAAGTTCGGCTTTAAATTACTCATTAAAATTTTATACATACAACTGGTATAACAAAATTATTTATCTCGGTGGAATTTTTTTATTTCTTCTGGGTTTAATTTATTCAGTCAGGATTACTAATCGCTTTAAGGAGCATGAAATTTCTTGGAAAGTTAATTACCCTAACCCTATAAAAAAGACTTTAGAAAATTATTGTCTAGAGCTTGATGAGTCTTTTTCTTTTCAACATACTTGTTTATATACATTGTGGTTGCCCGCAGTTCTTTTGATTGGAATTACTGGTTTTATAACAGAAATGAAAATTAGTAAAAAGAGTGAGCAAAATCAAGCAGTAATCAATTCGATAGAGCGCAAATTAGAATCTTTAGAGAATGTAAAAGACGAAGTGAAACAAATTAAAGAAACTACAAATTCACTTTCTAACAAAATAGACAATATAAATGCAAAGACGCCGGAAAGCCTCGAAAGTAATAAAATGCAATCCGTGAGCAATAAAAAAGGTAGATGATGCTCCCAAATGGTCAGTTAATAATAAATATTCTTCTATTGGCTTCAACCATATTGTTGATTGCATTTTCATTTTCACTAATCTACTACCCGACAAAATTCTTTCACATCGCTCACGCTGTCATCATCACTTCCGCCGCTTATCTGGCTTTTCTTTTTGCCAATCAACTTTCGCTTCCTTTAGTCATTGCGGTCGGCGCGGCGATTGTAGGGACAGTTTATGTCGGGTTGCTGTGCGAGATTTTTTTTTATCGCCGGATGCGTAAAAGGAATGCTCCGGCGTTGGCTTATTTAATTGCCTCAATCGGATTGTATATAGTGCTGCAAAATTGCATCTCGCTTTATTTTGGCGACGATACAAAAATCATTAGAACAGGCGAAATAACAATAGGCAATGAGATTTTCGGCGCATACATTACCAACATTCAAATCATCACCATCCTTGTTTCCATTGCTTTGTTCATTGCCGTAAATCTTTTTTTGCAATTAACTTCCATTGGTAAATCAATCAGGGCTGTTTCAAGCAACCTGGAACTCTGCAACATTTACGGCATCAATTCGGACAAAGTTATTTTGATTGCTTTCGGCATCGGTTCGGCGTTGGCAGCCGTAGCGGGCATTCTTTCGGCGATGGATACCAATATGACGCCTACTTTCGGTTTTAATCTTTTACTTTACGGCGTTGTGGCAATGATTATCGGCGGAGTCGGCAGCACGAGAGGTTTGATAGCAGGCGCTTTGCTGGTGGCGACGGCGCAGCATTTGGCGGCTTATTACATTGATACAAAATGGATGGATGCGGTTACTTACGTTATTCTGATTCTATTTTTGATTTGGAAACCGCTCGGCTTTAGCGGCAAGCAATTGCGTAAAGTTGAAATCTAAAGGAAAGCTAATGGAGTATCTTTTACACCTGCTCATCCTGATTGCTTTTTACGCTTTGCTCGCGCAGAGCTTGAATCTCTCTGCCGGTTTTACCGGACTAATCTCTTTGGCTCATGCCGGTTTTTACGGCATCGGCGCTTATACGACCGCAATTCTCTCGACCCAGTTTGGTTTGTCGTTCTGGATAAATCTGCCTCTGGCAATGCTCATCGGCGGAGCGATTGCTTTTATTGTTTCGCTCATCGCTTTGCGGACGGTGGAGGATTATTTCATCATCTGCACGCTTGGTATTCAGGTTATTGTTTTTTCGCTGATGAATAATCTGATGGATGTCACGAGAGGTCCGCTCGGCATTCCCGGCATTCCGGCAATACATTTTTTCGGAATCAATTTGGACGACAAAATTTCATTCCTCGCTCTTTCGGTTTTCTTTGTCGCAATCGTCTGGTTTGTCTTGAGAAACGTTTCTCGTTCGGGTTTCGGCAAAACGCTGAGAGCGATTAGCGAAGACGAAATCTACACGCAGAACATCGGCAAAAACGTCTATCAAGCAAAAATCGTTTCCTTTACTTTGAGCGCGATTCTTGCGGCGATTCCGGGAGCGTTATACGCGCACTACATAACTTACATTGATCCGACCAGCTTTACCGTCAACGAATCTATTTTCATTCTTTCGATAGTCATCATCGGCGGTTTGGGAAATCTGACGGGCAGCTTTTTCGCGGCAGCGTTTTTAGTCTTGCTGCCCGAAGCATTACGTTTTGTTGGGATGCCCAACAACATTGCAGCCAATATGCGCCAGATAATTTATGGGATAATTCTTGTTACTGTAATAATGAGTGGCAAAGATGGGCTAAAAGAACTCTTCTTTAAAAATAAATCTGCAAATCTTCTGAAGAGAAGTTAGAAACCTTTGATATATAGTTGATGACTTTTTTATAAAACAGTTTAGTCTATTAGTTTGCAGCTTCGCTTAACGCTTGCAATCGTTTGATAGCTCCGGTTAAATAGGATTCTTTGTGAAACGGTTCTAGCCGTTCTGATTTAGGAGTTAAGATTAAATAACTTAAATGTTGTGAAAAGCTATTTAATTAATTAACTCAATTTCATTTAGTAACTGATTTTGTGCGTGATTAAGATAGGTTTCGAGTTTCAGGGGAGCGATCCGTGCTGACTCCGGCGTGATATTCAAATAACGCAAAAAAGTTTTCATCTCATCGTGTCCGGTAATTTTCATTACTTCTGCGTAATTCATTCCTGCATTTATCATCCGCGTCGTAGCTGTGTGCCGCGCATCTCTGAAACGAAAATTATCAAGTCCAGCTTCACGTCGCGCAGTATTAAAAGCCGTTTTGATTGACTTGATTCCAAAGACCAAATCTTTCGATCTTTGCGGCGATTGATTCCACAAATTTTCAAGCTCATCTTTGATTCTGACAGTGAGAAACGGAACAATTCGCCCTTTTTCTGTTTTTGTAATATCTGGCGTAAGATAAATTACATTTTCATCAAAAGAGATATGTTCCCAGCGAAGTTTATAAATTTCTTCCGGTCGCATCGCCGAATCAAGCGCAACGATCAAAACGGCTCGCAAATGTTCGCGCCGCCCGGTACAAGCGACGAATAGACGGCGTTCCTCGTCAAACGAAAGCACTCGGTCGCGGTTTTCCTCAGCCGCCAAACTTATTAGGCTTTTAACTCGCGTTGTCGGGTTTTGCAGCATCCAGCCTTCGCGCATCGCAAAATAAAACATCGCTCTTAACAATGCTAATTCACGATTAACCGAAGCAATCTTGCGCGGTCTTTGTTTCTTGGCTTTCTCAACTATCTTTCTTTCTTTGCCGGTCTCTTCATCTTTAACCTTCTTATAAACATTGATTTCAATTTCCACCGGCGCATTTAGTCGTTTGCGTTTGAAGGCTTCAATATCCGAAGGCTTGATTGATCGAATCAATTGTGCGCCGAAATAATCTTTCAATACTTTGAGATGTGATCTTTGCGCTTTATAGGATTTCATTCCGGCAATTTTGCGCCCGTCTTTGGATTCAGCCGCGAAGATTTTTGCCTTTTCGTATTTATCGGCAAGCTGTTTGAAGGTGATTTTATCGGAAAGTAAAGTTTCTTCGCCGTGCTGCTCAAACTCGCGCCGCATTTCTTCGACAACACGCCCGGCTGTGCGTTTATCTGTTAGCGGTTTGAGTTTTTCTTTCCATTTGCCGGTTTCGTCGCGGTACTGGAGCCGAGCGTAAAGATTGCCTTTGATTTCTTTCCAATATCGGTTAGGGCGTTTTTTCTTTTCGGTTGGCTGTTCATTTGCATCGGTCAAAACGTCTTTTGATTTTTGATTTCGGTTCATACTGTTTCCTATGGTTTCCTATAAAGTTTCCTATCGCTGCGATGATAATTTATGTTACAGGGTGAAAACAAGTGATAACAATTGAAACAGAAAAAGCCGATAAATAAAGGATTTTATTGTTTGATATGAAAAGGTGAGAAACTGTGATTTATCGTATTTTATGGTACGCCTTTGACTACGAATCAAAAGGTCGCACGTTCGAGTCGTGCCGGGTGCATCAATATTTACAACAACTTAGGGCGACTTTAAAGTCGCCCTTTCCTTTTTGGTGCGTCATTGGTGCGTCAACCACGTCTAATTATCTTTTTGAAACGCATCTCGGCTTTTTTATTGAAATATTAGCCAAAAAGCATCTGCTCTAATTTTGCAGTTGCCGTCTTTTGCATATTCGGTAAAACGTGGCTGTATGTGTCTAAAGTCATTGTCACGCTTGAATGTCCGAGCCGTTCGCTGACCACTTTTGGATTCTCGCCAGCCAATAAAAGCAACGTCGCGCAGGTATGCCGAAGATCATACAAACGCAAAAAACCAGGCAATCCTATTTCCTCTAAAACTCTCTGAAAGTGCCGATTGCGTAAGTTTTCAATATGTACTGGAGTGCCAAACTCTGACGCAAAAACTAAATTGTGATTTTCGTATAATGTGCCAAGTCTCAAACGCCTTTTGTTCTGTTCAAGCCGATGTGCTTTCAACATTTTGATAAGGCTTGACGATAACGGTACGGTTCGACGGCTTTTCTTTGTTTTTGTTTTTCCAAAGTACCAGGTTTTCAGGTCATCTGATTTTTTTCGCCGTTTTAAGGAGCGTTGAACGGTTGCTGTCCCCACCTCAAAATCAATGTCAGACTATTTCAAAGCCAAATATTCTTCGGGGCGCATACCTGATTCTAAAGCGAAAACTAAAACCAAGCCATTTGGATTATTTTGTGCAACTTCTTGAAATGCTCTAGCTTGTGCTGGCGAAAGGACGGAGATTTCTTTGCGCGTCCATTTGGGCAACTTGGATTCGCTTGCTGAATTGATTGATAACAAATGCAATCGGACTGCTTCAGCCAAAGCAGAATGTAAAATCGAGTGACATAAGCGAACCATTCTTGCACCTATACCGCCTGCGGTCATCTGATTGTAAAAATGCTGTACGTCAGCTTTCCGTAAATCAGTCAATTTAAATTCACCAATTCGTGGCGAAATGCGGTTATCAATAAACCACTTGTAGTTTGCAAATGTTTCTTCTGAAACATTCACTTTTGCAACTGTGTTCAGCCATTGGTCCAAATAGTTCTTTAATGTTTGTTTGAATGGCTGAACGAAAACGCCTTTGTCCATTTCACTGAGTTTTGCAGTTAAAAAGATTTGAGCGTCTTTTTTTGTACCTCGGATTTGCTTTGAGAATGAGCTGCGTTTGCCGTCTTTATTGCTTTCGATTCGAATGAGCCAAACGCCCTTTGATTTTTCTTTAATCTGTCCTCTCATTTTGTATAATCTCCATTAAGATATGAACGCGTTGTCTTGTCTGGAAACTTTCCGACGCGTTCTCGAGTGAAGGCTTAGAATAATGTTGGCGCATTATCTAAGCCTTTCGCTTTTATGCGGCAACTGAAACAGCTTTTCGATTGAGTCTGCCTTGTTCGGCAAGACAAGTATTTAAAGCCGCCCAAGACATCTGGCAAAGTATCAAGTCCAGCCGCTACCGCGCGTTCCAGCGTCACTTCCCAAGTTTCAGGCGGAAGCTAAACGGCTGCTCCTAAAGGTTTACCTTCTGTTTTCAATACTTCTCCGAATAGCATTCCGTATCTAAGAAGTGGCGCAAAATGCGCGGGCGAATGTGCCGCGCGCTCAGTTTCATCGGGGAAAACATATGCTTGTAGTGGGTCGTTATGGAAAGCTCGTGCGAGAGATTTCGCCGCCGCGTTAAGATTTTCTTGACTTAAGGAAATGATGTTTGTCGTAGTCATACTTTTGATTTTTTGCTGAAAGAATATGCTCCGCAGCTGGCTGCAATGACTATCTCGGAAAATCAGCTAACAGGATGGGCTGATATACAAACTTTAATAAGGTGGGTATTTTCGCTGCGCCTTTAACTAATCATTGCATCCTGCGTAAATTACCATTTAACCGCAAAAACGAGGGTTATGCTTCGGCAGTCGTAGGGTCAATAATAGTTTTGACTTCTGAGACTTTATTTGCAGGAAACTCGCCTTGCCGAGCATGTTCGCGCACCATTTCTTCATTTGGTGCAATATACACGCAATATACTTTGTCATCAGTTACATAACTATGAACCCATTGAACCTGTGAACCCATATTGTTCAATACACCGCACGATTTTTGGGAAATAGCCTGAAGCTCTGAAGCGGATAATTTACCTGCATCAGGAATTTCACGTTCGATTACATATTTTGGCATTCGAATACCTCCTTTTCAGAATGCAATTTCTTGTCAAACAAATAGGAAACTTAAAAAAACGGTGTTGTTATCTGCACATTTTACACCCTTTTGAAATATTGGAAAGCCAAATAAATGCTTATTTACCCCTAATTAATCCCTTACTAGGTATTTATTACTAATCGATTTCTGAAAATATCAAAGTGCTGAAAGACTTATTTTCAGAAGAATCCCGGATTCCGGGATTCTTCTGTCCACTACGTTTTTTACTTAACAGCTAAAATATTATTAATCTTTTTGAATGTTTTTATTTACCCTGTTTGCGGAAAATCCATACAATCTCAGAATTGATTTTACCTTTTATTTTAGCTTTGTTCGGGCGATTATGTATTCTTAATCCTACCCCGCAAACATATTCAGCATTTGGCAAATTAGCAATAAAATCGTTAGTCGCGTCACAAATCTTATGCACCTGCCCTTCGCTGTAAACATCGGCTAGATTTATCGCCAGAAACCCCTTCGGTTTAAGTGAAGACCAAGATTGTTCTATAACTTTAAATAAGAATCTTTCAGTCCATGCTTCGAATGTTTTATGCCGCTTCCACGATTGGTTTTCATCTGCTGTATAACGTTCAGTGCGGTAAAAAGGCGGTGAAGTAAATACGGTATCAAATCGCTCCTTCGCAAAATCTATGTCCTCCGCATCTGCATTAACCATTACAATCTTTTTACTGCCGCTGTATGTTTTAACTTGTTCGGTGTAACCTTCAAACAAATTTTGATTTGGATCACAGCCGAAATATGATTCGGTTTGCGGAGCAGCACAAAAGCCCGCCAACCTGTCACCCCATCCGGCTGAAAAATCAAGTACGTCTCTTGATTAGAATAATTCATAAATCGCCTTTGCCGCCGATGGGCGAAACTGTTGAGCGGTATAGTTGCGGAGGGCTAAGGCTGCCGCAGAACAGCGGAATTTACCTCCTTGTATTTCATTGTCCAAAGAGATTTGAGCCAGCTCTTTCTTAGCTTTTCATTCGTCCATGTTTTATAAGGACTTGGCGCACTAATTGAAGAACAATGATTGCGGCTGGTTTGGTGAAAATAGTCGGAAGCTTTGTTACCTACTTTGTTTAATTCAAGATATTTGTTTTCGATTTTCTATCGATATTCGTGCTTTGTAAAAACTTCTCCGGTTTTCCATAACCTGCGGCAATCGAGATTTTGTAAATCTTGAAAATCCTGAACTGCTTCGGCAAGCGATAATTTTCTTAACGGCAAGGGAAGGTCGTATTTTTCGATTGTTGCAGATATTAAATTGAGAAAGACTCTTGACTTAACGTGCGCGATTTAGGACATAAGTAGATTGATCCCGGATGAAGTCCATTACTTGTTTTACTTTCATCTCCTTTGCTGCGATATGAGTAACCATTGTCATAAGCATACATAAAATAACCGCTCGCAGATGCTGGCGGTTCATCAACCGCAAGAATAAGCCCTTGAGGAACATATCCGATAGCTGTTTGCATATTCAAATATATGCTGTCAATTTCTTCCAGACGCTGTCGCGGGTTATTTGTCTTTGTAATGTGGAAATGGTGATCAACTCTGTCAACGCCGGCTTTACCGAACAAGGAAATTGAGGGCAGATTAAAGGAAGTCTTTGCTGTTAAGATAGCTACGCGAGCAGCGCTGACGACTTGTAAAACATGAGGGATTCGATGCATAAATTCCGAGGGCAGGTTTGGTATTGTGCCGCCTCCCTGCCGCAATCGTTTAATCGTTTCTCCGTCAGGATCAACAATTCCATCAGGCACTTTCCAGCCCTTGGGCTTAATCCCCCACTTTTCTTGAAAGTGATAAATTGCAGATCTCGTCTTTGGACCGCAAATGCCATCAACAACCAGCTTCTCTGCTGGTCCGCCATCAAGCGGTGAAAACCGATTCAGCGCTTTTTGGATTGTTTTCACATCGTCCGGCGCATTCTGACAGCGAGGAGGCGCTGCGGCACCGACCGGAAACCTGATGACAACAGAAGAGTCGCCTGTAGAAAGTGCATTAGGCGATTGTTTGACGCAGTCGAAAGAAGCCGTTATGGCATTTATTAGCGAACTCATATAAGTATCTCTCTTATAAATAATTAACCTTTTTGCTCCGGCAAACTATAAAAGAATTTCGATGGCAATGCAATAATCTTCAGACTAATTAAATTAGGTAATTACCTCTTGAAAGTACACGGGGTATATTGGGAAAGTTCTGATGAAAGGCGGACGCCATTTAGGTGAGCATCTACAGCATAAACATTCAAGCCTGCGTTAATCTGGAAATTAGCTTTAGAGTTCTGTACGGAAGCTACACAAGCTCAGTATTAGAATTGTTCTTCAAATCTGTTAACTAAACTCGTTCGATTTTGATACTGTTTTATGCCATTTTGCTAAGCTATATCATTGATTCCACTTGATTTTTATCGATTATTATGATTTGGCAAAGCTTTTGCCTTACTTTTCATAGTTTTTGCATTCGGAGGAAATTCAAATGAAGGAAGTATTGATTTCAATCTCTCTGCCACGTTTAATTACAGTCCACACGACCGCAATCCTTTTGGCTGTATTTTTTGTTTTAACTTGCATAACAAACACCTTTGCTCAAGGTACTTTAACAAAGCCTTGTTTTGACTTTTATGGGTCAGGGCGAACTTCCTTCGTTACGGCAAATGAAAGTGGCGACAATATTGTTTGGCGACTTCGTAACAATGGCGGCAATGGTGAGAACACTGTTCTTTGGGGGCTTTCCGCGAGCGACATTCCAACGCCCGGATATTTTGATGCGGACAATATATCCGACATTGCTGTTTGGCGCTCCGGTGCTCCGGCTTATTATTTTATACGTCGTTCGGGACCGAGCGCGCCGCCAAATAGCACGCTTTCAATTCAATGGGGAACAAACGGAGATTTCCCGACCCGCGAAGCCGATTATGATGGAGACGGAAGAGATGACCCAACTGTTCTCAGAAGAGTCAACAACAGGTGGAACTGGTATTTTCTGCGGAGCAGCAATAATACCTTGGGAGCAATCGTTTTCGGAATCGGCGATGAAAGTCTTTTTGAAGATATTCCGCTTCCGGGGGCAGATTACACCGGGGACGGACGAGCGGAAATCGGCGTGATTCGCCCCAACCTTTTCGGCGGGGACGCTTACATTATCGGCGACAGCAATACTGGAGCGGTGACGTTGGTGCAGCAATGGGGTGAAGTCTTTACTGACGTTTATATGACCGGAGATTATGTGGGCGATAATCGCGCCGATTTTGCCGTCTGGCGCGGGATAACATCACCTTTAGGGACGGGAAACGGCTTTTGGTACATACAGGAAAACGGCGGCAACAATAGAGTCTTCGTTCAGTTCGGGATTCCAAGCTCGCAAGAGCAAATTAACGATATTCCGGTGTGCGGAGATTACAATGGCGATGGTAAATCGGACATTGCAGTTTATCGTTATACAAACAACACTTTTTATTGGCTCAACAGTCCAAGCTTAAGCAGTGTCGGCGGACAGCAATTTGGTCAACAGGGCGATTTACCAATTGCTGCCGTAAAAGATACAGCAATTGTTTCAGTTTTTAACAATTTAAATAAAGGAGCAGCTTCATATTAAAGGGTAATTCGTCTTAAGCCTATTTTAATTCAATTTAAGGATTTGGCGGATTGATATATATCACTTCGCTGCCGTCAACTCTTGTCGCTCGTCCTTCACCGATTGGACCGAAAAGATAATTGTAAGTGTTTTGCGAAAACTCAACTGATTTCACCGTAAATCCTGCGCTTCCGGCAAACGCCTGATTGACGCCGCTTGTTTTCAGCACGGATGTAACGCCCCAGCCGCCGCGGACAACCGTCGAGTTTGTGCGTTCGGTCGTCTGTCCTTCGCGCCCTTTCTGGTCTATTGAATCAACTCGCTTGTAAGACGGCGCGGAACCGCTGCCAAATCCGGCGACAGTTGCCGAATAAACTGTTTGCTCACCGTTCCCGCTGATTGTCAGTCTGATTTCTCCGGTCGAAAGTTTTTTGAGTTCCAGGATGAATGGATCGCCCGCGTAGTATCGAGAATCATTGGTGCCGCCTGCTGTAGCGATGGTGTGATAACCGCTGTTCGTCGTTCTGTCGGAGGAGCGGAAAAACGGTCGAAATGCAAAATTAGGTCGCAGCGTTTTAACGCCGATTGTGACGGAACCATCCGCCGTCGGTTGAAACGTGCTGCCGATTGCGACTTCATTGCCCGCCAAATCTTTGACGACATATTCGGTTGCGCTTCGCTGTCCAATGACAAATTGATCGGTTCGGCTTGAACCGTCCGACTCGGTAGTCCAAGTTGCACGCGCTGCGGTCGAACCGGGAACAACGGCAAAAACTCGATTCCACGCCATTCCTGCATCAACTTCGATATTATTGCTTCTTCCGCCCATATAAATGCTCGGTCGGTCACGCGGTCCGGTTTTCGGATCGTTCATTTCCGTCAGACTGTATCCGGCGACGCCATCGGATTCCTGAATAAAAAAACGATTATTATCCGGAGCAAATTCGGGAATCGTCCCGCCGCGGCTGTGGATGCCAAGATTTGTGCTGGATTCGGGCGTTATAACTTTTCGATAATAAGCGCCGATTTCATTTGGTTTTCCGTCAATAACTTGAAATGCCGGGGCGATTTCAACTCCGGGTGTTTGTGCCGCTACGATATTTATGCCCAGGAGAGCTGTAAAGAATGCTGCGCTCAAAATAAATTTCATAATTATCCCCAGCAAAGTAAATGATTGTCAGTAACTGATGAACTTAGTTCATCTTATGCATCGCACCACTTAAACAAGTGTCATAAAAGTTTTGCCAATTTATCACCGTAGTTATAAAAAAACAACAAATTTTGTCTTTGAATGGTATGCCAACCGAACCACAGGTTTTGGCATTAGGGAATTTGTAGGAGCTATCTACAAGCCGCCTTAAGTGGTGATCAAACATTTTTATATAAATTTGTGTGCGAAATGTTGAAGCTTGAAAAAGTAAAAGTAAACCAGTGATTGAAATTTTGTTTATTGATTAAAGCGTCAAAAAATCCTATTTAGAACGCATTCATTTTTCTTTTTATATTCTAATATCCCGCTAACCAGCCACTACTGTCTTAATTTCGCGCTTTAGGAATTGAAGGCGTTCTATCAATGACCGAAGATTTAAAGAGCGTTCTTCTACTTGTGCACGCTCGCTTTTAACAAATCTGGTGTATGGCTCCAGAGCGCCGCGGACATTTTCTGTTGCGCGATCAATTTCATCTGCCGATTTGCTCTCAAAAACAGTCCGCATCTCTAACCTTAGTTTTTCAACTTTTGCTTTAAATTCTTCTATTGCACGTTTTCGCTTATAAGGCAGGATGAAAAAGCTGGCTGTGAACAACACTGTCGCAGCCGCAATGCCTGTAACATCCAGCGCCACAGTGGTGAAAATAGTTGCAAGTACATACCCCAAACCAACAGCGCCCGCCCCCAATCCAAAAGATTGCTGCAACGCAGTCATTGAGCTGCCGATTATTCTTCGACATTCCTCGCGGTGATCAAGCGACTGGATGCGCGCCTCGGCTTCACGACGAATACGGGAATGCACTTCTTCCCGTTCGTATACAAATTGCCCTCCGACTCGACCTATAATTTGCGAATCGTACTGCGCTTTTCTCACCTGCGTATTGAAATATTCAAGAGTATCGTTCCACAATTTCATATTATTGCGAACGAGCCAATCAACAGATTCATTAACTGTTTGATCAAGTTTCTCCTGCCATTGAGCAAGCACCTCTCGCTCAAACTCTTCTCGAAATCTGGTTTCGCTTCGCAGCAGATTAAAATTTCGCACGCGAATGTTGTGGTCCAGGAAATCAACTCCGCGGTCGCGCATCTCTCCAACTAGAGCATCAACTTTAAGAATGAACTTTTGAAAGTTTGCCTGCATTTCTAAGCGCGCTGCTTCGAGCTGTTCTTCTATTCGCCCAATCTTAATTGTGTCTTCGGAAATCAATTCGAGCTTTCCCGAATACTCTGCTTGCAGTTTTTCGGCAACTGTATTGGCAGAATCTAGCGGACTCAGAAGTTTTAGTTGTAACCGTTCACGTTCGCTTAATTTGTGAAAGATATAATCCTCCAACGCCTCAAAACGGCTTCGCGTCCAGTCTCGGGGATTGCCGCCAAGTTTCGCATTAAAAGCCAGTTTTGCCGCGATAGGGAAAATCAAAGGTTTGAAACCAAGCATTTCGCGGCATTTACTATCAACGAACTCAATTACTTCAATGATTTCAGCTTCTTCCTTTGTGTCAATCTTGTTGAGAATGATGACTATTTTCTTTCCCCATTCCTGAATGTAAGAAAGAAACTGGCGCTCGCTTTCAGTCAGCGGGCGGTCAATAGATGTTGTAAATAAAACAAGATCGGCACGAGGAATAAAATCTTCGGTTACTTCCTGGTGAGCTTTTATTACTGAATTAGTGCCGGGAGTATCTACAATCGCAATGTCGCGCAGAAACTCTATAGGAAGGCGTTGCTCGATTACAAATGAAGTAATTTGGCGTTCGGAAGGCTCATCCCCATAGTGCATTATGGTTATGCGGTCATCTACGGGAACAGGACCTTCGACTCTAGCTTTTTGTCCAAATAGAGCGTTAATGAATGAAGATTTTCCAGAGTTAAATTCACCAACAATTACAAGCAAAAATAACTCGTCAATACCTGCGAGAATGTCGCTTAAACGCCGTGCATCTTCGATATGTCCGCCCGCAGTTGCCAGCTCATGCAAGCCTTTTAACAGTTGCTTTTCCGATTCTATTAACGGGCGTAAGCGTTCATCAACAATCTGTTCATTAAAGCTCATAAACTGATTTTACAGAGATTTTGCCTGTTTAATCGGAAATATTTTTAACACTATCGCCTAAGTAAGTATTTATATATGGAATACCGATAATGAACAATTGAAAATGAACAAGGGACAAACTAAAGCTTGCTTTAATTTGTCCCTCATCCGAATCATTTCTTATCTCTCCGATTACTTAATTTAAGTATCAATTCCCGCCAATTGGGTCGCCCGGTGGATTTGGAAGCGGCGTAGTTTGCTTGCGTGGTGCGTCGGGACGAGTTAAAAAACGTTCAATATCATCAATCGTCGCCTGATAATGCGCTGCTGTGTCGTTGGCAGCGGTTGCTGCGGCTCGCTTGAGTCTTGCTTGTAGCGTTCGCAAAGCTTCGGTTGCCGTTGCCCTGACTTGCGGCTGGGCATTAGAATTTGCTGCTAAATCCATCAAACGTGTAACAGTCAAGCTTTGCACGGCTCGTTCAATTGCCGCCTGATAAGCGTTCGTCGGTTCAGGAATTTTCCAGGTCGTTTTAATCAACGCATCAATAACTTCCCGGAAATGAGGATTATTTTTATTTCTCGCATTGAAATTTATCAAACGCGCAGCCCGATTCGGTTCAAGCATTCCGCTGATAGCAATATCAGCAGCAATTTCCGCCGCCCCGACCGGATCAAAAACAGGATTAGTGCGTTTGGCGAAAAGTTCGGATCGGCTTGAGTTGTATCCGTATGCTGTCGGGGGAATCAGCTTCAAAATATCGTCGGATATTGCGAGTTCTTCAGATTTGATCGTATCAAGAACCGCCAGCAGAGCCTCTCGCTGTCGCTCAGCCGGGACAATTTCACGAACTGTAAGCGGGTTGGCAGTATTTTCGGTTCTGACGGCATAAGTGTAATAAACTCCGCCGAGCGTTTTAACAGCCGCCTGCAACTGATAACGATGATGAAGATAGAGCGGCAGCAATTTATTTTCGAGTTGAGAGAGCGGCGCGCCCTTCGGAATATTTTGCAAACCGAATTGATTTAAACCGATCCGCCTGACTTGCATTTCGTGCCTGAGCATTGCGACCGGATCACTTCCGTTATCCCAGAGATTCGCAAGCGGGTGCGCCGCGCTGTCAGGGCGCGTATCGGAATCGGAAATAAAAAGCATTCCGTTTGCCGCGCCATCACGCAGAATTTTTTCCAGTTCCGCGTTTTCGTCCGAGCCGGCAGTAAATTGCGTGTAAGCGTAACGAACGGCAAATTTGTCATAACTGCCGATGCCCACGGCATAAGCGTTTGAAAAATCAAGCTGACCGTTTTTTATTTCAATCATCGGCGCCGGATAATCCAATACCGAACCGCGCCCGTAAGTGCTGGCGGCAAAATTATGCGCAAACCCCAATGTATGCCCGACTTCGTGCGCGGAAAGTTGTCTGATACGCGCCATTGACATCATCTCGGCGTCATTTTTCTGAGTTGAATTTATCAAATACTCTACGTCCGGAAGCAGTGCGAAATCGCAAGCCGCGTTTAATAAACCGCCTGCCGAATACTGCGGAACAAGTCCGGTGCCGAGAAGAAAATCCTGCCGCGCCCTTTGTGAATCGAGCGTTACCACACCTTTGATAATCTCGCCTGTGCGCGGATCAACGACGCTTGAGCCGTAAGCCCAACCGCGTGTAGAGCGATGTACCCAATTGATTACGTTATAACGCACATCCATCGGGTCGGCGTCGACAGGTAGAACTCTGACTTGAAAGGCATTGCGAAATCCAGCGGCTTCAAAAGCCTGATTCCACCATGCGGCTCCTTCAATCAATGCTGCCTGAATATCCTTCGGCGCGCCACTGTCAACATAATAAATTATCGGTTTAACTGCTTCGGAAACGGCGGTGTTAGAGTCTTTTTTCTCAAGCCGATGACGTACAATCCAACGTTTTTCAAGCTCTTCGTTAATACCGGTCGCGTAATCGTAAAAGCTAATTGGGTTAACTCCCACACGCGGATCGAATTTGCGCGGACGATATTTATCATCCGGCAATTCGACAAATGAATGGCGCTCACGCACTGTTATGAGGCGCGCAGTAGGCGCTGTGACTAAGCGCCCTTCATCGGAATTTGACGCCAAAGTTATTGTCGCCTCGACTTCGGTATTTTTTGGAAAGCCTTTCGTGTTCGGGGTGTATAACGCGCTGCGGTTTTCGTCAAAAGTGTAATTTCCCTGTTGAGCGGCGCGCAGACGATCCGTCACGCCGTGAGCGTCTCGAATCAAAAAACTTGTCGCGTCAACCAGAACTCTTTCGCCTTCAATTGCTTCGACTTTAAAACCCCAGATAACCGATTTTGCAAATGATTGCTCAACGGCTCGACGTTCCGCTATATTGTCGCTTAAAGCGCGATAATTGTAATTTGGCTGAACCAGCAGAACTTTGTTTCCGGCGCGTTCAAAATAGACAATCTTCGTGCCGCCAAGCTGTCCGCGATCAAGTCCTATCGGATTTGAGCCGACTCCCGTGGTTAGGGAAACCTGGTACAAAAATTCACGGTTAAACCATGGAATTTCAAGATAAATTTTCCCGTCTTCGGGGTTCAGATAGAGAGGTACGAAGCCGTCAATTTTTTGCAGCTTTTCCGTCAAAGCGGAAACGGTTTTTTTCTGCTGCGTTTCCTGTTTTTTGTCTTGTGCGAGCGAAGGCAAAGTGACGAATAATATAAAGAGAAAGGCGAAAAAGAATTTAGTCATAAGGTTCATTCGCTGGAATTTGCAAAGGGAAATTTATCACTTATTAGAAAATAATGGTAACACGAAAAAGCACAACTGGAGATTTGGTTATGGCACTTATCTTTTTTGTTTGGCTATATAAAACGAAACCGACATAATTTTCAGAATTGCGATTATTTAAGTACAGAACTTTTGAGAATGTTTGTCGTTAAGAAAATCTGAGGTGAACGAGTGACAAAATCATATTTAAGATTCGGTTATATTTGGATTGCGGTTTTAACTATTTTTACGTTTACAGTCAGTGCACAGGAACTGACTGTAAATCAAACGGAAGCCAATTGGCAGGAAAATCTCAAGCAGATTGAAAAAGTGCTGGAAAAATTTAAGCCCGAAAATCCGGGCTATCAGTTGTCCATTTCGCGCAACGGGAAGATTGTTTTTTCCAAAGCGTTTGGGATGGCGAATCTTGAATATAACATTCCGATGACGATGGAATCCGTCATCGAAGCCGGAAGCGTTTCCAAACAATTTACGGCAGCGGCGATTTTGCTTCTTGAACAACAGGGCAAACTTTCGGCGCATGATGACATTCGTAAATTTATTCCCGAACTTCCCGATTACGGCGACAAAATAACTCTCGATCACATGATGCGCCACACCAGCGGCTTGCGCGATTGGGGCAGTATCGCCTCGATGTCCGGTTGGGAACGCTCGACTAAAACCTACGATAACAACGACGTTCTATACATCGTCGCGCGTCAGAAAGCGGTCAATTTCAAACCTGGCGAAAGATATTTATACAGCAATTCCAACTATAATTTGTTGGCAATTGTCGTCGAACGGGTGAGCGGTCTGAGTCTTGCCGATTACTCGAAAAAATACATTTTCGAACCGGCTGGAATGACGCGCACCGAATGGAGAAATAATTTCAGAAAAGTAGTCAAAAACCGCGCCTTCGCATACGCTAAGAGTGGCGATGCTTATCTGACAACAATGCCCAACGAAAACGCTTACGGTAACGGCGGGCTGCTCACCACAACCGAAGACTTGCTCAAATGGAACAATTATTATTTATCCGGCAAATTCGGAAGCCCATCGTTGTTAGACAAACAAATTAAGACTGTTCCATTTAATAACGGGAAAATGAATGAATATGCAATGGGACTTGTTATCAATACGGTTCGCGGCTGGAAAGCGATCAGTCACAACGGCGCGACCGCCGGTTACCGGGCAAGTCTCGAATATTTTCCCGAATTGAATTTATCAATCGCCTGGTTGAACAACAGCGCCGAGTTTGACGGCGCTCCGCCCGCGCCGATAGCAGTAAGGAATATTTTAGTGCCGAATAAATCCGTGCCGCCCGCTGATGTTGCCGCGATCACGCTTTCGCCTGAAAAATTGAAAGCGTTTGAAGGCTGGTATCGGGAAGATAGCTGGTCGAGAAATTCGGGCATCAAATTATTGGTCAAAGACGGTAAACTGACGAGTTCAAGAGGCACCACCTTTATACCTGTTTCAGAAGACACTTTTGTTTTCGGTCCGAATAAGCTTCAGTTCGTTGAATCGGGCAAAAAAATAATTCTTACTACGCCGACTGAAACAGCCACTTACTCATTTGTCGAAGATGCAACGATTAACGATAAAACTCTGGCTGCTTATTCGGGCGTTTACTACTCTGACGAAACCGAAACGAAATTAACCGTCAAATCGAAAGACGGAAAACTTTTCCTGACAAGAAAACCGCAGGAAGAATTTCCAATCACGCCGCTTTACAAAGACAGGTTTGAAAGCCCGCTCGGCGACATTCAGTTTATCAAAGGACAAGGGAGCGATTTCGTCGAATTTGAAATTTCAGACGGCAGATCAATAAGGGTGAAGTTTAAAAAAATCACAAAATAGTCTGTTGAAAAATAAAGAGTTAACTCAATACAGGATTTTCTTTGCGCACTTTGCTTCTTTCGCTTTACGAGCTTTGCGTTTAATTCTGACGTTTTTTTAAACGCAAAGCTCGCAAAGGTGTTACGCAAAGGACGCAAAGATTTGATTTTATTTGAGTTTTCTTATTTCCTTATCCCGAACTCACGTTAACTTAGTCTTACTACAGAACGTCCGATTCGGGACTTCGGCTTTACTAATGCGTCCCTTTCAGTTATTAGGCTGCACGTTTCTATTACCCTTCTTTCCTTGAGAAATAGATGTTGCGTACCAATAAGCCCATCCTATCAACACAATTTGAAGCGGTAATCTTATCCACAACGTTGTGGGATTATACTCCTGATAAAGCTCATGATTGAACGCCATCTGAATGTTAGCCGGAAAAACTGCAATCAACAACGCTATCATTCCCCAAGCCGCCATCTGCGACAGTTTTGGAATGAGAAGCATAATTCCTAAAATGATTTCAAATAAACCACTCAGGTAAACGAGCACCAAGTGGTAAGGCAGATAAGACGGCATAATATGCAGATAGAATGCGGTATTAAAGAAATGATTGAAGCCCGCCAGCACGAACAATATCGCCAATAAGAATTTGAGGATTAATTTGAACTTATGCATAAGTCGCAATCTAGTATGCCTAACAATTGGCAATCTTCACCTTTTGTGATCAATCACTATTGCTTTTCTCGAAAACAATAAACCAGCCCTGCAAAATTTGGCATATTAAATACCAATCATTTTATATAAAATGAATATGATGCTTCTCAATGATGAAAAACGCTCGGAACTTTGGCGGCAGCTAATTGTAAATATTGAAAATTATATCAATAATGTTGTTGATTTATCAGTTGCACCGGCAATTGATTTAAACGAGATTCGTCGTAGATTGACCTCTTTTGATTTTGATAAGACAGTTCAACCGCTCGATGCTTTACAGTTTGCCGCTGATAATTTGCGAGATTTTCAAGTTCATACTCCGCACCCTCGTTATTTTGGCTTATTCAATCCTGCGCCGACTGCCATGGGAATTGCGGCTGATGCTTTAGTTGCGGCGTTCAATCCGCAGCTTGCCGCATGGAGCCATAATCCTTTCGCATCGGAAGTTGAACGACATATTGTTCTCGCTTTCGCTGAGCGTTTTGGTTATGACGTTGCAAATGCAGATGGCACGTTTTGTTCCGGAGGCGCAGAAGCTAATCACACGGCTTTGATTTGCGCGCTAGTCAGAAAATTCCCCGATTATGCCCAACTAGGTCTGCGAACGCTTGGAAAACAGCCGGTTTTTTACGTTTCTGCACAAAGCCATCATTCTTTCGTCAAAGCCGCAAGGTTTTGCGGATTGGGTACCGATGCAGCTAGGGAAATTAAAACCGACGCAAAATTTAAAATGAGTGTTGAGGATTTAGCCGGGCAAATCGAAACTGACCGAAGAAATGGTTTCGCGCCGTTTTTCATAGTTGCAACGGCTGGAACGACAAACGGCGGTATGATTGACGATTTAACAGCTATCGGCAAAATCGCTCTCGAACAAGATTTATGGTTTCACACAGATGCGGCGTGGGGCGGAGCCGCGGCTTTTGTTCCTGAGATGCGACAACTGTTAAAGGGAATCGAACGCGCCGATTCGATAACTTTCGACGCGCATAAATGGTTATCAGTGCCAATGGGCGCGGGGATTTTTCTTACTCGTCACAACCAGATTTTGAGCGAAGCTTGTCGCATTACAACCGATTACATGCCGCGTGATGCTTCTGAGTTTGGCGTTAACGACCCGTTTGCTCATTCAATGCAATGGTCGCGGCGTTTCATCGGTCTGAAAGTGTTTTTGTCGCTGGCAGTTGCCGGCTGGGATGGATATGCTGAAGCAATTCGTCACCAAACTGCAATGGGCGATTATCTTCGGAACGAATTGGAGAAAAACGATTGGGAAACGGTTAATGAAACATTGCTTCCGGTGGTTTGCTTTCGGGACAAAAAAACGAGCATCGGAAAAACCGAAGATTTTCTGATGAAAGTAGCGAACGAGGTTGTAGCATCCGGTAAGGCATGGATTTCTTTTACCCGGCTCAATGCTGAAACTCCAGTGTTGCGGGCATGCATTACGAATTATCGTACGATGAAATCAGACGCGCATTTTTTAGTCAGATTGCTTAATGATTTACGAGATGAAATCGTTAAAAAACGAACTTAATTTATCTGCCGAACAGGATTGCTAATAAAAATGTACGATAATGAAAAATGAAAGTTAGCAAAATGAAATTTCTCTTTTACACTTGCTGTTTTAATAAACTTAACTATTTGCCAAAATAACCGGTAATCAATGCGTTCGTAAAATTTACTGAATCGGCGTTATCTAATTTGGAAATATCTCGAAATGAGCCTTTCCTAATGCAAGAGTTGCATTACTTCTGACAGATGCTGCAAATCACATTTAAATAAAAGAATGAGTAATTATCCAAATTCTCAGGATTCCGGCTCCTCAAATAAAGACGGATGGTTATCGCGCGAGCGAACTCTTGCCTTTGTGCTTGTAATAATTACGGCAATAGCTTTTTACATCTGCTACCAAATTGCTCTCCCATTCATATCAGCAATTATATGGGCAACGGCTTTGGCAGTTATAGCATATCCGCTTCACAACCGGATTCTCTCGCGAATCAATCGTCCGACTGTTTCTGCATTCTTTACCGTTCTGATAGTCGCAGCTATTGTTCTTGGTCCCGGAATCTTTTTAGGACAAACTTTAATCAGTCAAATCGGTAAACAAGCGGAAACTATAAAGAGTCAGACCGCATTAGAGCAATGGCAGAGTGCTGTGGATAATAATCCGAAATTAGCTCGAATAACCGCTTTTATAGAACCGCATTTTGATATTCGCAGTGCAGCGGAGCGTGCCGCAAATGCAGCAGGCTCACAAGTTGCAACATTTGTCGGCGGTTTGCTCTGGGTTGGCGTGCAGCTCATCATCACATTTTTTACACTCTTTTACTTGTTCCGTGATAAGCGTTTGATTGTTAAGAAGATGAAATCTCTTATGCCGCTTTCACAGTCGGAAGCGGACAAGCTGTTTTCGCGTGTGAGTGACACAATTTATGCAACGATCTACGGAACGTTCGCTGTCTCGCTGGTGCAGGGAATTTTGGGTGGTTTGATGTTTTGGTGGCTCGATCTTCCTTCACCTCTGCTTTGGGGAATTGCAATGTTTCTCTTATCTTTAATACCCGTTCTCGGTGCCCCTGTTGTGTGGATTCCGGCGGCAATTTACCTTGCTTTAACCGGAGATTGGGGTAAGGCTTTGATATTGGTCGGATGGGGAATTGTAGTAATTGGCTCGATTGATAATCTGCTTTACCCTGTCTTAGTAGGCGATAAGCTACGATTGCATCCCTTATTGGTGTTCTTTTCCGTAATTGGAGGGGTATCGCTAATCGGTTCTGCGGGACTCGTTCTTGGTCCGGTTACGGTTGTGATAACAGGCATGCTGATTGAAATATGGATGCACCGCACATCAGATGGAAATACTGTTGAAGATGGAGTTTACGTTTAAACAAAATCCAAAGAAAACCAGTCTTTTAATTCTGAATGAGTTTCAGTAATGGGGATGATAACTGCTGCCCGGTTTTTTCTTTTCCCCCTATATTTTTGTTATTTTCTTTGGTTGGTTAAGTTAATGATTAGTTTGTCATTTAATGTAGTAAACTCGTTTTATGAATGATAAATATCAGATCATTAAGAAAAAGAAGCCGGAAACAAAACAGGAAATCATACAGGAGCAGATTGAAGAACTGATTAAGCGCCGAGATAAGGAACCAAATCTAACTGCTAAACAAGCTATCAATGCCGAAATTATGAAGCTATTTGCTCAATACCAAAGGCTAAACTTATGAAGCTGACTTCGTTTGAAATTCAAATTTAACTTTCCAACTCAACAAGGGTAATAATATACAATTCTCACCTAGAGTCTTTCTTTTGGATTGATGATTTTAGCTATAAGCGGTATTCCCGGCATATTACCAATCCACCAAAACAATCCAATATAAATTTCGTTGTCGAAAAGTTTCACAGCCAGCCAAATTACGCAGAATTGCATAAATAATGCTAGAACTACAAAGATGATGCCCTTTATAAGGTCTTTATCCATTGGTGAGGGTGTTAGAAATTCTGTGTAAATGAGTTTCCAGCGAAGTCGCCCAGCGGCAGCCTTCCTTCATGTTCAGATGTGTGCGTTTAAATTCCTAGCTACCATGTCCATTCCCGAAAGTATCCCTATCGACCTTACCGAACGTAACTTGGACGGAACACAATAAAGCGCGGGCTACCTTTGAGAGGATCGCCCGCGCCTTCGGCTGCACTACTCGCCACTAACTTAACTGCCCGCCTTGCCCGTGATGATGCGTTCGCCGTGGCGTTCGGCGAGAAGGTCAAATCGGTCCAGGTTCATGACCTTATTCCAGGCTTTAACGAAGTCGCGCACGAACTTCTCCTCCGCGTCGTCGCTGGCGTAAACCTCCGCCAGCGCACGGAGCTGAGAGTGCGCGCCGAAGACAAGATCGGCGGCGGTAGCGGTCCACTTGGGCTCGCCCGTCGCTCGGTCCCGGCCCTCGTACACGTTCTCCTCTGAGGCGGACGGTCTCCACGCCGTGCTGATGTCAAGCAAGTTCACGAAGAAGTCGTTGGTCAACGCTTCGGGCCGGTCGGTGAAGACGCCGTGCTTGGACCCGCCAAAGTTGGCGTTCAGGGCGCGCATGCCGCCGACAAGCACCGTCATCTGCGGCGCGGTCAGCTTCAGCATGTTCGCCCGGTCGAGCAGGCGCGTTTCGGGCGACAATATATCCTCCTTACCGATGAAGTTGCGGAAGCCGTCGCCGCTTGGTTCGAGCACATCGAACGTGTCCACGTCGGTCTGCTCCTGCGAGGCATCCGTGCGACCTGGCGCGAACGGGACGGTGATGTCGTGACCTGCGTTTCGGGCTGCCTGCTCCACGGCGGCGCATCCGCCCAGTACGATCAGGTCGGCCAGCGAGACCTTCTTGCCATCGGACTGCGCGCTATTGAAGTCCTGCTGAACCTTCTCCAAAGCCTCCAGTATTTTCGCCAGTCGGGCCGGTTCGTTGGCTTCCCAGTCCTTTTGCGGCGCGAGGCGAATGCGTGCCCCGTTCGCGCCGCCGCGCTTATCTGTGGTGCGGAAGCTGGAGGCGGCACACCACGCCGTGGCGACTAGCTGCGGAATGGACAGACCGGCGTCAAGGATCTGGCGCTTGAGGTCCGCGATATCCTGCTCGTCAATCAGTTCGTGATCGACGTCCGGCACGGGGTCCTGCCACAGCTGCGGTTCTGGGATCCAGGGGCCGAGGTAGCGCGAGCGCGGGCCCATGTCGCGGTGGAGCAGTTTAAACCAGGCCTTCGCGAAGGCATCGGCGAGCTGGTCGGGGTTCTCGTGAAAGCGCTTCGCGATCTGCCCGTAGATCGGGTCCATCCTCATCGAGAGATCTGTGGTCAGCATCATCGGCGCGTGCCGCTTTGAAGGGTCGTGCGCATCGGGCACGGTGCCCTGGGCCTCCGGGTTCTTCGGCGTCCACTGCTTCGCGCCAGCGGGACTCTCAGTGAGTTCCCACTCGTAATTGAACAGATTTTCCAGGAACCCGTTGTCCCACTGGATGGGGTTGCCCGTCCATGCACCCTCGAGTCCGCTCGTGATCGTGTCCTCCCCCTTGCCGCTGCCGTATCTGTTCTTCCAGCCGAGTCCCTGTTCTTCAATCGGAGCGCCCTCGGGTTCCGGTCCGACGTTCTCAGGCGCCGGGGCCGCGCCGTGAACCTTACCGAAGGTGTGACCGCCGATGATCAGCGCCGCCGTCTCCTCGTCATTCATCGCCATGCGGCCAAAGGTATCGCGGATGTCTCGGGCGGCGGCTAGCGGATCTGGGTTGCCGCCGGGCCCTTCAGGATTTACATAGATTAGACCCATCTGCACGTTCGCCAGCGGCTTTGCGAGTTCCCGGTCGCCGCTGTAGCGTTCGTCTCCCAGCCAGGTGTCTTCCGGTCCCCAGAAAAGATCCTCAGGCTCCCAAGCGTCGGGTCTGCCGAAGCCGAAGCCGAATGTCTTGAACCCCATTGATTCCAAAGCCACGTTGCCAGCCAAGACCAGCAAGTCGGCCCAGGAGATGTTCCGGCCGTACTTCTTCTTGATAGGCCAGAGCAGCCGGCGCGCTTTGTCGAGGTTCGCGTTGTCGGGCCAGCTGTTGAGGGGCGCAAAACGCTGCTGTCCTTCGCCACCGCCACCGCGGCCGTCGGCAATGCGGTAGGTCCCGGCGGCGTGCCATGTCATGCGGATGAAGAGCGGGCCGTAGTGGCCATAGTCGGCCGGCCACCAGTCCTGCGAGGTGGTCATCACCTCGATGAGGTCTTGCCTCAGAGCCTCGACATCCAGGTTTTTGAAATGCTCCCCGTATTCAAACTCCTCCTCCATCGGGTTGGACAGGGAAGAATGGTGGTGGAGGACCGAGAGGTCCAGCTGGTTCGGCCACCAGTCTTTGTTTGTCCTCGGCCGACCCTGAGTCTTAGGCTGTGGGGCGGGGATTGCGGGATTCTCACTTTCACTGACACTCTTTGTATGTTTTTTATCGGGCACGTCGTTTCTATTCCTCTCTAAGTCCTACTTCTGTTAGTTGTTTCTTTTAACAATCTCATTGGCGCAAACGATGATTTGGACGTTGTCTAACGTCCAGTAAAAAAAAAAATACCTTCGCGCGTGACGGCATCGACCGCGCATCACTACTTGGTAGTCGTTAACTTCGAAATCCAGCAGCGTTTTCTCGCTGTTCACTTCGACCTGATTCCAGGGGATGTCGTAGATCCGGCCTGTGTCTTCATCAATGAAATGATGATGACGGTTCGTGTTCGGATCGAAGAGGACAGAATCCGGGGCGAGATACACCTCCCGAAGAAGTCCTTTTTCTACGAAGAGATTGAGCGTGTTGTATACGGTCGCCAGGCAGATCTTCGGGAAACTCCCCTGAACGCCGGTCCACACATTGTCGGCTGAGGGATGCTCCATTGAGTGAAGAACGTATTTAGCTATAGCAACGCGTTGCGCCGTCGGCTGTATGCCGTGCTCCTCAAGAATGTGTGCGACGTCCGGCTTCATATAGAGAACATTAAATAATTAAGTTCTGAGGCTGGATTTTGTCAAGCGCGACCGCCCGTATGATCTGAATTGCCGCGATCTCCGGTCTTTCCAATCCGAGTGCAGCCAAATGCCCACTTCATTTCTCGCTATCTCACGGAATACGTATCCTCTATCAGGATATGCTTTGCTTATCAATTT
Organism: Pyrinomonadaceae bacterium; assembly: GCA_036387315.1. Classification (GTDB taxonomy): domain Bacteria; phylum Acidobacteriota; class Blastocatellia; order Pyrinomonadales; family Pyrinomonadaceae; genus JALZCH01. The sequence continues at coordinate 167,318 of DASVTY010000006.1, forward strand.
ATTGTTATTGTTATTTAGAAATATAACTATCAAGCAAACTTGCTGAATTAGGCACGCTTTCGAAAGAGTTTTGTTTTTTCTGGAATGAGGGGTGTAAATGCCCGTTTGGTTTGTGTAAAAGACTGGACGAAATAGATAGTGACCACGATTGGTGCGAGCCGAATGAACCGGAATTAGAAAAAGCGTGATTTCTTGTTCCTCTTTTCGATCAACGCTGTGTTTTACTATTACCGAATAGATATGCAATTATATTCGGATTTCTCACTGATCTTAAAAATAATTTAAAAAGGAACTATTAACTGTGCGAAAATTGCGTTTTCTCTTTCTCTCACTTTGTTTATTGACGATTTCCAATGTAACTCTATTTGCCCAACAAGATTCAAAAGCAGCCACACTGCCTTCGCCGCAGATTACCGCGACACCATCGCCAACACCAACTCCAGAGGCAACGCCGACACCAAAACCCGAGCCGATGTCAACCGGAACATTCTCCGGTTTGAAATTTCGCTCAATCGGTCCAGCGGTAACCTCCGGTCGCGTTAATATGTTTGCCGTTGACCCGAATGACCGCGCCAAATATTTTGTGGCAGTTGCGTCGGGTGGCGTCTGGAAAACCGTCAACGCGGGAACGACCTGGACGCCAGTTTTTGACAACGAAGGCTCCTTTTCAATTGGGGCAATCGCTCTCGACCCGAAAAATCCGGCGATTATCTGGGTCGGCACCGGCGAACATAACAGCCAGCGCAGCGTCGGTTACGGCGACGGCGTTTATCGCTCGGACGATGGCGGCAAAACCTGGAAAAATATGGGTTTGAAAACAAGCGAACACATCGGTCGCATCGCCATTGATCCGCGCGACAGTAACGTTGTTTTTGTCGCCGCTCAAGGTCCTTTGTGGTCGGCGGGCGGCGAGCGCGGGCTTTATAAAACAATAGATGGCGGCAAAACCTGGAAATCCGTTATCACAGTCAGCGAAAATACGGGTGTTTCTGATGTTGTGATTGATCCATCAAATCCCGACACGATGTATGCAGCTTCCTGGCAGAGGCGACGCCATTTTTACACGCTGATTAACGGCGGTCCCGAAAGCGCGATTTATAAATCTACCGATGGCGGAAATACTTGGGCGAAGCTTCGTTCGGGGCTACCGCCCGGCGATTTGGGACGTATAGGTCTGGCGGTTTCTCCGGTTAACACAAACGTCGTTTATGCGACCGTCGAAGCGAGTGGAAACTTAAGCGGCATTTTTCGCTCAAATGACCGTGGCGCAACCTGGGAAAGAATGAGTCCGAGCATCGCTCAGGGAATGTATTACGGTCAGATTATTGCCGATCCGAAAAACGTTGACCGCGTTTATATTCCGAACGTCATTTTCCAAGTCTCAGATGACGGCGGGCGCACTCAGCGCCCGCTTGGTGAAAAACTCAAACACGTTGATAATCACGCAATTTGGATTGATCCGAACAACACGGATTATTATCTCGTCGGTTCCGATGGCGGAGTTTACGAAAGTTTTGATCGCGGCGCTAATTGGAATTTCAAAGCCAATCTGCCTGTCGCGCAATTTTATGACATTGCGGTTGATAACAGCCTGCCATTTTATAACGTTTACGGCGGAACTCAGGACAACAATTCTCTGGGTGGACCAGCGCGTACGCGCCACAACGCGGGAATTTTGAATGCGGATTGGATTGTCACTAACGGAGGCGACGGGTTCGGCTCGGCTGTTGACCCACTCGACCCAAATATCATTTACGCTGAAAGTCAGAACGGCGGCTTGGTCAGATTTCACAAGCGAACAGGCGAAACCGTGAATATTCCGCCGATTGAAGGCAAAAACGATGAATCTCAACGCTACAATTGGGATTCGCCTTTTATCATCAGCCCGCATCTTAATACCAGACTTTATTTTGCGGGGCATAAGCTATTCAAAAGTGACAATCGCGGTGATGATTGGAAAGTTATCAGCCCTGATTTAACTCGTCGCCTCGACCGTAATGCTTTGCCCGTAATGGGCAAAATCTGGGGACCGGATGCGATTGCGAAAAACCAGTCAACCGCGCTTTATGGCAATGCTTCGGCTTTGTCTGAATCGCCGAAAAAGCAAGGCTTGATTTATGTGGGAACCGATGACGGCTTGATTCAGGTGACGGAAAATGATGGGCAAAACTGGCGTAAAATTGACAAATTTCCTGGCGTTCCCGATATGAGCTATGTCAGCCGCGTGATGGCTTCGCAGCACGATCAGAACACGGTTTATGCCCTTTTCAACAACCATCAAAACGGCGATTTTAAACCGTATCTTTTAAAAAGCGCCGATACGGGAAAAACCTGGACTTCGATTGCCGGAAATCTGCCCGAACGCGGTTCGCTTTATGCCATCGCCGAAGATCACGTCAACCCGAATCTGCTCTTTGTCGGGACGGAATTTGGCTTCTTTTTTACCGTTGACGGCGGCGCAAAATGGATTCAGATGAAAGGCGGCTTGCCGACCATCGCAGTCCGCGATATTGCCGTTCAAAGAACGGAAAACGATTTGGTCTTAGGGACTTTCGGGCGCGGAATTTACGTTTTGGACGATTATACGCCGCTGCGCCAAGTGAGTAGAGAAGCGCTTGAACAGAACTCACAGCTTTATCCCGTTAAAGACACTTTGATGTACGTGCGTTCAAATATGATTTTTTCGGGTTTTCAAGGCTCCTCCTTTTTCACTGCGCCAAATCCTCCTTACGGGGCGACCTTCATTTACTATTTGAAAGAAGCGCCGAAAACCTTGAAGCAAAAGCGTCAGGAAGCAGAACGCGAAGCGGAAAAGCAGAAAAAGCCTATTCGCTATCCTTCGATTGAAGAATTACGCGCCGAAGCGGAAGAAGAAGCCCCCGCGTTGCTTTTCACCGTTTCGGATGCCGAAGGCAAAGTCGTCCGCCGATTAACTGCGCCTGCCGCGCAAGGCGTTCAGCGGGTGGTTTGGGATATGCGCTACACACCGCCTTCAATTCCCGCCCAAACGCCGCAATTACCGGTTGGCTTTACTTTGCCTGAAGGCGTAACGCTTGGACCGCAAGGTCCGCTTGTGATGCCCGGAAAATATTCCATTTCTATGGCAATGCGGGTTAATGGCATCGTGACGCCGATGCCCGGAACGCAGGCGTTTAACGTCACGGTCGAAGGCAGAGAAAAGTTGACCGATGCCGAACGCCTTGCGCTTGTGGAATTTCAACGCAAAGTTTCCGCTTTGCAGCGGTCAATCAGTGGTGCCATTGAAGTGGCAACAACAACCAAAGTCCGAATTGGGTTTTTGAGACGAGCAGCGAACGAAGCCCCCGTCTCTAATCAGCAATTTATCATTCAGGCAAAAGCATTTGACGACGAAATCAACTCGATTCTCAATGATTTGCGTGGCGGGCGCGAAAATACGGATATTCCGCCGCCTTCAATCAGTACCCGTATAGGCTTTATTGCCGACGCAATTCGGCTTTCTACTATCAAACCAACGCAAACACAAATTGAACAATACAATCTTTCCGAATCCGAATTTCGACCGGTTTTGGCAAGGTTAAAAAATCTGGTTGAAAAAGAGCTACCGAGATTTGAAAAAACGCTTGAAGAGGCGGGCGCGCCGCTCACACCCGGACGCTTACCGCAATAAGAAAAGCCTAAAACGGCGGAAATAAAATAAATTTTGCGCCGTTTTTAATTTTATAGTCGGAGTTGCTTTTAGAGAAGCTCCACTTCCACCTTTTTGAATTGGTTCTTAAAAATTAGATTTTCGATTATAGTGCGTCATTGGTGCGTCAACTAAACTAAACTTAAACAAAATTATCTAAACTTAATAACAATAAAAGTGCAAAAACCTCAAATAAATCAAAGCTTAAACCAACACAACTGAACTTAATAAAACTAAAATTTAAGACTACGAATCAAAAGGTCGCACGTTCGAGTCGTGCCGGGTGCATCCAATAAAAGCAACAACTTAGGCTAAAAGCCTGTTGTTGCTTTTATTGGTTTTTCCTCTAAATTTTCCTCTGACATTTTTAAATGATGATTTATCTGTTGAATATTGCTTAGTTTTCTTTAGAAGTTTGTAATGCGCGCTTTACAAAACCTCTGATATCTCAGAGATTTTGTGTGTTTGTAAAATTTGACTTGGGCGTTGGTTGCCCTTAGATTAGAAGCCTTTTTGTGTCGCGCGACAATATCAACCCTAGTTAAACTTACATCCAGTTTCGCAGAAAATATTTGTGCTTTTCAAATGAATTGAGCACTCGCTCACAAGACTCCCAATTCACACTTTCGATTTTGTGATACCTGATTTCAAACGGGTGCTGCTCGGGAACGCTTTCGATTGTCAGGCGAGCGTTCTCGATATGCCCTAAAGCGACTTCGACCCATACATCTTCGAGAATGTCGTGAGCTTATCCAAAGCAGTCGCCAAAGCGATTGGTTTGGTTTTACGCCTCCACAGTCCACGCTCGTCCATCATCATCAGTTTGAGAAAAATTTCCCGGTCGCGTTCCGGGTTATTGGTTGCAGGCAAAAGCAAGCCGAGAATCGTCGCCCGAACCAAAACGACCGGCTTTCGCCCCTACCATTTGCCCAACCCGGTGAGCCTCTGACTATAATTAGCCTTTCTTTCCTTGTAACTCTCTTTTGACAAAAGCGAAACGGGAAACTGATTTTGGATAAATGATTTCTGCATTTCTTTCAATTGGAAGCTTTATTTGAGCTCTGTTGCCGAAAAATGTTTTAATTCTTTAATTAAATCTCCAGCAGTTGAAAAACGATTGTTACGATTCTTTTCTAATAATTTAAGAGTAATTTTATCTAACTGAATAGGTATTTCCGGTCTTTTATCACTGGGAGGAGAAGGCTTTAATTGCATTACTTTGTAAATTATTCCAGGAGTGCTGGTTTCTTCACCAAAATAATTACTGCCTGTCAACATACGATACATGACTGCTCCTAAGGAGTATAAATCAGAGCGAATGTCAACCTTGTTTTCGGCTTCTATTTGTTCTGGGGAGATATATGCTGGTGTCCCAACTATTGTACCAACTTGCGTTATTGCTTCTGAAGTCGTGTCCTGTAATTTTGCAATGCCAAAATCAAGTAGCTTTATGTCGCCTGCAGTATTAATCATGATATTTGAAGGCTTAATATCACGATGAATTATTCCAATATTATGTGCCGCTTCAAGTGCCTCAGCTACGGTTAGAGCTATTTGTACAGTATCTACAATAGAAAAGATGCCTTTTCTCTTTAACAAATCTTCCAGTGTTAATCCCTCAATAAATTCTGTTACTAATACAGCACGACCACCATTTGTCAAAAAGTCGTAAACTTGGACAATATTTGGATGGTGCAAGTTTGCAGTTGCAATGGCTTCTCGTTGAAACCTAATAGCTAATTCCTTGGAGTCGCCTATGCGAGTATTTAATACTTTTAAAGCAACTCTACGCTTTAGTGATTTATCTGTGGCTAAATAAACCTCTCCCATTCCGCCTGCCCCCAACTTTCTTTCAATCTCATATCTTTCCAAATTAAGAATTTCATAATTAGTCTGTTGAGGGTCCGGCAGAAGTAGAGATGGATTTGTGTTATCAGTTTTGTGCAACTTCTGACTGCTAATTATGGATGTAATTTCAGGAATAAGTCCTAAACTAGGAGTTCTACTTCCGGACTTCTTTGGTTCGGAATCCGAAAAAACGGAATAGAGGTTAAATATATTTGTATCTTGATGATATTGTGTAGAATCCCTCAAAAAATCCTTTGCATCCAAAAAACCATCTTGTAACCAGTTTGGAATGCGTTTTATCAGT
>DASVTY010000007.1:0-14508 GCA_036387315.1 Pyrinomonadaceae bacterium
AAACGGTAATCAAATTTTCTCTTGTGGCAAACGAAAACGCTCTCATAAAAAAAGCCCAAGGCGGCGACCGCGAAGCATTTTGCGAACTGGCGCGTATTTACGGGCGCAGATTGCATCTTTTCGCGCTTCGCTATACGCACAGCGCCGCAGATGCCGAAGATTTGTCTCAGGAAGTGTGGTTGCGCGCTTTTAAAGCAATCAAAGATTTTCGTGGCGAAGCACAATTTTATACGTGGCTGCGGCGGATTGCGATTCGGACGTTTTTAAACAGCCAGCGCGCCAATGTTTTGGAGATTGAATTAAACATTGAAGACGCGGCTTTTGAATCGCTCAACGGCTGGCACGAAGATTTTACCAATCGTTTGCACGATAAAATTCTGGTTGAAAAAGTGCGGCGGTTTTTAATTGAATTGACTCCGCCGCAGCGTCTGATTTTTCTGCTCAAATACGACGAGGGAATGACCTGCGAAGAAATCGGCAAAGAATTGGAATGTTCGAGCGGAACGGTTAAGAAATCGCTTTTTCGGTCAACGCAAAAATTACGGGAAAAATTCGGTTTAAATGATTTAACCGAACAAAAAACGAAAGTTTAAGAAAATGCATAACTGTCAAAACATCAAAGAAGAACTTCTGGATTTGCTTTTCGGTGAAGCGGACGCCGCGCAAACGGCGCGCCTTCAGCGCGAGCTTCGGTTTTGCAACGCTTGCCGAGCCGAATACGCGGGAATGCAAAAAACTTTCGCCGAATACGAAAAATTTTCCGCGCTAGACGTGCCGGAAGAAAATTACTGGCAAAGTTACGAGGCTAATCTCAGCCGAAAGCTGATGTCGGTTGATTCGCCGGAGCCGAAAAAATCTTTTGTCGCAGATTTCTGCCGCAAATTTCTGACGGCGCAGATTCGCATTCCCGTTCCCGTTGCCGCCGGGTTTGCCGTTTTGTTTGTAAGCGCCGCGTTTTTGAATTTGCGATTGCCTGTTGAGCAAGCGCAGACCACTCAAACTATTACGGAGCCGCAGATTCAACTCGTCCCGGTTGACAGGGAAAAAATTGTCGTTCATGAGAAAACAGTCTGGCGTGATCGCGTCGTAACGCAAAAAATTTATGTTCCTCAGAGAGAGAGCGGGATTAAAAATCCGGCTGCATTAACCGCTCGCGCAAAACGCAAAGCGGAACTGTTGGAAGCGACGATGCCGCTTCTAAATCTAGCCGAGTTTCAGCCGCCGGCGAAAGTCGAACCCAAAATTGTTGCGGAGGGCGCATACGGTGGAAAATAGAAAATTAACAATTCTTTGCATTCTCGCGCTCGCTTTGTGCTTTGCGTTTTCTTCAAAGTCGTTTGCGCAAACCGGCTTTTCCGAGACAATTATCATTGATTTGCAAAATGGTGCGGGAGCCGTTTCCTTTAAGCCGCAAATGTCCTTTTTGCAGGAAAATTCTCAAGCTCCGGCGTTCAGCGCAGTGAATTTAAAGCAGCGAGTTATCAATTCGGAAAATGGTTTTCAGCGAATTTTGTTCGACGAAATAAACCGCGTTTTGTTCGGCTACACTTTAAAAGTTAAAAGAAACGAAATTGATTCAAAGTTCGTCATCTCGTTTGAGCCTTTAACCGAAACCGCCTTTGATGCTTTGAATGACAAATTTCCGGCTGGATCAGACGGAAAATCTCGCTTTCGCCTGCTGACATTGCCGCCGATTTCTGCGCCGCAAACGCTCGCCGACGGTGAAACGGTCGCGCTCGATCTGCTCGTTAACCAGCAGATGGGCATTAAAATTACCGACCGGGTTCGAGTGGCGGCAAACCGCGACAAGCTCAATGAATTTCCGGTCAAAGATTTTACGCTCAAAGATGTCCATCTAGCCGCGCGCGGTTCTTATCTGAAAATCAACGATGACAGCTTCGCGGTCGGAAACCGTTTGCGACGATACGACGGCTCTCTGCTTTGGTTTTATGTCCCGGAAAAAGGATTTTTCGCGGTTTCGCTTGAGCCGCGCGAAGGTTACGATTTTCGCCGAATCGGAATTTTGCACGGCAATAAAATTTCGTTTCGACTCGGTGATGATGAATACCAATGGACTTCGAGCGAAGCATTTTTACCGATTGAAGGCGTTTGGCGGCTGTGGATTTTGCACGTTCCGAATTACATTCCGCCCGCCGTCGCGCTTTCAACTCAAATAAAACCAAACGAAGATTTTGAAAAATCTCCCATCGAAAAAGCGTCCGAACGAACAATGGAGGCTTTAAAAAGAAATAATCCGCTCGACCTCGATATGAGCAAAAAGCGCGGCTCAATTGATGCGGCGAGACTACGCAAAAAATTGAACCCGCCAAACGAAAGTTCGACGCGAGTCGCGGCAGGCGGCGCGGCTTCGCTCGACAGCCTTTTACCTAAAAACTAACTAAAAAAAACCAGGAGAAATTATGAAGAAGCACGTACTAATCTGCGTCGCGCTGGGCTTGCTGTGTCTTGTCCAAACGAATTTCGCGCAAAACGCAGCAACCGAAAATAAAACTCAAACGCAAAACGACGAAGAAGTTTCGCGTTACGAAATCGGAGGGCATTATACCGCGCTCGGCGGCGGCTACGATAACGGCTTTGGCGGACGTTTTACCGTCAACGCGAATCCCCATCTGGCAATCGAATCGGAAGTTAATATTTTTCCGCTGGGACGATTCAGAGGAAACGCCGCGCAAGCTTTGATAGGCGTTAAAGCCGGAAAACGCTGGGACAGATTCGGCGTTTTTGCCAAAGCTCGTCCCGGATTTATTTACAACAGTCAGGGAAAAGCCGAACTCAATCAATCCAGCACTGATATTAATCTTAATAATCGGCTTCGCTATAAAGGCGCGACGAATTTTACAGCCGATGTCGGCGGAGTTGTCGAATTTTATCCGACAAAAAAGCTTATCACTCGTTTCGATTTCGGCGATACGATTACGCACTTTAATTCGCAAGACGCATTTTTTATTGATTCCAACGGTAATCTCAATACATTCAGGACTCCTGCGACAACGCGACATTCGTTCCAATTTAGCGCCGGTATCGGATTTCGCTTTTGATTTGAATCTGAAAAGGCTTGCTGAAAATGCAAGCCTTTTTCGTTTTTGTTTTTTAGACAATGGAAATTTTAATAACTTCCGGCAACAACGGTTGATTTAATTCCGCTCGCTTCCTGCGCGATTTTGACGCCGACGCTCGCGCCGATTCTGGTTGCGCCCGCCTCGACCAACGCCCGCGCGTCTTCCAGAGATTTAACGCCGCCTGACGCTTTGACACCCAAATCCGCGCCGACAACGCTTCGCATCAACGCGATGTCTTCGACCGTCGCACCGCCTTTGGCAAATCCGGTCGAGGTTTTGACGAAATCCGCTCCGGCGGCTTTTGCGGCGAGACACGCGCGCACTTTTTCTTCGTCGGTTAAAAGCGCGGTTTCGATAATGACTTTGCAGACAATCTCCGCCTCGTGCGCGGCTTCGACGACGTGATGAATGTCGCGTTCGACGGTGCAATCGTCGCCCGATTTCAAAGCGCCGACGTTGACGACCATATCAACTTCGCGCGCCCCGTCGAAAATTGCGCGGCGTGTTTCGTAAACTTTTGTGTCCGTTGCATTTGCGCCCAAAGGAAAACCGATTACAGTGCAGACCGGAACGCCGGAGTTTTTAAGAATTTGCGCGCAGGTTTTTACCCAGAACGGATTGACGCAAACCGACGCAAAACCGAATTGAGCGGCTTCTTCGCATAATTTACGAATGTCTGCGGCTGCGGCTTCCGGTTTCAAAAGCGTGTGGTCAATCAGACTCGCCCAATCGCGCGCCGAAGCCGTTTCGCCCAGAACAAGCCCGACGCGCGCTGCACCCGCGTCAACCATTCGGCGCATTTCTTCCGAACCGCAAAAGCTAAAACATTCGGTTTGCGCCGAGCCGTTTAGTTTGGATAAAACGACATCGGTGATTTGCTCGACAAGCCGCTCAAAATTTCCGTTGCTCAAATTATTCATTATTAAAAACTCTTTTTACGCTAAATAACTGCCAGCCAATTTACAATTTAAAATTGATAATGAACAATTTAATTGTAAATTGCACATTGTCAATTTTACCTTTTTCGCAGCTTATTCTGTTTTATTTGCGGGCATTCTTTCGCGCGTTTCTTCAAATTTTTCCGCATCGGCTTCCGCTTTCTCGTCGGAAAATGCCGCTTTTGCGGCGCGCTGCACGTCGCCTACATCTCCGGCGAGCGCAGGTTCCCGGTAAAAATCCGAATCTAAATATAACTGGTCAAAAAAGCGCAGAAAAACCTTCAAAACGCCAACCACCGGAATCGCCAGCACAAGTCCCAAAACGCCGAACAAGCTGCCCGCGATAATCAATGCGATAAAAACGAACATCGGATGTAAATCCAATTTGTCGCCGATCAATTTCGGAGTCAAAACATAATCTTCAAGCGGCTGTGCGAGCAGAAAAACCACAACAACGCCGATGAGTCGCCCCGTACCTGCGCCGTCTAACGCAGCAAAGGCGAGAGCGAGAATGATTCCGGCGACAATTCCGATGTACGGAATAATGCCGATAAAACCTGCAATCAAACCGATTGCCGCCCACAGCGGAACGTTTAAAACCCACAAACCAATGGCGTAAAAAACCGACAGAATCAACGCAATCAAAAAACGCCCGCGCACATAACCGCGCACGACTTCGCCCATTTCATTAAACAACTGCAACCCGACGCCGCGATGCCTTTCGGGAATGCGTCTTTCGACAAACAGCCGAATATTCTGCATATCGAGCAGCAGGTAATAAACGAAAAAAGGCACGATTAATAACCCGATTGCCGCCGAGCTTAGATTCACCAGCCCGAACAAACCTTGCGATAGAAAACTGCCGATGCGCGATGTAATTGCCGACGGATCTTCCTGAAAACCGCGAACGAAATTCTGTACCCCGCTAAAAACCGAAGGACTTAAATGCTCTTGCGCGTAGGTAAGCAAATCTTGAAAACGCGCTCGCGCGGCAGCAATCGCCAGCGGCATTTTATCCGTTGATTCAACAAACTGACTGTAAACGCTCGGCAGCAAAACGATAATTATTCCCAAAACGCCGAAAGTTGCGAGCGACAAAGCAAATAACACCGCCGAATTGCGCGAGCTGCGAAAACGCCGCTGATACCAATCGGCGAGCGGTTCGAGCATAAACGCGAGCGCAAAGCTCAACAGCAGCGGCACTAAAACCGGACCGGTGACAAAAAGCAGCAACGCACCGATAACCAGCAAAAGCAGCGCGACCGGGACATAACGCGCCCACCAAAAAGGCGAATTGTAATTTGTTTTACTAACCTCCGCGTTCATAAATACAGATTTGATTTTGTCTCTATCTTAAAAATTGCCGCTCAACCGCCTCGATTTTCGCGACGCGCTTTTGATGGCGTTCTTCGGTTAATTCCGTACCGAGCCACGCTTCGACGATTTCGCAGATTTCTTTGAAAGAGTTTTGCTTGCTGCCCAATGTTAAAACATTAGCGCCGTTATGCTCACGCGAGTTTTTCGCCAGAGTAACCGAGTAACAAGCCGCCGCGCGCACGCCGGGAACTTTGTTTGCCGTCATCGCCGAACCGATTCCGGCGCCGTCTATAATTATTCCGACATCCGCAGTTTTTTCCGATACCGCTTTTGCAACAGCGTGAGCAAAATCGGGATAATCAACCGCAGCTTCAGAGTTTGTCCCGAAATCACGAACTTGAAAACCTTTTCCGGCAAGAAAATCTTTTAATTTTTCTTTAAACTCAAAACCGCCGTGATCGCAGCCGATGGCAATCGAACGAACTTTTGAAGAACCTCCGCGCGAAGATTTTTTTATTAATTCGATTCGTTTTTCCTTTATCAAATCTAAAGCCAGCGGCGTAAATCGCGCATTGTCGGCGACTCGCAAACGCGACGCTTCGGACAAACCGCGCAAATCGTCTTCGGTAATCAAAGTTTTGGCGGATTCGTCGCGGTCAAATTCCTTTTCCGCCTGAATCGGAGGCGGCGCAACATCAATAAATTTTGTTTTCGGCGCTTCTTCTTCATCGGCAAGCGGCGTGTTTTCCAAAACCTGCCGGACGAGCTGCCGAACGCGGTCGCGTGTTTGTTCCTGTTCGCTCATAAAATATTGAAATCGCAGATTTGAAATTTGCAATTGTCTCAAATACTATTTGACGAATTGAAAACGAGCAAATTATGACAAGCGAATTTACCAATCCGAATCTCGAAATTTTATTTACATCCGAACAGATTGCCGCGCGCGTCGGCGAAATGGGCGCGCAAATCGCCGCCGATTACGCCGGGCAGGAATTGATTTTAATCGGCATTTTAAAAGGCGCGTGTTTGTTTTTGTCCGATTTGATGCGGGCGATTGACGCGTCGCTCTCGATTGAGTTTATGGCGGTTTCGAGCTATGGAAAAGCCCTGCGCTCATCGGGCGAAGTGCGAATCGTCAAAGATTTGGACGTTTCCATCGAAGGCAAAAACGTAATGGTCGTCGAAGACATCGTTGACACGGGTTTGACGCTTTCGTATTTGCTCGAAAATCTGCGCTCGCGCGGCGCGGCGTCAGTCAAATTAGCCGCGCTGCTCGACAAACCCGAACCGCGCAAAAGCCACGTCCCGATTGATTACGTCGGCTTTGAAGTCCCGAACCGTTTCCTCGTCGGCTACGGTTTGGACGCCGCAGAACGCTATCGAAATTTGCCGTTTATCGCGGTTTTGAATGCGGATTAAGAAAGTTTGATTTGTCATTTGCGCATCAGATTTAAAAATTCCGAAGGCTTCACAATCTGAAAACTAAACTTGCATTTGGCTTTGTCGGAAATTTCTAATAAATCCCGGTCGTTTGTGATCAAAAATTTTGCGCGTCCGGCTTGTGCCGTATCAAGCATTACATTGTCGTCAGAGTCGCGGCTGTCTTTGAATCTTTTCCCAAGATTTGTCTGCGTAACAATTGGAGAATTTAACAATCGTTCGTGAAATCGGGCAATATTTTCCGTTTCTACTCCGATTCGCCCAAGCAATTCAAGATATTCGGTGATGATTTGCTCGCTGACGATTAACTGCAATTGTCGCTTAACCAACCATAAATCATAAACACGAGCGTTTGCGGAACGCCGCGTTTTAGCAAGCAGTTGACCGACAATTATATTCGTATCAAAAACAACCGCAACTCTGCTTTTACGCGGCATCGCGTTGTTTGCGCCGGTTCGCGCGATGTTCCCGAACCAGCCGAACGGCGTCAGACTCTTTTAAATGGCTTTTCTGAGCGTCTCGCCGCATTGATTCGTTGAGTTTCACGTCCGATGATGTTTCCAGATATTCTCTTAGCAATTCGGCGATAATTTCGGCAGGCTTTTTTTGTTCAGCCAGCGCCTGATTTTCAAATGCCGCCCACAAATCAGTTTTCGTTAATGTTTCCAGAGTCATTTTGCCTGTCTCAACTTTCCTGTTTCAGAGGAAACACACCTTTTTGCAATTGATTATATCGGTTTTGAATTCTTGAACCTTATCGAAGTTTGCCGTTTATCGCGGTTTTGAATGGTGAATGATTTTCCGATTCAAACCGCATTGCCTTCAGCGGTCGTCGGCAGTAAGCCTTTGATTTCGCGGACGATTCGCTGTACTTCCTCCTGGTCTTCAAGCGCGATCATAAAAAAGTCGTAGCCGATTTTGAAACAGACCACGCCGTTGCCGAACAGCCAAACGCCTTCAAGAATCGGATTTCCGCCCAAAAGCCAGCTCAAAGGCGCGCCAGTAATCGTTCGCGGATTTAAAATCTGGGCAAACATAGCCGCGCCCGCCGCGCACGAAAAAGCTCCGAGCAATGGCGCGCCGACGTATTTTACGATGTCGCGTTCAAAGCGCACGCGGTCGGCTTCGGCTTCCGTCAACTCGCCTTTTTGAATTAACTCTTCGCGGCGCGCGAGATATTCGTTAAATTTGTCGCCAGCTTTCTTCAAACCCCAAACCGGCAAAGCCGAATTCGGCAGCCAATGCGTGCTTAAAAACGGCACGGCGCTCCCGATTCGCAGACCGAACAACACGGACGCGCCCGTTCCGGCGGCTTTCCACGGGTTTTCGATTGTCCACGTCGCGGCTTTCGTCAAACCCGAAATTGTGTTGTTGGCAATCTTTGTCCAGCCGACTCCGAAATTGAAAACTCCGGCGGCGCTTTCGGCGGTTCTCCGTGCGGTGTTGTAAAAACTTCCGGCTCTTTCCCTCGCGCCTTTGTAAAATTCTCCGGCTTTGTCGGACGTAATGCCAAGATTCTCTCCGGCTTTTCCGGCAGTTTCCCGAATATTATCACCGACTTCGCGTGCGCGCCGCGCCGCATCCGAAGCGACTTTGCGGGCGTGTTCCGAAAGCTCCGAATCTTCCGCCATCCGCTCGGCTTCTTCGCGCAGCTTCTCGGCTTCAACAAACAGTTTATCCGCACCGTCGCGCAGAGCATCCGTGCCGACGCGAGCCGCGCCGGTCGCCATCTTTGCGCCTTCTTCGATTTTTTCGCGCAAATTATATTTTTCGTCAAACTCGCGCGCTTTTTCCTCGGCGTTGCGCCGCAGGTTTTCAAGTTTTTCTCTGTAATTCGCCATCGTTTTTACCTTCCGTTTTTTTGATTATACTTGATTGCCGGTTGTGCAATAAACTTTACGCGCGGCGCTTGCCCGTTGTTCCCTTTGGAAGTTACTATTGCAGGCTGTTTGTCATCTAAATCGTGCTATGAAAATTAAGTGTGCAAACTGCGGAAAGCAGACCCATTGGGAAGGAAACGAGTTTCGACCGTTTTGTTCGGAGCGATGCCGGATGATAGATTTCGGCTCATGGATTGATGAAGAATATCGAGTGCCGGATGAAAAGTCGGAGATGAACAACAACGCGACTTTCGATTTGCTCGACGAAGAAAACACGGATTTTAAAAACGTGAATTTATAATTTGACGAAATGGAGAGCGGTTAAAAACAGATGGAAGCAGGTTCAATCGGACTTATTGCGGCGATCATTTTTCTGGTCGTCTTCGTCGCTCTAGCGATGGTTGTTTTATCGTTCGTTCGCCGGACGGTCAAGCTCGCGTTTCGAATTGCGATTGTCGGCGTTTTGCTATTAATCGGCGTGGTCGGCGCGGCGTCGCTCTGGTGGTTTGCGGGCGGAAGCGGCGACAAACCGCGCACCGCGCCCGTTCGACAAACTCGATAAAAAAACGTGAGCGAAACCGAAAACCCGGATTCACAAACAGCAACGCCGCCAAAATATTGGCGGCGTTATCACAATCTGCCGCAAAATGTTCTAGCTCTGAGCGTGGTCAGTTTATTAAACGACACTTCGAGCGAGATAATTTATCCGCTGCTTCCGGTCTTTTTGAGCTTAACTCTCGGCGCATCGCCGTTTGTCATCGGCGCGATTGAAGGCGCTGCCGAATCCGCCGCCAGTCTGTTAAAGCTCGCTGCCGGTTACATTTCCGATCATCTCGGCAAAAGAAAATTTGCGGTTCTCGCCGGTTACGGCATTTCGAGCATCACGCGTCCGTTTCTCGGTCTGGCGACAAGCTGGACGGGCGTTTTGTTCATTCGCCTGGCGGATCGAGTCGGCAAAGGCATTCGCGGCGCTCCGCGCGACGCGTTGCTGGCGGACGCCGTTCCGCCGGAAAAACGCGGTATGGCGTTCGGTTTCAACCGCGCGATGGATCACGTCGGAGCGGTCATCGGACCGCTTATCGCTTTTCTGCTGCTCTGGTTTTTAGCTTCCGACCATCAAAATCCGACCGCCGATGAATATTCTCAAGTTTTTCTCGTCGCCTCGATTCCTTCGATTCTCGCGGTTTTCGTCATCAATTTTTTTGTCAAAGAAACGCCAAAAGTCCAAATTCCAGAGTCCGAAATTCAAAGTCCGGTTGAGAAAATGGCAAAAGAACGATTTGATGGCAACTTCAAAAGGTTTCTCGTCGTTCTGGCGCTTTTTACGCTATCAAATTCTTCGGACGCATTTTTGCTGCTGCGCGCGCAGGAATGCGGAATTGCGACGGTTTATCTGCCGATTTTGTGGATGTTTTTGCACGTAGTAAAAGTAGTCAGCTCACTCGTCGGCGGCGATTTGTCGGATAAAGTCGGGCGCAAGCGGCTGATTTTTGCGGGCTGGATGTTGTACGGCGCGGTTTATTGCGGGTTCGCTTTTATCTCGACTCCGGTTCAGGCTTGGGTTTTGTTTCTAATTTACGGCGTTTATTTCGGTTTGACCGAAGGCGCGGAAAAAGCTCTGGTCGCGGATTTAGTTCCCGCCGAACGTCGCGGCGCAGCTTACGGCTGGTATCATCTCGCGTTCGGCATCGCGGTTTTTCCGGCTTCGCTGATGCTCGGCGCAATCTGGAAATTTTTCGGGTTTCAGGCGGCTTTTATGACAAGCGCGGCAATCAGCACGCTCGCCGCGTTTTTGCTTTTAACTGTGAAAACCAAACGAGCGGAATTTCATCAAATGAGCTAAAAATTGTAGAATTTGATTTTGAAAACACTAAAAAAGAGATTTTTATGATAAACACTTTACCGCCGCCGAATCAACAAGGCTTGGATATTCGCTCAACTCCGCGCGAAGAGATGCAGCTCGTTGCGCTCGACACTTTTCCATACGAATATGCGGGCAGAGAAATCCGCATCAACTTTGAAATTCCCGAATTTACGGCGATTTGCCCGTTTTCGGATTTTCCCGATTTCGCCGTGATAAAACTCGAATACGTGCCGAACGAGCGCTGCATCGAGCTGAAAAGCCTGAAAATGTACATCAACTCGTTTCGCAACATTAAAGTTTTTCACGAGCATGTCATCAACATTATTCTCGAAGATTTCGTCCGCGCCTGCGACCCGCTCAAAGTCGAAATCGAAGGCGATTTTCACGTTCGGGGCAATATCAAAACCATCGTCCGCGCTTCTTACGAAAAACAAAAGTAGAGCAAATTCCGGGCTTCTGTTTTACATCATCCAAACTCGGTTCTGAATTTTACTTTTTTGAGCAGTTTTCTGAAAACTGCTCACCAAACAAAAAGGCGGCTCAATAAAGCCGCCTTTTTTATTTCAAATATCACAGGTCATTTCTTGACGTTCATTTCCTGAACAATCCAGCCTGCGCCGCCTAATTTGTCGGTCACGAACATCACATAGCGAATGTCAACCGCGATGGTTCTGCCGAGAGCCGGATTAACGAAGAAGTCGTTTCCGAGTCCTTCATAATTGCCGTCGAAAACGATTCCGACTTGTTCGCCGCGCGCGTTTAAGACGGGCGAACCCGAGTTTCCGCCGATAATGTCGGTCGTGTTTAAGAAATTAACCGGAATTTCGCCGTTTACAGCGTAATTGCCGTAATCTTTGCGCTGCCACAATTCGCGCAATTTCGCCGGAGCGTTAAACGGTTCGCGCCCGGTATCTTTCTCAAACACGCCCGCTAAAGTGGTAAAAGGCGAATACGAAATCGCTTCGCGCGGGCTGTAGCCTTTGACATAGCCGTAGGTGAAACGCTGAGTCGAATTGGCGTCCGGGTACGGCGTTATGGCTTTCATTTCGCTCATTCCCTGCAAATAAAGCGGGCGCGTAGCGGTTACGAGCTGGTTAAACTGCAATGTACTCGTCTGAACTTTTTGCACTTCACTTGCCAAATCAAGCAGTGTTTGGACAAAAGTGTCGCCCGAATTTCGCATCTGATCGGCGCTCATCTCGAAAAGCGGCGCAAGCCCGGCAGCAGCAGCATATTTTCCTTCGGTCGCTACGCCGACGAAATCGTCCTGCGCTTTGCGCCGGGCGTCGCCCTGGAGATTGGCAAAGCGTTTGTCGAAAGCCGCAATGCGTTGATTTGCGGGAAGCAAATCTGCGCGGCGGAGGAAAAACGCCAGCGTGTCTCGGTCTAAAATCGCCTCGCGCTCTTTCAGAGATTCATCGAGATTTGCCTTTAATTGCGCGGCTCCGCCAATGATTTGCGGGCTGCGCTGCGCTTCCGGTTTTTCGCGCTCAAGAGCCGCCAAAGCCGCCAGCAAAGCGATTTGCCAATTGCTTCGTCCGTTCGGCAAAAGCTGAAGCATAAACGAGCGTTGCGAAGGCGCGATTTCGGTTGTGTAAGCGCGTTGAAGATTCTGTAAGACTTCGGCGTATCTGGCTTTGCGCGCCGGATCGGCGTTAATCCATTGAACAAAACGCTGTTCGTCGGCGCGTTTTTGCGCGACCACATCTGCGCGGCGCATTGCGACGACTCCGCCGTCAAACGCTTTGCGGCTGTTGGCGATGGAGAAAATCTCGCTTTGGTATTTAACGCGCTTTTCTTCGTTCGCGCGTCCGGCTTCTTCATAAGCGGCGATTTGCGCGTCGAAATAATCAACGTAAAACGGCAGACGAATGTCCTGATTGTAAGCGACCGACCAGCTTTCGCGGTAACGGGTCGTGCCGCCCGGATAGCCTAAAACGAATTGAAAATCGTTTTCCCGAATCGGCTCGGTCGAAACAGTCAAATATTTTTTCGGTTTGTAAGGAACATTAGCGGTCGAATATTCGGCGGCAGAACCGTCCGGCGCGACGTAAGCGCGCATAAACGTGAAATCTCCGGCGTGCCGCGTCCATTCAAAATTGTCCGGGTCGCCGCCGAAAAAGCCGATAGATTTGGGCGGCGCGTAGGCGATGCGAATGTCTTTGACCGTCAAATAATGAAATTTGTAATAAAACGCGCCGTCGTTCATAGCTTGAATACGAACTACGACATCTTTTCCGGCTGTCGCCTGATCGGCTTTTTCCAATTCCTGAATCCGCGCGCGAACCGCAGCGGCTCGTTCCGGCGTGCCGTAAGCGGCTGTAATTCCGTTGGTCACTTCATTGGTTACGTCCTGCGATCTCAAAGTGAGCGTAACGCCGTAGCCTTTGGCGGGCAATTCCTGCGCCCGGCTGTCGGCTTTGTAACCGACTTCGCCGTAATTTGCCTGCGGCGTCGAAGCCGCGACGAGCGCGTCGTAACCGCAGTGATGATTGGTTAAAATCAACCCGTCGGGCGAAACAAACTCGCCGGTGCAACCGATTGAAAGCCGGATGACGGCTTCGGATAAACCGCCGCCGTTCGGGTTATAAATGTCTTCGGGTTTAATTTTTAAACCCCTTTTCGGAAGATTTAAAGTCGTGATTTTGTCGGTCATAAACATCCCTTCGTCGGCGAGGACGAATGGCGTAAATTGCGACAAAACGAGCAGCAGAGACAAAGCCGCCGCTCCGAAACGAAAGTTTTTAAAACGCATATCTGCTTGATTTCCTTCTTATTCAATAAATCGGATTGAGGAGATTGTCCCAACTCCGATTTGATGTTAAATAAATCTAAAGTTTTGTACTTACGTGCTAAATTTTACAGCCGCTCTGTCTTACTCTATACGATAATTCGGCGCTTCTTTCGTGATAATCACGTCGTGAACGTGCGACTCGCGCAAGCCTGCCGATGTGATGCGAACGAATTTCGCGTTTTCTCGTAATTCTCTGATGCTGCGGCAGCCCGTATAACCCATTCCCGAACGCAAGCCGCCGACGAGCTGCGTGACCATATCGGCGAGCGTTCCTTTGTACGGCACGCGACCTTCGATTCCTTCCGGGACGAGCTTTTGTTCGGAAATCGTGCCTTCCTGCCCGTAACGGTCTTTCGAGCCTTTTCGCATCGCGCCGATTGAACCCATTCCGCGATACGATTTAAAAGTTCTGCCCTGATACAAAATCGTCTCGCCGGGCGATTCTTCAACGCCCGCAAAGAGCGAGCCGATCATCACCGAATCTGCGCCCGACGCAATGGCTTTGACGAAATCGCCTGAATATTTAATTCCGCCGTCGGCAATTATCGGAACTCCGCTGCTTTTCGCCGCGCGAACACATTCCGTAACTGCCGTAATCTGCGGAACGCCCGCGCCTGTGACAACCCGCGTGGTGCAAATCGAACCGGGACCGATTCCGACTTTGACCGCGTCAACTCCGGCTTCAATCAGCGCTAGTGTTCCTTCAAAAGTCCCGACATTTCCGGCAACGAGCTGCATTTCGGGAAAATCGCGTTTGATTGTTTTAATGGCTTCCAGAACGCGCGACGAATGTCCGTGCGCTGTGTCAATGACGATACAGTCAACGCGCGATTTAACGAGTTCTGCGGCGCGTTCGCGGAAATCTCCGGTAGCGCCGATTGCCGCCGCGACGCGCAATCTGCCCAGTTCATCTTTTGCCGCGAGCGGATAACGAATCGCTTTTTGAATATCCTTGACGGTGATTAAGCCTTTGAGATGTTTTTCGCTGTCAACAACGAGCAGCTTTTCAATGCGATGGCGCTGTAAAACCGCTTTTGCTTCTTCGAGAGTCGTCCCGACCGGAACCGTCACGAGCGGCTGCGGGGTCATTACTTCGGAAACCGGAATTTCAAAACGGGTTTCAAAACGCAAATCGCGGTTGGTGATGATTCCGACGAGATGCCCTTCTGAATCAACGACCGGAACACCGGAAATT
>DASVTY010000008.1:0-8080 GCA_036387315.1 Pyrinomonadaceae bacterium
AAAAAATAACAATGCTCTCCGCCGGATCATACGCGATAAAAAAACCGTATTTCCCTTTCGCCAGAGTTTGTCCTTCGATTTTTACGTCGTTATCAAATTCGATGACGGTATTTTCGTTCGAGCCCGCCCGCCAGGGTGCAAGTTTCCCATTTCCGAATCCTTGGTCAACAAAACCCTTGTGAACGAGCCCGCCCCAGACTTTGCCTTCGCGTCCCTTTACTGCGGGACGATGATAAGTAATTGTGACTTGCGTCAAACCGACTTGCTCGGAAACCATCGCTTTTTTCGTGTATCCGTTCGGAACCGCCGCGTTATACGGCACTTGCGCAGACAACGGAACGGCAAACAACCGGCGGAGCTATTTTCTGGCATATCTTTCAAAGCTCGACGCAAACGTCACGCACCATTCGATGGGGGATACAAGGCGACCAAAGCCCTTCAGAACAGCTAGATGAACTGCCTGTTAGTAGCGAGGTTGTTCCGGAATTTTAGATAAAACGCCGAATTCTAAAATCCGGATTCGTTTGATTTCAACAAAAGACCGCTTGCCTGCAAAAGCGGCGGTCTTTTAATCAATTACGAATTTCAAAACTTTGCACAAATATTCGAGAGTGGTTGCATAAATTATTCGTTTTGTTCGTCTCAACCCAATATTTGCGTCATAAAAATAACTTCTACAGTGTTTTATTACTAATGATATTTACAATTTAGAAGGATTGATTTTCAAAATGCGCTCAACTTTTTTTCTGTTCATTTTTTGTTTTCTTTTGACGCTTTCCGTGAAAGCTCAAATCGGTATTGTTGACCAGGATGCCAAGACGAAACCGACGCTCGTTATTCTGGGAACTTATCATATGGGAACTCCCGGTAATAATGTAGTAAATCCCAAAGTCGCCGATATTAGCACTCCCGAACGACAAAAGGAGATGGCTGAACTTGTCAAAAAGCTGAAAATTTTCAAACCGACCAAGATAGTTCTGGAATGCGACCACCCGGAAGCAGATGCCAAAACGCAGGAAAATTACGGTAAATATCTGGCAGGAAATTATCAGCTCTCAAAAAACGAAAATGATCAGATAGGTTTTCGCTTGGCAAAAGAGACAGGGCTTAAAAAGGTTTACTGTGTTGATTGGAGTGATTTCTGGGACGATCCTTCCGTCAATTATATAAAGTATGCTCCCAGGGACGCCGAGTTAGACAGTTTTCTCAAAGGTATTAATCAAAAGCTGAAACAAGAAGTAGATGCGGAAGCCGCAAAAATCCTCCCGTTGCCGATTACCGACCAACTGATTTTTATCAACCAGCCGGAACGAATGGAAAAAGACCACAAAGTTTATTTCGACATTATGCGAATCGGACGTGGTAAAGAATACGTGGGAGCAGGTTATTTTTCGTGGTGGTATCGCAGAAATATGGTGATTCTCACCAACATCATCAGACTCACCGATTCAATGGATGACCGAATCCTCGTCGTTTACGGCGCGGGACACAATAAACTTCTCAATCAACTGGCGAAAGAGTCGGATTTTTATACGGTTGAAAGTCCTTTGAAATATCTGAAAGGTAAGAAGTGAGTCTCTATATAAAGTTAAAATACAACTGTTAATGACGACAAACAAACTTCTCTTTATAACGGAGAAATCTAACAATTCAATGGACGTGAGGGCGCGGGCAGCAACTTTGTTATTTAGCTTGTTCGTAAACTTAAACTTGCGTGGTGGCGGTTTCGCCCCACGTAATCTCAGACGTTATGCGTCTTCACGAAAACACGTTCGATGATTTTTCGTCAATGAAAGAGCATACAAATCTTTGGAGAATGATTGCCATGACCGGAACTCTTATTGCCCGCTCTTTTGCCGCGCTTCTTCTTTTTCAATTTGCCGCCCCTGACATTTTCCCGAAAGAAAAGCCAAATGCTAAGTCAGCGTTCATTTATTACCAGCGACTCATCTTCATAGAAATGCGCGTTAATAACCATAGCGGCTTATTATTCTTATTGGATACGGGAGCAAGTACCTCGGCGATTGACTTGAAAATGGCGGAGAGGTTGAAACTCCCTCTAAGAGGAGCAGATAAAGTTGAAGGCACAGCAGGCATAATTGACGTGAAGAAGGTGCTGGTCAAGAGCCTATCTTTTGGTAAGGCACGGGCAAAGAATTTGACCGTCCCGGCGTATGACCTGAGCGGTGTCCCAGCCCCCCAAAGTAAGCAAGTAGCCGGGATACTTGGTTATGACTTCTTGCGGTCTTTCCTGGTGCAAGTTGATTTCCTAAATTGCACGCTAAGGTTTTACCCTAAAGGCGCAGGAAATCCGGCGAGCGGAACGTCGGCTGTTCCCATACCTATTACTCTCGATAACGGCATACCGCGCTTAAGAGCCAACCTTAACGGCGGCGTGGTTGCCGACTTCAGGCTAGACACCGGCGCGAGCTTGTTCGAGACTTCCGACGTATATCTTAACGTGACAGAGGAAGTGTGGAGAAGGCTAACCGCCTTAGACCCGGAGTTGAAGCCGGAGCGTTACTTCGGAGGGAGCGGCGTCGGAGGCGCGGTTAAGTTGCCCGTAGCCCAGATTAAAACGTTCTCTGTAAATATGATAACCGTCTCCTCGCCCTTTATTATCGTTCAACCTAAGCTCGGCTACTTCGCCAGACCTGATGCCGTCGGCTTTATCAGCAACAACTTTCTTGAGAAATTCAGCCCGGTCACAATTGATTATCTCAAATACAGGCTGTATCTAACTTCGGGTGATACATATAAAAACTTCGCTGTCGCACATTTCGATAAATATGAAGTGAAAACATCAACGCGGTAATTTAAATCGAAAGACGCTTCGCGTTTTCTTAAAAGTTGATGTTTAGCAACGAAAGCGCTTGATTTAAAGCAAAAAGCAATAGAAACGAATCAAAGGTAAAACTTTTATGAAGCAAGTATTTTTATTGATTCTAGTGATGTTTTTTTCGGTAAACATAATCTCGGGACAAGATAATAAGCCTGCCGAACTGAAGTTCAATCAGGACCCGGAAAAAGCACAAATAGTAACGTCCGACATCGCGCTTTTTTGGCGAGCCTACGATATGGCGAAGCCGGAAAACAATTTGGTAATTTACCGCGACGAATATTTCAAGAAAGGCAGCGTTGGCTTGCAGGATTTTCTTCGCATCAATATCGGTAACTCCTGCAATTTGGTGACGGCGATTGACGCCGCGCCGAAATATTACGCCGGGTTGCGCGCGCAATCGGCGAAAGTCGAAAACTACAAACCGCAGATGTTGGCGAGCTTTAAGAAACTCAAAGAAATTTACGCCGACGCTGTTTTCCCGAACGTCTATTTCGTCATCGGCAGAATGGGTGCAAGCGGAAAGGCGACTTTCAAAGGCTTGCTCATCGGCGTCGAGAAGTTCGGCAAAACCGACGATGCTTCGCTCGCCGAACTGAGCGTTTCGAAAAAGGCGTCCGTGGACGGAATCGAACGACTTCCGTTTATCGTCGCGCACGAACTCATTCATTACCAGCAAAGATTCGGGCTGTTCGACGACTTGAATTTGCTCGGCAGATCCTTGCACGAAGGGGGCGCGGACTTCGTCGGCGAATTGATTGCGGGCGGCAACATCCAGCCGCAACTGCACGAATACGGCAACGCGCGCGAAAAGCATCTGTGGCTCGAATTCAAAAAAGAGATGAACGGAATGGACAAGAGCAACTGGCTTTATCAAAGCGACAAGGTAAAAGATAAACCCGCCGATCTGGGTTATTACGTCGGCTATAAAATAGTCGAATCGTATTACAACCGGGCAAAGGATAAAAAACAGGCAATCAAAGACATTCTCGACATCAAGGATTTTAACGCCTTTCTCAAAGCGAGTGGCTACGATGAAAAGTTTTCAGTCGAATAGAGATAACTGCGACGCAGAATCAGCGGCGTAGAATCAGCGGCATATTGAACAATCAATGGACGCGGACGGCGCAGTAAATAGCTTCGTTCCATCAGATCATTAGGTACAGCTTATTAGCGAGGAAATAATTTTATGAAACGAATTACATATTTAATTTTGACATTATTGGTTTTACTTCCGGCTTTTTCAATGGCTGGTTTCGGCAAGCTGCTTCCTAAATCGGACAAACTGTTTTCGGTCGTCAACAAAGAATTTGAAATTTACGCGCCGCGCCCGGCAGATTTGGAACGCGCTTCGGAAGCCATCGTTCACGCGCGCCGCGTTTATCGAAAATATTTCGGCAAGGACGCACCGAAAATAGCCTTAGTTCTTTATGACACGCCCGATCAAGCAGGCGCTTACGCCCAATCTAAATTTGATGAGCGCGGAATTAAGCTACTCAAGTGGAAAGCATTGAGCACGCCGGCGAAAATCGACATTATCTTAGAGCTGGGCATACTTGTCGCGGAAGTGCCCGGCGAAAGCCGCCCGCAAGTTCTGGGGGTTATCAACGATGAGCCATCTGCCGGAATTATATTGCAAGAAGGAGACGTTTTTCTCGCCGTCAATAACCGGACGGTCGCCAAAATCGAAGATTTCACGCGCGAAATAGAAGAGGTTGCCGTCGGTAGCGGGGTGACGCTGCGCGTAAGGCGCAAAGGGCGCGAAACCGATCTTAAATTCAACAAACCACTGCCGAGCCAGCCGGATGCCTGGGTGATGGCGAAAATTCAAGACATTCAACAAAACAAAATCTTTCCGATCAGTAAAACAATCATCGCGCACGAAGCGATGCACACGCTGATGCGAGCCGGATTAAAAAATGATGCAATCCCGGCTTGGTTCAGGGAGGGGCTGGCAACGCTGGCTGAATTCCCGGAGGACTTAAAGCAGCGCCGTTTGCGGATGAAAGAAAATTTGAAGGACGGTTCTCCGCTAGCGACTCTGCTGACGATGCCGCATCCGGCATCCGGCGGTCAGATCATCTCAAGCGGTCAAACGCCGGGCGCAGCCGCCTCGGACTTGCCGCGTACCATCAGGGTGGAAACCACGAAAGCCCAAAAACTCTTTTATGAACAAAGTATGACGCTGCTCAAATATCTCGCCGAGACCGAAGGCGATCGCTTCGTCGGTCGAATCGGCGAAAGCCTTGCGCGCGGCGAAAGTATGGAAAGCGTCCTGAAAACGGCGCGCAAAGCGCCCGCCGATATAGCTCAATTAGATGCCGCTTGGGTGAAATGGTTAAGCCGACAGTAAATGCGTCGAAAGCAATACCAGATGATTTGGAGAAAGGTTGATAAACAATCGGAACGAGATGAAATTGCCGTTGGACGGACATATACATCAGAGATTTTAACCACTTTCTCAAAGCGAGCGGCTACGATGAAAAGCTTTCAGTCGAATAGAGATAACCGTGAGGTAGAATCAACGGCGCATCGAACGATTCAATGGACGCGGAAGGCGCGCACAGCGACTTTCTTATTTAGCTTGTCCGTTATCCCTTAGTTTACGTGGTAGCGGTTTCGCCCCACGTTATCTCCGCCTTCGGGTGCTTAACGATAGATTATTCGAGTGGGGCAGATATGAGGCAGACATCAAATTTCGCTAAAGAAGAAATATACATTCGGCAGGCGGACGAGTCGGACGCAAACGCGCTCGCTTTGCTTGTTGCCGAACGCGGATTTGACTATCCAACTGAAATTTCACTCGTGCGCGAGCGGTTAGCCGATTTAATCGGCGCGGGCGATTGTTGTCTCGTCGCCGTTTACAATTCAAAGGTTATCGGAATGGCACTCTTGCACCGCACACGCTTTCTACACCGCCCGCCGGACGGACGCATCGTGTCATTAGTCATTTCCGAAACATATCGCAGTCGCGGCGTCGGCGCGCGTCTCATCCAGGCGGCAGAATCGGTTTTCCGCAATTGGGGTTGCGGGCGCGTTGAGGTGACGAGCGGCGCAGCACGCGGAGCGGCGCATAGATTTTATGTTCGTGCCGGTTATTCTGAACAGCCTAAACGATTTATAAAATTGTTATGAAAGCCGCACTTGAATAAGTTATTGGACACGAGCGCGAAACAGCGGCGTTTCTTCGTAAGTTAGGTTGCCTGTGTTTCGCGTTACGTCACCGCCGCTACTCGTTAATAATTTTTGCGAAGCGTTAGCCTCGGTGCGGCAGACGCATTTTAATTGAATTTGAAAAACAAGGACGTTCAAAAGTATGAAAAATTATTTATTTTTACTGGCAATCACTTTGTTTGCCGTTCCCATGTACGCACAAGTGCCGTATAACTCGGCGGTTCCGAACGGCTACACGAAAAAAGCCGTCATCTCCGAACAAGTCGGTTTGACGCAGGTCACAATTACTTATCATCGTCCCGCAGTAAAGGGGCGCGAAGGGAAAATTTGGGGCGCAACCGTCCACAAAGGCTTCGTTGATCAGGGATTCGGAAACGGCAAACCTGCGCCCTGGCGTGCGGGCGCAAACGAAAATACCGTCATAGAATTTGATAACGATGTAAAAATCGAAGGTCAAATTCTGCCGAAAGGGAAATACGGGTTATTTATCGCGTATGATCCGACGGAGAGCATTGTTATTTTTTCCAAAAGAACTGACGGCTGGGGTTCGTTTTTTTACGACGAAAAAGAAGATGCTCTTCGCGTCAAAGTTAAACCTCAGCCAATCGAAAAAAGCGTCGAGTTTCTGAAATACGAGTTTTCAGATTCAACGCCGAATTCAGCGGTGATCGCTCTTTCGTGGGAAAAATTATCAATTCCTTTCAAGGTTGAAGTTGATTATTTGAAGCAGCAATTCGATGCTTTCGTCGCCGAATCGCAAAATCCGCGCAGCTTTACATCGCAGTCGTTAAACCTCGCCGCGAGCTGGACTTTGCAGAATAATTATCAACTGGAAAAAGGACTAGAATGGGCAACGAAGGCGACAGCTCCTAATTTTCCGGGCGATCCGACTTCATTTCCTGCGCTTTCGACCAAAGCGGGAATCCTCGATAAACTCGGCAGATCCGACGAGGCGGCGGCAGTTATCAAAAGCGCGTTGCCATTCGGCAACGTCGGACAACTTCAGCAATTAGGCAGACAACTTTTAGCTGCGAAAAACCCGAAAGCTGCATTGGAGATTTTTCAGTTTAATTACGATAAAAATCCAAATCAGTTTGCAGCGTTGGTCGGTATGGCGAGAGGATTATCCGCCAACGGCGAATACGCAAAAGCCCTTGAATTCGCCAACAAGGCTCTGCCGTTAGCGCCGAATGAAACCAACAAACAAGCGGTTCAGGCGATGATCGAAAAGCTGAAAGCAGGCAAGGACATCAATTAAGTTCCTTTACACAATAATGTGAATCAAGAGTAGAAAATCGTCAGTGCCGGAAACAAAGACCTACAAGAACTGAGTTTCCTATTTCACCTGAACTTAACCTATAATCATTGCGTTTAATTGCCTGATTTCTACTCTTGATTCACATTGGAACTTAGAATGATGAAAAAAATATTTGTCCTGATTTTGTTTGTTTTGTGTTCAGTCTCAGGCTTCGCGCAAGACGCGACCGTCACCAAAGTTGACGAGTTTATTCGCGCCGAGATGCAGAAACAAAAGATTCCGGGCGTCTCGCTCGCGGTCATCAAAGACGGGCAGATTGTTTACGCCAAAGGCTACGGATTTGCGAATGTCGAGCATCAAGTTCCGGTCAAACCCGAAACCGTTTTTCAATCGGGTTCAATCGGCAAACAGTTTACCGCTGCGGCTGTGATGATGCTGGTCGAGGAAGGCAAAATAAATCTCGAAGATAAAATCGGCAAATATTTCGCAGACGCGCCGGAAACCTGGAAAAATATCACCATCCGTCATCTCTTAACGCACACTTCGGGAATGGGCGATTATCCGAGAGATTTTGATTTGCGCGCCGATTACACCGAGGACGAGCTTTACAAAAAAATCAAACTTGCGCCTCTCACGTTTCAGCCCGGTGAAAAATGGGCTTACAGCAATCTGGGATTCGTGACGCTCGGCATTTTAATCAACAAAGTTTCCGGCAAATTTTACGGAGACTTTTTGCAGGAGCGAGTTTTCAAGCCTTTGGGTATGACGACCGCCCGCATTATCAACGAAGCCGACATCATCCCGAATCG
>DASVTY010000009.1:0-5208 GCA_036387315.1 Pyrinomonadaceae bacterium
TCTCGGATGTCCTCCGCCCGGCGGCGGCTACATTACAAACTACGGACAATACTGTAACGCCGATTTTCTGGTTACGACTACTTGGATTTCGCACGACGGTGGAAAGACCTGGACTTTTATGTCGGAGACTTGGGAGTTCATCGGCATTTCCTGCGGACCAAGCTGGGTGTGAGTGAAGATAAGGAGACTGCAAAAATGACTGAACGGCAAAAAAGAAATCGAGCATTTATTGCTCTCGCGGCGGCTTTAACGATTACTGCGGCGTCCGGATTTTATTTTTCCAGACGGCAACCGATGCAGGCTCAAACCGTCGCTCAGCCCGCGCAGACGAATACACCGCGCGGAACGAGAATATATCCGAAAGTCACGCTTTTGGATGAACCGGAATGGCGCGAAAAAGTCAGCCTTGAGGTTTTAGGCAGAGAAAGCAAAGCAATCGTCATCGGCAAGCCGATTCGCGGTGTGACCAAACAATCGGCAAACGGTCAGCAGGTGACAACCGATTACGACGTGCAAATTCAGGAAGCGATTAAAGGCGATTTGCAGCCGAACGCAACGATTAAAGTCAGTATGCCCGGCGGATTGATTAAAGAAGCCGACGGAACTCTGCACGAGTTCAGGACGCCGCGCGTGAGAAAAATGACGCCCGGCAAAATCTACGCATTGTTTTTAAAAGCGAAAAATCCTAATGATGATTTGTTCACGCCGCTGCGCGGTTCGCAAGGTATTTATGAAATACCCGCGAACGGAACAAGAGTCATTCATTTAGGACGTTCTTTTGATTTGCCTCCGGCTGATGACGGACCGGAAATCAACGCTTTTCTTCAAACGATTCGCGCAATAAGAAACAACAGATAAAGCTATCTGATTGCGTAACGCTGGAACATCATTAATTGCTAATGCCTTTTTCGGCGAGCAGCATCATTTCGTTCATTTTGCTAATAACGCTTTTTTGACGGCGGCTGGCAGTTTCACCAAATAAAAGCGGTTTGCCGCAAATGCGTAATCTTCGCCCGATTCGTCCACGACGCGCAAATAACCTTCGGCTGCGGCTTGTTTGTCCTCAATTACGCGGTAAAGCTTGCCGACTTCGAGCGATGCCGGATAATCGTTATTATTTAAGCAAACCGCAAATTGTTTTGTTTCTTCGGATTTCATTTTCAATCTAAAAACGGCAGCTTCAATTTAAATTCCCGCTTGCCGATGCCGTGAGCTTCGTACCAATGAATTTCGGCTAATCTGATTTTACCACTAGCAAGCCGGACGGAAGCAACGCCTTTCAATTTGCGCCATCTGCCTTTGCCATACATTTTCCACAATCTCGCGCGGTCGCGAATCCCATTTCCGGCGGCAATCGTTTCAACATCGGTAGTTTCGCTGATAATCTCAAAATCCACAGCCGAAAATATTGCCAAGAGCAGTCTGTTTTACCGGATAGCGTAACGCTGAAACATCATCAGTTGCTGAATGCCTTTTTCGGCAAGCTGCATCATTTCGTTCATTTGCTCGCGTGAAAAAGCCTGTTTTTCAGCCGTGCCCTGCACTTCGATAAATTTACCGCTGCCGGTGCAGACAATGTTCATATCAACTTCCGCGCCCGAATCTTCGACGTAACATAAATCGAGCAGCGCGGTGTTTTCGACGATGCCGACGCTGACCGCGGCGACTTCCTGAACAATCGGATTTCGTTTTAAAACTCCGTTTCTCTGCAATTTTTGACACGCCAGCAGAAGCGCGACGTAAGCGCCGGTAATTGAAGCCGTGCGCGTTCCTCCGTCGGCTTGGATTACGTCGCAGTCGAGCGTGATTGTCCGCTCGCCCATCACGGACATATCAACGACTGCGCGCAAGCTGCGCCCGATAAGCCGTTGAATTTCCTGCGTTCTGCCCGAAACGCCGCGATTTCCGGTTTCGCGCTGCGTGCGCGTCGAAGTGGCGCGCGGGAGCATCGAATATTCCGCCGTCACCCAGCCTTTGCCTTGATTGCGAAGAAACGGCGGCACGCGGTCTTCGACCGATGCGGTGCAGATAACTTTGGTGTTGCCGACTTCGATTAAAGCCGAGCCTTCGGCTTGCGGCAAAAAATTCGGCGTGATTTTCGTCGGGCGCAGTTGGTCAATATTGCGTCCGTCAATTCGTGCGAAGCTCATCGTTCCCCCATAATTCCACGGCTTCAAGTCTCGCGGGCTGACTGCCCAAAAATCTTTCGGCGACGCGCGCAAAGCGTTCCGCCGCGTCGGTCACAAAAAAATGGTCTAAATCATCACACAAACTTCGCTGGCGTGAAATTTGTGCAGCCGTCAGATTAGCCAAATTTTTATTTTTGAGCAAATTATCAACGGTTTCCGCCGCCGCTTCGCCCGAATCAATCAGTTTTACCGACGCGCCGACGGTTTCCTGAATCACATCGCGCAAAATCGGATAATGCGTGCAGCCTAAAACCAGCGCCCCGACATTTGCTTCTTTGATTTTCGATAAATATTTTGCCGCAATCGAAGCTGTTTCCGGTTCGTCCGCCCAGCTTTCTTCGGCTAGTGGAACGAACAGCGGACAAGCGGTTTCAACGACTTCCGTTTGTTGATTAAAATTTTTAATTGCTTTGGCGTAAGCATTGCTTCCGATTGTCGCTTCGGTGGCAATCACGCCGATTCGTTTTGCGCCGGTTTCCACAGCTTTTCGCGCGCCGGGTTCAATCATCCCGATAACGTCAATTTTTATCGCTTTTTGAATCGCCGGAAGCGCCAGCGCCGAAGCCGTGTTGCAGGCGACGACAAGTAATTTGACTCCGCGTGCGGCGAGAAAACGCGAATTTTCAATCGCATATCGCTCGATTGTAGCGAGCGATTTTGTGCCGTAAGGAACTCGCGCAGTATCGCCCAAATAAACAAAACGCTCATTCGGCAGACGCTCGTGCAAAGCGCGGTAAACGGTCAAACCGCCGACGCCCGAATCAAAAATGCCGATTGGAAGATGGTTGAGCAAAACAAATCCTTTTTAGAGCGTTAAGATTTTCATAAAAATTGTCAAGAGACGAGCCGGATTGAAGGCTTAATTTATTAGCCGGGCAGACGCCGAAAGTTAACAAAAATGTCCAGACGAAAATTATATAGCAACTTTTTATTGAGTTTTACACTCTTACAAAAGTCCGAACAATTTCAGAAGCCTCGATTGAGATAAATCCTGTAACGAAATTAACTTTTTTGGGTAGTTTAAAACTGCCGGAAATTCTACTAATTATACCGATTTCTAATCTCTTTTTACTTTAAGACTTTCTGTAAGTTTTAAAGCAGCGGTTTCAAATTTCCAATTAACAAATTAACTCTCGGTGCGAGCCAGACCAGCATACATTTCGGCTCCGCTGTATTTTCATAAAGGAATCTTATTATTGATGAGAAAAATCTGTCTTTTATTGCTTCTGCCCCTCGTTTTCGCAGTTTCCGCATCCGCCCAAACCAACCAGCAAATCGTTAATTACAATAATATAAAAACCGGCATCATAACTCCCGATTTGCTCGAAGACGAAATTCAAAACGGAAACTTAATAACTCCGCAGATTGAACCCGAACAGACAAACTCATCATCGCCAGTTTTAAGAATGTCGGAAGGAAAATCGCTCGGCGCTTTTTCGACCGGCGACATAATAATTGACGGTTTTATCGTTGATTCCTGTCTCAGATACAACATTGACCCATTGCTTATTTACGCCCAAATGAATCAGGAATCAAAATTTAAGCAACGTGCGATTTCCTACAAAGGCGCTCGCGGATTGATGCAGTTGATTCCCGCAACGGCGATTCGTTTCGGAGCCAAAAATATCTACGACCCGCAGCAAAATATCGAAGTCGGCGTCAAATATATGCGCTGGCTGCTGAATAAATTTGACGGAGACATCCGGCTCGCGCTTGCCGCTTACAATGCGGGCGAAGGCGCGGTAATTAAATACGGTAGACAGATTCCGCCTTATCGAGAAACGGAAAATTATGTTGCGCGAATTACAACTCGCTATGCCGAAATCGCCAGTTTGAATATGGAAAGCTGGAAGTGGCAACAGTAGGTTGATTTTGTAAAATAGTTTTTTGTTGTTAGCGGTTGCTGTAGATCGTCCTCGAAAATTCTCGCCTGCAAAGTATTTCTTATTAATTAACTTAATAATTTCTCTCATTTTTGCTTTTTGGTTGACCACACAGATTTATCGGTTAAAATGCGAAAAGAAAACAAAGATTTAATATAATTCCATAAATCTAAATTCAAATGATTGAGCGCATTATCATCGAAAACTTCAAATCAATTCGCCGCCTCGAACTCGATTTAAAACCGCTTAACATTTTGATAGGCGCAAATGGCGCTGGCAAAAGCAATTTCTTATCTTTTTTTAAGCTGATTTATTCCACAGTAGGAAGTAAATTTTCGGAATACAACAATAATATTGATTCTCTTTTATATTTTGGCAGAAAAACAAGTCCTTATATGATGGGAGAAGCGCGTTTTGGCGGGTTTTATAAAATTAGCTTTAGAATTGTCCCGCAAGAAAACAGTAATTTTGGTTTTATTAGTGAAAACAATATATTTAATAGTTTAGGAATTAAAGATAATGAGCATCATTTAGACCCAATCTTTAGTTCTATTGAGACACAAAGAGAGCATTTCAATGGCATCGTCTATCATTTTCAAGATACGAGTAAAGACTCATCAATGAAAAAGTTTGCAGATGTCGAAGATAACCGTTTTTTAAATGAAAACGGCTCGAATTTGGCAGCCTATCTTTATTACATACAAGAAAAATATCCGCAGATTTTAAAAGGAATAGAACAACAAATTCGTTCCGTCGCATCATTTTTCGATCATTTTGAGTTAGCTCCAAGACGGCTGAACGAAAAAGAAATACAAATTGAGTGGAAAGAAAAAGGCTTTGACTCTTTCAGAGATGGGCATTATTTTTCGGATGGGACTTTGCGGTTTATTGCTTTAACAACTTTGCTTTTACAACCCGATTTGCCTAAGACGATTATTATTGATGAGCCGGAATTAGGTTTGCATCCATTTGCGATTAATAAAATAGCGGCAATGATGAAAACGGCTGCTGCTAAAGGCAGTCAGATTATCGTTTCGACGCAATCGGTTGATTTGGTTGATAATTTTGAACCGGAAGACGTAATTGCGGTTGATAGGAAAGATAATGAATCAACTTTCAAGCGTCTAGAATCCGAA
>DASVTY010000010.1:0-3714 GCA_036387315.1 Pyrinomonadaceae bacterium
CAAATCGTCAATCGCCAGCCCGACCAGAAACGGCGTCAGCAGACTGAAAACCATCGTCGCCAGAATGCACAAAATGCCGACGACGAGATTAAATTTATAAGGTCGAAAATACCGAGCGAATTTTCGGATGTTTTCCATAAAAAAAGCGCCGCGCGCCAATTTGATCTTTTTCTTACAATCTAATTCTATCTTGACAAAAAGCGCAATCAATTACGAATTACGGAATTGCGAATTACGAATTATTGACTAGAATTTTTAATTTTTAAAAGATAAAATTCCTAAATTCGTAATTTGAAATTCGCAATTCGTAATTGATTTAAGTGTCTTACTTGATTGACGGAAACAACTTGATGGGTGGCGGGCAGAATCGTAAAAGTTTGCTCGATGAATTGGCGCGGTTTGCAGCGGCGAAAAAAAATAAAGTTTCGGTGGTCTTTGACGGCGCGCCGGAAAACAATTTCCCCGACGGCTCGTCTTATAAAAGCGTCAAAATATTTTACAACGCGCGCGGCTCAAACGCCGACGAACGAATTAAGGGAATTGTCGAGGCGGCAAAAGAGAGGCGAACGCTGATTGTCGTCACCGACGACCGCCAGCTTGCATCTTACGTCAGAAAATGCGGCGCTCCGGTTCACGGATGTCGCCGTTTCCGCGAACAAATGAGCGCCTTTGGCGCTGTTTCGGATGATTCCAAAAAAGCGGAAACCGTCAAACCGGATGAATTGTCGGCGTGGATGCGTTATTTTGGCGTTGACGAGAGCGATGATTAGGCGTAATTTTAGGGCTGTAAAGTTCATTTAACTTGTTATTATTACAAATATTCGGTCAACAACGGGTTCATCAAAGGAAACACTATGAAACGCTTTTTCTTCGCTCTGTTTTTGTGCTTTGCGCTCAACGCAATTTCAATTTTCGCTCAAACGCCGTCGCCGACACCGCCGCGGGAAAAAAAGGATGATGTTGTCGTTATCACGACCAATCTGATTCAGATTGATGCGACCGTCACCGACGACAAAGGAAACGTCGTCACCGATTTAACCGCCGACGATTTCGAGATTTTCGAGAACAACGAAAAACAGCCGATCACCAATTTTTCCTTTATAAACATACAGTCTCAAAATCCTGCGGCAGCCGCGCCAAAAAACGTCGCCAAAGACGAGCCGCCCGCTCCGGTTGTTCCAAACACTCTCAAACCCGGACAGGTTCAGCGGACGATTGCGCTCGTGGTTGACGACTTGGGTTTGTCTTTTGCCAGCATTAATTTCGTGCGTGCGGCTTTGAAAAATTTTGTTGATAAACAGATGCAGCCGGGCGATCTGGTCGCCATTGTTCGCACGGGCAGCGGCATTGGCGCTTTGCAGCAATTTACTTCCGACAAACGCCTGCTTTACGCGGCAATCGAAAAAATACAATTCAATATGAACGGTCGCATCGGCATTTCATCTTTCCGTCCGCTCGAACCGACGCTCAAAGACCAATTGAGCGGTGTTGTCAAAGCAAAGGGCGCAGCAGCGGAGGAGCCACAGCAACTTTTTCAGGATCCGCTTAATCTTGAATCAGGCATTCATTGGGTTGCAGGGAGATCAGAGGAGCGTGGGGCAGCGGACGCTGTTGAACAATTTCGAGAAGACACTTTCACGGTCGGCACGCTCGGCGCAATGAGCTACATTATGAAAGGAATGCGCGTGTTGCCCGGGCGCAAAGCGATGATGCTATTTTCCGAAGGCTTTGCGATTATGAGCACAAACTCAACCGGAGTGCGCGAAACCAACACCCGAATTTTCGGCGCGCTCGACCGTTTGATAGAACAGGCAAATCGCGCTTCGGTAATTGTTTACTCGGTTGATCCGCGCGGTTTGGTTGCGCCCGGATTGACGGCTAATGATGACACGCACGGTTTATTTCACGATCAGGTTAAGGATTTTCTCGAACAGAGAGACAACCAGCTTCGACAAACTCAACAAGGATTGGAGTATATAACGGATAAGACAGGCGGTTCTGCATTCATTAATCAAAACAGCATTCAGAAGGGCATCGAGCGGATGCTCAAAGATCAAAAAGGTTATTATTTGCTCGCCTATCAGCCTGACGACGAATTATTTGATCCGGCGAAGCGGCGTTTCAACAAATTGACAATCAGAGTTAAGCGTCCGGGCTTGAAAGTTCGTTACCGCAGCGGGTTTTTCGGCGTTACTGATTCGGAAGCTAATCCGAAAAAACTGACGCCCCAGGAACAGCTTCTCGCCGCATTGACCTCGCCGTTTGCGGGCGGTGACATTGATTTGCAATTGACGACTCTTTATGCCGGACAGGAGAAAAAGGAAGCCCTAATGCGCGCTCTGCTCCACCTCAAAGGCGACGGTTTGCAATTTGTCGAAGACGCAGACGGCTGGCAAAAAGCCAAGTTCGAGATTCTGGCAGTCGTTTTCGGCGACAACGGAACAATCGTCGAACAAATCAATCAGACGCAAGCTATCAAAGCGCGAGACGCAGGCTTGCGGGAAATCCTCGAAAAAGGTTTGGTTTTAAGCGTCGGCGTGCCGGTCAAAAATCCGGGCGCATATCAAATGCGCGTCGCCGTGCGTGATGAAACGAGCGGACAAATCGGCTCGGCGTTTCAATTTATTGAAGTTCCGAATTTGAAGAAAAGCGGGATTGTTTTGTCGGGGATTGTTTTGGACGGTTCGGGAAAACAGGATGAAGCCAACGTAATTCAAACCAAAGCACAGCGCGACGTTGCCGTTCGCAGCTTTCTCGCCGGAAGCGAAGTTAAATTTGGAGTCAAGATTTACAACGCCAAAAAGACCGGCGTGAGCCTGGTTTCGCAATTTCGGATTTTCCGCGGTGACCGCGAAATTTTCGCAAGTGCGGAAAATCCGCTCAATTTAAGCGCGGCAGGCGCAGATGAAATCACCGTCGGCGGCGCTTTTACAATCGGAAGAGATATGCCGCCGGACAATTACGTTTTGCAAATTCTCCTCAAAGACCCGACGAAAAAAGGCAGTCGCCAATACGCGTCGCAATGGATTGATTTCCAAATTGCAAGTCAATAGTATTTTCTGAAGATTCAATTTCAGGATTTTATGAAATCCTGAAATTGAATCTTGAAATATCACTCGTGTTTTCCCGGAAAGGTAAAACTGTGAACAGATTTCATTCGACAATCTTCCTCGCTCTCATTTTCCTGTGTTTTTCAACGTTCTCGGAGGCGCAGACCCCGACGCCGACCCCGGCTGATGATGACGATGTTGTCAAAATCACGACCACCTTGATACAAATTGACGCTGTTGTAACGGGCAAAGACGGCAAGCCGGTCACGGATTTAACCGCC
The DNA here is from genome assembly GCA_036387315.1 of Pyrinomonadaceae bacterium. Lineage (GTDB taxonomy): Bacteria > Acidobacteriota > Blastocatellia > Pyrinomonadales > Pyrinomonadaceae > JALZCH01. The sequence goes on from DASVTY010000010.1 coordinate 3,332, forward strand.
GCCGATTTTGAAATTTACGAAAACAACGTCAAGCAGGAAATAACGAATTTCTCGTTTGTTTCGGCAATGCCCGAAAAAACGGAAGCAATCGAAAAACCTGCGAAAGGCGCGCCGACCGTTGCCGCGCCGCCCGTCCCGACAGGCAGGCTGCGCCCCGAACAAGTGCGCCGGACGATTGCGCTCGTCGTTGACGATTTGGGTTTGTCGTTTGAAAGCACGGCTTATGTGCGTGCGGCTTTGAAGCGATTTGTGGACGAACAGGTGCAGCCGGGCGATCTGGTCGCCATTATTCGCACCGGCGGCGGTGTCGGCGCGCTGCAAAGCTTTACGTCCGACAAACGGCAGCTTTACGCGGCTATCGAAAAAGTGCGCTGGAATCCGAC
>DASVTY010000011.1:0-41409 GCA_036387315.1 Pyrinomonadaceae bacterium
TTGTTGCAATTGCTTCCTGATAAATTTTCTCGGTTTCGTCAATACTTATAATCAGTTGCTCGGCTCTATCTTTCAAATCGCCGACACCTTGAATTTCAGTAACAATGGCAAATTGTTTTTGAAGATTTACATTCGGAGAAAACTCTGCCGGATAAAATCGGGATGACGCTGATAATTTTTTATAAACTTCCGAAACTAGAGCTGATTCCTGTGGTGTAAAGGTAAAGCCAGTAATTTTCGTGTCGGTTCGAGCTAGTGCCATTAAATCAATAGCTGCACCAACCAAACTGCCAGTCATCCCGAAAGTGCTGGTTATAGCTCCTACTGCTGTTCCGAATGAGTTTCGGTCTTGTGCCTCACCTGAATTATCATCTTCTGATGCAAACATATTACTTTCGTTGAATGTTTGAAAATCCGTCACTAAACCCAAAGTTATCACCCTCTTCGATTTCTTTGACTTATTCGTATTTTTATTAAACTTTTCAACTTTAAGCTCTGCCAACGTATTATCCGGTTTTTTATAGATTGAGCCTATAACTCCCGTATCACGGAAACTAGGCACTTTGGCTATCAAAGGTTGAGGCAGCTCGAGAATCTTGATATAGCTTTCGCGCATTAATTTTAACTTGTTTTTAGTCGCCCAATAATCCCTAATACCCATCAACCATTGGTCGTTGAGAATGGCAACTTTCTTATTTGTTGTTTTTTCAGTAACCTCAGCAGCAATTTTTTGTGCGGCACTTTTGAGGGCGCGATAAGCCATCATTTCACTTTCTATTTTTACACCCTCCATTTCGGTTTTTCCTTCAAGGGGAGTGGCGGAGGTTTTTGGAAATTCGGCGTTGAATTTAGCTTTATTTGCCTCAGCAATTCCCTTCTCGGCTTCAGCAATTGCTTTTTGGGCTTCTATAGCTTTCTTCTGTTCAGCTAAAATTTCGTTTTGCTCTTTCAACTCTTTTAGTTGCTGGTTTTCTGGTGGCGGGTCCTTAGGCTTACCCTGAGCGGAAGCGTTTTGAGAACTGTAACACATCAGCAAACAGCCAAAAATAACTGCTGAAAGAATAGATTTCGGGCATTTAGTTTTAATCATATTTTTCTCCATTTTTTCAAGGATTTTGGTGCTATTTATTAACGCACTGCAATTGAGAACTAACTATCATTTTTATATGACAATTTTCTTCAAAACATTACAAAATGCGGCGAAACAGCATTCATTAAAATTGTTACCTCAGAAACGAAAAGGGCATAACTGCGGCATTAACGACAGGCGAAACCGCCTTTTGGGGGAGACGTCCTCAGGGACATTCTGTGAAATTAGTCGAATGATGTCAGCAAAACAACGGCTTCCGCTTTTACCGCGCGTCTTTCACCTATTGCATCAACGCTCTCGCCGGTTTTTGCTTTCACCGAAACCGAGTCAATTTCAATTTCTAAAATTTCAGCCAGATTCCGGCGCATTGCCTCGATATAGGAACGCAGCTTCGGTTTTTCTAAACTGATTGTCGAATCGAGATTAACGACGCGAAAGCCTTTTTCTCGCATCATTCGAATGGTTTCAATTAGAAAAACGCGGCTGTCTGCGTTTTTCCAGCGCGGGTCTTTGTCGGAAAAATGCGAGCCGATGTCCCCGAGCGCAAGCGCCCCCAAAATCGCGTCCGTCGCGGCGTGCAGCAAAGCGTCGGCATCCGAATGACCTTCAGCGCCCAAATCCGATTCAAGAACAACGCCGCCCAAAATGAGCGGGCGATCAGGTGCGAGCCGATGAATATCGTTTCCAAAACCAATTTTAAACATTGTTCGTTGTTCGTTGTTCGTTGTTCGTTGAATCTGCAACGAGCGACGAACTATGAACGATTTTTTAGTAGAGCATCAGCCAGAATCAAATCGTCCGGCACGGTTATTTTAATGTTTCGCGGGCTGCCTTCGACGATTGAAACCGCGATGCCCAGCTTTTCAACCAGAAAGCTCTCATCAGTTGCAATCTCATTTAAATCCGTAAATTCTTCAAAGGCTCGGCGCAGAATTTCGACGCGAAAACATTGCGGGGTTAAAGCGCGGCGCAGGCGCGTGCGCTCGATTGTTTCGATGATTTTATCGCCGTTGATTTCTTTTATCGTATCGGTCACGGGCGCGACCAGAATTGCCGCTCCCGTTTCACGGGCTTTTTCAATTGTTCGGGTGATTTCTTCGGGTGTAACGAGCGGGCGGGCACCGTCGTGAACGGCGACGATTTCGGTGTCCGGGGAAACTGCCTTGAGACCTTTTAAGACCGAAATCGCGCGGGTGTTTCCGCCGGCAACAATAGCTTTCAGTTTCCCGAAAGTGATTTGCTCTTTTGTTTGCGTGAAGTCATTTGTTTCGAATTGAGGCACAACCACAACGATTTCATCAATGCACGCGCAATTTTCAAAAGCCAGCAAAGTGTGAACTACGACGGGTTTTCCGGCTAATTCAAAAAACTGTTTCGGTTTTTCCGCGTTGAAACGTCTCCCGCTTCCGGCGGCAACAATGATTGCTGTGTTCACCAAAAGTGAGCAGTGAGCAGTGAGCGGTAAGCAGATGAAAAGCATTTTACTGCTCACTGCTCACTGCTCACTGCTCACTTTTACTCAATGTCTTCTTCGGATACGCGCATCGGCGTGATGCTTGTGTGTCGCAAATCGCGCTGCGTGTTGGGGCGGCGTGCGGCAAATCCGGGTGTGCGCGAATCGTGAATATTGGCGGCGCGCGAATCGTGGATGTTGCGCGGGTCAATATAGCCCGTTCCCGGATCGGGGTCTTCCCAGAGACGACCGAAAATCATTTTTCCGGCTGTCGTCTGCAAAACGCTGGTCACGGCAATCTCGGCGTTTTTGCCGATTAATTTGCGCGCGTTGTCCACGACGACCATCGTTCCGTCGTCCAGATACGCAACGCCCTGATTAAATTCCTTGCCTTCTTTGAGGATGAAAACTCTCATCGCTTCGCCCGGCAGAACGACCGGTTTCAGAGCGTTGGCAAGCTCGTTGATGTTTAAAACCTGCACGCCCCGAAGCTGCGCGACTTTGTTTAAATTAAAATCGTTGGTGACAATTACGGCGTCGCCGAGTTCTTTGCCGAGTTCGATCAATTTCAAATCAACTTCTTTGACAGCCGGATAATCGGATTCGACGATTTGAATATCGAGCTTCGAGTTGTTTTGCAGACGCTGGAGCATATCAAGCCCGCGCCGCCCGCGCTGGCGTTTCGACGAATCGGGCGAATCGGCAACTTGCTGCAATTCACGCAAAACAAACTGCGGAATAATCATCGTGCCGCCCAGAAATCCGGTTTCCGCCACGTCTGCGATGCGACCGTCAATAATTACGGAAGTATCGAGAATCTTATAATCGCGTTTGATGTTTTTGTCGGAAAGCAAACCGCCGAGCGCCGTTAAATCGAGATATTCGCCTTTCGCCGCGCCGACCATCAAACCGACGTAGCCCATAAAAAACGCGAGCGAAATCGTCAAAAACGTCTGCATCTCGGCTGGAACGGCTTCGACCTTTTGCATCGAAATCAGCAGACCAATCAAAAACGCTCCCAAAATTCCCAAAATCGAACCCGTCGCCGCTCCGATCAAAGTTTTAAGACCGGCGCGGCGCACGCGCATTTCAAATAAAATAACTGCTATGGCAATAACGGCGGCAACAATGCCGGACAGCATCCGGCGTTCGGTTTCTCCCGCTCCGAAATACTTCGTGTGCGCCAGAGGATTGAGCAAAAATCCCGCAATGATAAGAAGGACTACAAATCCAATGCGGATGATAATAACGTCTGTCTTCATAAATGCGTTTTTATAAAAATGTGTCCAATAAAACTCCAACTTTTCACAAGGACAAGAAGGTGTGGCAACAAAAATATTAACACGGCTTTAACCGAACAGTCACGCAGGCAAAATCAATTACGAATTACGAATTACGAATTACCAATTGTGGAATAAATTAAAAAGATAAAATTCCGTAATTCGTAATTCGTAATTCGTAATTCGTAATTGGAAAGAGTGTTTCTGTCATGAAATTTAAGCTAAAATTAAAGTATGGCAAAAACACCGGCGACCGTTTATGTTTGTCAAAACTGCGGTCATCAAGCTCGAAAATGGATCGGCAAATGTCCCGATTGCGGCGAATGGAACTCGCTTGTCGAAGAAAGGTTTCGCGCCTCAGCGCAGCCTGCGGGAAAAGCCGCCGTTAATTTTCGGTCGGCTGCGCGAGAATCAAAACCGATTGCTTACGGCGAAATCGAATCGCAGGACGAAGCGCGCACTTCGAGCGGGATTGACGAATTCGACCGCGTTCTCGGCGGCGGGATTGTTCCCGGTTCATTGGTTTTAATCGGCGGCGCGCCCGGCATCGGCAAATCTTCGCTCGTCCTCGATATGGCGAATCGCCTTAATCAACAAGGCGCGAAAGTGCTTTATGTTTCGGGCGAAGAAAGCGAGCGGCAAATCAAAATGCGCGGCGAGCGTTTCGGCATTTCCGGCGAAAATCTGTTTTTGCTGCCGGAAACGAATCTCGAAAATATTCTGGTCGAAGTTGATAAATTAAAGCCGGACGCGATTATCGTTGATTCGATTCAAACGGTTTTCTCGGAAAAAATCGAATCCGCGCCCGGTTCGGTTTCGCAGGTGCGCGAAGTCGCCGGACAATTTATGCTCTTTGCCAAATCGTCGGGCGTCCCGGTTTTTCTGATCGGTCACGTCACGAAAGAAGGCTCAATCGCCGGTCCGAAAGCGCTCGAACACATCGTTGACACGGTTCTTTATTTTGAAGGCGAACGGCATCACAATCACCGGATTATCCGCGCCACGAAAAACCGCTTCGGCGCGGCAAACGAAATCGGCGTTTTCGAGATGACCGGAACGGGTTTGATTGCGGTCAAAAATGCCTCGGAAATATTTTTGCAGGAACGCCCCGAAAACGTTGCCGGTTCGGTCGTCACGGTTTGTATGGAAGGCACGCGCCCGATGCTCGTCGAAATGCAAGCGCTCGTTTCCGGCTCAAAATACGGCACGGGGCGCAGAATGACGCAGGGTTTTGACCAGAACCGCACCGCGCTTTTGATTGCCGTTTTGGAAAAACGAATCGGCTATCAACTAATGGGCGACGATGTATTTTTAAATGTTGCGGGCGGTTTGGAGGTTGACGAACCGGCGGCGGATTTAGGAGTTGTCGCGGCTATAGCATCGAGCTATCGAAATTTAACCGTTCCGCCTGATGTTGCAGTCTTCGGCGAAGTCGGTTTAACGGGCGAAGTGCGCGGAACACTGCAAGCGCAGGCTAGAGCGAGAGAAGCGCAAAATCTGGGTTTTAAAAAATTGATTATTCCCGCAACAAACAAAACCGGACTCGAAAAACTGCTTGGCGTTCGAGTTATCGGCGTGAAATCTGTTGAAGAGGCGTTGGAAGAATTATTTTGAGAAATTTTTGCCGATAGAATTGATTTACCAAACTGTTTTGACAAAAGCCGAGTTTTGAATTTTCGGATCGTTTGTAATTAACTTCAAACCGAGATGTTTGGCAGTTGCGGCAATCAATCTGTCGTGCAGTTCTGGAATATCCGTGATTGTTTCAGCAGTCTTAACGATTTCAAAACTTAATTCTTGTGAACGGAAATTTGGAAACTTAGATAAATGATTTTCAACGTCACTCAAAGTTAAAACAATTCGTTTCTTTTCAGACAAGTATAAAATTTCAGCAAAAACGATTGCGGGCACGTGTACGACAGCATTCCCGTTTTCTGCGTCCGTCAAAATCTGCTTTACATTCGTACCGGATTTTCGTTTTTCGAGATGCAAAACAATTGCCATCGTATCGGCGACAAATTCATTCATGCGGGTAGAGTTTTTCGTAATCGGCAAATTCCGCTTCGAGGTGTTTTAATTCGCTTTCGTCCAATTGCGATAAATCCTGTTCGACCATAATTTGAAATTGCTCCGCCTCAAAACTCGTCGGGTCGGCGGCGCGGCGGCGCAAAAAATAGACGAAATCGGCAATCTCCCGCAACATTTCCGGCGGCAAATTTTTGATGCCCGAAATAATTAATTGTTCATAACTCTGCGCGTTCATGTTTTAATTCTATTTGTTTACGAACAATTTTCCAAAAGTATTTTACTTGCTTCAAAAAGAGTCGCTCGAAGCAATAATGTTTATCGAGCGAAGAAAGCATTAAATACAATTATAAGACAAGGGGTTTATGGATTTTTTAGGTTGGATGGCGGTCGCGGGCGGCTTGCTGTTGTTGATGGCTTTGTCATCGGCTTACATCAGCCGTTTGCCGATTTCGACTTCGGCGATTTATTTGCTGGTCGGCATTGCGATCAGCCCGCTCGGATTCGATTTGCTGAGAATTAACGTGATCGAATCGAAAGTCTGGTTCGAGCATCTGACCGAAGTCGCGGTTATCATTTCTCTTTTTATCGGAGGCTTAAAGCTCCGTTTGCCGCTTCTCAATCCGGCTTGGTTTGCCGCCTATCGTTTAGCCGGACCCGTGATGCTGTTTTCGATTATCGGCGTCGCGGCGTTCGCGCATCTGGTTTTCGGTTTAAATCTGGGCGTCTCGCTTCTTCTAGGAGCGATTCTTGCGCCCACCGATCCGGTTTTAGCCAGCGCAGTTTCCGTCAACGACGCGAAAGACAAAGACCGAATGCGCTACGGTCTTTCGGGCGAGGCTGGCTTAAACGACGGGATGGCTTTCCCATTCGTTATTTTTGGGTTGCTGTGGATTGAAAATTCGGGCGCGGGAAACTGGATTGGCGGCTGGGCTTTGCATCGCATTGTTTGGGCTGTTCCGGCTGGATTGCTGCTCGGTTATTTTCTGGGCAGAGTCGTCGGGCATTTTGCCATTTGGCTTCGCAAACAGCATCGAGACGCCGAAGCGCCAAACGATTTTCTCGCGCTTTCGCTGATCGCGCTTTCCTATGTCAGCGCGGAAACAATTTGGGCTTGGGGATTTCTCGCGACTTTTGCCGCCGGAGTCGGTTTGCGGCACGCTGAAATAAAAATCGTCGAAGAAAATCCTTTGCCCGATTCGGAAAGAAAAACTGACGATTCGCAAGCTCCGCATCCGCCCGCCGAAGAAGTAGTCGGGGCAAATCTTGATAAAGAAGAATTGCAAAAGCCCGCCGTCGCTGCCGGACTGGTAGTTTCGGAAATCATCTCATTCGGCGACACAGCCGAACGCATTTTGGAAGTTTTGCTGGTCGTTTTAGTGGGAATTTGTATCGCTTCGCATTGGGATTGGCGCGCAGTTCCGCTCGCGCTGGTATTTTTCTTTATCATTCGCCCGTTATTCGCGCAGCTTTTTTTGATTAAAACACCGACCGGAAACGTTCAGCGCTGGCTGCTCGGCTGGTTCGGAGTTCGCGGAATCGGGAGCCTTTATTATCTCAGCTATGCTTTAAATCACGGCTTGACGACGCAGGCGGAAGATGCGGTTTCGCTGACAATTTCAATCGTCGCCATCAGCATTGTTCTGCACGGCGTGACTACGCAGCCGATTTTGAGCCGTTACGAAAAAATGATTAAAACCGAATCCGAATAAATCGAGTTAGTAAAAATAATATTTTGAAACAAATCCGTGCGGCTCAAGCGTAAAGACTCTTGATTCGCAAATTATAGAAACAACACGGGGAGTTTTGAGATGAAATTGAGAGCATTACTTTTACTTCTGATTTTGAGTTTTTCGGTCGGCGCGGCTGCGGCGCAAAATCAATCGGATTGGAACAGAGACGAGCGTGAATTAACCGCTCTGGTCAAAAAAATGACCGACGCGCAAATTAATTATGACGCGGCGGCGCTCGATCAAATATTTGCCGCCGATTACATCGAAATCTCGCCCGTCGGCGAATTCGATCCGCGCCAAAAAGTTTTGGGTTTTTATTCGCCCGAAGCCAAAACAAAAGCCGGAAATGCGAAAACAACCGTCGAGGCAAATGATTTTTCGATTCGCGTTTATGAGAAGCAAAACTTCGCCATCGTGATTACACGGCTCACATTTTCGCGCGGCGCTGCCGAAAATCAACCGGCTCGACCGCCGGTCAATATGCGCGCGACAATTGTTTGCCGCAAAGAAAAAGGCTCGTGGAAAATCACTTCAGTGCAATACACGGGAATTCGCCCGCCGCAACCGACTTCGCCTGCTAAAACGGAATAAAAACCCGTCAGAAATTATCTATGAGCCACATTCATTTTCATTCCGTATTTCGGGCGTAATGTAACCAAAGGATTAAGCGCGATTTTGTGTTCGGGCGCGAGCCGCAAACGCCATTTGCGCCCGATTGTCGCCAGCAGCAAAACGCCTTCCGTCCACGCGAACTGCTCGCCGATGCAGCGCCGGACGCCGCCGCCGAACGGAAAATAAACAAATCTTCCGCCAGCTTCTTTGATTGAAAGATTTTCCCAGCGTTCAGGTTTGAAACTCTCCGGCTCATCCCAAAAACGCCGGTCGCGGTGCATCGTAAACGGGCTGAGCAAAACGAGCGAGCCTTTTTCCACCGGAAAATTGTTCAGCTCATGATTTTCAACCGCCAGACGCCCAATCGCCCAAGCCGGCGGATAAAGCCGCATAGATTCGGCTAAAACGGCTTCGACGTATTTCAAATCGGCGTAATCCGCAAAAGTCGGCAGCCGTTTTTCCGGCAAAACGCGGTCAATCTCGGCGTGAAATTTTTGTTCGATTTCCGGGTTTTGCCCCAAAAGATACCAGGTCCAGGTCAAAGCATTGGCGGTCGTTTCGTGTCCGGCTAAAAACAAAGTCAAACATTCGTCGCGCACCTGCTCGTCGGTCATTCTGCCACCATCATCTTCGTCCTGCGCGAGAAGAAGTATCGAAAGCAAATCGCCCGTATCTTTGCCCGTTTTGCGGCGCTCGCTGATGATTTTGTAAATCACGCGGTCAATCGTTTCTTTCGCGCGGTCAATGCGTCTGGCAATCGGCAGCGGCAATTTTTCCAAAAGTTCGGAAAAGGGAAGCAGCAAATAATTAAACGCCCCGATCAAAGTCGTCATCGCCGCGCCGACTTCATCGGCTTCGTCTTCGACGTTTGCGCCGAACAAAGTTTTGGCGACAATATAAAGCGTCAAACGCATCATTTCCTCAGAAACGTCGTAAGTCTCGCCGTCGCGCCACGCTTCCGAAACGCGCTCGCCGTATTCGACCATTGAAGCGGCATAGCCCGCGATTCTCTGCCGATGAAAAGCGGGCTGCGCGAGACGCCGCTGCCGCAAATGAAATTCACTCTCACTCGTCAATAAACCTTGCCCCAAAATTCTTTTCATCCGCTGCAACGCGCGCCCTTTGTGAAATTTTCCGGCATTCGTCACCAAAACATCTCGGATTAAATCGGGATGATTGACGAAAAACATCGGTTGACATCCGAGCCGAAAACGCGAAACATCGCCGAGCGCGGCGGCTTCGGTCAAAAAATCGGTTGGCTGTCGGCGGAATTTCAAAAAATGCCCGCCTAAAATTCCGGCTGGTAAACTTGGTGGCTGGGATGCGGGGACGCGATTGTTCATTGCTTTTTATCTGTTTTGCGGCGAAAATTCGGTTATCGAAATTTTCGGGTATTTTCAGGGAAAATGCCAAATCGGAATGCGGGAATTTTTGGGTTATCAACGAATCGGAAACAAATCAAACTAAACATTCGACGGCTATCACCGTGCGGCGCGATTTGGTAAATGTTTCGTAAAATCCTCAAATGGTTCGGTTATTTTTTGCTCGGCGCATCTGTCGTACTCGGTGTGCTTTACCTTTATCTGGCAATGCAGATTGGTGAAAAAGCAGCGATGCGTCCCATTTTCGCCGGAGAAAAATCGTCGCCGCTGGTCATTGCGCATCGAGGCGGGGGCGGTTTAATCCCCGAAAATACTTTGGAAGCTTTCGAGTACTCGGCGCGGAGGGGCGTTGACGTTCTCGAACTCGATGTTCATCAGACCGCAGACAACGCGCTCGTCGTAATGCACGATTCGGCGGTTGAACGCACGACCGACGGACGCGGACGAATTCGCGACCTGACGCTCTCAGAGTTGAAAAAACTCGATGCGGGTTTTCTGTTCACGCCCGACGGCGGACAAACTTTTCCGTTTCGCGGGCGCGGCATAACTATCCCGACGCTCGCTGAAATCTTCACGGCATTGCCCGAAATGAAATTTAACATCGAACCGAAACAACACGCACCTTCAATCGTTGCGCCGCTTTGCGCTCTGATTCGCGAGCGAAAAATGATTGATAAAACAATTGTCGGCTCGTTTGATCAAACGACTATTGACGATTTTCGCCGCCAGTGTCCCGAAGTCGCCACGTCAGCCAGTCCTGCGGAAGTCAGTCAATTTTTGGCGCTCTCGAAAACCGGACTCGGCGAATCATACAATCCCCCGATGCAGGCTTTACAAGTTCCGCAAAAGTTCGGCGGCTGGCGGATAATCACAAAGCAATTCGTCGCCGACGCTCATCGTCGCAATTTACAAGTCCACGTTTGGACGGTTAACGATGCGGCGGAAATGCAAAGTATGATTGATTTAGGAGTGGACGGTATTATGACCGATTACCCTGACAAATTACTGAATCTGCTCAATCGAACTGTTATTGTTAAATAAAAAAGAGAATTGTGACTTTAAAAATTAAAGGCAGAGCTTGATATTTTATCAAGCTCTGCCTTTAAAAATCCGGCTTCCAATAAAACGGTTATTCTAATAAAAATAGCCGTTTTATCTAAACCACTTTTACCTCAAAGTAATCAATACAGTACGTAACACTCCGTCTCCTAAATCAACACGCAATTGATAAGTCCCCGTTGACAGGTCTTTCGTGCTGAGATTGAAGCTGTATTGACCGTTTCCGTCGTGACGAAACAGGTTTCCCGTGTTTGAATTACCGCTTGATTCGGCGGGGAATTCTGCTTCAGGAACGTTATTAACTACTTTCGCCAACCAGAGTGTTGCCGTAGCGTTTGCAATTCCCTGGCTTGCTCCGGTGAGCTTGAATTTAACCGGAATGGTTCTTCCGGCGTTAAAGCTGTTATCGCCCGTTGAATTTATCGGCTGTAGGAAATTGCTCCATTCGTAGGCGACTGCAACTGTGAAACTTTGCTCGCTCGATAGATTTCCCGAATCGGTGACGCGAATTGTGAAAGTGTAAATTTTCCCAGCCTGCGCCTGAGTCGGAGTCCAACTGAAAGCGCCGGTCGCAGAATTAATTGTCGCTCCCGCCGGAACCTCTCCGACAAAACCAAAGGTAAGCGATTGAGCCGGTAAATCAATGTCCGACGCAATTGCCGTAAAGGAAAGCGTATTGCCGAGAACGACCGTCTTATTGCTGATCGGAGCTAATGTCGGAGCGTCATTAACCGGATTAATCGAGACGCTCACCGCTGCGGTTGCAGTTCCGCCCTTTCCGTCGCTGATTGCGTAGGTAAAGCTGTCCGCGCCGTTTTGGTTCGGATTCGGCGTATAGAGAATTTTGCCGTCAGCGGTGATGGCTGCCGTTCCTTTTGCCGGTGCATTGACATTTGTAATCGAGAGCTGATCGCCGTCAACATCGCTGTCGTTGCCGCGAACGTCAATTGTAACGGGCGTGTCTTCGTTTGTCGCAGCGGAATCGGCAACTGCTGTTGGAGCATCGTTGACCGCATTAATAACGATATTGACAGCGCCTGTGGAAGCGCCACCGTGTCCGTCATTGACGGTATAGCTAAAGCTGTCAGCGCCGTTCGCGTTTTGGTTCGGAGTATAAAGCACTTTGCCGCCGGTCACGACCAATATACCTTTTGCAGCATTGCCGACGCTGTCAATAGAGATATTATCGGCATCAATATCGGTATCGTTACCGAGAACATCAATTGTGATCGCAGTGTCTTCATCCGTAACAGCAGAATCGGGGTTAGCGACCGGATTATCGTTGACCGGATCAATTGTCACATTAACCACGCCCGTTGCGCATTTTGCGTCCGCAACGCCGTTGGTTGTTCCATTGTCGCAAACCTGATAATTAAAATCGGTTGATCCGTTGTAATTGGCGTCAGGGGTATAAGTAATCTGCCCGGCGCTAAACGTTACCGTTCCGTGAGTATTGGCGGTTACGGCTACGTTTGTAACATTCAGCGACTGACCGCCTTCATTCGAATCACCCGCATTATCATTCACTAACAGATCGGCGGCGCTAAAGATAAGCTGTGTGTCTTCTTGTGCGCTCTTAGCGTCGTTGTTAGCTGTGGGATTTTCGTTATACTCAGTAACCGTAATTGTTACCGTCGAAATATTCGAATTGTTTGAACCGTCGCTTGCTCTAAATGTAAAGCTGTCTGTTCCCACAAAATCCGTTGCCGGCGTATAAACGCGTCCGGCTCCGGTACCGGTGAGCGTTCCGTGCGCAGGCGAGTTGACGATTGTAAATGTCAGCGGATTGTTATTCGCGCTTGCCGCGTTTAGTGTGATTGATTTGGAAGTATCTTCAACGGTACTTACAGAAAAACTCTCCGTTCCCGGCGGGTTAGCTCCATTAATTCCGGCTTCGATGCTGTTTTCCACCGCATCGGGCAAATTGGAAAAGAAATCATAGCCGGTTAATGCTTCAACCTGATCAATGCTGACGAGATAATTTTGCCAATCGTTCGGATTCGTCGTTCTGATGCCCTGAATATTAGGCATATTAACGGCAATTGTTCTCGCAGACGCATTTACGCGCGAAACGTCGTCGCCGTTTTGCTTCGGTATCACAAGCGCGACTTTCCATGTTCGAGCCGGAACCGTTACTTTGCCGTTAGCTATCGTCGTTTTAGACCCGTTACTGCCTGTGCCTCCGGTGCCAGCGCCGCCTGCAACGATATAAATTTCATTTGCGGGCAATAATGTCCGAAGATAGTTTTCCAGATTAGCCCAAGGTCCCTGATTGTTGTCGGGCGCTTGCGGAATCATATTCGACATTAAGAATGTGGCTTGATTAATCGGTGTCGAAGTTTCGGGATCGCGGTCGGCATTAGGAACCATATGTCCACGATCAAAGCCCGACCCTGTGTAATCTACATGAGTAACGCGATACCAATCCGCAGGAACAGCAGGATCGGCACGGAAAGTATCAATGCGGTCGAGGCTGCCAATCCATTCATCAGCCAAATGCCAACTCACCCAGTTCGGAATGCCGCGATCTTTGTTATACGAGAGCGAATATTCCGGCTTAATCATTAGATAATTGTTCGGCATGCTTGTGTCTGTAGCTGCGCCGGACGGGTTGCCGAAAGTCAGGTGCACGTCAGCCGGATATGCTGGTGCTGCGCCGGTGGCGACGGTAAATGTTGCGGTATAGCTTGACGTTAATTGGTCGGTATTAGGGAGTGAATCATCCAGATCGGAATCGTGGACGAACTCTTTATTTACTGTAATGCTGCACTGCTCCCCGGGCTGGAAGTTGACATTCGGAGTGATGATCCACGCATTTGCGCCGCCCGGAGCGACAGTGGCACTGTTATGCAAACCCGTAATCACGCAACTAATTGAGTACCATCCATCAGCTACATCAACCGGCTCCGTAAACGAAACGGTAATGCTGGCATCACGCGGCGCATTAGTGCTGTTTTTGCGCGGATCGCTGCTAAGAGTTGTCGGCGGAAGCTCGACGATTGGCGTAGTGCGACGATTCGGATTTGCTGCGCCAGTCGTGAAGTCCGCTCCGTTCACATTAGTATCTGTGAAACCTGCGTTCTTCCGGAAGATTGAATTAGTAGCACTCGGTGATGGTGCATTTGAGGCACCTTCACGACAATTGGCAGATGAGCCGTAACCGACAAGGTCAACGACAGGGTCTCCAACTACACAACCATTGAGTGCATCTCCATTTCGGACAAGGGCAACTTTGCCGTTGGCTCCGCTGAGGTTCAGGTTTCCGTTGATGTTTGCCTCAGGGACAACTGCACCGATGGCACCGTTTGTTGCCAGCTTAATTAGGTAATATTCACCCGGCGCCATTGTGCCGCCGAGCGGTTGAGCTTGCCAGTTCGTGCCGGTATCCGAAGCATACTGAATCGTCCAGCCGGAGAGATCGTGTGAAACGGTATCGGGATTGAAGAGTTCAACGAAGTCGTTCTGATATGCCGCCCCGCCATTTCCGCCACCGCCGTAAACCTGGCTGATAACGATATGATCTAAGGGCGGCGGAGGTGCCGGAGTGACGGCAATGTTCACCGTCTGCGTAACCGGAGCGTTAAAATTATCGGTGAGCGAAGCCGTAAAATTAGCTGTTCCGCTAAAACCGGGCTGAAGCGTAACCGTGTATGTCGGATTGAAAGTTCCTTGTCCGCTTGTTACCGAAACGGAAGAGACACCTGCTCCGACAGTTCCAGACCAGTTATAAATATTGTTGTCATCCGAACCGTTCAGGCTAACGGTAAAAGGCTGCGCATCCTGCGCGACGGTCGTGATCGGATTTGCCGGAGCGATAATGTTCGGAGCGAAATCCGTAACGTTAGGATTAACTTGAATGTTAACGCTTCTGCTAACACTGGAGTTCACATTGTCTGAAAGCGACGCAGCGAAAGTTGCCGTTCCCGTAAATCCCGACTGTAAGGCTACAGTATAAGTGACGCTTGAAGTACCTTGACCTGCTGTGACGTTGACCGATGTCACACCGGAACCAGCCGTCGCTGCCCACGAATAAACACTATTATCGTCACTGCCATTAAGAGTAACAGTAAATGGCGCGGCATCCTGAGTTACGGTTGCAATCGGGTTTGTCGGTGCAGCGATAATCGGTGCTTGGTTTCCGCCGCCGGTAAAAGTATGGCTGCCAAGTCCATTTACCGTGTCATTAGCAAATCCATCCCATTGAGACGAAGGATCAAAACTGTCATTCGGGGTTGTATCACCTGCTGAAATCGAACTTTTGCGCCTTATTGTATTGTCGGAGGTGCTCGTTAAACCCGTGCCCCATTCTGTTCCCGGGTCAGATCCGATTTGACCGATAACATCCAACACTACTCCACCTTTGAGGAGAGCAACTGCATCATCGCCGTTATACCAGCCTGAGCCATTCGTTTGATCAGCCTGTGCGAGAATTGCCGCGTTAGCAGCGCTGTGAGCAAGAACGAAAACATCATTATTCGGCACAGTCCCGGTCAAAGGAATTGTCAGCCCGCTCGTCGCGCTGCCGTTAAAATACATTTGTATCGTGTAATTACCGGCAGAAAGATTAATTGATGAACCTGTTCCGTTATAAATTTCAAGGGCTTTGTTATTGCTGCTGCCCTCAATATATTCGGAAAAGAAAAGATTGCTTGCTGCGGCAGCTTTAGCGGTTGTCGGCGAAATTATTAACAGATGTTGTAATAATAAAAAAGTTGAAATTGCCAGTGAAATAATCTGACGTGACAAAGGCGCAGTTTTAGCCATTAGGCTTCGGGAAACGAGCATCTTGATATTTTTGATAATCCTTTCGATTTAATAACGCGCCGCTGAACAAACGAACTTCAAGCCAGTTTGAATCTTAAATCCAATATTTTTTTCAGCTAAAAACGCGGGGTTGGTAGAATTTGATGTAAATTCAAATGATTTACAAATAATACTACAAAAAGTGCAAAAGTTAAATGAATTTTAGGTTAAATTTACTCTTCAATATTTAAGACATATAAAATGTTTGCTTTTTAATGAGCGTATGATTCAGGTTTTATACTGTGGGCGCGTTGCCGGACGAGCTGCCGGAGATTTGGCGGAGAAGATTATTCAGAATAAAAAAGCCGCGCTTGGAGACGCGGCTGAATTATCCACAAGGATTATAAAGAGACTATCGAAAAGAGCGCAGAGTAAAACGCGCACCGGCACTCTCGACTTTGCCGCTTCGCATAACTACCCTGCTTTCCTTCCGATGCTTTAGGAAAATATCTATTGGCAAGCTTTTTCCATGAAATAAAAAAAATTGGCTAATTATTCTGTTAAGCAGAAACGGCTCTCTGAAGCAAAATAAAAAAGGGTGACTTCTTACCCTTTTCATCTCCGTCTTACCGAGCGTTCCTCTTTGTCCGGTCTAATAAGACCGAATAGTTAACCTATAAGATTAATATAATTCAAATAAATGATGCTGTCAATGAGTTTGTTTAAATAGTTTAAATACCTTTAGCTCATGCAGCGGATTTGGACGATGTTGATTAAGCTGAAACCGTCTAAACATTGTGGCACGCCGCTTGTATATGAGCAGAAATGGCTGGCTTGTTGAGATTGAAATTGGTTGAAAAATGTTCTTTTCAACGAGCACCTACCGCCATCTCTTCTCCGAGCGTTGCTTGCCGCTTCGCTTAAAACCTACCGAGCGTTCCTACAGTTTTCCCTTTCATTTTTAAGTCCGGCTTACCAAGAGCCGGACTTAACTGCTTTTAGACGTAGAAACTTCGTTAAAATCCAATAAAAATCGCATAATAAAGTCAAAAAGCGTAATTTTCTTTCAGAATGAATATCGATGTTTGAAGATTTATAATGAATCGTTCATAACGAAACAAACGCCTGACAACTTTTGTCACCTTTAAGTGACCTTTTCTGTTGTGCCGCCGAATTTTGCTTTGATTTCAGATAAAACTAAATCAGTTTTTTTGTCCACAATTGTAGACAAAAAAAAGCCGCCTTGAAACAGCGGCTTTGGATTTAGGATGAATATGAACTACTAGCCGAATTTAAGACGGCGCATTTCAGTTTATTTGCAAAAAAGAGCCGCGCTTTTCCGGCAGCTTCTTAATTCATTTGCATTTCGCCTCCATCTGTGACAAATAAGCGGCGAAAATTTAAGCAGCCGCCTCGGGATGTTTGACAATTCGGAATCTAAATTGGCGGCAGCTTGTTTTTGGCTGACGTGATGAACCATAAAATAAGCCGCCTTTGCTTTTTTTCGAGCCTGTATCTAAAAATGTATCTACTCTCTGCTCACACTGAGTAGTTTTGAGTTTGGAATCGCTTTTAATTTAGTAGTGAAAATGGCTCTATAATACTCAGTGTGGTGTGGTGGGTTAACCCCTTTATGCACTATCATTTAATCGGAATCTGCGGAACGGCGATGGCTTCGCTCGCCGGAATGTTGCAGGCGCGCGGGCATCGCGTGACAGGCTCAGACCAAAACGTTTATCCGCCGATGTCAACACAGCTTGAGGAGCTTGGCATTAATGTCGCGCAAGGCTACAAAGCGGAAAATCTCAATGTCAATCCCGATTGTGTCATTATCGGCAACGCGATGATGCGCGGAAATCCGGAAGTCGAGGAAGTTTTAAACCGCAAAATGCTTTACCGCTCGCAGGCTGAAGTCGTCAAAGAAGAATTTATTCGCAGTCGCCGCTCGCTTGTCGTCGCCGGGACGCACGGGAAAACTACGACGACTAGCATTGCCGCCTGGGTTGCGGAAGTCGGTAATTTGAATCCTACTTTTCTGGTCGGCGGTGTTGTGCAAAATTTCGGCGCTTCGTTTCGCGTGACCGATTCGGATTATTTCATCATCGAAGGCGACGAATACGATACGGCTTATTTCGATAAAAAGCCGAAATTTATGCATTATCTGCCCGAAACGGCGATTATCGGCAACATCGAATTCGACCACGCCGACATTTACCGCGATCTTCAAGCGATTAAATTTGAGTTTTCGCGCCTTATAAATCTCGTTCCCGGCAACGGTCATTTGATTTTGGGCTGGGATTCGCCCGTAGTGCGCGAAGTTTTCGAGGAAATGCGCGGCAAGATTTTTACTGCGGTCGAAACTTTCGGCACGAGCGAGGGCGCAAAATGGCAGGCTCGTGACATTGATTTTTCCGGCGAAATGACGCGATTTACGGTTTTCCGCGAAGGCGAATCGTGGGGCGAGTTTGAAACGCCGCTAATCGGCGAATTTAACGTGCGGAATTGTCTCGCCGTGATAATCGCCGCCGACGCATGGGGAATTTCTCAAGACAAAATCCGCGAAGCCCTCCGCTCGTTTAAATCCGTCAAACGCCGCGCCGAAGTGCGCGGCGAGGAACGCGGCGTGACCGTGATTGACGATTTCGCGCATCATCCGACCGCAGTGGAAGAAACATTAAAAGCGTTTCGCCAAAAATATGCCGGAAGACGCTTGGTCGCCGTTTTCGAGCCGCGCTCATGGTCGTCGCGCCTAGCGGTTTTTCAGGAGCCTTACGAAAAAGCGTTTTCTCACGCCGATTACATCGTGATTGCCGGAGTTTACAACACAGCTAAAGCGAGCGAATTGGGCAAAGTTCTGAACGTTGAGGAGCTTGTCAACACAATTAAATTGACCGGAAAACCGGCTTTTCAATTGCCCGATGCAGATGCAATTGTCACGCATCTTGCACCGGAACTGCACGAAGGCGATGTCGTCGCTGTGATGAGCAATGGCGGCTTCGGCGGGAT
Source organism: Pyrinomonadaceae bacterium (assembly GCA_036387315.1). Taxonomy (GTDB): domain Bacteria; phylum Acidobacteriota; class Blastocatellia; order Pyrinomonadales; family Pyrinomonadaceae; genus JALZCH01. The sequence goes on from DASVTY010000011.1 coordinate 18,384, forward strand.
TCACGATAAATTGTTGAACGTTTTAAAAAGCTGATTGAGGAAATCTTTCGTCTTTTCGTAAATACGCGCGTCCTCCGAAGTTCTTGCGCCGGCAATGTTTAAAGTTTGACAGTTGCTGAAGATAACGAATTGCTGCGCTTTTTTAACGGCTTGCGCAAAATCGGTTTTTTCAAAATCAATGTGAAGGCGTGGCTTTGTGTGTTTATCGCACATTTCCACCGTCAATTTTGAACCGCCTTTTAAATCGCCATGCGAGAAAATCATAGTCGCGTCGGAATCTTGAACGTTCAATTCGGTTCTTTCCGCCGGATTTTCGGTTTCGGTTTCGCGCAGATTCGGATATTTTTCGGGAATTCGCCCGTCTTCCGCCAAACGGTTTTTCGGAATCCAGCCGCCTGTTTCAATCCCATTTTCAAGCGCAAAATCGAGCGCCGCGCGGTCTGCGCCGGTTTGCCCGCCGGAGATGATTTTGCGAACTGGCATTTCTCAAATTTAGGGTTCTAATTCCCGCTCCGGAATTTCGCGGATGATTGGTCGGTCGCGTTTTTGCACGGCGTCAATAATTTCGCCCGCTTTTGCCATTTCGACTTTTGCGGTCAAAACGCGATTAACCCGCTTGGGCAAAAATCGCGGCGCGAGCGCTATAACGGCGTCAACTAGTTGAATAATATCGCCGCCGCCCGTCCAATGCTCGCGCAAAATGCGTTCGTCGGTTCGCGAAACGAGCCGCACCAGCGTTAGAGCAATCAAATAAAGGTCGTCAATCTGTCCGATAAACGGCAGCACGTCGGGAATAAAATCGAGCGGCGAGATGAAATAAACGATTGCGGCGACAAACAGGGCTTTTTCAGGCAGCGGCACGCGCCCGTCTTTCAGCAGCCGAAAACACAGCGCCGCCAAGTTTGGCAGAAACATCAAGAGGTTCTTCATCCGTGATTTCAATTGCAGCTTTTCGGACTTCGGATTTAGGTCTTCGGTCTTAGATTTTTTATTTTTGCGCACAATTTTCTTCCTTTGTTTTAAAAACTATTATCCGTGTAATATTTTACTCGAATTATAAAAAATAGAGTCCGAAAACCGAAACCAACAAATTGTTTTATGATTTTAGAAAAAATCCGCCAACGCGCCGCCGCCGATTTGCAGCACATTGTTTTGCCTGAAGGCGAAGACCCACGCACGGTCGCTGCCGCTGAAATGTGCGCGCGCGACCGGATTGCCAAAATTACAGTTCTCGGAAACGAAGAAAAAGTGCGCGAAGCCGCTCGCGCCGCAAACGTAAATTTAAACGGCGTCGAGTTGATTGATCACCGAAAAGCCGCAGATTTCGGCAATATGGCGCGCTTTTTTCACGAATTGCGGCGAGCGAAAGGCGTTACGCTCGAAGAAGCCGAGCAAACCGTTAAAGACCCGCTTTTTTACGGAAATCTGCTCGTGCGTTTGGGAAAGGCAGACGGTTCTGTCGCGGGAGCGACAAACACGACGGCGCATACGGTTCGCGCTGCGCTTCACTGCATCGGCGTCCGCCAAGGATTTAAAATCGTGTCGAGCTTTTTCGTAATGGTCGTGCCGAATAAAAATTTTGGCACTGACGGCGCGATGATTTACGCCGATTGCGGAGTTGTGATTGATCCGAACGCGGCGGAATTGGCTGAAATCGCCGTAGCCTCGGCTGATTCGTGCCGCGCGCTTTTAAACGTCGAACCGAAAGTCGCAATGCTTTCGTTTTCGACTAAAGGCAGCGCAAAACATCAGCTTTTGGACAAAGTTATCGAAGCTACGAGAACCATCAAGGCTCGCCAGCCCGATTTGCTTGTTGACGGCGAATTACAGGCTGATGCGGCTCTGATTCCGTCGGTTGCCGATTCAAAAGCCAAAGGCTCGCCCGTTGCCGGGCAAGCTAATGTTTTGATTTTCCCGGATTTAAACGCCGGTAATATCGCTTATAAATTGACCGAAAGATTAACGGGCGGCGCGGCAATCGGACCGATTTTGCAGGGATTGGATCGTCCTTGCAACGATTTGTCGCGCGGCTGCAAAGCCGAGGATATTGTTGATGCGGTGGCGATTACCGCCGTGCAGTCGCAGGCGCGGAAAGCCGCCGGATTTTAATTGACGTAAGAAAGAGTTTTTGAATTGACCAATTCCGCGACGACCGATTGATAAGAAAAGTGTTCGGGTTTTCGCATCAGCGAACGGCGGCGCAATGTCTCCCAATCTTCGCGCGGAACTCGCCTAAAAGCCGCGACAACTTCCGGGTCAAACTGTTTTCCCGAACATCTTTCGATTTCCGCCAACGCTTCTTCGTAAGAACGCCCGGCGCGATAAACGCGGTCGCTGACGATAGCGTCGAAAGCGTCAACGACGGCGAAAATTCGAGCGTTTAAGTCAATTTCTTCGCCTTTTAAACCGAGCGGATAGCCCGTGCCGTCCCATTTTTCGTGATGCTGCGCGACGATTTTGATTGCGCCTTCGAGGAAAGGAATTCCGCGCAAAATCTGCTGTCCGTGCAGCGGATGCAGCCGCATTTTAGCCCATTCCGCGTCGTCTAAAGCTGCCGGTTTTCTCAGCACGGCGTCCGGCACACCGATTTTTCCGATGTCGTGGAGCATCGCGCCGAATTCTAGCGAGCGCATTTGCCCGGCGTCCAAATCCAGTTCATAGGCGAGCCGCAAGCTGAATGTGACGACTCTTTCCGAGTGCCCGTGCGTTTCAAAATCTCTGGTTTCGAGAGCTTGGACAAGTGCTTTTAAAGTCGAGCGGTATGAGTTTTCCACTTCGTCCAAAGCCGAATCAAGCTCGGCGGTGCGCTCTGCGACCAGCTCTTCAAGATGCAAATCATAGCGGCGTTTGATAACTTTTAGCTCGAAATGTTCCGCCGCGCGACGCACAGATGCTTCAACTTGCAGTAAATCAAACGGCTTTAAAATGTAATCAAAAGCCCCGGCTCGCAGGGCGTTAATCGCATCTTCAACCGTTTGCTGACCGCTGATGACGATCACGCGGGTTTCCGGCGATTGAGCCGCAATTTGCGGAATCATCTCCAATCCGGTCATTCCGGGCAGACAAATGTCGCTGATGACGACCGCAAAATTTTGCCGTTTGATTTCAGCCAAAGCGGATTCCGCCGAATCTGCTTGTAAACATTCATAAGAATCGCCCAGAAAATCGGACAAAAGCTCACGAATTTCCGGTTTGTCATCCACAATCAGAATCCGATTCTCGATGTTGTCAACTGCAAACATAATTTATTTGTTAAGGAGTGTGCAGATTTGAGTTTTAAATATTTAATACTCGAAAAGAATGTTAAGGGCGGCTCAAAGCCGGGACATCCAATATAATAGCTTAGCAAATAAAATGTTGGCAATCTTTTTATTTAAACATCGGCAAACGATTTAATTCAAAAAATCCGCGACCGAATCCCGCCTGATTTGTTTACTGAGGAGGCGTCATTATTGAAACTGCCGGAGTGATGTTTGAATTTGACGCGGCAATAAATCGTTCGACCATTTTCGATTCCTGCTGCAGACCGGTTAAAGGCGCAAATCTAAATTTTGCTTTATCGCTGCCGATTTTAAGGAAAATTTTAAAGACGCTGTGTTTTTTCCACGTCCGTGAAGACTCGGTATCTAATTTGATCTTATCCACGTTTACAGCCGAAGTTTCAAAGGTATGCACATTGTTGTCCGACTCAAACCGTAAAGTGTTTTGGGAAATATACAACGAACCGATGCAGCGATCTTTAAAATCTCCGTCATCGTCGTGGAAAACACGGAAAACCGCGCTGCCGCCGTTTATAAACGACTCGCGCATAGATTTTTCCGCCTGAGGCAAATTATTCAGCTCATAAAGATAAAGAAAACCGAGCATTTGATAAGCCGATGGGTTTTTCGGCTGTACTTTGGCTGCATTTTCCAGAATACTCACTGCCGTTTTTGGATTTCTCAGATTTTTATAATAAATTGCTTGCCCGATCAAATCATCGTAATTAGGAGAAGCTGTTTTTTCCCTGCGGCTTTTGTTATTGTTTCCGGCTTTCGCTCTGGCAGTGTTGTTTTTCGGCGCGAGACGCGGATTATCAGCCACAGCTTTGATAACTTCGGGGCGCGCGCCTGCGGCAACGAGGCTTTTTCTGACATCGGCAGTCAACTGAAAATCAACTCCGTTGCTGTTGATAATGATTACAATATCGCTGGTTTGCAATTGTCTCGAACGAAGAGCTTGAAGAAGCCTGTCCTTTTTAACCGGCGCGCCTTTGTATTGAGCAAACGAATTACCGCTTGCTATTAGAATTAATAAAAAAGCTGTTGTAAGTTTAATAAATTTTTTACAGTCTTCGATTGTAAAAATGGGAGCACTCATTATTATTACAATTCCTTCTTACTTAAATAGATTTTATAAAAATTAAGCTCCGGTTAAAAGCCTTTCGGCACGGCGGAGGCGTTCTGCCTTTGATTCACCGCGCGGCTTTTTCTTTGCCACCTTACGAAACGGTGCGGCTTTGCGCTCAGGCTGAGCAATTATCGGAGCAGTGGGTTTGGGGATTGTTACAACATCCGGCTTTGCAGGTTCATATTCTGTCTTGATTTCGACAATTTGTTCATTCTCAATTTTCGGTGGGATATTTTCATTTTGAACATTTTCATTTTGGAAAAAGATAAACTGGGAAACGAAATGTAAAACAATTAAAGCGGAAATAGCCGCGCCGCCGACTTTGGCTGGAAATCTCTGTGTCAATTTACTTAAAAATGACAATCGAAAATGCGATTTAGAATCTTCTTCCGCCTGTATTTGATTGTGATGAAATCGTTTTTCTTTTTTTCTGCTTATCATTGCTTTAGAGTTCTTTGTTCATTCGCAGATAAATTGCCGCGAGGAATAAAACGTAGATGTTTACGACGATTGAATTGTTGCGTTGTTTCTGTCTTCTATTAAAATAATAAACTTTTTTAATCTCATTAAACTTTGCATACCGCCCACCTTGAATTTCCCTCTTTGAATATATCACGAATTTATCGCTCTCTTAACTATTTTACCAATGTTTTTAAACTATTACTAACACATGCCAACAGTATTTCGATCAAAAGAAAATCAAGATTTTGTATCCTCACAATTAACTTTGCGGAAAATCATATTAAAGAAAAAATGATTGTTGCTCCTTTTACGGATAAGATGTTAAAACCGAAATAAATCAGATAAATAAACGATATTTGACGAAAGCGCTGATTTTACTTAGAATCAAAATTCGCGCCGGAGTGGCGAAATTGGTATACGCACCAGACTCAAAATCTGGCGAGATTCACTTCTCATGTCGGTTCGAGTCCGACCTTCGGCATTAAAGGCTTCTTTCGGGAAGCCTTTTTTATTAGGAAAATTGCGGGGCATCAAAAAACCGGCATGCGCGTTTTTTATTGGAAAGTTAAACGGTACGTCAAAAAGTGCTCATTCACTTCAAAATTGCAGATTTCCAGGGCAGTAAACCTGTCTTGACTTTGTTTGCATTTATTCCTAATATTGGCGCACTAATCGTAAGCGCTGCAAGCTGAAAATTGAAATTCGTTTGCGGTTACTAAAAAAGCAGTTCAACAATTTTAGGCTTTAATTCTTTTAAGCTCATATAAAACTCTTTCGCACTGGTTTTATCAAAAAATGAAAAATACGATTCTCGCAAAAGCAGGATTTTTATTAGTCAACGTTTCGATCATTTTATTTTTGTTTTTATCGGTCATTGCAGCGGAAGCCTCCGCTGCCGTGTTCACCGTCAACAGCACAGCCGACACTAATGACGCCAACACGGCGGACAACGTGTGCGCCGATTCTGCGGGAAACTGTACTTTGCGGGCGGCGATTGAGCAGGCAAATGTGACGTATGAGTCGGGCGTGGGTAATGACGCGATTTTTTTTGCTCTGGAATCTCCGGCAGTTATCAATTTAACGCTCGGCGAGTTATCCGTTACCAGCAATCTGACAATTTTCGGGACTGGTGCGAGAAATCTAACCGTGCAGCGAAGCGGGGCGGGGGATACTGGGAGATTCCGTATTTTTAGAATTTCGGGACCAGTCGCTAACGCTGTTTCTATCAGCAGTTTGACTATTACCAATGGAAATGTTTCAAACGGCGGAAGCGACGCGGGGTTCGATTTTATCGGCGGCGGAATTTCCGTTTACCCTAACAACTCGCTTGATTTAACCGATGTCACCGTCAGAGACAACGCCGCCAATTTCGGCGGAGGCATTGCAAATGCAGGGGCGTTGAGCATCAAACGGTCAACCATCCGCAACAATACTGCGCTTCATGGCGGCGGTTTAAACATCAGTTCGACTTTGATCACCGCGATTGCCGATTCGACCATCAGCGATAATGCGGCTAACGGCAATGCAGCAACGCAGGGACTCGGCGGCGGTATTTTGTCCTCCGCCGGATTGTTGATTATCAACAACGCAACCATCAGCAATAATTCGGCGACGACTTTCGGCGGCGGTATTTTCAGCAATTCCGATGCACCTAAACTTCGCAACACTATTGTCGCCGCAAACACTGTCGGCAGCGAAAGCTCGGACGTGCGCGGCGCATTTGAAAGTCTCGGAAATAATTTAATCGGCAACGCCGTCGGAAGCACCGGATTTACGGTTGGAAATCCGAGCGCCAACGGAGATAAAGTCGGGACTGCGGACAATCCGATTAATCCGCTGCTCGGACCGCTGCAAAACAACGGCGGTCAGACCGATACGCGCGAGCCTTCCGTCTTCAGCCCCGTTAAAGACGCCGGAAACAACTGCGTTTTAGATTTAACTTGTTCCTCTTTTAATCCGCCGACCGGATTAACGACAGATCAGCGCGGGGCGGGTTTTCCGCGACGAGTCGGGAGCAGAGTGGACATCGGCGCTGTTGAAGTTTTTAATCCGGTTCCGGTGATTACCTCGCTGACACCGAATAATTCGGGAATCGGCGCCGGTTTTGAGTTGATTGTCAACGGAAGCGGTTTTGTTCCCGAATCAATCGTTCAGTGGCGCGGGCAAAACAGAGCCACGACCTTTATCAGCAGCACGGAGCTTAGAGCGCAAATCCTGGCATCCGATGTGGCGACGCCCGGACAATATCCCGTCACCGTGATTAGCCCGGAGCCGTTTGGCGGTGCCTCTAACATAACTCTCTTTACCGTCACCAACTGTTCGTACTCAATCAATCCGACTTCGCAGGTATTTCCCGTCATCGGCGGAAACGGCACCGTCGCCGTCAATACGACCGGCGAATGCGCCTGGACGGCGACAACCACCCAGCCTTGGATAACAATTACAAGCGGCGGCAGCGGAACAGGCGCGGGAACCGTTTCTTTTGCAGTGGCTCCAAATTCCGGTCCGGCGAGAACCGGAACAATTCTTATCGGCGGACAAACGTTTACAGTCAGTCAGCCCAACGGCTGCACTTATTCAGTCGCCCCGAACAACGCCGGTTTTACGGCGGCTGGCGGAAACGGCAATCTTAACTTAATTGCCAGCAATCCGGGCTGCACTTGGACGGCAACCAGCAATTTTCCCTGGATAACCTTGAACAATACGAGCGGCTCCGGCAGCGCGACAATTTCTTTTTCGGTGCAGCCAAACACAGGTCCCGCCAGAGCCGGAACAATTACGGTGGGCGGACAAACTTTCACCGTTAACCAAACTGCTGCTTCGACTTTCGTCAAAACTTTGTATGATTTTGACGGCGACGCGCGCGCCGATGTTTCGGTTTTCCGACCTTCAAACGGAACCTGGTATTTTCTCGGCAGCCAAGCGGGATTTTTCGCTCGGCAATTCGGCGTTGCGGAAGACATTCCGGTTGCGGCTGATTATGACGGTGACGGTAAGAGCGATGTAGCGGTTTATCGTCGTTCAATCGGTTACTGGTTCATTTTATACAGCTCAAATAATCAGTTTGTTCCAATCAAAATTGGTGGACAAGCCGGAAGCATTCCGGTGCCGGGCGATTTTGACGGAGACAACAAAGCGGACGTTTCCGTTTACAATCCCACAGGTTCTTGGGAGATAATTTTCAGCAGCGGAGGCGGCTCGACAGTCATTTCTTTAGGATTGCAGGGAGTTATTCCGGTGAGTGGTGATTTTGACGGAGACAGAAAAGCTGACATAGCTTATTTTCGTCCTTCGACCGGCACTTGGGTACAAATCAACAGCAGTAACGGCGCAACCATCTCAACCAGATGGGGAGCACAAGGGGACATTCCGACGCCCGCAGACTTTGACGGAGACGGCAAAACCGACTTTTCCGTTTATCGTCCGAGCGCGGGAAGCTGGTATCGCCTTAACAGCTCAAACGGACAATTCTATGGCGAACAATTCGGCGTCGCGGAAGACATTCCGGTCGCGGCTGATTACGACGGTGACGGAAAAGCAGACATTGCGGTTTATCGCCCGTCAACCGCTTCTTGGTATATACAGCGAAGCACGGCAGGTTTTATCGGAATTCAATGGGGAACAAGCGGGGACAAGCCGGTTCCGACTTTGATTCGCTAAAAATTCGGTAAAAAGAAAAGAAAAAGACACCGAGCGTTCAGTGTCTTTTTCTTTTGAGATGTTCAAATTTAAAAAAATCAGAACGCAGCTTTTAACTTTAATCGTAATATTCCAAACCCAAATGCGTGATTAAATCTTCTCCTTGCAGATGCCGGAGAGTGTTTTTGAGCTTCATAAGTTGAATAAAAATATCGTGTTCGGGATAAAGCTCCGGCGCGGTTTGCGGCGCTTTGAAATAAAACGACAGCCATTCCTGTACACCGCGCATTCCAGCGCGCTGCGCCAAATCCATAAAGAGCGCCAAATCCAGCACGAGCGGCGCGGCGAGAATCGAATCGCGGCACATAAAGTCAATTTTTATCTGCATTTTGTAACCGAGCCAGCCGAAAATATCTATCGCGTCCCAGCCCTCTTTGTTGTCCCCGCGCGGCGGATAATAATTAATTCGGACGACGTGCGAAAAGCCTTCGTACAAATCCGGGTAAACATCCGGCTGCAAAATATGTTCGAGAACCGATAATTTTGATTCTTCTTTGGTTTTAAAATTTTCCGGGTCGTCCAAGACCTCGCCGTCGCGGTTTCCCAAAATATTGGTCGAATACCAGCCTTCGAGTCCGAGCATTCTCGATTTCAAACCGGGCGCTAAGATTGTTTTCATCAAAGTCTGCCCGGTTTTGAAATCTTTCCCGCAAATCGGAACGTTGTTCTGTTCGGCAAGTTTGGTTAAAGCGGGAATATCAACGGTCAAATTCGGCGCGCCGTTGGCAAACGGAATGCCCGATTTTATTGCGGCATAAGCGTAAATCATCGAAGGCGCGATGCGTTCGTCGTCGTCGTACATCGCTTTTTCAAACGCTTCGAGAGTTTGATGAATTTCCGATTGTTCGAGAAAAATCTCGGTTGAAGCCGCCCAGACGATAACCAAACGGTCGCAGCCTTTTTCTTCTTTGAAACGTGCCATATCGGCGATCAACTGCTCGGCAAGCTCCATTTTGTTTTTGCCGGTTTTAACGTTCGTCCCGTGCAGACGTTTGACGTAATTTTGATTAAAAACCGCCGGCATCGGTTTTAAAGAATCGAGCTGTTCGCGAAGCTCTTCGACCAGCGATTTTTCCAAAACTCCTGCGTGCAGAGCGGCTTCGTAAGCCGAATCGGCAAAAATGTCCCACGCGCCGAAAACTACATCGTCTAAACTCGCAAGCGGCACAAATTCATTAATTTTCGGAACGCGGTTGTCGGTTCGACGCCCAAGCCGGATTGTTCCCATTTGCGTTAAACTGCCGATTGGTTTGGCAATGCCTTTTCTGATCGCTTCTACGCCCGCCACGAAAGTTGTGCTGACAGCGCCCAGCCCGACGAGCAAAACTCCAAGCTTTCCGCTCGCCGGAGCGATTTCAACCCCTTTATTTACCATTTTTGATTTCTCCAATAATTACAGACAAAGATAAACCGTTAATTCTAACTTGTTACGGCATAAAAATGAATTCGCGTTTGTATTTTAGATTTTAGAACCAGCGAGAATCTGATTTCGCTTTGCCAGAAGCCGCGCCGGATTGTTCGTGATAATCCCGTAAATACCGAGCCGTAACGCGCGCCGCACCCAGCCCGCATGATTCGCCGTCCAAATTACGGTTTTTAAATCGGCGTCGCGCGCTTTTTGCACGGTGCGTTCGGTCGCCAGCGAGTAATGCAGCGAAATCTCTTGGGCGTCCAAATGCAGCGCGGGCAGAACGAGCGCGTTTGACGGATTTAAAACGCGCATCGGGCGCGGAGCAAAGAGCGCGGCGGTTTTTATTTCGGGCAAAAGACGCTTCACTTCGCCGGCGGCATCGTGATTAAAGCTTTTAATAATCACTCTACTCTGCAAATTGAAATTTTTAATTTCCGCCGCGACCGATTGCGCCAATCGGTGATGGTTGCCGTTTTCGCATTTCAGCTCGACGTAAATCGGCAGCTCGTTTGAACTCATTAAATCGAAAAACTCGGCGAGCGTTGGAATTGTCACGTTCAAATAATCCGCTCGCGCCCGTCTCGGAAATTTTAAATTAAACCACGCGCCGACGCGGATTTTTGCCAGCTCTAAGGACGTAAAATCAGACAATCTGCCTTCGCGCAGCGCAGTTCTCCTTAAAGTCGCATCGTGAAAAATCACCGGCACCGAATCGCGCGCCAGCCGCACGTCGCACTCGATGCCTTCGGCGCCGTCCGCCAGAGCGCGCTCGAACGCCGCGAGCGTGTTTTCAGGCGCTTGAGCCGACGCTCCTCGATGCGCGATGATTAATGGTTTAATCGTCACTAAAATTTTTCGCCAGAATTTTTTGATTAAGTTCCGGTTTCCGCCCAATCCGGTTTAGCTTACAAGTTAGCTTTGATAATCGCGTGAGTCAATCAAATTCGATTTAGCTGCGATATACCCGGTAATCAATTTCGGCAAAAATATTGTCCCGGCGTTCGATTTCGGCTAGCCGTTCAGCGTCAATCGAATTGTTTTCCAAACCGTTTGCCAGAAAATCGAAACGCGAGATGTGATTTCTAAACCTGCGCGTCGCATATTCGACCGTCGTGCCTTGATAAATTTGAAACGCCCAATCGCTCGATTGCGCGAGCAGCAATTCGCGCGCGGCTTGATTTAAAATTCGCCGCTGCAAATCGTTCGGCGAGTGAAATTCGTTGGCGAGGCGCGTCATCCGCTCTTCGGCGACGTGCTGGTACGGATACATCCACGACGTATTTTCGTTGAGCCAGACTTTGTAATAACCGCGCTCGCCCCACGACGAAGCCGATGGCTGCTGCCGCTGAATCGGAATTTCGGCGTCGAGAAAATCGCCGGGCGAAATCGGCAAAACATCCGATTGGTCGTAATGAAAACGGCGAAACAGAAAATCCAGAAACTGCGGTCCTTCAAACCACCAATGCCCGTACAATTCGGCGTCGTAAGGCGAGACGACGAGCGGCGGGCGTCCGTAAAGAGCATTTAATTCGTGCGCTTGCTGCACACGTTTAGCGACGAAATCCGCCGCGTCCTGCGCCGCTTTTTCGCGCGCCAGAACCGGAATGTACGGTTGCTTTTCGCCCTGTCCGGTATCGCGACCGGAAATGCGGAAATATTTCAAACCGAGATGACGGCGTTTTCCGTCTTTGTGCAGATGCGGTTTTAAATATTCAATCGGCAAATCCCAGCCAATGTCGCGGTAAAATTCGCGGTACACGGGATTGCCCGGATAACCGACGACCGACGACCAAACCTGCTGGCTCGTTTCCATATCGCGGGCGAAAACGCCGACGCCGTTCGGGCAAACGACCGGCGCGTGAACGCCGAAACGCGGGCGCGGATCGCCGTAAAGAATCGCGTGCGTATCGGCGATAAAATATTCGATTCCGGCGTCTTTTAGCAGATTTTCAAGACCCGGTTCATAAGCGCATTCGGGCAGCCAGATGCCGCGCGGTTTTCTGCCGAAATGCTTTTCGTAATTGGCGACCGCAACACGGATTTGCGCGCGTTTGGCTTCGTCGGTTTGCATCAGCGGCAAAAAACCGTGCGTAGCTCCGCAGGTGATAATTTCCAAAACGCCTTTGTCCTGCAATTCGCGAAAAGCGCGAATCAAATCGCGTTCGTAAACTTCGTTCCAGAGCCGCAGAGCCGCCGCCAAATTTTCGACGTACATTTTTGCCGCGTCATAAAACTGCGGAGCTTCGCGGGCGGTGCGTTCCTGTTCTTTGTGCGCGAGCGCGAGCAGATTTTCGAGATGCCGCGTGTAGCGCGTTTGCAGCAGCTCGTCGGCGAGCATTTCCGAGAGCGGCGGCGAAACGTTAACCGCCAAACGAACACGCACGCCGCCCGCGTGCAGATTTTGAAAGATAAAAATCAGCGGCAGATAAACTTCCGTGATGGCTTCGTATAGCCAGTCTTCTTCGAGAAATTCGGGATATTCGGGATGCCGCACAAATGGTAAGTGCGCGTGTAATATTAAACTAAAGTAGCCAGCAGGCATTTAATAGATTTAAACCGCCGAGACGCGGAGACGCCGAGAAGTAAAATGAGAAAAATAAAACGTTTTCTCTTTGTTCTTAAAACTCTGCGTCTCCGCGTCTCGGCGGTGAAATTTAAGCCGACTTAAACGTCGGACTCGTTGGGAAACTCTGCGAATTCGGAAACAGGTTTTCGGGTAATTTCTGGAAAATTCGCGGCAAAGCGATTTCGGGAAAATGCACCGCGCTCGCTCCGAAAACAGGTTCGAGCTGAATTCGCTGCAATTCTTTGCCGAAGCCCGCGAATTCGTCAACAAATTCGTCGCCCAAAACAGCTTGCAGAGCGGCTAAAACATTTTCCGAACGAAGCGCGTCTTTGTCCTGCTCCAAAACCGAATCAAAATACGTTCGCAACGCAGGCGAAAGCTGCTCACGCAAAACTTCATATTCGACGCCCGCCGCCAGAGCCGACAGCGCAACGCGCATTTCAGCCGCGTCAAAAGTTTCCGGCGCAACCGGAGCGTTTGAAGCGAGCTGGTTTAAAACCGCGACGGTCGCCATTTCATCAAACACGCCATCTTCGCCGAAACCGAAAACTACGGGCAAAGCGTCGTGCGTATAGCCGGAAACGTCCAGCACGCGGGCGAATTGGATGCGCGAAACCTGCCAATCGGCTTCGGTGTCTGCGCGCGGACTCGGCGCGGCGCGCGGCGTTTCGACCGCGTTTGACGAAAACAGGCGAATAAACGGGCGGTTTTGGGCGAACAATCCGAGATCAACTTGAAAACGCGCGTTCGGCTGCGCGTCAAACCACCAGTTTCCTTGTTGTCCGACCGGAAAAAGCTGCTCGCCGCCGTGCGATAGATTGCGGAATTTTAAAACCAGATTGTAATTTGTCGCTCGGTTTCCAAACGCTTTTTGCAAAGTGGCAAACGGATTTCCCGCCAGGCTCCAGTAAAGAAAAATCCGGTTCGGCGATTGAACTTGCAGACGGGCGCGATTAATAACGGGAAGTTGCGGTAAAGCCTCAATTCCGAGCGGATCGAGCAATTCTTCTTCGTCAATCGTTTCTTCGACTTTTTCTTTGATTTCGCGCGTTTTGGCAATTTCCTCGGCGTCAATTTCCTGAATTTCGTAGGGCTGCGTTTTTGTCAGCACGGAAGTTTGCGCTGCGTCGTAAAATTTATAATTTTCACCCGACGAAACCGGCTGCACCTCTTCCGCTTGAATCGGCGCAACTACATCCAAAATCGGTTCGACGATGTTTTCTTTAACCGCTTCTTCGACCGGCTCGATGGCGGGTTCGATTTTTTCCAAAACCGAATCGGCAATCGCCGCCAGACTTTCGAGCAAACCGCCTTCGGCTTTCACTTCCGGTTCAGTTGTTTCGCTTGTCTCTTCGCTCGATTCTTCCACTCTTTCCGGCGCATCTGCTTCCGGCTCGCTTTGCGGCAAAATCGTGGGATTTTCCTGATTTTTAATACTCTCTTTTAAATCTTCTATTTCATTCATAATTTTTGATAGTCAAATGTTTTGATAGTTAATATTTTAAAATGATAATGTTACGGGTTGTTTTAGCAGGTTGCAAATGATGCTTAATAAAATTCGCGTAAAAAAGAAGCGCGGGCTTGCTCGTCCGCGCTTGTCATAAAGTAAGCGAGCGCACTAAATTGCGCTCATCCGTTTTTAATTATTTAGCTGCGACCAAACCTTCGGCTTGTTTTAGTTTAATTTCTATTTTGCCGATGTCAGCTTGGATTTGCGAGCGGACGGGAAGATGTCTGGCATCGTCGGTAAACCAGATAATCATTTTGCCCTCGCCCGGCACGAGGCGTCTGTCGCCGAAAACTTCAGGTTCAATGCGGAGCGTCCAGACTTTACCGAGCACGGTTTTCAATTGTTCGCGAGCGACGACTTTAACCGGAATCTGATAAACGACGCCCGAATCGGAAACCGAAAGCTCGAAATCTTTTCCAACCGCGAGCGGCTGGCGGCGCAAAAAATAAACTGCCGAAAGCAAATCGTGGGTTGCGGTTTCGAGCGGCGACGTGATAGTTCGCGGCGCTCTTTCCGGGTTGTTCGGGTCAATTTCGCGGTAAACGACTCTGTTCGATTTGTAATCAAATTGCGCTTCGCCGTCGCGGATGCGGTCTTTTTGCTCGTCGCGCCGAATTGTATGCAGAATGCGGAAGTTGCTGGCGTCAACCGTCGAATCAATTTTTTGCAGAAAGCTGAAACGCGCGATTTTCATCAGCGTTCCTTTGGAAATGGCTTCGCCCTGAAACAGCAACCTGTTTCCTCCGCCGTCGGGAGCTTTAATAATTTTAAAATTCAAATCGGCAACGTCAATCCCGCGCAGCAAAGATTTGCTCCATTTGGCTTCGTAAGTAAGATTTTCGCCAACCGCGAACGGTTCCGCTGCGGCGTTTTTGACGGCGGGCGAAACAGTGACCGCAGAATTAGCCGCTGACTGCGCCGCAATTGCTGGGGCAAATGCGAGAAAGACGACAAACAGTAAAATCCGTTTTGAGCCGACGGCAAATATGTACATTTTCAATTCACTCTAGCTGTAAAAATTTAGTAAAACAGCGTCGCTTTGAGAGCCAGCAAACCGAGTGCCGCAAACAATCCGAGCGCCGCTCTGTATTCGCGGTAACGCAAATATAATTCCGGGTCGAACTTTACGTCCGATGCTTTTCCCGATGCAAAAGCTGTCGGACGCGGCAGAAAAAGCGGAACTTCCGATGCGTATTTTTCATATTCGACACCAAAAATCTGGCGCAAATCCGCCGATTCTTTTCGCATCACCGGCAAATAAAGACCTAAAAACCAAGTCGCAAAGAGAAGCACCGTCCACCAGCTTGCACCGCCGACGGTAAAACCCAAACCAATCAAAAAACTTCCCAAATAAAGCGGATTCCGGGTGTAAGCGTAAGGACCGGAAACAGCCAAAACCGCATTTTTGCGGATGTGACCGGAAGCCCACGCGCGAATCAATAATCCAATCAAAGCAATCGCACCGCCGATTACGAGCGATTGCCAAATGGGGCGAGCCGCAACCAGAAAAATCGCCGCGAACAAAAAACCGAGCGGAACGCGCCACCTTTGAAATTTATTTCCTACAACTGACAAAACTTTGAATACTAGACGATTTCTAATTTTAATCTTTTCTCGACCGCGCGCAAGACAGCTTCGACTTCGATGTCCAGACAAATCCAATTTGAACAGCTTCGGCGATGACAATCCGCGCGACAATCGATGTCGCTTCGCTCGACGCAAACGTCACGTTCAAACGGGCTGCCGTTGCGCCACCATTCGGTCGGACCGAAAAGACCGACAACTGGTGCGCGCGCAGCGACCGCAAGATGCGTCGGACCCGTATCGCCGCCGACGTAAACTTTAGCGCGTCGCGCCAATTGATAAAAACCTTTGAGCGACAAATCGGCGGCAAACGCCTGTTTCGATTTTGCCGCCGCGACAACAGTTTCAGCCAAACTTTCTTCGCCGGGACCGAACGTGACGATTGATTTTAAATTGAAATTTCTCCAAATCTCATCCGCCAATCTGCCGAAACGCGCGGCGTTCCAAAGCTTTGTCGCCCAACCGCCGCCGGGATTTAGAATCGCAAAATCTGCGCCGGTTTTTTCGATAATTTCAAGAGCTTCGCGTTCGTGTTTTTCTTCGGTTCCAATCGGAAACTCAAGCCCGCCAGAGTCAGCCGGAACTTTGATTTTGAGAGCCTTTTCCGCCAAAAACAAATTCTTGCGAATGATGTGTGTTTTTGCCGGGATTTTAATTGTTTCCGTCAGCAAAAAACGACTTGTCGGCTCGCGCAAAACTGCTTTGTCAAAACCGATGCGCCCCGTCGCGCCTGAAAGTTTGGCGATCAAGGCGGATTTATGCAGACCTTGAAAATCCAGCGCAACGTCGTATTTTGCCGTTCTTAAACTTTCAAGCTGCTCGCGCGCCTGCTCGTATTTCTCCGAAAAAGTCGTTTTGCGCCCGCGCAAAGCGCGCGTGTCAATTTCAATCAGATTCGTCACAAACGGATTCAAACGCAAAATTTCCGCCGCCCGTTTTTCGACCGTCCACGAAATTTCGGCTTCGGGCAAAGCTTGTCGAATCGCAGCCAAAGCAGGCAAAGCGTGAACAATGTCGCCGATGCTGCCGAGTTTGACGATTAAAATTTTCATAGGTCTAGAGAGTCTAGAGAGTCGTAAGTCAAGAGTCGCGGAAAATTTAAATTCAGTTCGACTCACGACTCTCTAGACTCTCTAGACTCTCGACTTGCGCAATGAGCGCAGTCGTCGAATGATCTTTCGGATCGCCGACAATTGCCGTGCGCCCGCCGTATTCGCGGACGATTTCGCGTTCGGGAACGGTTTCTTCGGTGTAATCCGTTCCTTTGGCGTGAATGTCTGGGCGAATCGCGCGAATCAATTCGGCGACGGTCGGTTCGCCGAAAATTGTGACCAAATCAACAAAACGCAGCGCCGACACGATTTCCGCGCGTTCGTTCTCGGGCATCAACGGGCGATTCGCGCCTTTCAAGCCTTTGACCTGCTCGTCCGAGTTGATTCCGACAACCAGAATGTCGCCTAAACGGCGTGCCGCTTCGAGATACCGAATGTGACCGACATGCAGCAAATCGAAACAGCCGTTTGCCAGCACAATCCGCGCGCCGCGCCGCCGCTCAATGGCGACGCGCGCAATCAAACGGTTGCGGTCGAGAACCGGAGCGCCGGTTTTGGCATTGACATCCACAATTTAAAGCCGAATCTTTCGATTAAAATTAACTCAAAATAGAGTTTAACAATTCCTTCTGCGTGACGGTAGCGGTTCCGCGTTTCATTACCGCGAGTCCGCCCGCGTGATTTGCCAGCATCGCGGCTTCCGCAAAGCTCGCGCCCGAAACTGACGCCAGCGCAAATGCAGCCATCACCGTATCGCCCGCGCCGGTCACGTCAACCGCGTCCTGCGAGCCGACGACCGGAAAATGCTGCGGCTCTTTTCCGCTTTCGAGCAAAATCATTCCGTTTTTTCCGCGCGTGACCAGAAGGGCTTGAAGCTCTAATTTCGCGCGCAATTCTTCCGCCGCCGTTTCAAGCTCGGAGACGGTTTTAAATTGTTTCTGCCAAATTTCTTCAACTTCATCTTCATTCGGCGTCGCAGCGGTCGCACCGCCAAAATCCATCAACCGAAAACGCGAATCAACAAAAACGGGAATATTTTTTTCACGGGCAATGTTTCGCAATTCTCCGGCGATTGTTTTTGAAGCCGCGCCGTAGTTGTAATCCGAAACGATAACGGCATCGGCGCTTTTAACCGCATATCGAAGATTGCGAATCGTTTCGGCTTGGATTTCCGCCGCGAGCGCGTTTTCGTTTTCGTAATCAATTCGAATAACCTGCTGCCTGGGCGCGTGCGGCTGACCGGCGAAAATGCGGATTTTCGTCGTCGTTTGCCAATTTTCGGATTGAATCAAAAACTTTGTTTCGACGCCTTTTACGGCGAGCTTTTCAACGATTTTCCGCCCATTCTCGTCTGCGCCGACGACGCCGAGCAGCGTGCAGCCTGCGCCGAGCGTTGCAACGTTGAGAGCGGCATTTGCCGCGCCGCCGGGTATGGTTTCGGTTTGCTCGTGCCGAAGGATAAAAACCGGAGCCTCGCGCGAAACGCGGCTGATCGCGCCGTATAAAAATTGGTCGGCAACCGCGTCGCCGATGACGACGATTTTCCGGCGGTTAAATTGATTAACTAAATTTTCGAGCGGCATTAAAACAAAAATTGAAACAAAAAAGGAATCGGCAAATGATTTTAAAACATTTGCCGATTCCTTTTCTATTGACGTTTGCTTTGGAAGTCAAACTTTGAAACGCAGGTTTTTAGTGCGTGTCGTAACTGGCAATCGGGAAGTCCGCCGAAGATCCCCAATTGATTCCTTGAATTTGATTGTCGCTGCTTTTGCGAATGTAAAATGTTCCGTTTGTATCGCGCCAGACAGCAACGTCGGTTTTACCATCGCCGTCGTAATCGTTCTGAGTGAGGAAATCCGTATCACTGGCGCCCCACGCATACGACAACAAAGTGCCCACCGGGTTTCCGCTGCCGCCGCTGCTGCGAATGTACCAATTAAGAGTACCCGCAGTACTGCGGACGACGGCAATATCGGTTTTACCATCGCCGTCGTAATCGCCCGGCACCACAAAATCATCGCTCAAGCCCCATTGAACGCCGAAAAATCCTTGAGTGCTGCCCTGGTAATAAAATGACGCCTGACCATTGTTAGTTGTGGTTCGCTGAACGCCCAAGTCAAATACTCCGTCGCCGTCGTAATCGCCGGGAGCTATGTAATCTGCGGCAATGCCGAATTGTTCGCCGCGAAAAGTGCCGTCCGCACGGCGGATATACCAGAACATCGAATTGCCGGTGCGCCGAACGACCGCAAACTCGGTAGCCGAGTTTGCGGCTCCGTCCCAATTGCGTGCCACCGGTTCGTCGCCCGTGGCTCCCCATTGAACAGCGCCAAAAGTATCGGTGCTGCTGCGAAGGAAATAAAATGTGCCGTCCGTGTCGCGCCAGACGGCAATATCGCCTTTGCCGTCACCGTCATAGTCGCCCGGCGCAGGAGTGTCGGTCGTGCTGGCGCCGAACTGCCGGGCAATAAAGCCGTTGCCGCCTGATCTTAGAATGTACCAGGTGTTATTTGACGGACGAAAAACCGCGGCATCCGCTTTGCCGTCGCCATCATAATCGAGCGCGCGGCGCAAACTGACTTGAGCTGTAAGTGAGGAGGTTAAAACAAATAACGAAAGCACTGCTAAAACGCTCATTTTGACGAACGTTCCGTGCCGGTTTGGAGAATTTTTCATAGCTGCTATCCCTTTGTTAATAAAATTACTTGATAAGCGAAAAATAGTGGCTGAAACAGCAAGTTAAAACTTGCAGGCGCAAAATGTCAAACCGAGAATCTGATTTGCTCGCCGAGCAAAACTTAAATCACCTTTTGTTATTTCGGTTTAAAGCAAGAGTCGCAATTCGTTTGACTCCGTAAGACGGCAAAAAGTTTGTTTTTAAAACCAACTTTTTAAAAAGAATCAAACTAATTGCCGACTTGCAAAATATTTGCCGGCACATGCATCTGGTTTTGCCCCCAGCCGAAAGCCGTCAAACCGGACGATGCCGCGCTCGGCAAAACGTAAAACATTGCCGATTCGTTAGCCGCCGCGTTCGGTCGCCAGACGGCAGCGTCGGTTTTCCCGTCGCCGTCGTAATCGCCGGGAACCGGCAAATCAGTGCCGCTTCCAAACTGTACGGCTCTAAAACCCTCTCTGGATTGCTGCATATACCAAGTTCCGTTCGTCGTGCGGAAAACCGCGAAGTCCGTTTTCCCGTCCCCGTCATAATCTCCCGGAAGGATTTTGTCTGTTTCGGATTTACCGAAATTGAAAACGGTTAGAGTGTTAGAGAGGGAATTTAAAACGATAAATGAATTTGCCGGATTGCCGGAAGTCGGACGGTAAACGGCTAAATCGGTTCGCCCGTCGCCGTCGAAATCGCCGCGTACGGGAATGTCCGTTTCCACACCGAATTGTTCGGCGCGCAAATTCCCGCTATGGCTTTGTCGAATATACCAGAAAAGCTGATTGTTCGAGCGTCGCGTAACGGCATAATCCGCTTTATAGTCGCCATCAAAATCCTGTGTTACGTTCGGCGCATCGCCGTTCGTCCCCCATTGCAGAGCTTGGAAAGTATTATCGCGGCTATTCAAAACGTAAAAATAAGATTGCGCGCCCGCGCGCCAGACAGCAACATCGGTTTTGCCGTCGCCGTCATAATCTGCCGGAACCGGAACGTCTGCGGATAAGCCGAAATTAACGGCTTTATAGTTTCCGGAGATGCTCATCGTATGCCAAATTAGCGAGCCGCCGGAATTTTGAATAACAGAATAATCCGTCCGTCCATCACCATCGAAATCTAATATGGAAGGTAGAGGCGGAGGTGGAGGAAGCCCGTTCCCGGATTGAAAAACGTTAAAATTCTGTCCGCCAATGCGGATGATGCCTAAACGTACACCGCCCTGCAAATTCGGTGCAACAGAAAAGCTGACTGAGCCGTTGCCGCTACCGGTATTGCCGGTTGTGATTGTTATCCAGCTTGTTTGACTCGTCGCGGAGAAATCGCAGTTTGCCGGAGCCGTTACTATTACTGTTCCATCTCCACCCGCTGCCGGAAGATAGTTTTGATTCGTGGCTGATAAATTAAAATTGCAAGTCGTCGGTTGCTGAATTGCGCGCGCCGCGTTTATTCTGCCGCCGGTTTTGACGACTCCGTTCCATTGACTTAAAACATCAACCGAATTCATCAAGCTAGCTTTAAGCGAAGCGGCGGAAAGCGACGGATTCGCCGCCGCGAGCAGCGCCGCCGCGCCGGAAACGTGCGGAGCAGCCATCGAAGTTCCGGTAAAAGTCGCGTAAGCGGAATTGCTCGCGCTGACCGTGCTGAGAATATTGACGCCGGGTGCGGCGACATCAACGCTCGTCGCGCCGAAATTGGAAAAACTGCCTCTGTTATCGTTTTGGTCTGAAGCCGCAACGGACAGAATTTGCGGGCTGGTATAGCTTGCCGGATAAAAAGGCGTTGTTTCGACGTTACGATTTTCGTTTCCGGCGGCGAAAACGTTCAGCACATCCGCTTCGCCGAGCCTGTCAATCGCGTCTTTTGTCGCCTGATCGTACCCGCAAGCCTCGTCGCAGCCGCCGTAAGAATTGCTCGTGACGCGAATGTTGACGCCGCGCGTTTTCATCATTCGCACGTAATTATAAGCGTTGACGAGCATCGCTGAAGTCGAGCCTAAACCTGTGTTGTTGTAAATCTTAATTGCCATCAAACGGACGTTCCAATTAACTCCGGCAACGCCGACTGTGTTATTGCCGACCGCACCGACCGTTCCCGCGACGTGCGTGCCGTGACTGTTTTCGTCCCAGGGGTCTGAATCGTTGTAAAAGAAATCCCAGCCGTAAACATCGTCAACAAAACCGTTCGCATCGTCGTCAACGCCGTTTCCGGCAATCTCCCCCGCGTTTTTCCACATATTCGCGGCTAAATCTTCGTGCGTGTAGCGGATGCCGGTGTCAATAATCGCAACCACTACGTTCGGACTTCCGGTCGTCGTCTCCCAAGCCGCCGGAGCGTTGATTTTCGCCATCCCGTAAAGCTGGGAAAACTGCGCATCGTTCGGATTTGCAGTAAGTTTGTAGATGTAGTTAGGCTGAGCGTTTTCAACTCCGGCGAGATTCGAATACTGCGACAGAGCTTGTTCGACGCTGACGCCTGCGGGCAGTTTGACGAGCTGCCAGCCGATGTCTGGAAAAGTTTGGACGACGGTCGCGCCGGAAAGCACATTGGCAAACAAGCTGTCCGCCGATGCCAAGCCGTTTTGATATTTCACCAATAACTCGCCTTCAACATATTTTTTCGTTGCTCCTGCGTTTGCCGAATCGTTCATGCCAAACAGTGCCAGCAAAACCGCCAAAAAAGACACGATGCGCGTAAATTTCATAAAACCTTGATAAAAATTCTGATTAAAAGGGAAATGAGAAAAATGATGAGAAAGTAAAGGGCGGCTAGTGGGATTCGAACCCACGACATCTTGAACCACAATCAAGCGCTCTAACCGCTGAACTATAGCCGCCACAAACAATTTCGGATTTCAAAAAATCTGATAAAATTTAACCGAAATTTTCAGTAAAAAGATTATACAATCCGCATTCGGAAATCCGCAATTCGCATTTGAAAAAACGCCCCCGGCACGACTCGAACGTGCGACCCACAGCTTAGAAGGCTGTTGCTCTATCCGGCTGAGCTACGGGAGCGCAGACTGTGAAAATTGTAACACGCGCGCGCAGTTTTTCGTCAACCGGATTATATTTAGCAAATCAAGTTTCCTTGTTTTCGGGCAAAAAGATTTGCTTCTTAGCGCAATTTAAAATACAATTTTGCGCGACTCTAACCTTCATTTCCTTGCAAAGTTATGTCCACAGTTGAAAAGGATTTAGTCAAAAACGACAAAATTGTTTCGTCGGAAAACGGCAAACACGCGGAATCGAGCGGCGTTACGCCGGAAGAGCCGGAAGAAACAATTGAACCGGAAAAAGAAACCGAAAAGCCGCGCTCGCGCGTTCCGATTTATGTCGTCGCAGGAATAATTTTGCTCACGACCGTGGTCGGCACGGCGTGGTGGATTTACGCGCGCCAATTTGTGACGACCGACGACGCAATTGTCGAAGGTTTTGTTTCGGTCATCAGTCCAAAAATTTCAGCGCACGTTTCCCGGATTCACGTTAAAGAAAACCAGCTCGTCAAAAAAGGCGATTTGCTCGTCGAGTTTGAAGCAAACGAGCAGGAATCCAAGCTCGAACAAGCCAGAGCGCGTCTGCAAACCGCTTTTGCCGCCCGCGCGAAAGCGCAGGCAAACGTCGCTTTTACCCGCAAAACCAGCCAGGCGGGTTTGAAACAAGCCGGATTTAATCTCGAAGCCGCACGG
>DASVTY010000012.1:0-69778 GCA_036387315.1 Pyrinomonadaceae bacterium
CTTTTTTTCTTATGAAATTGTTAAAGTTTTACTGAATCGAAACGGTCAAAGTAAATCTCGTTGCGCGGTTGCCGTGATTGTCAATGTCAATATAAACGTCGCCGTTTCGTTCAACCACGCGGCTGAACTGCGAATCGTGCAAATTGCCTTGCGTAAAATCAACTCTGCCGTTCCCGGAACTCAAAGTAGCCGTCAGAGTTTGACCGCGCCGGGCGCGCAAAACATAGCTTCTCATCCCGTTTGCCGCGAGATTGCCGCTGACGGACGCCGAATTGCTTCCGCGCCGGAATTGAATCCGGGCTTGGGCGAAAACGTCCGAACCTGTCAAAATCAAAACCAAAGATACAACTGACAATGAAAAACCGATTTTTTTCAACATTTCTAATTCTCCTTTTCAAAATCGAAAAACAATCGCGCAACTTTAATTCGATTTCGGAGAAAATGCAATGCGAGAGAACGATTTACCGAAAACCAGAGCGGTTATGGAATCAGTGTCCGGTTAAGTCAGGCATCAGAGTCAGTACCGCGAACGGTAGTGAGCGGGTCAATTAACAAACCCGCTCACTACCGTTCGCGGTACTGATACGGACATACTATGTTGATTCGCTCTAATTGAATCAATAAGCGAATTCGAGACGCTGTTTTTGAATGTAAGAATCGAGCATCCAGCGGTCGTCCGGCGACAAATCCAAAAATTGAACGCCGAAACCCTGACCGTCGCGCGAGTTTTTGACAATCGCCGTACAGGTCAAAAAACGCCCGGCTTCAGGCAATTTAAAACGAAGACTCAAGACGCTGCCGACCGAATAATGCTGCGCGGTTTCAATAAAAGCTCCGCCGACGCTTAAATCCGAAAGTTTTTCATCGGCGCGCGTGAAAATGCCGTCTTGTCCAATCCAAAGCTCGCTTGCGACGCTCGAACGGGGATGCTGTCTTCTGTCTTGCATAGATTTTTAATTGCTGCGAAAGGTCGAGGTTAAATGATGCGGGCAACAAGAGGATTCCCAAATAGAAAATACTCCTTTTATATAAAAGTTTAAAGAGAAAATTTTTCCGCTTTTCCACCAACTTTCTTTGCTAAAATCGGCGGGATGAAAACTTTATATTTCGATTGTTTTGCGGGCGCGAGCGGCGATATGATTTTGGGTGCGCTTGTGGCGCTCGGAATTGACCGCGAAATTTTAATCGAGCAATTAAAACTGCTCAATCTCGACGGATGGCAAATCGAATTTTCCACGGTTGATCGCTCGGGCATCAGCGCGAATTTCGCGCGCGTTACCGTTCCGCACGAGCATCAGCACCGGCATCTTCACACTATCGTAAAAATCATTTCCGATTCCGGTTTGAGCGAAACGGTCAAAAAGCGCGCGATTCAAATTTTTACCAAACTTGCGGAAGCCGAAGCGCGCGTCCACGGAATTGCAATCGAAAAAGTGCATTTTCACGAAGTCGGCGCGATGGACGCGATTTTGGATGTCGTCGGGGCTTGCGTCGGTTTTGAAATGCTCGGCGTCGAACGTTTCGTTTCTTCAAAATTAAATGTTGGCAGCGGCTTTGTCCGAATGGCGCACGGCAATTTTCCCATTCCGCCGCCCGCTGTCGTCGAATTATTAAAAGAAAAGCGCGCCCCCGTTTATTCGACTGAAATTACGGGCGAACTTTTAACGCCGACCGGCGCGGCGATAATTTCAACCGTTTGCGAAGAATTCGGCGTTCTTGACGATTTACAAATCGAAAAAACAGGCTACGGCGCAGGCTCGCGTGAATACAAAGATTTTCCAAACGTGCTCCGACTGATTTTTGGAGAAACGAACAACGAACAACGAACAACGAACAACGAACAAATCGAAAAACTAACTTTGCTGGAAACGAATATTGACGATTTGTCGCCGGAGATTTCCGGGTTTGTTTTGGAAAGAGCTTTTGCGGCGGGCGCTCTGGACGTTTGGTTCGCGCCGATTGTGATGAAAAAATCGCGCCCCGCCGTGCAGATTTCGATTTTGTGCCGCCCGGCAGATAAAGAAAAGTTTTTACAATTATTATTTCGTGAAACTTCAACGCTCGGCGTGCGCGAAACCGAAATCAAACGCTACGCATTGCCGCGCGAAACAGTTAGGGTTGAAACCGTTTTCGGCGCGATTGATGTCAAAGCTGCTAAATCAAACGGCAAAATTCTAAAAGCCGCGCCGGAATACGAACAATGTCGCGCTGCCGCTCTCGAATTTGACGTTCCTTTGCGCGAAGTCGAGCGAGCGGCGTTAAAAGCATTTGAAGAAACGTTGGAAAACGGTTGATTGGCAGCGCGCTGCGAAAGAAAATGAGAGTACAAGCTTTTCAGGTTTGTACTCTCGACGGCGATATAATCATTCGCTTTTATTCGATTTTTTCTTCGGTTTGTCCTTTCCGTTGTCTTCGCTGTTATCGGAATCGCGTTTCTTGGCTTTCGGCTCGTCCTGATTGCTTTTCGGATCGGATTTGTCGGGGTCTGAATCTTTTGATTCTAAGCTCGATTCGCGCCGATTTTTGGCTTTTTCTTTTCCTTCGATTGTCCCTGATGTAGTTTTTTTGTTTTTATCGCCCTTTTTTGATTCGGCATTTCCGGTGTTTTCTTGATCGGCGTTTTCACCGATTCCGGTTGGGTTTATTAATTGTCCATTGACTTCGGTTGCTCCAGCGCTCACTTCATCTTTTCCGGTTATAGTTTTTGATTTATCTGGCATAAATTTAGCTCCACAAAATATTTTTCGTTTAAATTTATGATTTTGTGTCTGAAAATTTAGTACGCAGGCGTACTTTAGCCGGTAAATTTATAGCCCAATCCGTGAACCGTGATGATATATTGCGGGCGGCGCGGATTCGGTTCGAGCTTTTGCCTGAGCCAGGCGATGTGAACGTCAACGGTTCGCGTCGTCGGCGTTGCATCGTAGCCCCAAACTTCGTCGAGCAATTCGTCTCTGGAAAGCATTTTGCCGCGATGCTCAATCAAATGCTGCAATAGTTTGAATTCCAAAGCTGACAGTTCAACGGGCAAATCGTCTTTTCTGACTTCGGCGCGGCGAAAATCAATTGAGATTGAGCCGAAATTGTAAGTTTCCGGTTGATTGTTCTGATTTTTTTGCGGCGAGCGGCGCAGGAGAGCTTCGATTCGGGCGAGCAATTCGAGAACTTCAAACGGCTTGGTCAAATAATCGTCCGCGCCGAGCTTTAATCCGAGAACTTTGTCAATCGTTTCGCCGCGCGCCGTGAGCATTAAAATCGGCGTCGCAACGTTTTGACGGCGCAGATCACGGCACACATCGAGACCGTTTTTCTTCGGCAGCATTACGTCCAAAATGATTAAATCGAAATCGCCCGAAATCGCCCGACGCTCGCCGCTCTCGCCATCGGCGGCGGTTTCGACCGCAAAGCCTTCGCTTTCAAGCCGGTCGGTCAGCGTCAGAATTAATCCGGGTTCGTCTTCGACGAGTAAAACTTTCAAGTTTAAATTAAACGCGGAGATGCAGAGACAGAGAGAAATAAATTGAAAAACAATTTACAGAATTTCAGTTTTTAAAATCTCTTTGTCTATATGTCTCTGCGGTTCCTTTTCCGGCAAAGCGGCTGGAATCTCGATTGTAAATCGGCTGCCTTTGCCCGTTTCGCTTTTGACTCGAATCTCGCCGCCGTGCGCTTCGATGATTTGTTTGACGAGACTTAAACCGAGTCCGTTTCCGTGAATTTGTTCGCTTACGGCTTTCCGTCCGCGATAAAACGGCTCGAATATTTGACGCAGCTCGCGCGGTTCGATTCCGAATCCTTTGTCCTCGACCGAAATCGAAACGCGCCCGCGTTCCTGTCGCGCCGAAATTTTAATCCAGCGGCTGCCGTTGCTGTATTTCAGAGCGTTGCTGACGAGATTTTGAATTGATTGTTTGAGCGCGTTCGGATCAGCCGAGATATTGGGCAAATCGGCGGTAATTTGTTTTTCAACCGTAAAATCTTTTTCTTCAATTACGGGCTGACAATCGGCTAAAACCGCTTCGATTAAAGTTGGAATGGAAACAATTTGAAAATCGTATTTTTTGCGGCGCGAGCGCGCTCCGGCAAATTCTAAAATCTGCTCAACCATTTCCGTCAAACGATTTCCTTCGCGGCGCAGCAGTTTGCCGTATCGTTCGATTTGCTGCGGCGTGTTGACGATTCCGTCGGCTAGATTATCGCCCGCCGAACAAATCACGGCGACCGGCGTGCGAAATTCGTGCGTTACCGAAGAAACGAAATCGAGCTGGCGCTGCGCCGCCCGCGTGGCGCGGTGCGCCGAAACAATCAGCAAAACGACGCTCGCGCCGAGCAAAGCGAGCATTCCAAAACTGATTCCGAGATTGTGCCAGCGGGTTTTATTGACAAAGCTTTCGAGCGAGCCGTCGGCGTGGCTGACTTTTAAAAGCCATCTGCCCGGCGATCCTTCTCTTGTGTAAGAAATCGTTTCTTTCTCTTCATTTCGTGAAAGTTGAAAATGCAAATCTCCGTTTGAATTTGTTCCTTTTAACCGGAGAGGCTGTTTTTCTCTTCTTTCGATTTTTGATTGAAAAACTATCGTACCTTCTTTTTTTGTTTGAACTCGCGGCAGCGGAGAGCTTAAAAGCAAAATATTTGACGAATCGGGACTGATTTCAAAAAATCCGGCAGCGGCGTCGGCTTTGGAAAAATCGAAATTTTCCTGCGATTGATAAATCGCCTTTTCCTTTTCATTGCCGTTAAAAATCGCAAACGCGAAATTTGAATCGGAAAAATGACGACGCGCCAGCTCTGGAATGACTTCGTTTTTGATAGCTTCCGAATTTAATTTAACAATAAGAAAATTGCCGCCGTTTATCTCGTGAGTTTTAATTGTTATGCGCTTTTCTTCGGGAACAATTTGATCTTTTCGCTCGAAAAAGGGAATCAGCAAAGCCGGAATTTCCGGGGCAACTGTATCGAAACTGCGAGTAAACGGCAGCGGAGCTTCGGATTTTGATTCGTCGTTGATTTTATCGAGCAGCGGCTTTAATTCATCGTTCCATGAACCGGCGGAAAATTGTTTTTCCGCAACGTCGTATCGAGTTAACTGCCGCTCGCCGTTTTCGCTCTCTTTCGTGACGTAAATTTCCGAGACGAGCGCGGAAAACTGCGTTTGTTTTTGCCACAGCGCGTAACGCTCGGAAAGTTTGTCGGCATCTTCGGCGTCCTCCAAATCAAACTGAAACGCAAAAAACGCTTTGGTCATTTCCGCGTTAAAATCCTGCCCGAAACGCCGCGCATCGGTTTGCAGACGTGCCTGCATTCGTTCGCGCTCGGCTGTGCTGATTTCTCCTAGCCAGCGATATTGCAATGTCGCCAAAACTCCGAGCAGCACCGGCAGCAGCAAAGCCAGCAAAACGGTTAAAGACAATTTGTCGCGCAGAAACTTCAACACAAAAAGAATCCTAGCACGAAAATTTCTCATTGAAATCTTGTAAAACAAACATTTTACATTCTTAACAAATTCTTTGCGAAGCCTTAACCTATTTATTATAAATTCGGGCGATGATGATTATCGAAAACGAGCAACAGGCTCGAAACCCTGGAAATCCTGAGAGGTAAAAAAAATGAGGAAATTATTAGCTATTTGTTTGTGTTCGATGTTCGTCATCGGCGACGCGGCGATTTGCAGTTTGCAATCGGCGCAAGCGAGAGCTTCGCGCGACGAGCGCGCCGAAGCCGTTTTAAGACAAGCGCGCGAAGCGCTCGGCGGCAGCGCGGTGATTGACGCCGTGCAGAATTTATTAATCAACGGCAGAGCCAGTCACAAAATTAAAACACCGGACGGTCAAGAGCATTCATTTGACGGAAACGTCGAGATGGCTCTAGAAACTTCGGGCAAACTACACAGAAACTTCAAAATCGGCGACGAAGCTAATCTGGCAGCCGAATCGGGCAAAAAAGTCTTCGTCAGAAATCTCGAAGTATCTGTTCACAGAAAACCGGACGGCGCCGAGCCGGAAAAATTTCAAAAACGACTTGCCGGGCATGGCGACGAATTATCGAGACTTCTTTTCGGACTTTTGTTGAAAACGTCGCCGGGTTTGAATGCGATTTACAATTACGCGGGCGAAGGCAGCGTTGACGGAACTGCGGCGGATATTGTCGAAGCGAGCAGCGACAACGGTTTTGCCGTTAAACTTTATGTTGACAAAAACACGCATCTTCCGTTGATGATGAGCTATCGCGCAAACAAACCGGTGCGGTTCGTTATAAACCGCGAAGGCGCGGCGGGCACGGTCGAAAAAGATGTAATGGTTTTCCGGCATACTTTACCGGAAGGCGAAAAAATCAGCGGCGACGGCGGAAATAGAATTATTATCCGCAAAAAAGACGAAAACGGAAACATTTCCGAAACCGTCAAAGCTGGCGAAGAAATGCCGCGCATCCAGCTTGAAGAAGCCGAATTTCAAGTGCGCTTTTCGGATTATCGCAGCGTCAACGGTTTGATGCTTCCGCACCGCATCGCTCAAACCGTCAACGGCGAAGCGGGCGAAACGATGACGATTGAAAGCTATCAAGTTAATGCTCAAAATCTGAGCGAAAAATTCAAGGAAACGGGCAGAGAAAATTTCACCTTTGTTCGCAAACCCGCCCAAAAATAAGTCAAAATAAAACCCTCCAAAAGTAAAATCCCGCAAAGTTTGTAATTTAAACTTTGCGGGATTTTCTTTGAGTCGCGGAGCGACTGTTTGAATTTAGCCGTGTCTTTTAAGCACGGAAAAAGTAGCGAAACAAATTACGTCGCGTCAGCGACGCTTGAATACAAAAACCTGGAGTCAGTCGTCGCTAACGCGACGCGCATATGCAATCTCTCTTAGCCGTGCCTTAAAAGACACGGCTAATTTCATAATGCCGCATACGCGGCGGTTATGAATTGGCGGATTCTTCAAAATAAGAATGAGCTTTGAAAAATCAAACAATTCTTTTCTGCAATTCGAGCATATAATCGCGCAATTGTTCGGCTGAAAAGTTTTCTACTTTTGTTTGCTTTAATTCTTCAATCAAAGTTTCGTTGGCGGTTTGAAACAAAGTCGTCTGCATCGCCATTCGACCGCGAGCGGCGCGTCTGACGGCGGAATTCAAACCGTTTGATTCGCTCTGCGGAGTTTGTTTTTGTTCGACGACATCCGCGAAAACATCAATTTCGTATCGTTCGAGCCGTTCCAAAACTTCGCGCGCGCGGGCGATAACTTCAGGCGGCAAACCGGCAAGCCGCGCCACCGCGATTCCGTAAGATTTTGTCGCCCTCCCGCATTCGAGCTTGTGTAAAAAAACGACTTCGCCGCCGCGTTCCGAAGCCGTAATTTGATAATTTTGCGAGCCGGGAAGACGTTCGGCTAATTCGGTAAGCTCGTGATAATGCGTGGCGAAAAGCGTTTTTGCGGCGTGTTCCGAAGAATCATGCAGAAATTCGGCGACCGACCAGGCGATTGAAAGCCCGTCGAATGTCGAAGTCCCGCGCCCGATTTCATCGAGCAGAACGAGCGAGCGCGGCGTCGCATTGTGCAAAATCGCCGCCGTTTCGGTCATTTCGACCATAAAAGTCGAACGACCGGAGGCAAGATCGTCAGACGCGCCGACTCGCGTCCAAACGCGGTCAACAATCGGCAATTTTGCCTGGCGAGCGGGAACGAAAGAGCCGATTTGCGCGAGAATTTGAATAATCGCCGTTTGCCGCAAAACCGTAGATTTTCCGCCCATATTCGGTCCGGTGATAATCAGCAAACGGTCGGTCGAGTTATTCAAATACAAATCGTTCGGGACAAACGGCTCGCTTAAAAACGCTTCAACGACCGGGTGCCGCCCGTCTTTGATTTCGATTTCGTCACCGTCGTGCAAAACCGGGCGGACAAAATTTCGGCGCGAAGCCGTTTCCGACAAAGCCGCAAGCGAATCTAACGTCGCGAGCGCACGCGCAGTAGTTTGCAAATTTTTTGTTTCCTGCGCGACAGTTGCACGAATTTGTCCGAACAACTCAGTTTCGATTTCCAAAATTCTTTCTTCCGCGCCTAAAATTTTGCGTTCCCATTCTTTAAGCTGCGGCGTCGTGAAACGCTCGGCGTTAACCAAAGTTTGACGCCGTTCGTAATCGTCAGGCACGCGCGATAAATTTGATTTTGAAATCTCGATAAAATAGCCGAAAACGTTATTGAATTTGACTCGCAGACTGGCGATTCCCGAACGGCGTTTTTCGTTTTCTTCAAACTGAGCGATGGTTTGTTTCGCGTCGCTGCTTAAATTTCTCAATTCATCAAGCTCTACATTAAATACGTCACGAATCGCGCCCCCATCGGAAATGTTCAAAGGCGGATTTTCCGAAATTGCGGTTCTGATTAAATCTTTGATTTCGGGTAATTCAAAAATATTATCGTGAAGAACCTGAAGCAGAGAGCTGGATGCGTCCGATAACGACTTTTTGAGATTTGGAACTTGATTGAGCGAGCGCGATAGAGCGAGCAAATCGCGCGGCGTCGCAGTGTTCATATTAAGGCGTCCAATCAAACGCTCCAAATCCGAAATTTCTTTGAGCGAAACGCGCAATCGGTCGCGCAAAATCGAATCGCATAATTCTTCGACAGCCGTTGCGCGAGCTTCGATTTCGCCGCGCCTGATCGAAGGACGCAAAAGCCACGATTTTAAAAGCCGCGAACCCATATTTGTGACGGTTTGGTCAATCACACCGAATAATGTGCGGCGTTTGTCCGAGCCGCTTTGCGGTTCGGCGATTTCGAGATTTCGGAGCGTCACGGCGTCCAAAATCATAAACTCATTCGCCTCGAAATAATTGAGGTCGGCGATGTGCGCGGCTGCGGCGCGCTGTGTTTCTTGCACGTAGCGCAAGGCGGCTCCGGCGGCGCGGACAGCTTGCGTTTTTTCGGTCAAACCGTAACCGTCGAGCGATTGGACGGCGAAATGAGTTTTTAACAAACCTTCGCAATAATCGTCGAAAAACAGCCAATCATCGAGCGGCGTCAGCGTGGCGGAAAATCCGGTCTGCTCGTTTTTCGTCGGGAAAGGAACTACGTTGTCAATTTTGGATTTTGGATTTTGGATTTTGGATTCTTCACTTGATTTTTCGGCGATGTTTGAGGTTACAAAAGAATCCTTGATTAAAGCAGTCAGAGATTCCGGGTAGAGAATTTCGCGTGGAGCGAATGATTCTATGTCGGCGCGGAGAGTTTTCCAACTGTCTTTGCCGCGACACTCGGTCGCGCGAAACTCGCCGGTGGATAAATCGAGAAACGCCGCGCCGAACGCTTCGCCCGCCCCGCAGACGGCGGCGAGATAAACCGAATCTTTGGTTTCGAGAAGCTGTTCGTCAATCGCAGTGCCGGGCGTGATAATGCGGGCGACTTCGCGGCGAAAGGTTTTTTTGTTCCCGACGCCTTCTTCAATTTGCTCGCAGACGGCGACGCGATAGCCTTTTCGGACGAGCTTGGCGATGTAGCCGACGGCGGCGTGATGCGGAATTCCGCACATCGGAATCGGGTTTCCGCGGTCTTTGCCGCGCGCCGTGAGAACGATTTCCATTTCGCGCGCGCCCGTTACGGCGTCGTCAAACAACAGCTCGTAAAAATCGCCGCAGCGGAAAAACAAAATCGTGCCGGGAAATTTCTGTTTTAATTCGTGATATTGCCGAAGCATCGGCGTTCCGGGATTTGCAGCTTCCATTTTCTTTTCGCTTTACGATTCTTAAAGATATAAGGTGATTGCAGGAATTCAAAATTTAGAATTGATTTGGCTGAAATGCAAGCGTCGGAAAGCGATTTTTATTGCTCCCGGTTTGCTTTAGGCGGTAAAATTACGGTATTTTTTAATACGCGCAGAGAAATTTCTCAACCGTTTAAACGCTCAATCCTAAAAAGAGGTAAATGCAATGCTAAAAGCAGTCAGACAAATTTTAATCAGCACGTTATTGGTGTTCGGTATTTTTTCCGCCGCCGGTTTCGCGCAGGAAAAACCGTTAGCTCCGCAAACCGATTCAGGCAAAATAAATCCGGCGGTTTTAGGACGCGCCGAGCGGGACGAAAATGCGCGCAGATACCGAATCGGCGTCGGCGATGAGCTTATTATTCAGATTTTGAAATATCCGCAATATTCATCGCCCGTACCGCTGCGAGTTGATGAAAAAGGGGTTATTATTCTGCCGCGCATTGAGCAGCCGATTAAAGCCGTTTGCAAAACCGAAAATGAATTGAGCGAAGAAATCGCCGGGTATTATAAAAAGTATCTGCGACAGCCATTTGTCAGTGTTTACGTAAAAGATTATAAATCGCAGCCGGTTGCCGTAATGGGCGCAGTTGATAAAGCGGGAACGTTTTATATCAATCGCCAAATACGGCTGATTCAAGCCATTTCGCTCGCGGGCGGTCCGAACAAAGAAGCCGGTTCGAAAGTTCTGCTGGCGCGGATGGGCGATGTTGATTTATGTTCGATGCAAAATTCCGTTGTCGCAAACACAGCCGGAGAGGAAACTTTGAAAGGCAAGTTTTACACCTATAATCTGCGCCGCGTGATGGAAGGCGACGACACGGCAAATCCGTTGATTCAGCCGGGCGATATTGTTTCGATTCTCGAAGCCGACCGCGCCTACGTGATCGGAAACGTCAAAGAGCAGAAAACGATTTTGCTCAAAGAGCCGCGCACTTTGACGCAGGCGATTGCCGAAGCCGGAGGCGTCGAATCAGCCACGAAAATGAAAGAGATTTTTATTCTCAGACAAGACGAAAGCGGAAATAAAAGCCGCATTCCGTACAATATGCTGGCAATCAATTCGGGAAAACAGCAAGACCCTTTTTTGCTGCCGAACGATATTGTCGAAGTCCCGACCGACACCAAAAAATCTAATCTTGAGACTTTGAAAAAAGCATTTATCAACGGTTTGCCTGCGGTCATCCCGTTTTTATTCTAAATTTCATCAGTAAACTAATAGTTTTAGTCAGAGTAAGCTAATGCAAGAACGCCGTGAAATCATTCCGACAATTCAGCCGGAAAAATCGGAGATACAACGTAACGCCATCGAAGTTAAGCTTCCGGCTGCCGCCGAGCCTTACCGGAATTATCGCGGAGCCGCCGCAGCCGAAGAAGGCATTCGCATTTTGGATTACTGGCGGGCGATTCGCAAACGTTTGTGGCTCGTTATCGGCATCGCGGTTTTGATGACGACGTTGGCGGCGATTTATATGTCGCGCCGACCGGACGTTTACGAAGCGCATTCGCGCGTGCAGGTGGATCTTGAGCAGGTTAACCCCGATTTGGTCGCCAGCGACCGGCGCGCCCCCGTCGTTAGCGATCCGTCTTATTTCAACACGCAGCTTCAAAACTTAAACAGCCCGACTTTGCTGCGCCGTGTCGTCAAAGAACTCGATCTGGAGAACAACAAAGATTTTATGAACCCGAAATCGGAGGAATCGCGCTCGCCGCTCCGCTCGATTTTGCGTTCAATCGGTTTAGCCAGCCCGGAAAAGAAACGCGACTCAAACGCCGTTCCGGTTTCGACCAACACGCAGGCGGAAAACATCGAAGATATGGCAGAGGCGAAACGCCTCGCGCCGTTTGTTGACACGCTACAGAGAAAATTGGTTATCGAGCCGGTGCGAGAAGTCCGCGCTGCGCAAAAAGAAACCCGTTTGATTAGCATCTCTTTTCAACATACAAATCCCGATTTAGCGGCTCTGATTGTCAACGGCGTGGCTGCGACTTTTGT
This sequence comes from Pyrinomonadaceae bacterium, assembly GCA_036387315.1. Taxonomy (GTDB): domain Bacteria; phylum Acidobacteriota; class Blastocatellia; order Pyrinomonadales; family Pyrinomonadaceae; genus JALZCH01. Next base: position 11,750 of record DASVTY010000012.1, read on the forward strand.
CAGAGCGAATCAGGAGAAGAGAACCGGCAAAAGCGGAGAAACCAGCAAGTTTTTGCAGGAACGAGTCGCCGAATTACAGGCGGAAGTCAAACGAGATCAAGAGCTGCTCGTTAAATTAAAACAAACCTCGAATATTTTAGAGTTTGAAAATGAAAAAACTCTTGCCGGTGAACAGCTACAAGGCTTAAACAAGCAGCTTTTGGATGCCTCGAACCTTCGCAAGGCGACGGAAGCCGAATATAATGCCGCAAAACAACCGGAATCATTATTGGCGCTGACGGAAGACAGCGACGCGCGAAGAGTAATTGATGATTTGCAGCTTGAAATCGCGCGAACTCAAAAAGAAAGAGAACGCCTTCTGCTCGAATACACTCCGGAAGCGCCGGAAGTTCTGGAGAGGGATAAAGAAATCGAAACGCTGGGCAGAAAACTCGAAGATTACCGCAAACGCAATCAGGGTAATCTACTGCTCAATCTAAAAAGCCGATTTGAACGCGCACGTAATCAGGAAGCGAAAATAAAAGCCGAATTCGACCGTCAATACAATCTCGCGCAGGGACAGAATAAAGCGGGAATTGACATTACTATTTTGCAGCAGCGGCTCGATAACAATAACAATCTGTTGAACAATTTGTTCAAACAACAACGCGAAAACGATGTCCAAGCCGTCGGAACCGGAAACAACGTTTCGGTTGCAGATGTCGCCATCACGCCGGAAGACCCGATAGGACCGCGCCGTTTATTATCGGTCATGATGGCGTTTATGATGTCGCTCGTTTTCGGCTGCGGCTTGGCGCTGTTTCTCGAATATCTCGACGACACGGTGCGGACGACCGAAGATGTCGAAAACATCCTGCGGCTTCCCGCTCTGGCTGTTATTCCGACGATTGACACGGCTCAGAAACGCAAACTTTTGGCTGCGGGCGCGGGAGGTGAAAACCAAAACAATCCGGGACGTTCCGAATTGCTCATCAGCAACGATTCGCGCTCGGCTTTAGCCGAAGCATATCGCCAGCTTCGCACTTCGATTTTGCTTTCAACCGCCGGACACGCTCCGAAATCGCTTTTGGTGACATCGAGCGTTCCGAGCGAAGGCAAAACAACGACCGCCGTCAACACGGCTATCAGTCTGGCGCAAACCGGAGCCAAAGTTTTGATTATTGACGCGGATATGCGCCGCCCGCGTCTGCACGGAATTTTTCAGGTTTCCAACGAACACGGTTTAAGCTCGATTTTGTCGAGCCAGATGGAAGAGGACGAGATGCTGGATATTATTCAGCACGACGACGAATCGAATCTTTATCTGCTGCCGTCGGGCGCGGTTCCGCCGAATCCTGCGGAATTGATCGGTTCGGATCAAATGTCCCGGATGCTCAAAATTATGGAAGCGAATTTTACGCACGTCGTCGTAGATTCGCCGCCGATTGCGTCGTTTACCGACGGCGTTTTGATTTCGTCAATGGTTGACGGCGTTTTGCTCGTCGTTCATTCCGGCAAATCATCACGACAAGTTATCAAGCGCGCCCGTCAATTGCTCGGCGAAGTCGGGGCAAAACTGTTCGGCGTCGTTCTCAACAACGTCAATCTGCGCTCTCAGGATAATAATTATTATTATCAAAATTACTATAGCTCTTACTACAATCGAGACGAGGAATAATTAATTACGAATTTCAAATTACGAATTACGAATCAAGGAGTTTAATTCGTAATTTGAAATTCGTAATTGAATTTTAATGGCAGACGAAACGAAAAAAGTATTGGTGACGGGCGCGGGCGGATTTATCGGCAGCCATCTGGTCACATATTTAAAAAATAAAGGATATTGGGTGCGCGGCGTTGATATTAAAGAACCGGAATTTTCCCGCTCGGACGCCGACGAATTTGAATTGCTCGATTTGCGTCGCTGGGATAATTGTTTGCAGGCGACGCGCGGCGTTGCGGAAGTTTACGCGCTCGCCGCCGATATGGGCGGAATGGGATTTATCTCAAACCATCACGCGCAGATTTTGCACAACAATTCGCTCATCAACCTTCACACGCTCGAAGCCGCCCGCGTGAACAACGTAAAACGCTATCTTTACACATCGAGCGCCTGCATTTACCCCGAACATCTTCAGGAAGACGCGAACGTGACGCCTTTAAAAGAAGCGGACGCTTATCCGGCAATGCCGCAGGACGCCTACGGCTGGGAAAAGCTCGTTACCGAACGACTCTGCACACATTATCGTGAAGATTACGGAATGGAAACCAGAATCGTGCGTTTTCATAACATTTTCGGCGAATTGGGAACCTGGGAAGGCGGGCGCGAAAAAGCTCCGGCGGCGATGTGCCGCAAAATCGCTTTTGCGAAATTGACCGGCAAAACCGAAATCGAAATTTGGGGCGACGGCGAACAGACGCGCTCGTTTTGCTACATTGACGATTGCGTCGAAGGCATTTATCGCCTGATGCGCTCAGACTTTTTTGAGCCTTTAAATCTCGGTCAGGACCGGATGGTAACGATCAATCAGCTTGCGGATATTGTCGCCGAAATTGCGGGCGTCAAAATCTCGAAAAAGCACATTGACGGACCGATGGGCGTGCGCGGCAGAAATTCCGACAACACGAAATTGCGCGAAGTTCTCGATTGGGAACCGGCAATTTCGCTTGAAAACGGTTTGCGCGAGACTTATCGCTGGATTGAAGAACAAGTGCGAGCGCAATTGAAGGATTAATTTTTACAGCCTGGATTTTATCTTTTTGAATTAACACTGCTTTTATGAGCAATTTTGCAGATGTCGAAATAAATGCGGTGCGTGATTACTGGAATCGCCGCCCGTGCAATATTCGTCACTCGACCGCCGAGGTCGGGACGGAAGAATATTTTAATCAAGTCGAAGCCCGCAAATATTTTGTCGAGCCGCATATACCGGCTTTTGCCGAATTTGAGCGCTGGCGCGGCAAAAAAGTTCTGGAAATCGGGTGCGGAATAGGCACGGACACGATGAATTTTGCGCGCGCCGGAGCTGAAGTGACGGCAATTGATTTGTCGAGTGAATCTTTAAAACTGGCGAAAAAACGCGCCGAAGTTTTTAATTTGACCGACCGAATCCGTTTTTACGAAGCCAACGCCGAGCGGCTTTCGGATTTTATTCCGCCGGAAAAATACGATCTTGTTTATTCATTTGGAGTAGTTCATCATTCGCCGAACCCGGAAAAAATCATCGAGCAGCTACGCGCGAATTTCGTTCACACGGGCAGCTCTTTGAAATTGATGGTTTATTACCGTTACGCCTGGAAGGTGCTGTGGATTTTGCTCACCGAAGGACGCGGGCAATTCTGGAAAATTGACGAACACATCGCCCGCAACTCCGAAGCGCAGACGGGCTGTCCGGTCACTTATTCATACACGAAAAAAACAATCAAAGATTTAATCGGCAACGGTTTTGAAGCCGAAGACATTTTTGTTGACCATATTTTTCCGTACAAAATCTCGGAATACGTCAAATATAATTACGTCAAAGAATGGTACTGGAAAATGTTGCCCGAAACGGTTTTTCGCGCAATGGAAAAACGTTTCGGCTGGCATTTATGCGTCACGGCGAAAGCTAAATAAAATTTTATAATCAAGGATTTATTTGTAGATGAAGTCGAGAATTTCGGTTATCGGTTTGGGGAAACTGGGCGCGAGTATGGCGGGCGCGTTCGCTTCGCGCGGTTTTGAAGTCGTCGGCGTTGATGTCAACGAACGTTCCGTTAATCTTGTTAACGAAGGGCGAGCGCCGGTTCAGGAAACCGATTTGGATAAATACATCGAAGAAAACAAAGCCCGAATTCGCGCGACGACAAGCCACGAAGACGCGATTTTAAATTCCGATATTTCTTTCGTCATCGTCCCGACTCCGAGCGATGAAAAAGGGGCTTTTTCACTGCAATATGCGGCTTGGGCTTTCAAAGAAATCGGCAAAGCTCTGAGAAAGAAAAACGGTTATCACAACATCGTATTAACTTCCACTGTTTTACCCGGCGCGACACGCTACGGTTTGCTGCCGATTTTGGAAAGAGAATCAGGTAAAAAATGCGGCGCGGATTTCGGTTTGTGCTACAGCCCCGAATTTATCGCACTCGGCAGCGTGATCCGTGATTTTTTGAATCCCGATTTTCTACTTCTCGGCGAATATGACGAACGCGCCGGTAATCAACTCGAACAAATTTACAAGGAAACGATGTTCGGCAATCCGCCCTGCAAACGAATGAGTCTTGAAAACGCTGAACTGACGAAAATCTCGGTCAACAGCTTTGTCACGACGAAAATCACTTTTGCCAATATGCTCGCCGATTTGTGCGAGCGAGTTCCGGGCGGAAACGTTGATGTCGTCACTGACGCGCTCGGCGCTGACAAACGAATCGGACGAAGATATTTGACCGGCGCGCTCGGTTACGGCGGACCGTGTTTTCCGCGCGATAATGTAGCTTTGAGCTATATTGCGCGAGAAATGGGAACTCGTGCCGATATTTCCGAAACGACCGACAATTTTAATCGTTCGATGGCGGAAAAAATCGCAGAAAAGCTGCGCACGGTCGTACAGGACGGGGTGACGACCGCGATTTTGGGTTTGGCTTATAAGCCGTTTTCGCACGTCGTCGAAGAATCGCAAGGCGTTTATCTTGCGAACGCTTTATCGCAAGCCGGCGCTCGCGTCGTAGCTTACGACCCGCTAGCAGGGGAATCGGCGAACGCCGAATTAAAAGGTAAAGTTCTGATTCTGGATTCGGCGAAAAAATGTCTGGAACAAGCCGAAATAGTTTTAATTACAACCGCCGATCCTGAATTTCAAACTTTGACTTATGCCGATTTTAATCCCGAATTCAGTAAAATCACCGTAATTGATTTTTGGCGGATTTTGCGCGGCGAATTGCAAAATCGCCCGAACGTCGAATACGTTCCGGTCGGTTGCAGTACGAACGACGAAGAAAATGCTGCGCGGCTGCGCGAATTGTGGCACGGCGAACGGTTTTAAATTTAAAACCACAGATAAAACGGATTTCCCGCAGATGGTTGTTTTAGTCTGTCTTAATCTGCTTGCGTCTGTGGTTCTTTTTTGATGAGCGAAAAGAAAAAAGTCGAAATTGTTTTTCCTTGCTACAACCGCCGCGAGATAACTTTGCAATGTCTTCGCAGTCTGGCGCGGATTGATAAGACCGGCTTGGAAGTTCACATTGTCGTAGTTGACGATGGCAGCACGGACGGGACGAGCGATGCGATTCAACGCGAGTTTCCCGAAGTCGAAATTTTTGCGGGCGACGGCAATTTGTGGTTCACCGCCGGAACGAATCGCGGCATCGAAGCGGCTTTAAAGCATAAACCGGATTACGTTTTGTGCATCAACGACGACGAGATTTTCGATTCCCGATTTTTGCGTCGAATGGTTGACACCGCCGAAGCGAATCCGCGCTCCGTCATCGGCGCTCTGCTCGTTTTGTGGGACGATATGAAAACGGTTTTTCAGGTCGCTCCGCGCTGGAAAACCTTGCAGGGCGGTTGGCGTCATTATTATCAGCAAACCGTTCACACGGTGCCCGACAAACCGTTTGAAGTCGGTTTGATCGTCGGAAACTGCGTTTTAGTTCCGACGGAAGCAATTCGCGAATGCGGTTTGATGGACGAGCGAAATTTCGTCAATTTCGGCGACGCCGAATGGACGCCGCGAATGAGAAAGCGCGGGTGGCGATTGCTGCTCGAACCGCAAGCCCGCGTTTTTTGCCAACCGAACGTTCCGCCGAAATCCCTGCGGAATCATTCCTGGAAGGAGCTTTATCAAACGCTCTGGGCGGATCGGCGCAAATTGCAGAATCTGCGCGTCCAGTTTCGCTCGCTTTGGGTCGGCGCGCCGACAAAAGCCCACGCTGTTGCAGCTTTTACGGTTCACGTCGGGCGGCTCGGTTTGCAGTCAACCCGATTATGGCGCGAAAAACCGGACAAAGAAAGAAGTCTCGCCGAAGATTACGCATAGAAAATGTTTAAGCTTGGGAGCGCGGGCGAATCACCCGCAATCAGCGCCGAAAGGCGCGATCAGATTTTTACCGAATCTTGCCGCAAAACAGATGCGGGCGAGGCGTTCGCGCTCCAATCAAAAGAAGTTTTATTCGTCTGGAATTACACCGAATGGGGCGGCGCGCAAATTTATTTTCTCGGAATTATGCGGTTTTTGCGCGAGATGAATGTTCGAGTAAGCGCCGTGATGCCGGAAGGAACGAGCGAAAAGCTGCTCCGTTATTTCGAGCGGGAAAACGTTGCGACAAATTTTTTTCCGGCGCGGATTGATGCGACCAAAGCCGCAAGCATACGGCACAAAATCGGGCGCAGATGGAATGATTTGCGCTGCCACTGGATTCTCGCGCGGCATTTGTCGGAATCGAATTTGGAAAACAAAATCGTCCATATCGAAGCCGCGCCCTGGAACGCGGCGAGCTTATTGTTTTTTCTGGCGCGTAAAACTCACGTTTTCGTCACGCTGCATATTTCGCAAACGGACGCGCCGACAATCCGCAATCGCTGGATTCGTTTGAAATATAAATTGCTCTGCCGGTTGCCGAAATTTCATTTGCTCGCTTCAAATGAAGATATGCGAAAAAGTCTGCGCTGGTTTGTGGACGAAAAAATGCTCGCTTTGATTCCGGTTGCTTACACCGGAGTCAACACAAAAGAGATTAGCGGCGTTTTAGATTTGCCGCTCGAACGCGAAAAGCTCATTAAAAAATATAATTTGCCTGAAAATCGCCTTCTGGTTTTTTCGCTCGGGAGCATTGTCGAGCGCAAAGGTTACAGAGTTTTGCTCGAAACTGCGCGGCAGTTAAAAAACGAAAATCTTTTTTTCGTTTGGGTTGGCGATGGCGAAAAGCTGGCGGAGATGCAAAAATTGATTATTGAATTCGGGCTTGAAGATTCGGTGAAAATCATTCGTCCTTCAGAAATCGGCGAAAACCGCGAAGATTTGCTGCGCCTGCTCAGAATTGCCGATGTTTTCGTTCATCCGTCATTCGCCGAAGGGCTTGCCGGAGCGATGCTCGAAGCGATGGCGCTTGAAGTTCCGGTTGTGGTTTCCCGAATCAACGCCCTGCCGGAAGCAGTCAAAAATATGGAAAACGGTTTGCTTGTTCGAGCCGGAGATGACGAAGGCTTTGCCAAAGCTATTTCTACATTGGCAAAAGATGAAAAATTGCGGCGGCATTTAGCTAAAAAAGGTCAGGAAACGGTTTTGAAAAATTTTACCGAAGAACGCTGCGCCGAAGTGACGATTGATTTTTACGAAAAGTGCTTGAATACTTTGTAATTTAAAACGCGCGTTTTAACGGTTAGTTACAGAAATTATGGTTTCAGTTGAGGAAAACATTTCCGAACAGGTTTTTGAAGAGATGTTAAATCGCTCGGATTTGCGGCTGTTCGAGAAAATTACGAGTCAGACCGATGAATTTGACAAACGCTCGCTGCTTGCGTGCCAGCGCGCGGTCAGAAATCTTTTGGGGAAATACATTTATTTGGAAATCGGCTCTTATCTTGGCGGCAGCATTCAGCCGTTTTTGCTCGATTCGGCTTGCGAAACGATTTTTTCGCTTGATAAAAGACCGTTTTCACAACCGGACGAGCGCGGCGTTGATTTTGTTTATAAAAACAATTCAACGGCTAGAATGCTCGAAAATCTGAAACAAGTCGCGCCGCGTAATTTAGATAAGATCGTTTGCATTGACGGCGATGTCAGCGAAATTGATAAAACGAAAATCACCCGAAAACCTGATTTGTGTTTTATTGACGGCGAGCATACGGACACGGCTTGCCAGCGCGATTTTCATTTTTGTCTTGAAGTAATGAACCGCGAGCGCGGCGCGATTGTTTTTCACGACGCGGGCGTTATTTATCATGGGTTGAAAGAAATCATCGAGTTTTTGGAGGCAAAGGAAATAAAATTTACGGCATACAATCTGCCGCACGTAATGTTTGTCATTGAAATCGGTGATTTTTCGCTGCACCGCGAGCCGGAAATCAACCGGATGCTCGTTAATAATCACGTCGGTTATTTATATTCTTTGCAGTCAAACGATTTTTATCGCTCGTTTGTCAATAAGCCGATTATCAGAAAATATCGCGAATTTCGCTCCTGGCTTGCGGGAAGCAACGTCAGCGAGTAATTGTCAAATGGAAAGTTAAATTCGCATAATATATGCGATGGGAGCAAGCGAATTATGATTGCCGTTGAATCATTACAGGCGGAAAATCGCGTCGTCAAATCTGTTTTGCACGCTTTGGCTGAGGAAGGCTTGGTTACAGTCGTCGGCGAGGACGAAGAAGAGATGAGCGAAACGACTCTGCATTTTGAATTGGTAAATTATTTGTTCAACGCTCTCAAGCTGTTTTTCGCCGAGCGCGAAAACGTTTTCGTCGCTTCCAATCTGCGAATCTCATACGATCCGCAAAATCCGCTTAAATGGTTTGCGCCGGACGTTTTGGTTGCTTTCGAGACGGCGAACCGAGAGCGTTCGAGCTACGATTTAAAAACCGAAGGGCAAATGCCGCAGGTTGTCTTTGAAATCTCCAGCTCGCAAACAGCTTATAAAGATATGGGCGAGAAATATAATATTTACGCCCGGCTCGGAGTCGAAGAATATTATTTGCTCGACCCGGAGCGCAATCTGCTTCCCGACACGCTGATGGCTTATCAACGCAAAGGCGGTAAATTGCTGCCGGTGGAAATTCAAAACGGGCGCGTTTTCAGCCCGCAACTCGGTTTGGAAATTGTGGACACCGGCGCTCAATTTCGACTTTTCGATTCAAAAAACAATGATTTCTTGCGCTCGCCAGAGGAAACAGCCGCCAGGCTTGCCGAGCTTGAAGCCTTACTCAAACAAAAATAATCAATGGAAAACAGGCTCAAAACAGAAATCGCCGCGTTTGACGGAATTTGGCAGGGCGGTTATTACGAAGGCGACCCGCTCGAACCCGTCGCGCGCTCAAATTACGGGCAAATAGGTTATATGAGCATATTGCACGCGACTTATCTGCGCTGCATCAAGCCTTACGTCAAACCGGAAACCGTCGCACTCGAAATCGGCGCTGGGCGCGGAGCCTGGACTCGGTGTTTGCTGCCCGCAAAAGAAGTTTGGTGTTTGGACGCTTTGCCCGCCGAATACAATCGTTTTTGGGAATACATCGGCGACGCCGGAAACGCGCGTTATATTCAGGTCGAAGATTTCGAGTGCCGCGATTTGCCCGACAATCATTTCGATTATTTGTTTTCGTTCGGCTGTTTTTGTCATATTTCTTTTTACGGAATCGAAGAATACGCGAAAAATCTGTTTCCGAAATTAAAACCGGGCGCGAATTGTTTTTGGCTTGTCGCCGATTACGAGAAATATAATCGAGTGGTCAACAATCTGCCGCGCCACAGCATTTGGGCTGCCGCCGCGCCGACCGGCAGGCGTTACGCGCCGTTTCGGAAATTGCTCGATTGGCTCAAGCAAGTTGATAAACCCGAACCGCTTGCGCCTGATATTGATGACGAACCGCGTTCGGGCAGATGGTACAATGCCGGAACAAAGAGAACTTGTGAGATGCTCGAAAAACACGGCTACGAGATTGTTGACGAGGACGTGGGAACAATCGTGCGCGATCCGGTGATTCACTTTAGAAAGCCGTAAATCTCACAAGAAATTTTGAATATGGGCAAGGAAAACGATTTGGAAAACGGCGATTTTCCGCTGGTTGACCGCGTAAAGTATCTGAAAGATGCGGTTCGCGGCAAAAAAGTGCTGCATCTTGGCTGCACCGATTATCCTTTTACAGAAAAAGTGATTGCCAACGAAATGCTTCTTCATTTCGAACTGGGGAAAATTGCAGGCGAGCTTTACGGGTTTGATTTCGATGAGCGCGGAATCGAGATTTTAAAAAATCACGGAACAAAAAATCTGTATCGCGCCGATCTGGAAAATTTGCGGGATGTTCCTTTGAACGAAACTTTCGATGTGATTATCGCGGGCGAAATGATCGAGCATTTATCAAATCCGGGATTGTTTTTGCGCGGCATTCAGCGATTTATGAATCCGCAGACGAATCTCATCATTACCACCATCAACGCTTACTGCGGAATGCGAATGTTCACTTACGGTCTGCGCGGCAAAGGCGGAGCGCATGAGCCGGTTCACCCGGATCACGTCGCTTATTATTCGTTTTCGACTCTCAGAGTTTTGGTCGAGCGCCACGATTTGAAAGTCAAAAAATTCGCTTTTTACAACACCGGCGAGGAACATCGAAAGCTCGCGCCCTGGAAACAAAAGATCGCCAACGACATCAGCGTTCGCATCGCCCGCCAATGGGCTGACGGCATTATCGCCGAGTGCGGTTTAAAAGGATGAACAACAGCATTCCGCGCGGCGTCATTTTCGGTTTTCTGTCGTGGCTGCTGCCATGCGCGCTGACGTTTGTTGCGACGCCGATTGTCGTGAAGCATCTCGGCACGGCGGATTACGGAATTTATGTTCTGGTGCTGGGCGTCATCAGTTATACGTTCGCCTTTAATATCGGTCGCGCGATTATCAAATACGTCGCCGAATTTCATGCGACCAATCGTGACGACCGAATCAACGAAGTTTTATCGGCGACTCTGATTTTAAATTTATTGGTCGGCTCAATCGGCGCGGGGATTTTGCTGCTGCTGACAAACGATTTGGTGACCGGCATTTTACAAATCGAACCCGGTTTGCAGTCCAAAGCCGTTCCGTCATTGCAGCTCGGCGCTTTGACGCTCGCGTTGTGGATGATCGGGCAGATTTTCAGCTCGGTTTTACAGGCGCTCGGACGATTCGATTTGTTTTCGCAAATCACTTTTGCGATCAGCGGTCTGCAAACTCTCGGCAACGTCGCTCTGGCTTGGGCGGATTACAGCGTCGTCGTGCTGCTCTGGTGGAATTTGCTGACGATTGTTTTGAGCGGAATCGCTTTTTATTTTGCCGCGCGGCGTCTTTTACCCGGATTTCGCTTAGCTGTTGTTCCAAGCCGGGAAATTTTTCTGCTCGTTTGCAGATTTAGTTCCGGCGTCGTCGCATATCAAATAATCGGAAATATTCTGCTGATTTTCGAGCGCGCCTGGGTTACGCGCCAACTCGGAGCCGAGAGCTTGACGTTTTACGTCGTGCCGATGATGCTGGCTTTTTACATTCATCATTTTGTCGCTAGTTTGACGCTGGTTCTTTTTCCTTTGACCAGCGAAGTCGCGGCGCAAGCCGACAAAACGCGCCTTCTGACAATTTACGAGCGAACGACGAAATACATTTGTCTGCTGGTGGCGTTTGTCGCGGTCACGGCGATGACCGCGAGCAGAGAGTTTCTGAGTTTATGGCTCGGCGCCGAGTTTGCCGAGCGCTCGACCTGGATTTTTGTTTTTCATATTTTTACTTACAGCTTGATTGCCGTCGGAATTATCACCTGGCAAATGGCAGACGGTCTGGGTGTTCCGAAGCGAAACGTTTTTCTCTCGCTGTCGTGGATTTTAACCGCCGTTCCGCTGATGATTTGGCTCGAACCGCAATTCGGCGCGATTGGCGTTGCCGCCGCTCGTTCGATCAGCGTTTTGAGCATTCCGGTTTCGATTTTTCTGATTGAAAAATATGCATTCGGCAGAAGCTTAAAGCGGTTTTGGGGCGAGAGCTTGTTGAAATTGTCAGCCGCCGGCGCGGTCTGCGCGGCAATCGAATATTTTGCTTTGATGAATTTGGCGCGCGGTTGGAGCGGTTTGATTTTGTCGGTTTTTATCGGTGCGATTGCTTTTTTCGCAGTCATTTTAGCAACCAGATATTTGACGGGCGAAGAAAGGCGCTGGTTTGAAAGTTTTATGAAACGAGCTGTTGCCGCTCGCGCGCGGGCGTAAATTTTTATTGAAATTCAAAACAGGCTCAGAATCAAACAGGACAAACTGTCAACTATCAACTATAAACTGTCCGGCAAAGAGACAAAGGTTTTATGCGAGACAGTTTATAGTTGAAAGTTGACAGTTTATAGTTGCGGCAAATTCTTTTTGTGAATGTCCGGTTTTTAATTTAACGAAATCTCATGAAATCCGGCTTCGACCAAAAAACCGCGTTTTGGCGCGATAAAATCGAAACGCGAGACCTGATATTTTTTATTATCGGCTGCGTTTTTATTTATCTGCATCTTTTCGCGCTCCCTGCGACGCCGATTTTTTACGAAGAAGACCATCTTTATTTTGTCCACGACGCCTGGCGAATGTACGAAGGCGAAGCGATTTATAGAGATTTTTTTCAGTTGATGTTTCCCGGCGGGCAGGTTTTATATCTGCTCCTGTTTTACATTTTCGGCACGAAGTTTTGGCTCATCAACGCGGTGATTTTTCTTCAAGCCTCCGCCCACGTTTTGCTCGCTCTGGCAATTTCAAAACGTATTTTCGGCTCAAGCTGGTACGCATATTTGCCGCCGAGCCTGTATTTGTTTTTCGGATTCCGGTGGTTCGGAATTGACGGAACGCACCGTGTTTTAAGCCCGATTTTTATTTATCTGGCGATTTTTATCCTGCTCAAAAACAGAAACCTTAAAAGGCTTATTGTCGCTGGCGCATTGTGTGGCTTTGCCAGTTTTATCACTCAGCAGCGGGGCGTTCTGGCAGTCGGCGCAATCGCGGTTTTTCTGCTTTATGAAGCCTTTAAAAACAGAAAACTTGGGAAAGACTTTCTTGTCGCCGAACTCGTTTTGCTGGTTTCATTCGGTTTAACTCTGACAATTTTAATTTTGCCTTTTATCATTTCTGCCGGACCGCAAACTTTTTTTGACTACACTTTTTTCTTTATCAGAAATTACGTTCAGGATTCGACCGGAAATTATCTTTCTTATTTCAACAACGTCAGGAAAATCTTCGAGCAGGGATTTTTATTTTCCGCCGTCACGATCTTTTACTGCGCTCTGATTCCGCTCGTTTATCTGATTTCATTTTTTTATCTGTGGCGGAAGAAGGACAATTCGGACATAAAAGCCAAAAGCGAGATTTTTTTGATTTCGCTCGTCGGATTGTTCCTGACTTTGGGAACGTTTGCGCCGAATCCGTACAGATTTTTCCAAATCGCAATTCCGGCTTTGATCGTTTTGGTCTGGCTGATTTCTCAGCTTAAAATAAAATCCGAATCGGTAATTCGCGCTGCCGTCGCGGGGCTAATAATTTTGGGAATGGCACTGGCGTTTCGGCTGCAAACAAATTGGGAAAAAAATATTTTGGCGGCGCGCACCGGAAACATCGCGTTTCTTTCGCCGGTCGTTCTTGAGCGTTACAAATGGTTGTCGGAAAACACAGTAGAAAACGAATATGTTTTTGAAGTTTATCAATGCGCGGTTAATTTTGTTTTGCAATTAAGAAACCCGACACAAGTGACTTTTTTGTTAAATACGGGCTACACTCCCGTTTGGCAGGTAACACAATCAATAGAAAATTTGGAGCGGAAAAAACCGAGATTCATTATCTGGGACGGAGCTTGGACGAGGGAATTGGAGACAATCGAAGAAGGCGAGCATTTGGGACCGCTTTATGATTATTTGCGGCAGAATTACGAGCTAAAAAAAGAGTTTACGCCTTACAACAATCGTGAAATGCAATTATGGGAAAGAAAACAATAAGCGAGCTGGGAATAGTCGAAGAAAAATTGGCGGCTTCTCAAAACGGAAAATCGGAGATTGAATTGTCGGTCGTAATGCCCTGTCTGAACGAAGCCGACACGCTGGAGGTTTGTCTGCAGAAAGCCGGTCGCGCGATGCGGGAACATGACATAAAAGGCGAAATCATTGTCGCCGATAACGGCAGCACCGACGGTTCAATCGAAATTGCCCAGCGAAACGGCGCGCGCGTCGTTCACGTCAAAGAAAAAGGCTACGGCAGTGCTTTGATGGGCGGAATCGAAGCCGCGCGCGGCAGATTCGTGATTATGGGCGATGCCGATGACAGCTACGATTTTCTCGAAATTCCGAAATTTGTCGAAAAGCTGCGCGAAAATTACGACCTCGTTCAGGGATGCCGCTTGCCTGGCGGCGGCGGACAGGTTTTGCCCGGAGCGATGCCTTTTCTGCACCGCTGGTGGGGAAATCCGATGTTTTCCAAAATGGTGCGGCTCTGGTTTAACGCGCCGATTAACGACACTTACTGCGGACTTCGGGGTTTTACGAAAGCGCATTACAACAGTCTCAATCAACGTTGCACCGGAATGGAGTTTGCGACCGAAATGATTATCAAATCGAGCCTGTTCAAGGCGCGAATCGCCGAAGTTCCGATTACTTTGCACCCGGACGGGCGAAAATCGCACCCACCGCATCTGAAAACTTTCCGCGACGGCTGGCGGACACTGCGCTTTTTTCTGATGTACAGCCCGCGCTGGCTGTTTCTCGTGCCGGGATTTTTGCTGATTCTTCTTGGCGCGGTCGGTTATTTTGTCGGTTTGACGGGAACTTCGGTCGGGCGTGTGACTTTCGGTTTGCATACGGTTTTGTTCGGCAGTTTGGCGATTTTGTGTGGATATCAATCAATTTTGTTCGCCATCTTCACCAAAACTTTCGCTATCAGCGAAGGACTGATGCCGGAAGACCCGCGATTAACCAGGTTTTTTGAAATCGCCAATCTTGAACGCGGTTTAATTCTGGCGGGCGGGGTTTTGTTGATCGGCTTGATTTTGCTGCTGATCGCCGTCAATCAATGGCGTTTAGCCGGTTTCGGCGTTTTGGATTATGCTTATACGATGAGTTTCGTCATTCCCGGCTCGACGCTCGTCGCGCTGGGTTTTCAAACGATTCTTTCGGGATTTTTTGTGAGTATTTTGGGAATGAAGCGAAAATGAAATTAACAGAATTGCGCGATACCTCAGAACTAACCGGAGAGCAGATTCAGGATTTTTGGGAGGAAGCCTACACCAGATTTGAAACGCCGGAGCAGGAAATCCGAAAATTTATTGGTCGGCTTAACACTCTCGGACAAGCCGAATGGCGGCGCGACGCGCAGATTGTTGATATTTTTAGCGGGCGTTGTAACGGAATCCGGGCTTTGGAACAACTCGGATTTACGAATTTGGAAGGCGTGGACATTTCGCCGAACCTGCTTTCGCAATACGACGGGACAGCCAGACTTTACACGGCGGATTGCCGCGATTTGCCGTTTTCGGACGAAAGCCGCGACATCATCATCGTGCAGGGCGGACTTCACCATTTGCCCGAATTACCGAAGGATTTAGATCGAACTTTAGGTGAAATTCGCCGCGTTTTGCGCCCCGACGGGCGTTTTGTGATGGTGGAGCCTTGGCAGACGCCTTTTTTGCAATTGATTCATTTTTTGAGCGAGCGGAAAACGGTTCGCGCCGTTTCAAATAAATTCGACGCTTTTGCTACAATGACGCATTACGAGCGTGACACTTATTTTCGCTGGCTCGGCAAATCCGGTGAAATTACGGCTTTATTAAAGCGGCATTTTGACGAATTGTATCTGCGAAAAACGTTTGGAAAATTGTTTTTCGTGGGAAAAAAGCGAACGGTTTAAGCTACCGAGCTTGGTTTTCCGAATTAGAAAATCAAGTTTTGAAACATAATGATTGAGACAACAAAAATAAACTTCTCGAAAGGGAAAATCGATTCGCGGTTCGCCTTTTTATCGGCGGCGTTGATTTTGATGATCGGCGTTCCGGCGGCAGCCGTTTTGTGGTTTTTTTCGGACGAGGATTTTTGGCGCGGCGCATCGAATATGTATTTGCTGCCGTGGATTGCCGCAACCGCGCTTGTCGTGCTGTCTCCGACGGCTTATTTGCTTTATTACAAAAAATTCGACCTTTTCCATCCGCTCGTCCACGCGGCTTGGGCTTACTGGTTTCCGGCGTTTGTGATCGGCGGTTTGGTGATCGCTTCCGGGTTTCTTTACCCGTATCAAATGCTGTTGATAGCCGACCCGGAAACCGATTTTAAGTGGACGTATATTTACATAATCCTCGGCTTTCTCGGATTGATTGCAGGATACTCGCTTCCGTTCGGAAAACGCTGGGGCGCTTACTTCAGCCATAAATTGCCCGCCTGGGATTGGCAACCCCGACAGGTTTTGCTGCCGGCGGTTGTTTTTCTCGGAATCGGGTTGTTTTTCTACGTCAGCGCGTTTCTTTCTGGCGTCGTCGGTTTTAGTACGATTGACGTTGCCGACGCTTTCGCTTCGTTAAATTTTATGCTCTCGCTGCTCTCGCTCGAAGCGGGATTTCTGGTGGCGATGTATGTTTTTAAATCCAAAAGAATTACGCCGCTGCATCTGCTCGCGTTTCTCGTCATCCTCATTATCGTCGTTTCCCGTTTGAGTCTCGGCGGCAATCGGGGAACTTTGCTGATGATCGTTTGTTTGCTGGCAATGGCTTTTGTTTATTCGGGCAGAAAAATAAAGCTAATGCACGGGGCATTCTTTGGTGTGGTTGCAATTTTAGCCGTGCTCGGCGGAATGATTTACGGCACGACGTTTCGCAATCTGAAAGGAGCCGAAGAGCGCACCGGAATAGACGAGCAGCTTAAAATCGTCGAGCAAACATACGACGCGCTGACAACGCAAAAATCAGGCAAGGTTTTGGACGAAGCGTTTTACAATCTCGGCGAGAGAATTGACGGCGTTAGCTCGGTCGCCGTTGTTGTTTCAAATTATGAAAGACTAAAGCCGTTTGAAAGCGCGCACGGAATTGAAAACAACATCATCACCGAATTATGGACGATGTTTATTCCGCGTTTTCTGTGGACAAACAAGCCTTTGATTTATGACGCGCGCGCGTACAGCGATTTATATTTTAATTTCAGCGGAAACTCTTACGCGATGACACCGATTTCCGATTTGCTCAGAAATTTCGGACCCGTCGGAGTTCCGCTCGGATTGATGATCGTCGGTTTTTATCTGCGGTTTGTTTATGCGCTCTTGATCGAAGATCAAACGGTCACCATCGGTCGCGCGACCGCTTATTATATGTTCGTCGGCGGTCTTAACTACGAAGGTTATTACACGATGGTTATCCTCTACGGCTGGCGCATTTTGTTGATTGTTTCCATCACTTTCATCATCACGGATTTCTTTTTAATCCGCAAAAAAAGCTTATAATTTGCCGAAATGGAAACAATTGTATTCACCAACGGTTGTTTTGACATCCTGCACGCCGGTCACGTTGATTTGCTGACAAGAGCGCGCTCACTGGGAACAAAACTGATTGTCGGGATCAATTCAGATAACAGCGTCCGCCAAATCAAAGGCGCGCCCCGTCCGTTTGTATGCGAAGAGGGAAGAGCCGCCGTTTTGCGCGGTTTGCGAGCTGTTGACGAAGTAGTGATTTTCGACGAGCCGACGCCGAAAAGAATCATCGAGGAAATCAAACCCGACGTTTTGGTCAAAGGCGGCGATTGGAAACCGGAAGAAATAGTCGGGGCGGATTTTGTGCTTGCGCGAGGCGGCGAAGTTTATTCACTGCCTTTGTTAGACGGCTTTTCCACGACGGCTATTAGCGAAAAAATCATTAGGAAAACAAATCAGTCAGAACCCAAAGCTGCTGAAACATCTTTGCAAACAAGCGAGGCAAACATGGAGATTGCGCGGCATTCATTATCAGCCCACAAAGCGGTTTTCGATTTGTTGTTTGAAAACGAAATTCCGGCAATCGTTCGTTCCGCCGAAATGATTGCGGCGGCTCTAAAATCCGGCAACAAAATTTTGCTTTGCGGAAACGGCGGGAGCGCGGCGGACGCGCAGCATATTGCGGCGGAGTTTGTCGGGCGTTTTGAAAAAGAACGAAAAGGATTTCCCGCAATCGCTTTGACAACAGACACTTCCGCGCTCACGGCTCTCAGTAATGATTATGGTTTCGAGCGGGTTTTTGCCAGACAAGTCGAAGCATTTGCAAGGACGGGCGATGTTCTCATCGGAATCAGCACCAGCGGAAATTCCCCGAACGTTTTAGCCGCGATTATGACTGCTCGAAAAATCGGCTGTGCGACAATCTGTTTAACCGGAGCGAAGGGCAAAAAACTTGCAGGGCTTTGCGATGCCGCAGTTATAGTTCCTTCGGAACGCACTTCGCGGATTCAGGAAGGACATTCGGCAATCGGGCATTTGTGGTGCGAAATCGCGGACAATATTTTAATCTCTTAAAAATTTATATCAATTACAAAGTGAATAAAAAGGCTTTAATAACAGGAATTACGGGACAAGACGGAAGCTATTTAGCGGAACATCTTCTTGATTTAGGATACGAAGTTCACGGACTCGTGCGGCGCGTCGCATTGGAAGACCCTGAACGCAGATTTACGCGAATCAGACATCTTCTCGACAGAGTGACGCTTCACCCTGCGAGCTTGGAGAGCTATCCGAGCATTTTTCACATTGTCAGCAAATACGATTTTGACGAATGTTATCATCTGGCGGCTCAGAGCTTTGTCGCCGAAAGTTTTGCCGACGGATTTTCGACAATGAACACGAATATCAACGGCACGCATTATATGTTAGCCGCGTTGCGCGAGCTGCGCCCGAAATGTCGTTTTTATTTTGCCGGTTCAAGCGAAATGTTCGGCAAAGCGCAGGAAATACCGCAGCGCGAAGCCACGCCGTTTCATCCGCGCTCGCCCTACGGCATCAGCAAAGTCGCGGGTTTCGACCTGACGAGAAACTATCGCGAAGCCTATGAAATGTTTTGCTGTAGCGGAATTCTTTTTAATCATGAAGGTCCGCGTCGCGGTGTGGAATTTGTAACCAGAAAAATTACGACCGGAGTCGCCCGGATTAAATTAGGGATGGCGGCGGAATTACGTTTGGGAAATCTCGAAGCCAAACGCGATTGGGGACACGCGGCAGATTATGTTACGGCAATGCATCTGATGTTACAGCAGCCCGAACCCGACGATTATGTGGTCGCGTCCGGTGAAACTCATTCCGTGCGCGAATTTTGCGAGCTGGCTTTCGATTGTGCCGGGCTTGATTATCAAAAATACGTTCACATTGACGAACAGTATTATCGCCCGGCGGAAGTTGATTTGCTTATCGGGGATTCGACGAAAGCGCGGAACGTGCTCGGCTGGAAACCAAAATACACTTTTGAAGAATTGGTTAAAGAAATGGTCGAATCCGATTTGGAATCAATAGACGCGGGGCTGAATAAATAGTTTTTGTTGATGAAAGATTGGCGAAAAGTTTTCGAAAAATTTGCCGACGTTCGAGTTTTGATAATCGGCGACGTTATGCTCGACCGCTATTGGTGGGGAACCGTCTCGCGCATTTCGCCCGAAGCTCCCGTTCCGGTCGTTAAGCTGGAGAAAACCGAACTCAAAGCGGGCGGCGCGGCAAACGTGGCGGCAAACATTTCGAGCCTCGGCGCAACAAGCCTGCTCCTCGGCGTTACGGGCGAAGATGAATGCGGACGGGCTTTGCCGCAAATTTTGGAGCGGCACAACGTAGGTGCAAAACATTTAATATCTTTCTCGAATCGTCCGACGACGACAAAAACCAGAATTGTCGCGCACAATCAGCACGTTGTCAGAATTGACGAAGAGCAGGCTGCGCCTCTCGACGCCCAACAAGCGCAAATTATTTGGCAAGCCGCCGATAAGCTTCTGCCCGAAGCCGATGTCGTCGTTTTGTCGGATTACGCCAAAGGTTGTTTGTGCGATTCGGTTCTTTCCAACGTAATCGAAACGGCGCGAAAATTGAAAAAGATTGTTCTGGTTGATCCGAAAGGCAAAAACTACGAGAAATACAAAGGCGCGACTTTGCTGACGCCGAACAAATCGGAAGCCGCCGCAGCATCCGGCATTGATATAACGGATGAGCGAACAATCATCGAAGCCGGAAACCGCCTGCTCGAAAATCTGCAAATAGAATCTCTGCTTATAACGCTCGGCGAAGAAGGGATGCGACTTTTCGAAAAAGGAAAGGATTCAAGACATTTTCCGGCGATGGCGCGCGCGGTTTACGATGTGACGGGCGCTGGCGATACTGTAATTGCCGCAATGGCTGTTGCGCTCGGCGCTTCGCTTGAGATGCCCGAAGCGGTGAAAATGGCAAACGCGGCGGCAGGTTTAGCCGTTGAAGAACTCGGAACGACTCCGGTCGGCGCGGCGGATTTAGCAAAAGCGCTGGAAAAGGGAACGGGAGATAACAGTGAAAAATGAGAAAAAAGAAGATTGCCGTTCTCGTTCCTGATTTATCGGTTCCGACCGGAATTTCGGTTGTTGCTAAATTTTTGTACGACGTTATAAACGACTCCGGTAAATACGACGCCGCCTTGATTTCGCTGGCTACATCCGCCACTGACGGAGACAGCGTAAAGCTCGTCAAACCTTCGAGCTGGTCGCGCGGAATTACCGTATCAAATCAACAATATGAAGGTGTTTTATACCGTCACGTCGGCGCAAATCTAACCGAGGTCGAGTTTCAACGCTATCGTCCGCGCAAAGCATTAAACTCAGTATTGCGCGGATATGATCTTGTTCAAGTTGTCGCAGGCAGCGCTCCCTGGTTGCTGGCGGCTAAGGATTTTGGCGGGCGCGTTGCGCTAAGTGTTTTTTCAAAGTCAAAAGTCGAGCGCGAATCAATGATCCGGCGAGCCAGACAACCCAGGAAAACCTGGTTAAAGCTGATGACGCAAATCAACGCCGGATTGGAACAAAAAGCGTTTCAAAGAGCTGACACGATTTTTGTAAACAACATTTGGCTTAAAGATGAACTGGAAAAAACTTTTCCGGATAAAACAATTTTTGCGCCGCCCGGAATTGATACTGATTTTTTTACGCCTGCTGCCGCTAAAACCGAAGATTATATTTTATCAGTCGGGCGTTTCGCAGACCCGCGCAAAAACGTGCGGATGCTTTTTCGCTCTTACAAGATTTTAATTGACCGCTTTCCCGAAGCTCCAAAGCTGGTTTTAGCGGGACAAACCGCGCCGAGCGATGAAGATATGGCGGAAGCGCGGCGGCTCGGAATTGTTGATAAGGTAGAAATTTTAACCTCGGTTTCCAAAGAGAGTCTGCGTGAGCTTTATCAAAACGCCGCGCTTTTTCTGCTGTCTTCGGACGAAGAAGGTTTCGGGCTGATAATTGCCGAAGCAATGGCTTGCGGTTTGGCGGTCGTTGCGACAAAGTGCGGCGGACCGGAAGTATTAATTTTGGAAAACGAAACAGGTTTTTTAACGCCCGTCGGTGATGCGGCGGCGCTTGCCGATAAAATCTCGCTTCTTTTGACAGACGCAAATTTGCGGAAAAAATTCGGGGCGGCGGGGCGTAAACGAGCGGCGGCAAATTTCTCGCAGTCTGCGACCGGAAAAATTTATCTCGAAAATTACGAGCGTTTATTGAGTTTGTGAAGGAAAGAAAGCCGAAAATTCTGATTTTGTCCGATTTTTATTTGCCCGGTTTTAAAAGCGGCGCTCTGAGAACGATTGCAAATATGGTTGAGCGAATGTCGGACGAGTTCGATTTTTGGATTCTGACCGGAAACCGCGACAGCGACGGCGACGGGAGCAGTTTTGCCGATGTTCGGTTAAATCAATGGCAGCCGGTCGGCAAAGCCACGGTTTTTTACGCCGCGCCCGACCGGCTTAATTTAAAAAATATCGGCAAAATCGTTGCGGAAGCCGCGCCGGATGCGGTTTATCTGAACAGTTTTTTTTCTGCTTTGACGGTTAAATTCTTGTTTTTGCGGCGGCTCGGCAAAATCGGCAAACTGCCGGTCATGCTGGCGCCGGAAGGCGAATTTTCAAAAGGAGCAATCGCTTTAAAAGTGCGTAAAAAAAAGTCCTTTCTGGCTCTAGCTCTAGGGTTTGGACTGTATAAAGATTTAATCTGGAAAGCCGTTAGCAGTGACGAAAAAGAAGACATTGTGAGAGAAATCGGCGAGCGAGGCGACATTTTAATCGCCGCCAATATGCCGCCGCGAACAATTCTCGAAAATTTTAAAATTGAATCTAAACCGCCGAAAAAAAGCGGCGAAGCGCGATTTGTTTTTCTGTCTCGGATCAGCCAGAAGAAAAATTTGAAATTTGCTTTAGAGCTTTTGAAAAACGTTTCCGGGCGTGCGACATTCGACATTTACGGCTCAATCGAGGATGAAAAATATTGGGCGGAGTGTGAAAAGCTGATTCAACGGTTGCCGGAAACAGTTAAAGTAAATTTTCAAGGAGCGGTTTCTTACGAACAAGTTGCGGAAACGTTCGGAAAGTATCATTTTTTTCTTTTTCCGACACTCGGAGAAAATTTCGGTCACGTCGTGATCGAATCGTTAGCCGCCGGAACGCTTGTTGTTTTGAGCGACCAGACGCCCTGGCGCAATCTGGAAAAAGAAAATATCGGCTGGGATTTAACCTTTGACGATGTTTCGATTTGGCGAAATGTCGTGCAGCGATGCGTGGAAATGTCTGAAACGGAATTTTACGAGATGGCTAATTCGGCGCGCGGTTTTGCAGTTAATTGGCTGGCTTCATCCGAAATCGAAACGGCAAATCGGCAGGTTTTAAGGCGCGCGGTTGAAACCTCGAATGTTAAAAAATAGCTTGAACTGTCGGCGCTTCGACGGTTCGAGCTTTACTGGAAGAAAACAGATTGAAGTTTTAATTATAAATGTGTTTCGGCTTTATATTATAGTCGGAAGAAATAAAATCATTTTATGAAAGTTTTGACGATTTTCGGAACGAGACCCGAAATTATTCGACTAAGTTTGGTGATGAGTCTGCTCGATCAGCACTCGCAGCATATTACGGTTCACACCGGGCAAAATTACGACGAAAGTCTGAGCGACGTTTTTTTGCGCGATTTGCAGGTTCGTACGCCCGATTATCATCTCGGCGTTCGTTCGTCGAGCTTCGGCGAACAAGTCGGACTGATTCTGTCGAAAACCGATGAGATTTTGGAAAAGGAAAAGCCGGAAAAAATTTTGATTCTGGGCGATACGAACAGCGCGCTGACCGCTATTGTCGCGGCGCGGCGCGGAATTCCGGTTTTTCATATGGAAGCGGGAAATCGCTGTTACGACGACCGCGTGCCGGAGGAGGTAAACCGGCGGATAATTGACCATTCGAGCCGGTTTTTGCTGCCTTATACCGAGCGCAGCAAGGAAAACCTCGTCCGCGAGGGAATCGAGCGCGACCGCATTTTTATTACGGGAAATCCGATTAACGAAGTTCTCCTGAATTTTAACGAGCAAATCGAATCTTCGGCGGCGATGGAAAATCTGGGTGTCGGCAAATACGAATATTTTCTGGTCACGCTGCATCGCTCGGAAAACGTTGATCTGCCCGACCGTTTAGAGAAAATTCTGCGCGGTTTTCAGCTAGTCGCGGAAAAATTCAATAAGCCGATGCTGGTCAGTCTGCATCCGCGAACGGCGAGCAAATTGGAACAATTCGGGATAAAACCGAACACTGATAAAATCAAGCTCTTAAATCCGCTCGGATTTTTCGATTTCGTCAAATTGGAGAAAAACGCGCTCGCGGTTTTAACCGATAGCGGGACGGTGCAGGAAGAATGCTCGATTTTCGGCGTTCCGAATGTGACCGTGCGCGATGTGACCGAACGACCGGAAACAATCGAAGCGGGCAGCAATATTTTGAGCGGAGCCGATTCGGAGCAAATTTTAAAAGCCGTCGAAATCGCCGTTTCGCAGCCCGCCGACTGGATTGCGCCGCGCGAATATACGGCGGAATCGGTTTCGCAAACGGTTCTTAAAATTATTTTGGGCTATAACAGCGTGCGAAAACATTTTTCGTAAACCGATTTAATTGGTAACAAATCCGGCTTTGTAGTATAACTATGTGTCTGTTTCAACAATTCAAAAATGCGCGTCCTGATTTTCTCGCAATATTATTATCCTGAGCCGATTCCGAAACCTCACGAATTGGCTGAGAAATTAGCCGATGACGGTCACGAAGTCTGCGTATTGACCGGGTATCCGCATTATCCGACCGGAACGCTCACCAAAGGATACAAGCTCGGTTTGATGATGCGCGAAAAAATCGGAAAAATTCCGGTTCTCCGGCTTTTTGAAATGCCCTATCACAGCACCAAGCCGTTTTTGAGAATGGTGAATTACTTGTCTTTTATGGTCAGCGCGCCGCTCGGCGCTTTTTTCACGCCGAAAGTTGACGTGATGTACGTCTGGCATCCGCCGCTGACAATCGGGCTGGCGGCTTGGGCTATCTCGAAAATAAAGCGCGTGCCGTTTATTTACGATGTGCAGGATATTTGGGGGCATTTTACGGTTTTGTCGGGGATGGTCAAAGAAGGCAGCCTGACGATTAAAATAATTCGCAGACTGGAAAAATGGGTTTGCAGCCAAGCCGATCATTTGATTGTTCAAACCGAGGCAGGACGCGATTATTTCGTTGAGCGCGGAGTCAAAGAAGAGCGAATTGCGATTTTGCCGCATTGGATTGACGAACAGATGTTTGCCGAAGCCGGGAACGCCGAGCGCGAACGGCTGAGACAGGAAATGAACTGGCAGGACGAGTTTATCGTTTTATTCGCCGGAAACCTGGGAATCGTTCAAGGTTTGGATTCGGTCGTTGAGGCTGCGAGACGCATTCCGAACGGAAAAGCCAGAATCGTTTTCGTTGGCGACGGAACCGATAAGCCGCGGCTGGAAAGAATAGCCGAGGAATTAAAAGTCGGCGACAAATTGCAATTCGTTGACCGCCAGCCGATTGAGCGAATGCCCGCCTTTATGGCGGCGGCGGACGCGCTTTTGATAAATTTAAAGAAAAGCGAGTTTACCAAATTCGTGATTCCGTCAAAAACGGTCGCCTATCTGGCGAGCGGAAAACCGATTTTAATGTCGGCGGGCGGCGCGTCGGAAGATTTAATCAGAGAAGCAGGCGCAGGTTTGACGGTCGAGCCGGACGATTCGGAAAAATTAGCGGAAGCGATTGACGAAATGTGTCGAATGTCGAAAGAAGAGCTAGGTAAGCTCGGAACGAACGGCAGAGATTTTTTGTTAAAATATCTGAGCAAGAATAAGGTAATTGCCGAATACGAAAATTTGATCAAAACGGTCGCCGAAAATCGCCGGAAAAAACGCGGAAACTAAGACGTGCGTTTGAGCCGTGAAAAGCTGTTTAATGAAAAAGACGATTGACGCGGCGTGATAAAAATGTTAGTTTTTCGGCAACAGACCGAAATTTATGTTATTTTTACGGTTTGAAGCGTTGTCGGGATAAAATCATCAGACGGTAATGCAATTTATCGTGAGTCAAGATTTACCGTTTGGTTTTGCATTCAGCTCATACGGAGTTTCAATCGAAATTCGCACAAATCGGTTCGATTTATTAACCGAAATTGAAAATTTGCTGCCGCCCGCAAGCCGCATCCTCTCAAGAGGAAAACCGATTGATTTTTTATTTGCGGTAATTTGGGACGATGAAAGAGAACGAATCAGCGAATTTTATCGCAATTCGGAGCAGCAGGCTTGCGACGGCGATTACTCGCAATCGCTGCATTTGATCGAAATCGCTTTGCGATTGACAGTCGCGGAATTTTCGCCGCATCTGGTTTTCGTTCACGCCGGAGCGGTCGCATTTGAAGATTCGGCTGTAATCGTTCCCGGAAGAAGCCGCGCAGGGAAAACGACATTGACCGCAGCTTTGGTGCAAAACGGGGCTGTTTATTACTCGGACGAGTATGCGATCTTTGATGAATTCGGCTTTTTGCATCCGTTTCCGAAGCCGCTTTCCGTGAGAGAGCCTTGGGCGTTTGGAAAACAGATTGATCAATCGGTTGAAACGTTCGGCGGGCGACAGGGAACAAAGCCGATTAAAGCGAAAGCAATCGTTGTGACCGAATATGAAAAGGATGCACGTTGGCAGCCGGAGCGATTGAGCAAGGGAGAAGGCGTTTTAGAACTGCTGGCAAACACGGTTTCGGCGCGGACGAATCCTCGGCTGGCATTAAAAATCTTGCCTCGCGCCGTAGAAAATGCTTTAATTTTGAAAGGTAAAAGAGGAGACGCCGAAGCGGTTTCCAAAGAAATTAAAAAAGTTTTGACAAAAAACGCGATTTTCGCTTGAAAAAGTTCGATAAATAAACTAAAAACTATACTGCTTTTGATTGTTTGAGGAGGAAAAGAATGCAAAATTTACAAAAACCGGTTGCTCGACACGAAGGACTGGTCGTTCAGGAAATGCCCGATGAAGTGTTGGTTTACGATTTAAACACAAATAAGGCTCACTGTTTAAATAAATCTGCCGCCGCTGTGTGGAAAAATTGTGACGGCAGCAATTCAATTTCTGATATTGCCGCAATTCTAAAAAATGAATTTAAAACACCGGTCAGCGATGATTTTGTCTGGCTGGCAATCGATCAGCTCGGCAAAGATGAATTGCTCGAGCAAAAATTAACCGCACCTACCAATGGTTTAACGCGCCGCGAAGCTATGCGCCGCGTTGCGCTGGCTTCGTTGGTTGCTCTGCCGGTTGTCGCTTCATTGACCGCGCCGACTGCGGCACAAGCAGCCAGCGTTTGTTCGAACGCGGGCGCTGCCTGTACTTGTTCGAGCACTAACAACGGCGCTTTTGCTATAACTTGTCCCGGATCATTTACAGGATGCACCGGAGCTTGCGCTTGCAACAATATCCAACCGGGTTCAAATCAGGGAGTCTGTCAGCAAGCCTAATTTGAATTAAATTCTAAACAGCGTATGTTGTAAACGAATGCGCTGTTTTTATGAGTAACGGTTCGCAGCAGGAAAATTTATTTCAATTGATGACGAAGGTGCAGGCGGAGAGAATCCGCCGCGCCTTCGTTTTTTTTCGTGAACACGAAATCGAGCCGGTTCTGATCAAAGGCTGGGCGATTGCGCGTTTTTATCCGAACCCCCGCGAGCGTTTTTCCGCCGACATGGACTTGGCGGTTAATCCCGATGTTTTTCCAAAAGCGCTCGAATTAAAAAATCGTCATTTGAGCGGCAAATTGCCGATTGACCTTCATTGCGGTTTGGGGCAATTCGACAACCTTTCATTTGAAAATTTGTTTGAAAATTCCCGGCTCGTCGAATTGACTGACACAACAGTCCGGGTTTTGCGCCACGAAGACCATTTGCGCTTATTAGCGGTTCACTGGCTGCGCGACGGCGGTATTTTCAAGCAGCGTTTGTGGGATATTCATTATGGTTTGAAAAACCGCCCGGCGGATTTCGATTGGGACAGATTTTTAGAAACAAACGGCGAAAAGCGACGCAAATGGATTATCGCGGCAATTGCCGTCGCTCATCGCTACACCGACCTGAATGTTGAAGACACGCCGATAGCCGAAGAAGTGAAAAATCCCCGGCTGATTCCGAAATGGATGCTGCGAACGCTGGAAAAAGAATGGAACGATCCGATTAAGTTTATGCCGCTTGAACAAGTGATGAACGACCGGCGAGAAGTTTGGCGGCAGTTAAAAAAAAGATTTCCGCCCAACCCTTTGGTCGCTTCGCTTTACGCAAACGCGCCTTTAAACAATTTTCCCCGGCTGCCTTATCAAATTATTAATATTTTCCAACGAGTAATGCCTTCAATCAATCGAACGAAATCGCAGCTTCAATCAAAAATAAAGAAATAGCTCACATTTCATAAACGTGGATACAAAGAATTAACAGGGATGAAAGGAATGAAGGGGATATTTCTTGTTATTATCAATCCATTTCATCCTTTTCATCCCTGTTAATTTTCTGTTTTTCGTATTTCGACAAATTGAAATTTGCATTAGAAATACCGAACTTAATTTCTTCGACTGAGATAATGATGCCAGATTATTCTGGCGGCGACGGCGCGCAGCGGTTTCCAAATTTCGCCGATTAACTCAAGCTCATCCGGGGTCGGGCGTTGTTCGAGATTTTTTACTTCCTGCGCGCCGACGATTAAACCCAAATCTCCGACGGGAAAAGCATCGGCACGGCACAGGCACATCAACAAATAAACGTCGGCAGTCCAACGCCCGATGCCTTTGAGCTTAATTAATTCTTTTTTTACGGCATCGTCGGATAAATTCTCCAAAGCCGTTAAATCCAAATCTCCGGAGACGATTGCCGACGCGAGATTTCGGGTGTAAGCAATTTTCTGCCGACTGAAGCCGCACGATTTTAATTCATCATCGGAAAGCCGCAAAAACGATTCGGGCGTAAAACCTTCGCCGATTGCTCGTTTTAATTTTTCATAAGCCGCGCGCGCCGAAGCGAGCGAGACTTGTTGTTCGAGAACGATGTGGACGAGCGTCGGAAAACCCGCCGGTCGTATCCAAATCGGCGGCTCGCCGAAATTTTCGACCACGTTTCGCAAATCCCGGTCGCGGTCGCATAAAGCTCGGATAAAATCTTGATAATTTTCTTCGGTGATAATCAGAGTTTCGTTTTGCATTTCTATTTACGATTTTAGCCAAAAAATGCAAAAATAATCCGCAATGAGCGAAAAAGAAAAAAAGAAAAAAGCCGAAGAAATAGAAAAGGCTCTGCGAAAAATGCGCGAGTTCAGCCGGAGAAAGGAGAAATTCGTTGCCGCTATCAGAAAAAGTCAGAATTGAGATTTACGTTCCCGACCGCGCCGAAGCCAATTACCAAAATCTCATGGACGCTTTCGCCGACGAATTTACCGAAGCGTTCGGCGGCGCGACCGTGCTACGCGGATTCGAGGGCAGATTTTTGTCCGCTTCGGGCGAAAAAGAAATTGAGAAAATGAATTTGGTTTACGCCGATCTGCCATTGAATTTGGCGGAATACCAAAATGAAATCGCCGTTTATCTCGTTGAAATCAAAGACGCCGCGCACGAAGTTTTAAATGAGGAATCAATCTTAGTGACGGCGCGAACAATTTTTCACGCCGAAAACTAATCCCGACCCTTCGGCTTTAAGATAATTAATCCTTTAAAACTTTAATTCGATTCGGCGGCATCCCGACCAGACAAACATCGCCGACGCTTAAGCCGATCAATCGAATAACAAGTGCTTCGAGCTTTAAACCGTCAGCATCGAGCCGGATTCGGGTCGTCGCGCCGAAATGATTGATTTCTATAATTTCGGCTTTTAATAAATTATCTTCGGGAAATGCTGCTCCGAACGTGAGAATCAGATTTTCCGGGCGAATCATTAAAGTGACGATTTGGTTGATCGCGCCGAGCCTTTGTTTTTCGACGTTATCAACAAACAGCCGATGATCGCCCTCGACTGTTTGAAATTCGGATAAAGCCTCTTTGTTTGAATTTAGCCGCGCCGCTCGAATCAAATTGTTTCTGCCGACGAATGCGGCGACAGCCGCCGTTGCGGGATGAGCGTAAATTTCGATTGGCTTGCCAATTTGCGGAATTTCTCCATTTTCGAGGACGGCGGCGCGGTCGCAAAAAGCAAATGCTTCCTCCTGGTTTTGAGTTGCGTAAATGACGGTCGTATTTGATTCTTTAATCCAATCTTTGAGAACTTCGAGGGTTTTTTCCCGAAGCCCCGGATCAAGATTTGTGAGCGGAGCATCGAGCAGCAAAAGCTGCGGCGCGGACGCAATTACCAGCGCCAGCGCGACAATCTGCTTTTGCCCGCCAGACAATTCATCTACACGGCGCGATTCGAAATCGGAGAGTTCAAATAAATTTAAAATATTGGCAATTTTTTGTTTGATTTCATCTTTTGAAATTTTGCGAGCTTTTAGATTGAGAGCAATGTTTTCCCCGACGCTGGAGCGCGGAGATAAAATGTCGCTATGAAAAATCGCGCCAAAACCGCGTTTTTCAGGCGTGAGACGAGTTATCTCGCTGCCGCCGATTGAAATTGTCCCCGAATTGGGCGCGTCCAGTCCGGCAATTAAACGCAGCAAGGCGGATTTTCCAGAACCGGATGCGCCGAGCAGCCCGAAAATCTCGCCTTGCTCGATTTCGAGCGAAACGTCGCGCGTTATCCATATATCGCCGGAGCGCTTTGATAAATTTTCAAGTTTTAAAAAGGACATAAAGCAAAATCAACGAAGAAATTTAAAATCCTGCAACTATCCGTTTATCTTCGGCGTGTAAAACAAAAAGGTGCCGCCGAGCCATTTCGCCTGCAAGTTGAATCGGTAAATTTATAGAACTGAAAATAAATTTGATTGTTTCCAACATCAAATAAAAAAGATAGCATAGCGCGTGCGGCAAATGTTCGTTATAAAATTTGCATCTGAAAAGATGTTTGGAGGCGAGTTTCGGATGGAAGACGAGAAAAAAAAGAGTTTAACCAGAAAAGTTGCGAGAGCGGGCGGCTGGCAGGTCGCCAAGCGTTTGATTAAGCCTTTGCCTTTTGTTGGAACGGCTTTAGCCATCGGTTTGACGGGCTATAGCATCAAGAAAAAAGGGTGGATCAGAGGCATCGCTCACTCGGCTTTGGATGCGACGCCAATCGTCGGAACGGCGAAAAACGTCGTCGAGCTATTTACCGGCGATATAATCCCGGATAAGCCGGACTTAGAGGGGAAAAAACGATGAAGATTTTTTCGGGGATTTTAACGTTAATAGTTTTGCTTGGAGCCTTTGTTTTTGCCGCCGAAGCGCAAACTCAGCGGCGGAAAAAAACAACCCGCCGCGCAAATAATACGACGATTAGACCGCAGTTGAATAATTCGGCGCAGATTATTGAGCCGGAAATCGTCAGCACGGCTGAAGAAATCGAAAATCAGGAAAACGGCGGGAAAATGATCGTCAATCCTTCGCCCGGAAGACGCGAAACGGGAAACGGAAAACAAACCGTTGCGCCAAATGCGAATCAATCAAACGCTTCGCGGAGCAGCGCGGCTTTACAGCTTGAAGTAAATACGCTGCGTGAGCAGGTAAAAGCTCTGCGCGAAAAAAGCGGCGTTGAAGATTTGGAAAAGCTCAGCGTCGCAGAAGAGCGGGCTGATAATTTCCGGCGAAAATTGGAAGAGACACTCGCGCGCGAATCGGACTTAAACGCCAAAATGCAGCAGCTTGAATATCAAGCGAGACCGGAAGCGATTCAACTCGATACAGCCGTTATCGGTTCGACGCGCCCCGAAGAAGTTCGCGAAACGCGCCGCAAAATACTTGAAGCAGAAAAAACGCGGTTGCGCGAGCAAATTAATCAAGTGCAAATCACCCGCGCCAGGCTCGAAACAGCGATAGCCAACGCCGACTCGCTGGTGGAAAAATTACGCGCCCGCGTAGAAGCTGACCTCTACGTTACAGATTCGAAAACGATTAAATCTAAAGATGCCGGGCAAAAGCAGCCGGAAAGAACCGAGCCAACCGACGACGAAGATTCAAATCCGCCATTTTAAAATTAATTTCACCTTTCGCATTAAGATTTAATGCGGTTCTTAATGAAATGCTTTAGCAGTTTTACTTTAAGAGTCGGAAAACCGACTCTTAAAGTTTTTTGTGAAAGAATCAAAGCGGAATATTGCCGTGTTTTTTCGGCGGGTTGGCGTCTTTTTTATTTTGTAAAAGAATGAGCGCGCGAATTAACTTAGGTCTGGTGAAAGCCGGTTCGATCACTTCGTCAACAAAACCACGCTCGGCGGCGATGTACGGATTGGCGAATTTATCTTCAAACTCGGAGATTTTCTGTTTTCTGAAATCCTCGCCGTTTTCGGCGATTTCTTTTCTGAGCAAAACTCCAACCGCTCCTTCCGCTCCCATAACGGCGATCTCAGCAGTCGGGTAAGCGAAATTGATGTCCGTTCGGATATGTTTCGACGCCATCACGCAATACGCTCCGCCGTAGGCTTTGCGCGTGATGACCGTAATTTTCGGAACGGTCGCTTCGGCGAAAGCGTAAAGGAGCTTCGCGCCGTGGCGGATAATTCCGAAATGCTCTTGATTGACGCCGGGAAGAAAGCCGGGAACGTCTTCAAAAGTGATTAGAGGAATGTTGAAACAATCGCAAAAGCGGACGAAACGCGCGGCTTTAACCGATGCGTCAATATCCAGGACGCCTGCTAAAAATGCCGGTTGATTTGCAACGATGCCGACCGAAAAACCGCCCAGGCGCGCAAAACCGATGACGATGTTCGGGGCGTAATGCGTTTGAACTTCAAAAAAATAATTGTCGTCAACGACGGTATTGATAATGTCGCGAATGTCGTAAGGCTGATTCGATAATTCGGGAACGAGTTCATTTAATTTCGCGTCGGTTCTATTTGCGGGGTCGGCGGTCGGGACGAACGGCGGGTCTTCCATATTGTTTAAAGGAATAAAAGACAACAGTTCGCGCGTTAAACGCAGGCAATGCTCGTCGTTGTCGGCGGCGAAATGCGCGACGCCCGATTTTTGATTGTGGGTCATCGCTCCGCCCAGCTCGTCTTTGGTGACATCTTCGTGCGTCACGGTTTTTATTACGTCCGGTCCCGTAATAAACATATACGAAGTGTCTTTGACCATGATGTTAAAATCGGTGATCGCCGGAGAATAAACCGCGCCGCCCGCGCACGGTCCCATAATGCAGGAAATCTGCGGAATCACGCCGGAAGCCAGAGTGTTTCGCAGAAAAATATCCGCATAGCCGCCCAGAGAGACGACTCCTTCCTGAATCCGAGCGCCGCCGGAATCGTTTAAGCCGATTAAAGGAGCGCCCGTTTTCATCGCCATATCCATTATCTTGCAGATTTTTTCGGCGAAAGTTTCCGACAAAGAGCCGCCGAATATCGTGAAATCCTGCGCGAAAACGAACACGGGGCGCCCGTCAACCAAACCGTGCCCGGTGATAACGCCGTCGCCCAGAAACTTTTGTTTTTCGAGTCCGAAATCGTGCGAGCGATGAACGACGAATTTGTCGAATTCTTCGAAAGTGCCTTCATCGAGAAAGAATTCGATCCGCTCGCGAGCGGTCATTTTTCCAGACGCTCTTTGTTTTTCAAGTCTTTTTTCTCCGCCGCCAAGCTCGGCTTCGCGGGATTTTTGTCGTAACAGCTCCAGTTTTGTCTTTGATTTTTGCTGCGGTGTCATAAATTTCAAAAGTAATATTCCTGCGATTTTATAACGAAAAAGAAAAAAAGCGACAATTTTAAACGACCATTCTCCGCCGCATAGAGCGCAAAGCCCATTCGGTAAAAATAAAAGCGACCGTGAGCAGATAAACAAACTCAAAAATATGGCGCAGAGCGAAAGCGTTGTTCAAACAAGCCCGCGCCAAATCAATCGCGCTCGTAATCGGCAAAACGTAGGCGAACACTTGCAGCCAAACGGGCAGCATTTCAATCGGAAACCAGGCACCGGTCACAAAAATCATCGAAAAAAAGGCGGCGAAAAAAATGTTGAAATGGTCAATCTCAAAAATTCTGGCGGTTGTTCCGAGCGCCAGAGCGCCCAGGAAAAGCGAGCCGAGCAGCAACGGAACAAAAGCGAGCGGCGCGAGCAGGGAAGACGCCGCGCCGAAAGCCCAGATGATTATTAAAATAAAAACGCAGTCAATCGCGGCTTTGGTCACGCCCCACAAAATTTCGCCGAAAGCGAGCGATTCGACCGAAACCGGCGTAGCCAAAATCGCATCGTAAGTTGATTGATAAACCATCCGAAAATAAGCGCCGTAAGTCAATTCAAAAAGCGAGCGCATCAACACTGTAAAAGCCAAAACGCCCGCGCCGACGAACGAGAGATAACTCAAGCCTTCGACGGTGGAGGCGACCAGCGAACCGACGCCGAACCCGAATGCGAAAAATGTAAAAATCGGCTCGATAATCGGCGCCACCAGTTCAGTTTTCCACAAACGCCGATATACCAGCAGATTTCGCCGCCAGACCGCGTAAACGTCAAGCCGGTCAATTTGTAAAAGCGCCAATCTCAAGATTTAAAATCAAAAGGGAATTGCCTTTTTTCAATCAATTGAATTACTTCGCGCAAGCTCGCCTGCGCTTTTTCGATTGTTTCCGCCGGGTATTTATGTTTTGCAGCGTTTTCCTCGAACTCGTCCAAATCTAAGATTTGATAACCGAAATCCGGCGCAACCAAAACGTCTATATCCAAATCAATGTAAGTCAAAACGTTTCCGCGCAGAACGGGCGGCAAATTGACGTTACAATAAAAATTTCGCAGCTCACCCTCCGGCTGGTGAAATCGAAAAACATTGTACCAGCGATTTTTCCAATAAAACTCGTAAGAAACTGTGTTGGGTCTGATAACGCCGAGAAGCGGATGTTTTATTTCATCCGGGAAAATACCGACGAACTCCCATAGCTCGTCGGTTTCGCCAATTAGAGAGCAATCCCAACTGCGATGAATCGAACTGTCGTATTTAAGTGCTTCGACTCTGATTTTTCGATTTTTCATTAACTATAAAATAGAGGAAACCCTTTATTTTGACTTATTAGACCGCAAACAGTTTTCAGCATTTCTAATTTTCCTCATTTTCGGTCAACTGCAAAAAAACGTCTTCCAGATTTGAAGGACGAACGATCATTTGCCGCGCATTGTAAAAAGACATTAAAGGCAGCAGCTTTTCAGCAGTTTCGGCAAAATATAAATGAGTCGAGCCGCGCGACGCAGCGCGGACGCCGTTTTCTGTCGTAAGCAAAGGAAAAGCGGCGGCTTCGCGCACTTCGAGCGCGTATTTCGACGCTTCTTTTTCGATTAACACTTGGGGAACTCCTTCGGCGACAATGCTGCCCTGCGATAAAACCAGAAGGCGCTGACAGAGCTTTTCGGCTTCGTCCATATAATGAGTCGAAAGCAGGATCGTCAGATTTTCCTCGCGCCGCAGTTCTTCGAGCTTTTCCCAAATCTCCTGCCGGACATTAGGATCAAGCCCTGTCGTCGGCTCGTCGAGCAGCAAAATCCGCGGGCGATGCAGCAGGGCGCGGGCGATCATCAGGCGTCGTTTCATTCCGCCTGATAATTCGTCAATCCTCGAACCGGAACGATTTCCGAGTCGGATAAAATCGAGCAATTCGTCAATCCGATTTTCGGTTACGGCGCTTTCCAAACGATAATAACCGGCATAAACCCGCAGATTTTCCCGAACGTTCAAATCCGGGTCGAGATTGTTTTCCTGCGGAACAACGCCAATCAGAC
Organism: Pyrinomonadaceae bacterium; assembly: GCA_036387315.1. GTDB lineage: Bacteria > Acidobacteriota > Blastocatellia > Pyrinomonadales > Pyrinomonadaceae > JALZCH01. The sequence continues at coordinate 46,752 of DASVTY010000012.1, forward strand.
GGCGAATTCGGCGGTCTTCGATTTTAGCGTCAAAGCCCTCGATTCGTAATTCGCCGCTCGAAAGCGGCGAACGACAGGCGATCATCCGCATCGTGGTTGATTTTCCCGCCCCGTTGGGACCGAGAAGTGCAAACGTTTCTCCAGCCGAAACCGAAAACGAAATGCCGTCAACGGCGCGGCGCTCGCCGAAAAGCTTGGTCAGATTTTCCGCTTCAATCGCTTTTGCTGCGGGCATTGATTACATAATGATAAAGGCACAGAGCTTATTCTTTATATCTCACTCTCTCTGTGCCTTTATTAATGTTTTAGCCGTAATGGCTATAACTTTAACCGCGTCCGCTTTTCTTCCAATCGGACAAAAATTGTTCGACGCCGGCATCGGTCAAAGGATGTTTGACCAGTTGAAGAATTACTTTATAAGGAATCGTCGAGACGTGAGCGCCCATCCGCGCGGATTCAACCAGATGCATCGGGCTGCGGATGCTCGCCGCGAGAACCTGTGTTTTCCAACTGTAATTGTTGTAAATCTCGACGATTTCCGCGATAAGCTGCAAACCGTTGTGCGAAATGTCATCGAGTCTGCCGATAAAGGGCGAAATATAAGTCGCCCCGGCTTTCGCCGCCAGAATCGCTTGTGATGCTGAAAAACAAAGCGTGACGTTGACTTTAATGCCTTCTGAATCGAGCGCGCGGGTGGCTTTCAAACCATCGAGCGTGAGCGGGCATTTGACGACCACATTCGGCGCTATTTTCGCGTATTCACGTCCTTCGCGAATCATTCCTTCAGCGTCCAGGCTGGTTACTTCGGCGGAAACATCGCCGGGCGTGATTTGGCAAATCGCCGCGATATGTTCTTTGAAATCAACGCCCGCTTCTTTGGCAATAAGGCTGGGATTTGTCGTCACCCCGTCAATCAGCCCCATTTCGGCACATTCCCGAATTTCGTTTAAATTAGCCGTGTCAATAAAAAATTTCATAAATCTTCCTCCGTTATTCTTCTGATTTTCTAACAGGATTGCTTAAAACGCCAATTCCTTCGATCTCAACTTCGACCGTCTCGCCGTCTTTTAATTGACCGACGCCGGAAGGCGTACCCGTCGCAATCATATCTCCGGGTAAAAGCGTCATCTGATGCGATATATAACGTATCAATTCGGGGACGGGAAACACCATTTGATTTGTGTTACCGTTTTGTCTGAGAGAGCCGTTGACGCGCACCTGTAGATTGATGTTCGACGGATTTAAATCGGTTTCCACAAAAGTACCGACCGGACAAAATGTGTCGAAAGATTTGGCGCGGGTAAATTGAACGTCTTTTCGCTGTAAATCTCTGGCGGTTACATCATTCAAACAAGCGTAACCGAAGATGTAATCAAACGGATTTTCGTTTTCGCCGAGATTTTTGGCGATGCGTCCGATAACGACAGCGAGTTCTCCTTCATGTTCAACTTGTTTTGATTGAGGGGGAATAATAATTGGCTCTCCGCCGACAATGAGTGAAGTCGGGGCTTTGAGAAATAAAAGTGGTTCTTTTGGAACTTCGTTACCAAGCTCTCGAGCGTGTTCGGCGTAATTCCGCCCGACGCAAACAATTTTCGAAGGCGAGACAGGCGGCAAAAGACGTGCATCTGACAACCCAATCGCCGCACCAACCTGAAAATTACCGGCGAAAACGTCGCCCGCAGAAATCGGCTCAATCAGCTCATCAGTAAGAACGCCGAATTGCGGATCTTTTGAATTTTTGGAAATAAAACGACATATTTTCATAAATCTAAGGTACCAATTCGGAAACAATTTCCGAAGGCTGGCTCTGGTTTCCGGCTGAATCAACCGCCACAACATAATAATAATATCTTTGCCCCGATTCGACTTTTGTATCCTGATAGCTTGTCGCCAAAGCAGGAGCGTCGTTCAGTTTTTGCCAACGCTCAGGCAACATTTCAGGCGCAGTAGTCCTAAAAATATTGTAACCGATAACATCCGGTTCGGCGTTCGCGGCAAAAAATACTGATAGATTTCCCGGTGCGGCGGCAATGGTCAAACCTTCGGGGGGGCGCGGCGGAAAAATGTCTTTTGGGACGATTCTTGCTGTGTTTGAATCGCCGCTCTCGACTTGAATTCCATTGACACCGGCGGAAACAGCCCGAACAAAATATTGGTATTCCTCACCGAATTTAAAATTTTTATCCTCAAAATCGGATGTGGAGAGCAGGGAAGCGTTGATCTGCGACGGTTTTTCGGTTTTATTAGATTTACGGTAGAGGTTATAACCAAGGAGATTAACGGGTTTTGTGTCGTCAACATTTTCCAAAGGCGCCTGCCAGCGTAAATTGATTGATGTTTGAGAGACGATTGGTTCGACGAGCAGCGGCGGTTTGGCGGCGTTTGAGACAGGCTCGAAAAATATAAAATTTGAAAACGGCGATTTTTGATTTTCTCGATTGACAAAACGCACCGCATAACGCAAACGCCTCGTCTGTGCGGTGGGCGTGATAACGTCAAAAAAGACTGCTTCGGTTTCCGTCGGAACGTCGGATAATTGAATTGACCCGACCTGTGTGCTGCGCGAGGCAAATTCATCTTCGGTCAAAAACAAAGGCGAGCTGGTTGACTCGGCTAGTCTGAAAACGTCTATCTGCCGCGGTCGGGAACCGGCGTTATTGTATTTGAGCGGAATCGAAAGAGCGATTCTTGTTCCTTGCTGAGAAACAGTAAAACCCGCCTGATTAATTGGTCGCGAAGCGGCGGGCGGAAGCGGCGGGCGCCGCTTCCCGCATCCGTAATTTATTAGGAGCGTCAATACAATTAAAACGAGACACAAAAAGGAGGCGAAACCGGGATTTTTAAATCGTGTTTTTTTGTTTAAAGTATCGTTTGTTTTTAAGCGATTAAGATTAAGCGATGTCTTAACGGCTTTGGTCGCTTTTAATAATAGATTGATTTCCATTGGACTTTGCGCGGTTCGGTAAATTGCCTTAAACTTTATTTGATGGTAATTCACAATTGTTGAATTTAAAACTTCGTTCAGCCTGGTTCCTTTATGAATCACAAAAATACCACAAATAAAAAGCCGCTGATCGGTATTTCAATGCGTTTCGGCATTTCCAACCGACATCTGCATCTGCCTTCCGATTATGCCGAAGCGATTGATTGTGCAGGCGGCGTCCCGGTTCATTTAAGTTTATTGCCTAACAAAGATTATCTTAAAAATGTCTTGAACCTGCTTGACGGAATTTTATTGCCCGGCGGCGGGGATATAGACCCGCTCAGATATGGAGAAGAACCGAAACCCGGCTTGGGCGCAGTTTCACCGCTGCGGGACGAAAATGATTTGATTTTATTAAAACTCGCCGAAGAAATGAACGTTCCGGTGCTCGGGATTTGTTACGGAATGCAGTTATTAAACGTTTTTCGGGGAGGCGGAATCATTCAGGATATTGAAAGGGAAAGACCGAATTCATTGAATCATCAGCAAGGCGATCCGCGCGAGAGGCTTTCGCATTGGATTACCATCGCGGAAAGCAGTCTGCTCTTTGATTCGAAGCTAAAAAACAGAGTTTTAGTCAACAGCCATCACCACCAAGCCGTTTCTCAAATCGGCGAGAACCTTTTCGTCTCGGCAACGGCGACGGACGGCATCATTGAGGCAATCGAAGATTCCCGCCCCGGAAGATTTAATTTGGGAGTTCAGTGGCATCCTGAAATTTGTTTCCGGTCCGATGAAATGTCCAAATCAATCTTCGATAAATTCGTCGCAGCAGCAGGTAAAGAACGCGGAAAAAACGTTTAGTAAAATGAAATCAGGAAAAAAAATACAATTGGGAATCGAGCGTCTTTTGGAAGACGAGTTATCGCTTTTAAAAAATGCCAGAGTCGGGCTTCTCTGCAATCAAGCGTCGGTCAATCATAGTTTTCATCATGCCGCAGACCTTTTATACCAAAAGGCGGAAATAAATTTAACCGCTTTGTTCGGACCGCAGCACGGGATCAGAGGCGATGTTCAGGATAATATGATTGAAACCGGACATTCGATGGATTCGGCGACTGATTTGCCGGTTTACTCGCTTTATTCGGAGACGCGCGAGCCGACCGACGAGATGCTGGAGAATATTGATATTTTAGTGTGCGATTTACAGGATGTCGGGTGCCGGATTTATACGTTCGTTTATACAATGGCGAATTGTATGAAAGTTGCCGGTCGGCTTGGAAAAAAGGTTATCGTTTGTGATCGCCCGAATCCGATTAACGGCATCTCAATTGAAGGAAATGTTCTGGACCCGAATTGGGCTTCATTCGTCGGAATGTATCCGATTCCGGTGCGGCACGGATTGACAATAGGCGAGTTAGCATTGTTCTTTAAGGAATACTTTAACATCGAGTGCGAGCTTGAAATTGTCCCGATGCGGGGTTGGGAACGGCAATTGTGGCTTGATGAAACCGATGCTCCATGGGTTTTGCCGTCTCCGAATATGCCGACGGTCGATACCGCCGCGGTTTTCCCCGCGACGGTGTTTTTTGAAGGGACGCAGGTTTCTGAAGGGCGCGGAACGACCCGACCGTTTGAGCTTGTCGGAGCGCCTTATATCAATTCGCAGCAATTTGCCGCAAAACTGAATTCTTTAAAGTTGCCGGGTGTTTATTTCAGAGCCGCCGAATTTCAGCCGACGTTTCAAAAACACTCAGGCAAGACCTGCGGCGGCGTTCAGCTTCACGTTTTAGACAGAGAGACGTTTGAGCCGGTGCGCACCGGGATAGCTATGGTTAAAGCGATTGTTGAACTTTACGGAGAAGAGTTTAAATGGAAAAATCCTCCATACGAATATGTTTACGATAAAAATCCTTTTGACGTAATCAGCGGAACGGACGAGATCAGGCGAGCGATTGAAAATAAAACGTCAATTGAACAGTTAACCGCTTCCTGGCAGAATGATATTCAAGCGTATGTTGACCGAAGGGTACCTATTTTGTTGTATTAAAGGTTTTACCTGGTTAATGAAGTCTCTTTAGGGTGTCGAATTAAGTGTTTTTCTTTTAAGGTTTTTGTTTTTGTGTCTCAGTTCTGACAGTTAAAGTTAAATGGGAGATCGGATGAATTCAAGATTATTTGTTTATTGTGCCGCCGCCTGGGTCATTCCGGGTTTGGGGCATCTATTGTTAAAGCGCTGGGGGCGCGGATTATTAATTTGCGGGGCGGTCGTTTCCATGTTAATTGTGGGCTTGACGCTAAAAGGCGCTTTTTTGTTTCAGACCGGGGCGGAACAGGGGCTGATGATGCACCGTTTTCATCTTTTTTCGACCTTGGGAAACGGAGCGTTTTTTCTTTTTCAGTTTCTTTTAGGCGGAGGCGCAACTTTGCTGCAGATTCAGGACGCTCTGAAGACTCCGACTTTTGAATATGGCGTCAGATTTCTCGCCGCCGCCGGGTTGTTAAATTATCTTTCGATTTTGGATGTTGCAGACATAGCGCTGGGGAGAAAAGAATGACTCAATTTTTGCTTTTTATCGCCTTCGCTTTTTTTGTTGCCAGTGTTTTTGGGGCGGTGGCAAACGGCGGCATTAAATCCAGAATCTTATACGCGACAAAAGTTTTTTGTGAATTTGTCGGCATCGGCTTGATTTTGGCTTGGATTTTCTACTTTCTGCCAAACAATTAAGAACTCGGCTCAATACTAAGTTCAGAGTCTCATCGGTGAATATTGTTCCCGACTTTTATTATTTTTCCCAGTGAAGATTCATCAAACGGAATGTTTATTTTTAAGAAGCTATCCGCTTTCGGAAGCGGATAAGATTGTTGCTTGTTTAACCCCGGATTACGGGATGATCAAGCTGGTGGTGAGAGGCGCTCGTAAAATCAAAAGCCGATTTAGCGGCAGCATCGAACCGTTCAGCGTCGGCGAAATCGCTTTTTATCGGCGTGAAGACGCCGAACTCGGAATTTTACGAAGCATCGAATTAAAACAATCCTATTTTCATCTCGCCAAAAACGTTAATTTGGTCGCCGCTCTGGCATATTTCGGAGAATTACTGGCGGAGTTTTCGCCCCCGCACGAACCGAACGAAAATCTTTATCGAATGGCTCGCGCTTGTTTTAAAGCCGTTGCCGAAGCCGCAGACGATAAAAATAAAGTCGCCGCTGGGGTTTTGTATTTTGAATTGTGGATTTTGCGGCTCACCGGTTATCTGCCCTCAAGCACAGTCTGCGGAGAATGCCGACGCCGAATCGGGGCAAACGAGGGGATTGTTTGGTCTTCGGAAAACCGCTTTTTATGCGATTTGTGCGCCGCAGGCATGCGCGGAATCGTTTTAACGCCTGACAAAGCCGTTCTGCTGCGCGCCGCACGTAGACTATCACCGCCGGAGTTTATCGCTCAATTCGCTTTTGAGCGTGAATTTTTGTCGCCGCTGTCGGCAATTACGCGTAAATTAATCAAACAGGTTTTACTACGCGAAATCGAATATTGGAGCGAAAAGAATTGGGAATCGGGACAGCCGTAATCGAAAGGTACGTTTGGCGAACAATTGTTCCGTATTTTTTTCTCGCCTGGTTTTTGCTGACCGCAATTTTGCTGCTCCAGCAAGCCAGCCGCTTCTCTGATGTTTTATTCGGCGCTCAAATACCTTCAAGCCTGATTTCGGAGCTTCTCGTCGCTCTTCTGCCCAACATTTTGGCTTTTACCAGCCCGATGGCTCTTTTTACGGGAGTAATGATCGGACTCGGGCAAATGCAGGGCGAGAGCGAATTGATCGCCATGCGCGCCGCCGGTGTCTCGAATTTTAAAATCCTCACGCCCGCTCTTCTGCTCGGATTCTTTCTGACGATTTTAACTCTTTATATCAATTTCGAGGGCGTTCCGAAATCCGCGCAGCTCGTTCGCCAGGTGGGCGTCAAGGCTGCTCTGGCAAAGCTCGAATCGCCGCTCGAACCCGGCGTTTTTAACAATGAAATTCCCAAATACGTAATTTACACGCGCGAAGGAAACCGCGAAAAAGGCGTTTGGGAGCGCGTCTTTATTCACGCCCGCGAAAAAAACGGGCAGGTTCGTTTAATCACCGCGAAAAGCGGAAAGATTGATTCGGCGGGGGAGCAATCGGAGCTTGTTTTGCAGGATGCGGTCGTCACAACTTTGGGCGACGGCAAACAGATTGCCCTGGAGCGTGTGAACACGCTGCGTGTGGCGCTGGAGATGGGACGGCGGCAGCTTTTGGATAAGCTTCAGAAAGCGGAGCGCGCGCCCGAAGAAATGGGACTAAATGAACTGGCTGCTTTTGCGGGGCAAAAAGACGGTAAAGAAAAACGCGACGCCGAAGTTTTATGGCATCGCCGCGTTTCTTTGGCGGGTGCGCCGCTGGTCTTTGCTTTTTTGGGAGTCGCTTTAAGTTTGCGATACGCGCGGGGAGGGCGCGGGTTTAATGGAATTCTGGCGTTGCTGGTGCTGGTTTGTTATTACCTGATCTCGCTTTTCTTCGAGCAGATGTCCAGGACCGGGAGCGTTCCGGTTTTTCCGGGAAGCTGGACAGCCCCGGCTCTAGCTTTTTTGTTTTCGTTATGGCTGCTTTCAAAAGGCTTTCGGAAGAGTCGTTTTGCCTTTCCCGGTTTTAGGGCGATTGATTTGCCGTTTTTCCCGAGATTATTTTCGCGGTTGAGTACCGGCGGCTTCAAAAACAAGCCGAATATGAGTTTGCAATTTGCCATTTCGGGGTTATTGAACCGGGATATGATTGTTGATTTATTGAAATATTTCGCCTTCGCAACAGGCGGGTTGTTATTTCTTTATTTGATATTTACTTCTTTTGAGTTGTGGCGTTTTGCCGCCGCAGCTCCTTCAGGTTTTCAGATTTTAGGCAAATATCTGCTTTATATCTCGCCTATTGTCGTTTTTCAGGTCGCGCCTTCGGCGCTCCTTTTGGCGGTTTTGTTTGCTTACGGAATCAGAGCCAAAAGAAGCGAAGTTATTGCCTGGAGCGCCGCAGGTCAAAACGTATTTCGTTTGTTGATTCCGGCTTTTTTCATAAGCGGATTAATCGGTTGGGGGGCTTGGACGCTGCAGGAAAATGTACTGCCGCAAACGAATAAGCGACAGGACATGCTGCGAGCGCAGTTAAAAGGCGGAGCGGCGGCTGTTTCGCAGGAAGGAAGATTTTGGTTTGCCGCGCCCGAGAAAATATATTCGTTCGTGACCGATAAAAATAACCAAACGAATCAGACCGCTGAACTCAGGGAAGTCGAGATTTATGATTTCGGAGACGGCGGTTTTCATTTAAAGCGTTTGGTTCGTTCTCAACAGGGAAGCTGGGCGAACGGCAATATTCAATTGAACAAAATACAGCAAGTTAAGTGGGAGAATAATTTGGTCGAGGTTGAAAATAAAGATGAGATCCAAACCGAAGCAGTAGAAGAAGGCGTCGGAGAGTTGAGCTTGAGCGGTTCAAAATTTTTTTATGCGTCGTTGAGCGATTTGAAAGAGCGCTTGAAAACGGCTGATTCCATTAGCGAGAAGCGGCGCTTGAGAGTGGCTTTGCAAAAGCATTTCACGTCCATCGTTTTACCGATCATCATTGTTTTATTCAGCGCGCCTTTTGCGGTGACTTTCGGAAGAAGAGGGAACGGCGGGAAAGCCAATCTTTCGCTGGTTAATGTTTTCGGAATCTGGTTGGGGTTTATGGCTTTATCAGCTTTTTTTGAACAACTCGGATATTCGGGTTTTTTGACCGATTACATAGCTGTCTGGGCACCGATATTAATATTAACAAGCATCGGCGGTTATTTTCTGGCAAAGACCCCGAACTGATAGAAGGCTTTCGCGTCTGATAACGTCTTGGGTTTCGGTGATTGTCAAATAAAAAAGGCGGCTGAAAAATAAGCCGCCTTTTCAGTTTTCGTTTTTTTGCTTGTTTTGCTTAAGTACCTGTTTCCCAACTGGTCATATATTCGATCTGCTCCGGGGTGAGCGTATCAATCGAAATTCCCATTGCCATTAATTTAAGACCGGCGATTTCAGTGTCTACTTCTGCCGGGAGAGTGTGGACTCCGGGTGGCAACTTGCCTTTGTTAACAACCAGATATTCAGCCGAGAGCGCTTGATTGGCGAAACTCATATCCATCACGCTAGCCGGATGACCTTCAGCGGCGGCGAGGTTAATTAATCTGCCTTCGCCGAGAACAATGATCCGCTTGCCGGAATCGGAAAGCCTGTACTCCTGAACAAACGGGCGGACGGTCAACGGCTCGCTGGCGCTCATTTCGGCGAGCGCCGACAGGTTTATTTCTAAATCAAAGTGTCCGCTGTTGCAGACAATCGCCCCGTCTTTCATCAAAGGGAAATGTTTGCGGTCAATCACGTCCCGGTTTCCGGTAACGGTAATAAAAATTTCTCCAACGGCTGCGGCTTCGTTCATTGGCATCACGCGAAAACCGTCCATTACGGCTTCAACCGCTTTGATCGGATCAATTTCGGTGACTAAAACATTTGCACCCAAGCCTCTGGCGCGCATTGCGACGCCTTTTCCGCACCAGCCGTAACCCAAAACGACCAGATTTTTTCCAGCCAGCAAAATGTTTGTCGCACGGATTACGCCATCTATTGTTGATTGCCCGGTGCCGTAACGATTGTCGAAGAAATGTTTGGTTTGTGCGTTATTAACAGCCATTGCGGGAAAGGGAAGCACGCCTGCTTTTTGCATCGCTTCGAGTCGAACGATTCCGGTAGTGGTTTCTTCGGTCGAGCCGACGATTTTGGAAATTTGATGCTGTCGCTCTTTTAAAAGCGTAGCTACTACGTCCGAGCCGTCGTCAATAATCAAATCCGGTTCGGTATCGAGAGCGATTCGAACGTGGCGGTTGTAAGTTTCGGTGGATTCGCCCTTAATGGCAAAAACCGGAATTCCGTATTCGGCTACTAAAGCGGCAGCCACGTCGTCCTGCGTTGAAAGCGGATTGGAAGCAATAAGGATGCAGTCCGCGCCGCCCGCTTGAAGTGTCCGCGCCAAATTAGCGGTTTCTGTCGTGATGTGCGCGCAAGCGACGATCTTGTAGCCTTGTAAGGGTTTTTCGGTTGCGAATCTATCTCGAATCAGTCGTAAAACCGGCATTTCGCGGTCAGCCCATTCGATGCGCTGCTTTCCCATCGGTGCCAGATTTATATCTCTAATATCATAATTGGAAACTGCTGGTTGCATAATTTACTTGTCTGAAAGAGCGGAATTTTGAAAGCGTTGAATCAATTGAATCAAAGGAAACCTGCTCAACGTTCAGAATTCCGCTTTTGTGGTTTATAGTCAAATTTACTTTTAATATTTCAACAGGGAATTTTAAGCTCGGAACTGGTTATCGAAGAACAAAATGCTGCGTCCGATAATAAAGATTATGTCATGCCGAATCGTTTTGCTCTTCAATATTGTCCAAATCTTCCAAAACCTTTTTAATTGCACCTTTTAAATCGTTTATATTCGCCGGTTTTTTGAACTTGATTTCCAGTCTAAAGCTATGGTTAGCATCATTAAACTTAAAAACACGCAAAGGAAAATTTATATTCTTTCCGACGTTCAAAAACTCAAGCGATTCCGAGTCAGCTTTTATTAACCGCGACGTGACGAATTTTCCCGGTTGAGAGCCGTCGTTATTAGAGTTCTGTTTTTGCCCGAAGCTATTATTAATTTCCTCGAACATCTCCTCTTCGTCAAATTTCCTGGCAATCTTTAGAATCGCGGCTTTCGACGAAACACCCGCGATTAAGCACTTTTGCCTGACTGCCGGCGGAATTGACGCGATGGTTAGCGTCTCTGTAACAGAAGAACGGCTTTTGCTGAGCTTTTTCGCCAAATCTTCGTGCGTATATCTAAAACGCTCGCACAGAGATTGGTACGCATCGGCTTCTTCCCAGACGGTTAAATCTTTACGCTGTAGATTTTCGATTAGGGCGATTTCGGCAATTTCCTGATCGCTAACATTCAGCTCTATGCAAGGCACCTCAGTTAAACCGGCTATCTGAGACGCTCTCCAGCGGCGCTCTCCTGCAATAATCAGCCATTTCTCGGCACCTGCCAGCGGTTTCACCAAAAGCGGTTCAAGGACGCCCTTCTCCTTTATCGAAGCGACCAGCTCGCTTAAATCTCCCATTTCAACTCTCGGCTGTTCTGGGTTCGGCTCAATTTTCGCAATTGGAATTATGCGTCCGATAAACTGATGGGATTTCGTTAATTCGTCCACGTAATGTGAGTCGTGACGCATTTTCAATCCTAACGGCAAGCCTTTTTTAGACACGTGCAAAGACCTCCTCGCATAGATGCAAATATTCGGTTGCTCCGGACGAATTCGGCGCATACGTAAAAATTGTTTCTTTATGTGCCGGAGATTCTTCGAGCCGGACGCTTCTCGTAATCACCGTCTCGAAAGTGCTGCTCCCGAAAACCTGACGAATATGGTTTTGCACTTCTCTGGAAAGCGTTGTTCTTCTGTCATGCAAGGTAACCAGCACGCCGAGCAGTTTTAGATTAGGATTTGGTCTCGCTCGCACTTTTTCGATGGTTTCCAGCAGATCGTCCGTGCCCTCAAGAGCAAAATACGACGCTTGGATCGGTATCAAAATATGTGTCGCAGCGACCAAGGCGTTAATAGTTATCAGACCCAGCGTCGGCGGTGTGTCCAAAATTATCAAATCATACTCTTTTTTTATTTGTTCAAGCCGGTCTTTAAATCTAAAAATAGCGTCAAAATCACCGACCAGCTTTGATTCGAGCTTAGCCAAATTAATTTTAGCCGGAATAATATCGAGGTTTTCAACTCCGGTCCGATATAGGGACTCCCTCCAGTCACCCTTATTATCAATCAAAAGGTCATATGTTGAATTCGAGACGGACTCAACATTTAAAAAAGAAATGGAGCTATTACTTTGCGGGTCCAAATCACATAACAAAACTCTCTTCCCTTTAAGGGCGCACGCGGCTGACAGATTAATGGCTGTCGTAGTTTTCCCAACTCCGCCTTTTTGATTGGCAATTGCTATAATCATCAGCTTTTTGTAATTCTAATCGAAATAGACGGTTATTCGCTGATCAAATCAGGCCATTCTTCGCCCGTTACTTCTTCGCTCTCTTCGTCGCTGGAAACTAGATTTGATCCCGCCAGTCGAACGACTTCGGGTTTAACCCAAATTCCGCAGCTAAAACGAAGCGCCAGAGCGATTGCATCAGAGGGTCTGGCATCAATCGCCGTCAGACTTCCATCCTGTTGACGCATTTCAATCAAAGCAAAAAAAGTATCGTTCCGCAACTCGGTAATAATGACCCTTTCAACCACAGCTCCCATTTGAGTAATTATATTTCTGAGCAAATCGTGAGTCATAGGGCGTTGAGGAACTGTTTTTTCAATTTCCAGAGCGATTGCGTTCGCTTCGAATGTTCCAACCCAGATAGGAATGACGGTTTCATCGGAAACCCCACGCAAGACAACAATCGGGGTACCGCTGTGAGGCTCCATAATCAACGCGCCAACTTTTACTTCAATATCGTTTTCCATCCGCAACCTCGAACAAATAATACAAAAACAAGATAGTATAAATCCAATCGTCAAGACGCAATACGTCCGCGCAAAGAATTGACTTTTGCATCGGTTATAAAAACCTCAATGATTTGCCCGAGCTTTGTTTTGTCCGCCTCAAAATTTACCACTTTGTGGCAAGTCGTATGCCCGCTCAGATCGTCTTGTGACTTCGCGCTGAAACTCTCCGCTAAAACCCGAACCGTCTTTCCGATGTATTCTCTTGATTTCTCTTCCTGTATTCGCTTTTGCACCGATTCCAAGACTAAAAAACGCTCTCGCTTGATTTGAGCCGAAACGGAATCATCGAGGCGCGCGGACGGCGTGCCGGGTCTCGGCGAATATTTAAAAAGATAAGCGCTGTCAAAGCGGCATTTTTCGTATAGCTCAATCGTTTCTCTAAAATCGACATCCGTCTCGCCGGGAAACCCGACAATTATATCAGTAGTCAAGGAGATTTGACGCGAGGAGTTTTGAATTGCTTCTACTTTTTTCAAATAATCAGCCGACGTATGACCGCGACGCATCGCCCGAAGAATGCGGTCACTGCCCGACTGAACGGGCAAATGCACCCAATTGCAAAGATTTTCGCATTCGTTAATCGCCGAGACAATATCCGGGTGAAAATCTCTCGGAAAAGAAGTTGTAAATTTGATTCGTTCGATACCGGTTTCAGCAGCAGCCCGCAAAAGACGCGAAAAAGGCGTCGCGCCTCTAAATCCTTCCAACCCGGCGTCTGTCTTCGGACGATAGCTGTTTACGTTTTGACCGATTAAATGGACTTCTTTAACCCCGGCTTCTTTTAATCCTCTCAACTGATCCAGGATCTGTATTGGCGGCAGACTTTGTTCGCGTCCACGGGAAAAAGGCACAATACAATATGTGCAGAATTTGTTGCACCCTTCGATAATCGGCACAAAAGCCACATAATCCGAGCTTCTGTATTGATCTGCGACCGTCCAATCATAGTTGCCTTCCCTCTCGTCCAAATCAACGTTTTTTTCATCTTTTAAATTAATTCCATCAAGCATCTCTCCGATTCTTCCAACCGCTCGCGTTCCTAGAACAAAATCTATATTTGATGTTTTGCCAAACAGGTTTTCCCCTTCAAGCTGGGCGACACAGCCTAATACGCCAATTAATGGCTTCTCAGCTCGTCTTTTTTTGTCCGATAATTCTCCCACCCGGTTGAAAAGTTTTTGTTCTGCGCGCTCGCGAACCGAACAAGTATTGATAAGGACGATCTCGGCTTCGTTATCAGACCCGACCACCTGATACCCTGTTTGTTCCAATCTGGTTGCTACTCTCTCAGAATCGGAAACGTTCATTTGACATCCGTGCGTCTCTATGTACACTTTCTTACGCTGGTGCCGTTTTTTTTCTCGGTCGTGTGAGTAATTCATAACTTTTTCTCAATAAACAAATATTAATTTCAAAAATTTATCAAATGCCTTCAAAAGATTTTGTCCATCTGCACGTTCACACAGATTACAGCATTCTGAAAAGCGCAAATCAAATTCCGGCGCTTGCGCGTCGCCTCAACGAACTGGAAATGAAAGCCTGTGCGATGACCGATTGCGGCAATTTGTACGGCGCGCTGTCGTTTTACTATAACATGAAGAAAAACGGCATTCAGCCGATCATCGGTTTCGAGGCTTATCTGACGCTCGGTTCCAGATTTGACAAAAGCGCCGCTCTCAAATCGGGCGAGCTGCCTTATTACACTCTTGTTTTATTGGCGGAAAATCTGACCGGCTATTTTAATCTCGTCAGTTTGTCGTCAAAAGCTTTCACCGAAGGATTACATCACAAACCGAGAATAGATTTCGATTTGCTCACGGCGCATAGTACCGGGATCATTTGTCTGACCTCCGGTGGGGACGGGGTTGTCAATCATTTTCTAAAACAAAATCGTTTTGAAGACGCATACAATTACGCAGCCAAACTTAAAGATGTATTCGGTCAAAACAATCTCTTTCTGGAAATTCAAGACCACAATCTCCCCGAAGAAAAAGCGATTCGCCAGCCCCTCGTTCAACTATCAAAAAAGCTGGATTTGGATTTAGTGGCAACCAATGATGTTTATTACCTCTCAGCAGACGACGCCAAAGCTCATGAAATGATGCTCTGCATCGGCGCTGCCAAAACAATTCATGACGAGTCGCGTCCGAGACTCGGTTCCGAACAATTTTATCTCAAATCCGCAGAGGAAATGTGGCGTCTTTTCGGCGCGGAATTGCCCCAAAGTTTATCAAAAACAATTGAAATTTCCGAGCGCTGTAATTTTGCTCTGCCGAGCAGTGAAGATTCTTTTAATTTGCCGCTCTATCCGATACCTCTCGATTCAAACTGCGAAACTGCCGATGAATACTTTGAAAAAGTAGTGTGGGACGGCTTTAAAAAACGTCAGCAATCTGTTTGGGAGCCTTTGCAAAACGCCGGGAATTTAAAATACTCGATTGAAGAATACAAAAACAGAATCATTATCGAAACCGGCATTATCAGACGCATGGGTTTTCCAGGCTATTTTCTGATCGTTTGGGACTTCGTTCGCTTCGCCAAAGAAAACGATATTCCCGTCGGTCCCGGGCGCGGCTCGGCGGCTGGCTCTCTGGTCGCGTATTGTCTGGAAATAACCGACGTTGATCCGATTCAATACGATCTGCTTTTCGAGCGTTTTCTCAACCCGGAGCGCGTCACAATGCCTGATATTGATATTGATTTTTGTATTCGCGGGCGCGAGCGCGTTATCAAGCATGTGGTCAATCAATACGGGAGAAATTCGGTCTGCCAAATCGTCACTTTTGGAACTATGGCTTCCAAAGCCGTTATTAAGGATGTCGGCAGAGCTTTGAACATGCCTTATTCCGAGGTCGAGAAAATCGCCAAACTGATCCCGCCTCCAGTCCGGGGACGAAACGTCAGCATCACGCAAGCTCTCGAACAAGTCGAAGAACTAAAAACCGCCGTGGAAACAAATCCACAGGTAAAAGAGGTGATTGATCTGGCACGCCGCCTCGAAGGCTGTGCCAGACATACTTCGGTTCACGCAGCCGGCGTGGTCATTTCTCCCAAACCGCTTGACGAGCTGATTCCGGTTGCCCTGTCGGCTAAAGACGAGCTAACCACACAATTTGCGATGTCCGACCTGGAAAAAACCGGAATGCTTAAGATGGATTTCCTTGCCTTAACCACCTTAACGGTAATAAACGACTGCTTAATCAGCATAAAGCAATCCATTAATAAGCAAATTGACTGGACGCAAACGCCCTTAAGCGATGAAGAAACAATGAAGATTTTTGCAGACGGCAGAACCGAAGCCATTTTTCAATTTGAATCCCCCGGAATGCAGGAAATCTGCCGCCGTTTAAAACCGAAAGGAATCGAAGATCTTGCCGCTCTCAACGCGCTCTATCGCCCCGGTCCTCTCGACGGCGGGATGGTTGACGATTTTATCAGCCGGCATCGCGGTCAAAAACAAGTTCGCTATCTCGTTCCGCAGATGAAAGAGATTTTAAATAACACGCACGGAATTATCGTTTATCAGGAGCAAATTATGCAGCTCGCCCAAAATCTGGCGGGCTATTCGCTTGGCGAAGCCGATATGATGCGCCGCGCAATGGGCAAAAAGAAGCGCGAAGAGATGGCAAAGCATCAGGAAAAATTTGTCAACGGCGCAACCGAACGCAATATCAAACGGGAAAAAGCGGAACAAATCTTCTCTCTGATGGCGCAGTTTGCCGATTACGGCTTTAACAAAAGCCACAGCGTCGCCTATGCCTACCTGGCTTTCCAAACAGCATATTTAAAAGCCCATTACCCGTCGCATTTTTACGCGGCGGTTCTCTCGCACGAAGCACAGGACACCGCAAAAATACAAAAGTATATTGCCGAATTGAAAACCGCCGCAATAGAGCTTTTGCCGCCCGACATCAACGAAAGCAATTCCGGTTTTACGCCCGTCCACAATGCGATTCGATTCGGCTTGAGCGCGATCAAAGGAATCGGAGAAGCGGCGATTCAAGAGATTATCAACGCCAGGCGGGAAAAACCGTTTTCATCATTTTTAGATTTTATTTCGAGAGCCTCAAGCTCGGTAAATCGCCGCAGCTTGAACAGCCTGATTTACTCCGGCGCCTTCGACTCTCTCAAAGACGATTCGTCTACAACAAATCATTGGCGCTCGAAACTGATTGCCGAAATTGAAACTTCAATATCAGTCGCACAAAAGGAGCGCAGCTCAAAGGAAAAAGGTCAAAACGCTCTTTTCGGAGCCGCAAATCAAGAAGTCAGTGAAATTAAAATCAAGGATTTTCCCGTTTTAACGGACAAAGAAATCTGGACGGCGGAAAAAGAAACGCTCGGCTTTTACTTAAGCAACCATCCTTTAAGCAAGCATGACGAACTGCTTAAGCAGCTTGAAGCGCAAAGCATTTTAAGTCTGACGCAAAACGCTTCATCCGACTCCGAGCAAAAACTCTGGATCGCCGGAATCATCAGCGAAGCGCAAGTCCGCTTAAGCAAAAAAGGAAACCGTTTTTCCATTTTTAAATTGGAAGATTATACAGGTTCGATTAAATGCCTGGCTTGGTCCGAAGCATTCGAGAGATATTCGCAGCTTCTCACAAACGACGAAATAATCTTTGCCGCCGGACATCTGGAAAGTGAAAACGAAACGAATTTTTCGTTTATTGTCGAAGAAATTTATAAATTTGAAGAAGCCCTGCCGGCGCGCGCCGATTCCCTCATCGTCAATCTGCCGCCCGTTGCGGAAAAAAATATTAACTTTTATGAAAGCCTGCTTGCCTTGCTAAACCGTAATCGTGGAAAATGCGAAGTGTTTTTTGAAATGCCGATGCACAAAAACAATTGTTACCGCGTACGCCTCGGCGTCCACGGCTCTCTGCGAATACAGGGAAATTATAATTTAGCCAAAGAACTGGAACTGCTCGGCTGCGTGGTTGAATGGCAAATCCGCAAGTAATCGAAATATTTTTCGGAGGAAACAGTGCTGGAAAAAACGAACGCAAAGAAAACCGCTTTTGAATGCGTACAGATCGCGCGCCATCCGGCTCGTCCTTATTCGCTCGATATTTTTGAAAACGTTTTTGACGATTTTCTCGAGCTGCACGGCGACCGGCGTTACGCTGAAGACCCGGCTCTGGTTTGCGGTCTGGCTCGCCTTGGAGACTTTGAAATTCTGGTCGCCGGACATCAAAAAGGACGCGATACCAAACAGAGACACCGCAGAAATTTCGGGATGCCGAAACCGGAAGGTTACCGAAAAGCTTTGCGATTGATGCAGATGGCAAACAAGTTTAACCGCCCGGTAATCACTTTTATAGACACTCCCGGCGCTTATCCCGGAATTGACGCCGAAGAACGCGGACAAGCCGAAGCCATCGCTTTTAATTTGAAGGAAATGGCTGAATTGCGCTGCCCCATCGTGGCAGTCGTGATCGGCGAGGGCGGTTCGGGCGGCGCTCTGGCAATCGGTGTTGCCGACCGTGTGTTAATGATGCAAAACTCGATTTATTCGGTGATTTCACCCGAAGGCTGCGCGGCTATTTTATGGAAAGACGCAGCTCGCGCCGATCTCGCCGCCGAAAAGTTAAAACTGACCGCCACGGATTTGCAGGCGCTCGGCGTGATTGATGAAATTATTCCCGAACCAAAGCACTGGGATTATAATTTGCTGGGCGACCGCGAAAATCAATTTACGGTTGATTTTAAAAATGCTCTGCTCAAAGAAATAAATCTGCTCGTTTCGATGCCCGAAAATCAAAGAATGCAGCTTCGTTATCGGAAATTGCGCAAATACGGCTTCTGGCATACTTTATAAAGAAGTCTCTTTTAAGAGCATTTTTAAACTGCATCTTTTTTGTTTTGCCAAAACCGTGTAAGATGTTTTCAGCGCCGCTTCAAAGGCGCTGATTGTTTTTACCGGCTGCTTCGATACCTGCCAACTTTCATTTCCGACTTCTTTCTTTTGTACAATGCTAATTGACGCTCAAAACTTAAATCCGATGGACTTCCCTGCTTTCTTTTTCGATCTTCTCTTTTTCATTTTCGGCGCCGTGATCGGCAGTTTTCTTAACGTTTTGATTCACCGCCTGCCGCGCGAGGAATCAATCGTTTTTCCAAATTCGGCTTGCCCGTCCTGTCAAACGCCGATAAAGCCTTACGATAACATCCCCATTTTAAGCTGGCTCATTCTGCGCGGACGCTGCCGAAACTGCCATCTTTCAATTTCTTTTCGCTATCCGCTCGTCGAATTGCTGACCGCGCTGCTCTTCGTGTTCTGTTTCAGACATGCCGGCTTGAGCCTGCTTTTGCCGCTTGAATTGACGTTTGTAGCCGCCATTGTCGCTCTCATTTTTATTGACTCGGAACATATGATTCTGCCCGACGCGATTAATTATCCGGGAATTTTTATTGCCTTCGCCGCCAGAATCGGGCTGCCTCTGATAACCGGCGCAGCCGTTTTTGATGATTTACAGTATGCTCCGCTCTCAAACCTTCAAATTCCGCTCGCGGCATCTTCAATTTTGGGAGCGCTTCTGGGCGCTGCGGCGGGAGGCGGTTTTTTATGGCTGCTCGGATGGCTCTGGAAACGCCTTCGCGGCGTTGATGCGATGGGATTGGGCGATGTCAAAATGATGCTCTGGGTGGGAGCTTTTCTCGGTTGGCGTCTGACGCTTTTGACGCTTTTTCTGGCGGCGCTGACCGGCGCTCTCTCCGGCATTTTATTCATTTATTCACGCCGCGAGCGCGATTTGCAAACCCAGATTCCGTTCGGGATTTTTCTCGGCATCGGCTCCATCGTTGCGCTCTTTTTCGGAAATGCCCTAATCAATTGGTATGTCTCGAATTTTATCCCGGTAAATTAGTTTTTTAAAGAAAAAGCGAAGAATTTTCAGCAAGGGACAGAAATCAAGGCTCAAGAAAATTTGCTCATCAATAAACCCTGCGTTATCAGACTCAACTACGAAATTAATTGCCGGATTCCTTCATTCGGCGATTTTGCGCCAAACAAATGTAATTAGATATTGCACTTGCAGGTTTAATCAATTTATTAACGATTAATCTTTATTTTATTTTGAGTTATTTGCGCTTCCAAATCTGGAATTGCAGGGTTGTTTGAATTGATTTTTTTTAATTCGGACAATTTTTGCCCGGCAATTTCGATTTTGCCGCTCTGATTTAAAGCCAAAATCAACAATTGTAAAGCGTCTTCGTTGTTCGGATTTTGTTTTAATATTGAATTTAATTCGGTAATTGCCGCTTCGGGATTGGCGGGTTTTGAAAAAAGGAAAGTGGAAGCGTATGCCGTTTTTATATCTGCGTTGTCCGGATTTAACCTGATGGCTCGTTGATAAAGATTCCTCGATTTTTCATAAAGACTCGGCTCGGATTTTTCCTGCGCATTGATAAAATAAACATCCCCGAGCGCAGTTAAAACTTCAGTATCTTTTTCGTTTGAAAGCCGGTTAGCCCGCTCCAAAAGCGTAATCAGCTCGGGCAAAAAACTCGAATCGCTTTGCACCTTCGCATAACGAGACAAAGCCAAACCGAGATTTTTCTGAAAAACCGCATCTTCTTTTCTGTTTTCGGCAGCGGCAAACGCCGCCTTTATTTCTTCCGGACTAAGTTTTTCGCCGCTGTTTTCCGGCGCTGCGGTTTGTTGAAGAGAAATTGGATTTTGATTTACGAGCGGCGGCGAAAGATTGCGGTTGAAGGCATTGGCGATCCAGAAACCGATGACGAGACCGATTAAAAGACCGAAAAAACCGTAAATTAAAACACCGATTTTCACTCGTTCGAGATACTCTGCCGTTGAAAGGATTTTTTACTTTTTCGATTCGTCCGGTTCGGCGTAAGCCAAATCGCCCGCGCGCCGGCGCGGAAGCGGATCGGAGGCGCGCCTGCGCGGGGCGCTGTTGTTTTGCCGACGGTCAATGCTTCCGGCGGGCAAGCCTTTGCCGTGAACGGCTTCGGTTAAAATTCTGGTAATTTCCTGTGAAAGAGTGCGGTGTTCGCTGGCGGCTCTTCTTTGCAGCGATTCTTTTAATTCGAGGGGAACATATGCGCCTATAAAAACGCCCTTGCGATTTGCCATTATGATTAGAAACTCTCCTCCAAAAAAATAAAAAAAACGATTGATCCTCGCCGGAGCGGATTCGTAAGCCGAATTCTGTTCAATCTCTCGCCTCTCGACGAAAGATCGCCGGTCATTCATCTAGCTCGTTTGTCGCCAAACGATTCGAGCGACCTACCCGGAAGCGCTCTGATTGCCGTAAAGACAATCAAAATTCGGACGGGCAGCCCTACATAACGCTTCTCTATTCGGTCTTGCACTGCGAGGAGTTTGCCTAGCCGCGCTTGTTGCCAAACGCGCTGGTGCGCTCTTACCTTTGGGAAAACCTGAGTTCACGACAGTCTTCCCCGCACCGTTTCACCCATTACCGATGTCGGAGATTACGCTTTCGCGTACGTGAAACCCCTTAATCCATCGGCTGGATTGTTCTCTGTTGCACTTGTCGTCGTTTCCGCCCTTTCGGGTACAAAAACGCCCAGCCGTTAGCTGGCTCGCCGCCCTTTAGTGTTCGGACTTTCCTCTCCCGATAAATGTTTTTACCGGCAGCGACCGGAATCCGCTCCGTACAAGGATCGGTTTTATTATAGCAAATCAATGTTGAACACAGCTACCGTCAAACCAAGCCGAATAAATGATGACTGATAACTGATAACTGATAACTGTTATTTTATCTCGATTCGGTCACCGTTTTCGATTCTGATGTCTTGCATTCTGCCGTTTTTGACGAGCTTTAAATCAACTTCCGTGGAAACTAAAAATCCTTTTTCATTTTGCCGCAGGATGACCGCTTTGTCGGCTTTGATGGTTCCGCCAGCAGCCAGAATCGCCTGCGTAACCGTCAAACCGGGGTGAAACTCTTTTTGTCCGGGTGAGGCGACAAGACCCGCAATAAAATAAAATTGCTTGGCGCTCGCTTCAACCGGATTTTCGTTCAGAATTTTGATCAAATCACCATCGTAAACCAGAATTTCGCCGTTCAAATCTTTTAGATTGACGGTCACTGTTTCTTTGTTTGCACGAATGATCGCGGCGCGCGTCGCTGTCGGAATCTGCACCGCCTCGGCTAAAACTGTAAACAGCGGAACAGCTTCGCGCCGGATTATTTTGACGCCGGGTTTTTCGACCGCGCCGCTGACGACGACTTTGTGGCTCGCATAATCTCTGACGCCGACCGTCAATTCCGGCACGTCGTAAAGCTTTATTTTTTCGCTCAATAATTCGGCAATCTCTTCGGTCGTCAAACCCGCGACTGCGATTGGCTCTCCGGCGAGCGGATAATCAATCAAACCGCCGTCAAGGACTGTAAAAAGAGTCGAATCTTTGCCGGGCGAATTGAGCAGGCGGATGTCTAAAATGTCTCCGACGCCGGCGCGGTAAACGTCCGTTAAAGGCTTGGCGGCAATTCTGGATTTTAAATTCTCCCGGCGAGCCACGGCAGCCAATTTGTTCGCAGCCGATTCGGACGCAGAGTTTTCGCCGTTTTCGGCACCCGCCTGGCTGCTCGTTTCATCTTTCTTACTTTTTTCAATATTTAAAACGGCAACCGGCTCGGAGTCGGCTTTAGCTTCTTCGGAGTTCGCTTTGGCGGTTAAATTTCTTTTTTGAGTTTTCGGCGAAGGAATTTGATGATTGCCTTTAGTGATCTGTTTATTCGGGTCCAAACTGATTTTCTCGATTTCATCCTGCGCGCGGCAAATCGCCGGAGAACATGCCAGAAACGTCAAAAAAACAAAAATATAAACGATTTGAAGAGCTTTCATAAATACGCACCTTTACCAGAAGAGACGCCCGAACATTTGAAGCATTTCGGCTCCAATATAAAAATACGCGCAAACGGGGCGTTATTTTAGATTTTCCGTTTATTAAAGAAAGATAACTTTGGAAAGCCTATTTATTTTTCAGAGGCACGAGCAGTTCTCCGGCTAAATAAATTCCCTCGCGCCCGGCTTGCAAAACCTGTCTTGCGATCTCCGTTAAATCCGCTGCTTCGTCCTGCTGGACGAGCTTGACGACCATCGGCAAATTAACGCCGGTCAGAATTTCGATTTTTCCCGCCGTATGAAACATCGCCGCGATATTCGTCGTCGTTCCGCCGAACAGATCGGTCAAAAGCAAAACGCCTTTTCCACGCTCGACCGCAGAGATCGCGCGCTCCAGCTCGGCGCGGGCAATTTCCACATCGTCGTGCCAGCCGATTGAAACGGCTGCGATGCCTTCAATCGCGCCCAGAACCGTTTCCGCAGCCGCCAACAGCTCGTTCGCCATCTGCCCGTGAGACAAAATCACGCCGCCGACTCGATTTTTCATTTGATTTGCCTCCTCGTTTAAAATTTGAATTCCCAGGCTCGATAGGATAACTGCGGTTTAGACAATCGGTTTGCTCGTTTTTTTCAC
>DASVTY010000013.1:0-18510 GCA_036387315.1 Pyrinomonadaceae bacterium
GCGCGCCGAAGGACAACCGATTCCGGCAAACATCGAAAAGATGCTCGAAAGCGGTGCGGCTTCGTTTTACAAAACCGAAAACGGGCATAAATCTTATTTCGATTTTGCGACAAACACTTATAAACCCGTCGAAGACAAACCCGGCGTCATCATTTTGAAATCAATCAAAGACCGCACGGGCGTCGTCAAGAAAAATGCGGGCGCATCGCTCGTTGACATCGGCGACGGCGTGGCTTGTCTCGAATTTCATTCGAAAATGAATTCAATCGGCGGCGACACCGTGCAAATGATGAATTTCGCCGTCTCGGAAGTCGAAAAGAATTTCGAGGGCTTAGTCATCGGCAATCAGGGCGGCAATTTCTCGGCGGGCGCGAACATTATGCTCGTGCTGCTGACGGCGCAGGAAGAAGAATGGGACGACATTGATTTGATGGTTCGGACGTTTCAAAACGCGAATATGCGTTTGCGTTATTCTTCAAAACCCGTCGTCGCCGCGCCTTACGGCTTAAGTTTGGGCGGCGGCTGCGAGATTCCGCTTCACGCCGATAAAGTGCGCGCGGCGGCGGAAACTTATATGGGTTTGGTTGAGGTCGGAGTCGGTCTGATTCCGGGCGGCGGCGGAACGAAAGAAATGGTTTTGCGCTCAATGGATTTGGCGAAACGGACGCCTGACGCCGATCCGTTTGCTTTCCTGCGTAAAGTTTTCGAGACGCTCGGAATGGGCAAAGTCGCCACGAGCGCGCAGGAAGCGCAAAGTTGGGGTTTTTTGCGCCCGTCCGATCAAATCACTTTCAACAATGACCGTTTGATTGCCGACGCCAAAGCCGACGTTTTGGCGCTCGTTTCGACCGGCTATGTCCAGCCCGTTCCGCGAACGGATATTCTGGCTTTGGGCGAACAAGGAATCGCAGCGTTCAAGCTCGCTCTGCATATGATGAAACGAGGCGGCTATATTTCCGATCACGACCAGTTAATCGGCGCAAAGCTGGCGAAAATCCTGTGCGGCGGCGATTTGAATCATCAAACTTACGTCTCCGAGCAGCGCCTTTTGGATTTGGAACGCGAAGCATTTTTGTCGCTCTGCGGCGAACGCAAAACGCAGGAACGCATCGCTTATATGCTTAAAAACGGTAAGCCTTTACGAAATTAAGAGAAGATTTAACCGCAAAGAGCGCAAAGTTTTTTCGCAAAGGACGCAAAGATGGATGAAAATTCGCTTTCAAATTTGGTGATAAACCGGGCGATAAAAGTACATAGTTCACTTGGCGCGGGTTTGCTTGAATCGGCATACAAAGAATGTCTGTTTTTTGAGTTGCAGAAAGCCGGTTTGAAAGTTGAGAAAGAGAAAGCTTTGCCGTTGGTTTATGAAGAAGTCAAACTTGAATGCGGTTATCGAATTGATTTGCTTGTTGAAAGCAAGTTGGTAATCGAAATCAAGGCGGTTGACGGAATTACCGATGTCCATTTAGCGCAAGTTTTGACGTATTTAAAACTTTCAGGTTGCAAACTCGGCTTGTTAATAAACTTTAACGTCGTGAGAGTAAAAGACGGAATCCGCCGAGTCGTTAATAAACTATAAACAACCTTCGCGCTCTTTGCGAAACCTTTGCGCTCTTTGCGGTTAAATCTTTGTTTTATGTTACAAACAGAAGAACCAAAAATCAAAGTCGAAAAACGCGGGCATTTGCTGTTGATTGGTTTAAATCGCCCATTGAAGCGAAACGCTTTTGACCAGCAAATGCTCGACGAATTGGCGCTCGCCGTCACCAGACTCGAAGACGATGCGGATGTGCGATGCGGCGTGATTTATGCCGAAGGCGAGATGTTTACGGCGGGACTTGACCTTGCCAACATCGCTCCCGCGATTGCGGCGGGCGGCAAGCTCGCGTATCCCGAAAATTCGCTCGACCCGCTCGGACTCGGCGGCAAGCGTCAGCGGACGAAACCGCTCGTTGCCGCTGTTCACGGCAAAAGTTTGACCATTGGAATCGAGCTTCTTCTGGCGACTGACGTTCGGATTGCATCGGAAAACGCGACTTTTGCGCAGATTGAAATCAAGCGCGGAATTTTCCCGTTCGGCGGCGCGACAATTCGTTTTCCAGAAATCGCCGGTTGGGGAAACGCGATGCGCTGGCTTTTGACGGGCGACGAATTCGATGCGGCGGAAGCATTTCGCATCGGACTGGTGCAGGAAATCATGCCGCACGGCAAACACATTGAGCGCGCAATCGAGATTGCCGAAACAATCGCGGCGCAAGCTCCGCTCGGCGTGCAGGCGACAATTCGTTCGGCGCGGCAGGCGCAAAGCGAAGGTTTTCAAGCGGCGGCTGATGCGCTTTTGCCGCAGGTTCTTGAGCTTTTCAAAACCGAAGACGCACGCGAAGGCGTGCAATCATTTATCGAACGACGCGCCGGAAATTTCACGGGGCGCTGAAATTTATCAAAGTGAACAGCCAGTCCAAATTCAAAATTGCGGTTATCGGAATCGGCGGAGTCGGCGGCTATATCGGCGGCAAGCTGGCGGCGCATTTTGAAAATTCGGCTGATGTCGAGATCGGTTTGATTGCGCGCGGCGAAAACGAAAAGGCAATCAAGGCGAAAGGCTTAAAACTTATCACGACCGAAGGCGAGCAGATTGTCAGACCGAATTTGATGACAGTTTCGGAAATCGGCGATGCGGATTTAATTCTTCTCTGCACGAAGGAATACGATCTGGAAGAAACCGTTTCGGCTCTTAAAGATTCTGTCGGCGAACAAACCGCAATTCTGCCTTTGCTCAACGGAGTTGATGCCGCCGAACGAATCTCCAAAATTCTGCCCGAAACGGAAATTTGGCAAGGCTGTATTTACATTGTTTCTAAATTGGCTGCGCCGGGCGTAATCGAGAAAACAGGCGATGTTTGCCTGATTAATTTTGGCAGCGAAAACGGGAAAAACGAAAAGCTGCGGCGCGTCGAAAATATCTTTCGAGAAGCCGCAGTTAATGCCCGTTTGGTTGAAGACATTTCCGCCGCCATTTGGGAGAAATTCGTTTTTCTTTCGAGCATTGCTACGGCGACTTCGTATCTCGATGCACCTTTCGGCGCGCTTTTGAGCGATGCGGAAAACAAAAATCTGCTGCTTGAATTGGCTGCCGAAATAACACATCTTGCCGAAGCAAAGAATATCAATGTTTCGGAAACAGCTATTCATCAAAAGATCGGCGCTTTGAGCGATCTGCCGTTTGAAGCGACGACTTCGATGCACAGAGATTATGCGCAGGGAAAAAACGCCGAAATTGAATCTCTCGTCGGTTATGTCGTCAAAGAAGCGCGGAAATTAAACGTGCCGGTTCCGAATTACGAACGGCTTTATGCTGAATTGACAAACAATCAAAATCGGCAAAAGGAGGTTGCCGGAAATCAATGAACACGGAGCTAAACGGTTTTATTACGGCGGCAAAATCAATCGCCTACGATGCAAAAACGCTTTTCGGCGGTTTGAGCGAACGGCAGTTAAATTGGCAGCCAAACGCCGAAAGCTGGAGCGTCGGGCTTTGTTTGGAGCATTTAATAAAAACGAACGGCGAAATGCTCGGCGCGGTCGAATCGCATATAACGGGCGCGCATAAAAAAACGGTTTTTGAAAGACTGGCTTTAGGCTCAAACTTTTTCGGCAATTACGTTTTAAAAGCCGTTCAGCCGGAAAACAAAAGCAAATTGAAAGCGCCAAAAGCTTTTCAACCGTCGTCAAGCAGCGTTTCGGCGGATGTTGTTGACAGATTCGTCGCAAATCAGGAGCGAATAATCGAGTTAATGCGGGCGAGCGACAAGCTCGATTTGGAGAAAACAATTATCACTTCGCCAGCCGCTTCGTTTGTCACTTATTCGCTTTTTAACGCTTATAAAATCGTCGTCACTCACGAGCGGCGGCATTTCCGGCAGGCGCAAAACGTGATGGAATTGCCTGAATTTCCGAAGGAATAAAATAAAGATTTTTACTCTGTGTTTCCTCTGCGACTTCTCAGTGTTCTCTGTGGTGAGAAAAAGATTTAACACAGAGCGCACGAAGAAGACACGGAGTTCACCGAGAGATCACTAAATAAAAATGGCAAATAAATTTCAGACCGATATTTTAAAAGACGAACACATCGCCGTCACAGGCGGCGGGACTGGTTTGGGGCGCGAAATGGCTTTGCGTTTCGCTTCGCTTGGCGCAAAAGTTTCGATTTGCGGGCGCAAAGCCGAGCCGCTCGAACAAACCGTCGCAGACATTCGCGCCGCAGGCGGAACGGCGGAAGGAATTCAATGCAACATCCGCGAAATCGAATCTGTCGAAGCGTTTGTCGCCGAAGCGGAAAATCGTTTGGGAAATATCACCGGCTTGGTCAACAATGCCGCCGGGAATTTTCTTGCCCCGACCGACAAATTAACGCCGAACGGTTTTGACGCGATTGTCAAAACCAATCTTTACGGCTCGTTTTACGCGACGCAGGCTTGTGGGCGGCGCTGGATCGAGCGGAAAACGCGCGGGAGCGTTTTATCAATCGTCACGGCTTACGCCGAGTTCGGCAGCGCGTTTCTCGTTCCGTCGGCAGTTTCGAAAGCCGGTGTCGTCGCTTTGACCAAATCTCTGGCGGCTGAATGGGGAACTTACGGAATCCGCCTGAACGCGATTGCGCCGGGACCGTTTCCGACCAAGGGCGCTTGGGACAGACTTTCGCCCGGCGGCGATATTAGCGAAAAGTTTGTCAATCTGATTCCGCTCCGGCGTGTCGGCGAATTTGAAGAACTGACGAATCTCGCCGTGTTTTTATTAAGCGATTTAAGCTCATATTTGACGGGCGAAGTGATTTATCTCGACGGCGGCGCTTATTTGACCAGCACCGGACAATTTAATTTATTCGTAGAACAGCCGCGCGAACAGCTTCTAGCAGTGTTTGAACGGATGAAACCGACTAAATAATTTTTACTCAGATTTTATGGTTCTTTGAAAATTTATGACCGCCTCTGAAAAGGAAAGCCGTATAAAAACTCGCTGTGCGTGGGCGAAAAACGATTTAGCCGTTGATTACCACGATAAAGAATGGGGCGTGCCGCTACACGATGACCGAAGACTGTTTGAATTTCTGATTCTTGAAGGCGCGCAGGCGGGCTTGAGCTGGGACACGATTCTGGCGAAGCGCGAAAATTATCGTGCAGCTTTCGACGATTTCGATGCCGCGAAAATCGCGGTTTATGACGAGCGTAAGTTAAACGAGTTGATGAACAACACCGGAATTGTCCGCAATCGTTTAAAAATTGCATCGGCGGTTCAAAATGCTAAAGCGTATCTCGCGGTCGTCGAAGAATTCGGCAGTTTTGACAGTTTCATTTGGCAGTTTGTCGGCGGAAAATCGATTCGGAACGCATGGGAAACAATGAAAGAAGTTCCGGCGAAAACTGCCGTTTCCGACGCGATGAGCAAAGATTTACGCAAACGCGGTTTTAACTTTGTCGGCTCGACGATTTTGTACGCTTTTATGCAGGCGACAGGAATGGTCAATGACCATTTGGTTTCCTGTTTTCGATATGCGGAAGTTTGAGAAAATGAAGGTTGTCGAAAATGAATCTTCGCAATTTATATCTTCTGTTTTGCATCATCGGAACTGTTTTGCCTTATACGCAATTTGTTCCCTGGTTTTTAGCTAACGGAATGAATTTTGAATTATTTATCGCAGAATTGTTTTCGACAAAAATAAGCAGCTTCTTTGCCATAGATTTGTTCATTGTAGCGGCGGTGCTGATAACGTTCGTAGTCGCGGAAGGAATTCGACTTCGGATAAAACCGCTCTTTCCGGTCTTGGGAGTCGTGCTTTTAGCATTGTTTACCGTCGGTGTTTCTTTGGCGTTTCCGCTTTTTTTGTATTTGAGGCAAAGGAAAATAGAAGCGAATTGACATTATCAATGAATTACCCGATAACGCCCGCAATTCGCGTTTTGCGCGAGATGAAAGTTGAGTTTCATCCGCACATTTTTGAATACGTCGAAAAGGGCGGAACAAAACATTCGGCGGAGGTTTTAGGAGTTGACGAACATGCGGTTATCAAAACACTGGTTTTTGAAACCGATGCGAAAAAGCCTGTTCTTGTGTTGATGCACGGCGACGCGCAAGTTTCGACTAAAAATCTGGCTAGATTTTTGAATGTAAAAACAGTTGCGGCTGCTGCGCCGGAGCGGGCGAATAAATTGACGGGTTATCTGGTCGGCGGGACTTCGCCTTTCGGCATCAAAACCAAAATGCCGATTTACGCGGAGAAAACGATTTTCGAGCTTTCACGAATTTACATTAACGGCGGGAAACGCGGTTTTTTGATTGAGCTTGAGCCGCGAGTTTTGAAAGAAGTTTTGCAAGTCGAAGAAGTCGAGGTCAAACAAAATGCTGATTGACAATTTTATGCCGGGATACGATTTCAGCGAAACGCACGACATTAAGATTCACGCGAAAGCCGGCGACGTTTTTCGCGCTTTAAATGAAGTTGATTTGTGCGAATCGCCCGTAATTCGCCTGCTTTTTCGGCTTCGCGGAATGCCCGCGGGCAAAACGACTTTGCGCGAGATGCGAAAGCTTTGTTTCGAGATTTTGGGAGAAAACGAAAATCAGGAAATAGTTCTCGGTTTGACCGGCAAATTTTGGAAAATTAAAGGCGATCTCAGGCAAATAAATTCGGAGAATTTTCGAGAGTTTAATGAAAAAGGCTTTGCCAAAGCCGCCTGGAATTTTTCGCTTGACGAAAGCGACGGCGCGACTCGCTTAACAACCGAAACGCGGGTTCAATGTTTGGATGAGAAAAGCCGAAAAGACTTCGGTTTTTATTGGACTCTGATTCAGCCTTTTAGCGGCTGGATTAGAAAAGAGATGTTGAAAACAATCAAGAAACACGCTGAAAAAAGCCCATTAAGATAAATGCTGATTGACGATTTTATGCCGGATTTCGAGTTCGGCGATTCGCAAAAAACTGATGTTAAAGCCTCGCCCGATGTCGTTTTTCGCGCCGTCAAAACTTTTGATATGGCGGAATCAACGACGATTCGCTGGCTCTTTAAAATGCGCGGAATTCCGACAAACAATCTGACTTTAGCGGATTTGGAACGGATGAATTTTAAAGTTTTGGGCGAAAAGCAGAATGAAGAATTGGTGCTTGGTCTGGCTGGCGAATTTAAGACTTTGATGGGCGGTTTGCTCAAACTTCCGCCCGAACAGTTTCGCGCGTTCAATAATCCGGGATTCGTCAAAGCGTGTTGGAATTTTGCGGTCGCCGACATCGGAAACGGAAAATCCCGCGTAATCACGGAAATCAGAATTCACGGAACCGATGCGGCGAGCGTGGCAAAAGTCAAAAACGTCTGGGGAATGCTCAAGACGCCGAGCGCGATGATTCGCAGCGAGATTTTGAAACTGATTAAGAAACAAGCCGAACGCGAGGCGAAAGGAAAATAACAAAAATGAAATTTAAAATTGTCGCGCCAAAAACATTTTTTGCTCTTCTGCTTATGTTTTCTGCGTCGCTGCTTGTTCATGCGCAGGTGACGGCAATTCGGGCGGGAAAAATCGTTGACCCGGAAACCGCGACCGTTCTGAGCAATCAAATCATTTTAATTGAAGGGCAAAACATCAAATCCATCGGCGCAGCGGAGCGAATACCGGCGGGTTCGACCGTAATTGATTTGTCCAAATACACCGTGCTGCCCGGTTTGTTTGATGCGCACACGCATCTGTGCTGGAATCTCCAGCATAAGAGAGATGCAGGCGATTATTTTGTCACGACGCTGCGAGATACGACCGGATTTCGCGCCATTCAAGGCGTCGCAAACGCCCGCTCGATGCTTGAATACGGTTTTACGACCGTCAGAGATATTGGAAACGCCGCCAATTATGCCGATACGGATTTGCGGCGCGCCATTGAGCAGGAGATAGTTCCGGGTCCGACCATCATCAATGCCGGACGAATCATTGCGCCTTTCGGTGGGCAATTTCAGTTGCAGCCCGAAAGACGTGATCTCGGCAATCCCGAATATCTTTACGCCGACACGCGTGACGAATTGAAAAAAGCCATCCGCGAAAATATTCATTTCGGTGCGCGTGTTATCAAAATCGTAGTTGACGACCAGAGATACATTTATTCGGCTGACGATATTCGCTTTGTGATTGAAGAAGCGAGGCTCGCGGGTGTGAAAGTCGCGGCACATTGCTGGACGCAAAACGGAGCGCGTAACGCGGCGGAAGCTGGTGTTGACTCAATAGAACACGGCGTTGAAATGACCGATGAAATTCTCGCAATCGCCAAACGTAACAATGTCGCGCTCGTTCCGACGCCGTTCACCGAAACGGACGCCCAAGCAAGCGGAACTCCCGGTCGCAATAAAGAAGTTGATAAACGCTGGTTTGCCGATCCGGTGAAACGCGCTTACCAAAACGGCGTCACGCTTGTTTTCGGTCCCGACGTAATTTTCAATACCAAAGAATATCCGCGCGGCAGATTGTCAATCGAGACGATTGATAATTGGGTTGCCGCGGGCATTCCGCCGCGCACGATTTTACAGGCTTTAACGACAAATGCGGCAAAATTGCTTGGCGTTGAGAAAACACGCGGGGCGCTTCGCGCCGGAATGAGAGCCGACATTATAGCGGTTAATGATAATCCTCTCGAAAAAATCGAGACGCTGAAAACCGTCGTCTTTGTAATGAAGAACGGCAAGGTTTTTAAACAGAATAAGTGAACAGATTGAATATTGGAATTTTTGAAAGGTAAATCGAAAATGAGAGAAGCAGTAATTGTTTCATCGGTGCGGACGGCTGTCGGGAAAGCGCACAACAATTTCAGAAGGTGAAAATTATGCAAGTTACAATTGAGTTACCCGAAAACCTAGCGGTTAATTTACAGGCGTATAAAGGGCGGCTGCCGCAAATTCTTGAAATGGGTTTGCGCGAATACGAGGCAAGCTCTTCGATTGGTTATAAAAGCATCGCCGACGTTTTGGAGTACCTGGCTAATTTACCGACGCCCGAAGAAATTATCGAACTGCGCCCGTCGCCCGATTTACAGGCGAAAATTAATGAATTGCTCGAAAAAAATCGCCGTGACGGCTTGAGCGAAGCGGAAGAACAAACTTGGGCGAGCTATGAGTTTATCGAGCATCTCGTGCGGATTGCGAAAGCCAAAGCGTCGCTGCAATTGAAAAAATGAGCGCCACTTACATTCCCGCGGCTCTGCGAAAGCTGGTTTACGAACGCGCCGATGGCTGTTGCGAATATTGTTTGATTTCGGAAAACCTGAGCTTTGCGGCGCATCAGGTTGACCACATAATCGCCGAAAAACACGGAGGTTTGACAACTGAAAGCAATCTGGCGCTGTCATGCGCGCTTTGCAACAAACGCAAAGGCAGCGATATTGCCTCGGTTGACGATGAAACAGGCGCGATTGTTCCGCTTTTTAATCCGCGAACGGATGTTTGGAGCGAGCATTTTCGGATCGATAATTATCGTTTTATCGGATTGACGGCAAATGCGAGAGCGAGCATCAGACTTTTACAACTCAATAACGCGGCGCGAATCGAGGAAAGAAAAATTTTAGGAATTTAGATTTAAGGGGAAAATTATGAGAGAAGCAGTTATTGTTTCAGCCGTGCGGACGGCTGTCGGGAAAGCGCCGAAAGGCACTTTGAAAAACACACGCC
Source organism: Pyrinomonadaceae bacterium (assembly GCA_036387315.1). Taxonomy (GTDB): domain Bacteria; phylum Acidobacteriota; class Blastocatellia; order Pyrinomonadales; family Pyrinomonadaceae; genus JALZCH01. Next base: position 9,696 of record DASVTY010000013.1, read on the forward strand.
CGGATGATATGGGCGCGGCGGTGATTAAAGAAGCGTTGGCGCGGGTGGAAAATTTGCAGGCGGCGGAAGTCGAAGACGTGATTATGGGCTGCGCGTTTCCCGAAGCCGAGCAAGGGATGAACGTGGCGCGCACGGCAATGATTGCCGCAGGTCTTCCGGTCGAAACTTCGGCAATGACGGTTAATCGTTATTGCTCGTCGGGTTTGCAAACGATTGCTCTGGCGGCAGACCGGATTCGCACCGGCGCGGCAGATGTGATTATCGCGGGCGGTCTGGAAACGATGTCAATGATTCCGATGGGCGGAAACGTCGTGCGTCCGAATCCGAAAATTGTTGATACTTACCCGGATTATTATTTGAATATGGGTTTGACGGCGGAAAATCTCGCCAAAAAATACGAAATCTCGCGCGAGCAGGCTGACGAATTTTCGCTGCGCTCGCACCAAAATGCGGCTGAGGCGATTAAAAGCGGAAAATTCAAAGATGAGATTGTGCCTTTGACTGTGGAGATCGAAGAATTTGACGAGCGCGGGCGTAAACAAACGCAAACGATCACTTTTGACACCGATGAAGGCGTGCGTTACGACGCCTCGATGGAGGGCTTGGCGAAATTGAAGCCGGTTTTCCACGTTAAAGGAACTGTCACGGCTGGCAACGCTTCGCAAATGTCGGATGGCGCTGCTGCTGCGGTCGTGATGTCTGATGAGCGGGCGAAACAGCTCGGAATCAAACCGCTCGCGCGTTTTGTCAGTTTCGCAACCGCCGGATGCTTGCCCGAAGAAATGGGCATCGGTCCGGTTTACGCGATTCCGAAAGCCCTGAAACTTGCGGGTTTGACGCTCGATGATATTGATGTGATTGAACTCAACGAAGCGTTTGCGGCGCAAGGCTTATCTGTGATGAAGCTGCTCGAAATGAATCCCGAAAAGGTGAATGTCAACGGCGGCGCGGTCGCGCTCGGTCATCCTCTGGGCTGCACGGGTGCGAAATTGACGGCGACGATTATTCAGGAATTGATTCGCCGCAATGCGCGTTACGGAATGGTGACGATGTGCGTCGGCGGCGGAATGGGCGCGGCGGGAATTATCGAAAGATTGTCGTAAAGCAGGTTTTGTTGTGAGCCAGGCATTTGTTCGTACAGCAGCTAAATCGGATGTTCCGTTTGTTTGTCGGCTTCAGCAGCAATGGCTTGAAGAAGACAATACTTACGGATTTGAGCCGGACAATTCAGAACAAGTCGAAGCCGCGCTTGGCTCGTATTTTTTAGTCGCTGAAGCTAAAAGTGAAATCATCGGATTTATCTTTGGCTCAATTTACACGAGCGATGGTTTGGCGGTGATTCCGGCGGGCGAAAGCTATTTGGTAATTGATAACCTTTACGTTCTGCCGGAATTCAGGCGACAAGGCATCGGCGGCAAATTGGTGGCTCAATTGCTGACGCAGGCTAGACAACAAAACGTTGCTTACGCTCTGCTCTATTCGGCAGCTAAGGATATTCAGAGCATTCTCAGGTTTTACGGGCAGCACAATTTTCAAAGCTGGAATGTTCAGATGTTTCAAAAACTGTAATTGCACTCGATTCAAATTATGAGCGAAAAAAAACGAATTCGGGGTTTGGAAGAAAACGAGGCTTCGATTTTGGCGAAACCTCTTTATATTGGCTCTCGCAAAATTGTCGGCAAGGTCATCGAGCCGGTTAAAGTGCAGGCGCGGCGTCCCGTAATTGCATGGCTCGGAAGTTTGCTCAGTTTGGCGATTGAAAAATCCGGCAAAGTCGAGCTGCGGATTCACGTTTTGGCGCAGCTTCGCGCCGCGCAGATCATCGAATGCCCTTTCTGAATGGACTCTGTTCCTGCGGTCGGCAGGAAACGCGGAGTCGTGACGATGGAGGAAATCAGCGAAGTTGCCAATTGGCAGCACAGCCTGATTTTGGGCGAGCGCGAGAAAACCGCAATCGAATATGCCGAAGAAATGTCTAAAACGCCCGTTCGCGTTTCGGACGAATTGTTTGAAAGACTCAAAAAATATTTTAACGAAGACCAGATTGTTGAATTAACGGCGAGCATCGCCGCTGAAAATTACCGGGCGCGTTTTAATCATGCGCTCGAAATCAAAAGCGAAAATTTAAACGAATAATGGCGGAAGAGCCAAATAAAATCATTGTTCGGCGTTTTATCGAAGAGCTTTGGAACGAGCGGAAACTTGATGTTGCCGATGAAATCTTTGCGGATGACTGCCTGACTCATCAGCTTCAATCAGGCGCAGAAATTTCCGCCCCGCCGCGAAATCCCGAAGCGGTCAAAGCGCACGTTGCCGAATGGCTGCAAGGTTTTCCCGATTTGTGTTTTACGGCAGAGCAAATGTTTGGCGAAGCCGACCGCGTAATAACGCAGCTTTTAATGAAAGGCACGCACAGGGGCGATTGGCTAGGCATTGCGCCGACGGGCAAAGAAATTACCATCAGATTGATTGTGATACACCGGATTGAAAACGAAAAAATTGTTGAGGATTGGGTTTTGGTTGAATCTTTAGGATTTTTCCAGCAATTAGGACTCGTTCCCACCACGCAGGAGATTTTGGCAAACGCGACGAAATAATTTAACGAAAAAGGAGACAAAAACGATGGACGCAACAATGGCGAAAAAAGAGATTATCGGTGGCAGCTTTTTGATTGAACAAAGCGCGCCGGAAGAAGTTTTTACACCCGAAGATTTAACCGAAGAACAAAGAATGATCGGCGAAACATGCCGCGAATTTATTGACAACGAAGTGCGCCCGCAGATTCCGGCGATGGAGCAGCACGCCTGGGAAGTTGCCCGGCAATTGGTCGCGCAAGCGGGCGATTTGGGCTTGCTCGGCGCAAATATCCCCGAAGAATACGGCGGTTTAGCGCTCGACCAGACTTCGGGCGTCGTGGTCGCCGAAAATATGGGACGCAGTTCCGGTTTCGGCGTCACGTTCGGCTCGCAAACCTCAATCGGGCTTCTGCCGATTCTCTATTTCGGGACGGAAGAATTAAAGCAAAAATATATTCCGCCGATTGTTTCGGGCGAAAAGGTGACGGCTTATTGCTTGTCAGAAGCCGGTTCCGGTTCCGACGCTTTGGGTGCAAAAGCCGGCGCTAAACTTTCCGAAGACGGAACGCACTACATTCTAAACGGCGAGAAAATGTGGATTTCAAACGGCGGTTTCGCCGATATGTTTATCGTTTTCGCCAAAGTTGATGGCGAAAAAGAAAAGTTTTCGGCTTTTGTCGTCGAACGCTCGGAAAACTGTCGCCCCGGCGCGGAAGAACATAAAATGGGAATCAAATCTTCTTCCACCACGCCTTTGATTTTGTCGGACGCCCGCGTTCCGGTTGAAAATTTAATCGGCAAAGTCGGCGACGGCGCGAAAATCGCTTTTAATATTTTAAATGTCGGGCGTTTTAAACTCGGCGCAAGCTGCACGGGCGGAATGAAATTGGCTCTGCACGAATCAATTCGCTACGCCAACGAGCGGCATCAATTCAACAAACCGATTTCCAGCTTCGGTGCAATCAAACACAAGCTCGCGGAAATGGCGATCAAAACGTTTGTCGCCGAATCAATGACTTATCGCACGGTCGGGATGATTGACCAGCTAATCGGCGACGGCGCGGACAACGAAAAGAAACTGCGCTCGATTGAAGAATACGCGGTCGAATCTTCAATTAATAAAGTCGCCTGTTCGGAGGCACTCGATTACGTCGTTGACGAAATGGTGCAGATTTACGGCGGTTACGGTTATTCGGCTGATTATCCGGCGGAAAAAGCGTATCGCGATTCACGCATCAACCGCATTTTTGAAGGCACGAACGAAATCAATCGAATGCTGATTCCCGGAATGCTGATGAAACGCGCGATGAAAGGTCAATTAGGTTTGATTCCAGCCGCGAAAGCATTGATGGACGAAGTGATGAATCCGGCGATGCCGTCGTTTGACGAAGACGAAGCGGTTTTGGCTGCCGAATCAAAGCTCGCCGCCAACGCCAAAAAAGTCGCCCTGATGATTTTGGGAACAGCCGGACAAAAATATATGATGGCGCTTTCCGAACAGCAGGAAATTCTGCTCAACGCCGCCGACATTATCATCGAAGCATACGCGATGGAAACAGCCGTTTTACGCGCGCAAAAGCTCGCGGCTGCGGGAAGCGCAAACGCCGAGCGTTATGTTGATATGGCTGCCGTTTACTGCAACGATGCGATTCAGCGCGTCGAAGCCAAAGCCAAAAACACGCTCGCCGCAATGAGCGAGGGCGACGAAGCCCGAACAATGCTCGCGGCTCTACGCCGTTTTACGAAAAATCAAACTCCGGTCAACACGATTGCCGCGCGTCAGCGCATCGCCGAAGTGCTGATTTCGGCAAACAAAAACGTTTTCTAAGATTTGGAACGTAAAATTTGAATCTCCAAAATAACCCGAAAACATATTTGCGATTTGACCGTAAATATAATTTCGGGTTATTTTGCGATTCGTTCCCATTTCAAACAAAAAAGGACAATTTATGTTCAAACAACTTCTGTCATTAATGCTCATTGCGTTGATGATTAACACAATCGGTTTGCAATTCGCTTTTGCAAATTCAAAGGAAGACAAACAGGCGCGTTTTACCGAAAAGGTAAAAGCGAATATTGAAAAATTGGGCATCGGAGAAGCGGCGCGCGTAAAAATCAAGCTGCGCGATAAAACCAAATTAGAAGGTTTTATCAGCGCCGCCGACCAGAATTCGTTTACCATAACGAATCTAAAAACCGGCGCGCCGACAATTGTCGCTTATTCCAACGTTAAAAGCGCCAAAGGACGAAATCTTTCAACCGGAGCCAAAATTGCGATTGGCGTCGGTATCGCGGCGGCTGTCATCATTTTTTTGATTTATTATATCGTTGTTGTCGAACACGATGATTAAACTTTTTAACGTTGCTTTAATCGCAGAGCGGGAAATTTGATGATTCAAATTTCCCGCTCTGCTTTTTTGTCGCATTTTTCTTGCTAAATGCAGCCGATTTTGAATAATTAACTGAAATAACAAATTTATCGGGCAAAGGGTTTTTATGAAATACAGGCGTTTGGGCGACAGCGATTTAGAGGTTTCGGAAATTAGTCTCGGTTCGTGGCTGACCTATTCGGGCGGAGTCGAACGCGAGCGGGCGGAAGCGTGCGTCAATAAGGCTTTTGAAGTCGGGATTAATTTTATTGACACGGCAAACGTTTACGGGCGCGGCATTGCCGAAATTTTTCTCGGCGAAGTTTTGCAATCGCGTCCGCGCGATTCCTACGTTCTGGCGACGAAATTGTATTTTCCGATGTCGGAAACTGACAAAGGTTTATCCCGTCAGCAGATTTTCAAACAAATTGACGATTCTCTCCGGCGTCTGCGAACCGATTACGTTGATCTTTATCAATGCCACCGTTACGACACAGAAACGCCGCTCGAAGAAACGATGCAGGCTTTAACGGAAGTCGTCGAATCGGGAAAAGCGCGTTATATCGGTTTTAGCGAATGGAACGCAGAGCAAATCGAAGCCGCTCTTTCAATGTCGGGTGTTAAGAAATTTGTTTCGAGCCAGCCGCAATATTCGATGCTTTACCGCAAATGGGAGCGCGAGGTTTTCCCGCTTTGCGCCCGGAATGGCATCGGTCAAATCGTCTGGTCGCCGCTCGCGCAGGGCGTTTTGACCGGAAAATATCAACCCGGTCAGCCGCCGCCGCGAGATTCGCGTGCAGCGAGCGATGAAATGGGTGGTTTTATTGACAGATTTCTCGACGACCGCGTTTTATCTGCGGTTCAGGAATTAAAAACATTGGCTGACAAAGCCGGACTTTCTTTGCCGCATTTAGCCCTTGCGTGGGTTTTGCGCGACGAGCGCGTTTCGTCGGCAATTATCGGCGCGAGCCGACCGGAACAAGTCGAAGCAAATTCCGCCGCTTCCGGCGTCAGGCTTTCGGAAGATACTCTGGATGCGGTTGACCGGATTCTTTCGCCGGTCGCCGTTACGGAATAAAAATAAATCAAGGCGCTTGTTTTATGATAAATAAACCCCAATTTCGGATTGAAAGATGGAACGAAGTTTATGCGCCGAACGCGGCGGTTTTGCGAATGAAGTTCGCGGCGGAAGGCTATCGCGTCACCCAGTGGTCGGATCATCCGGGATTAATTTACGCTTTGCACAAACACCCGGAAGCACAATCGCATTGGGTTATCAGCGGCTCGATTGAATTTACCGTCGGCGGCGCAACCTACGTTCTCAACGCCGGCGACCGCGATTTCATAGAAGCGGATACGTGGCACAAAGCGCGTGTTGTGAGCGAAGAAGAAAACGTGATTTATTTAATCGGGGAGAAAATTAAATAAAGTTTATCCAACGTCTTCAATTATTGGATTTTGCTTTGTACGAAAAATGAGTTCACGAACTTCGGTATGAACAACGTATTTCACATAATTATTTTCGTAATATTCATCCAATCCGATGAGCGAATCAATATCACCTTTCTCAAAATCCTCAGACAAAATTTCTTCTGATAAATCTTCTACCTCTAAAAAATACAAAACTCTTTTTGCGCTTTGTGCTTCTGGATTATTGATAAAAACGATTTTAATTTTCTTTTCGGCAGCATAAAAAACAATATCTTCAATGTAGAAAAAGCCGTTCTGCATGACTTTTTCTTCAAGCGTTTTTGGCTTATTTGTGCGTGAGTTAAATAATTTCAACCGATTTTTTCCCTTCAATAACGCTACCGACTTCGTTGCAGGTTTCGCCCTGTGATTCAAGGTGAGATTTGATTTGTTCTTTATCGTTTTCCGAGCAAATTATCACCATTCCGATGCCCATATTAAAAGTGCGAAACATTTCGCGGTCGGCGACGTTGCCGAGTTTTTGCATTATTCCAAAAATTGGCAATTCATTCCAGGTTCCGCGAAAAATTTCAACCGAAACGTTTGCGGGCAAAATGCGCGGGATATTTTCTAAAAGCCCGCCGCCAGTGATATGCGCCAAGCCTTTGATGACGCCGGAATCGAGCAATCCTTCGAGCGGACGCAGATAGCTTTTGTGCGGTTCGAGCAAAACGTCGTCAAGCGTTGAATGCATTTCGGGCAAAACGGATGAAACACTGTAAGCTTCGGTTTCAAACAACAATTTGCGGGCGAGCGAATAACCGTTTGTATGCAAACCGCTCGAAGGCAGTGCGAGAACGACATCTCCGGCTTCGATTCCCTTCCCGTCTATCACTTTTTCTTTATCAACGACCCCGACAATAAAACCCGCCAGATCGTATTCGCCCGCCGAATACATTCCGGGCATTTCCGCCGTTTCGCCGCCGAGCAGAACGCAGCCGTTTTCCTGACACGCTTTGGCAAATCCGCCGATGACGGCGGTTGCGACTTCCGGTTCGAGTTTTCCGGTGGCGAAATAATCGAGAAAAAACAGCGGGCGCGCGCCCTGCACGAGAATGTCGTTGACGCAGTGGTTGACCAAATCCTGTCCGACCGTGTTGTGGACGTTTGCCAGAAACGCGACTTTTAATTTTGTTCCCACACCGTCGGCGGAAGCAACCAGAATCGGTTCTTTCATTTCGGGAAAAGCGGCGCTGAACATTCCTCCGAAGCTGCCGATTTCCGATAAAACGCGAGTGTTAAAAGTGCGTTTTGCGAGTTCTTTGATTTTCGCAGTAGTTTGATTTGCGGCGTCAATCGAAACGCCCGCGTCGGAATATGATATAGATTCGCTCATCTTGTGGTAATTATAAACAAATTATTGACGCGATTCGTAATTCGCGTTTAGCATTTTTATTTGATGGAACAATTTCAACAAATCGTCGGCAGCCTCTGGTTTCAGATGTCTTTTATGATTCTGTTCGCGACGGTTCACGGCTACGCGGCGGCATGGCTTGCCGTGCGGATGCTGTTTCGCCCCAGAAGAGCTGTCAAATTTTTAGGCATCACGATTTTTCCGCAGGGAATGATTCCGCGTCACCGCGACCGTCTGGCGGAGGCAATCGGCAACGCCGTTGGCAACGAATTGATGTCGCACGACACGATTGTCAACGCGCTTTTTGAAAAAGATTTTCTGCGGCAAAAAGTAGAAACTTTGGTAAATTCTTACTCCGACGAATATTTATCGAAAAGCTATCCATCGCTGCTCGAAGCCCTTCCGGCTTCGGCTCACCCCGCAGTTTTGGACGGTATCACGACTTTGCAGAATCGTCTGGGCGAATACATCGTGCAAACTCTTCGCAGCGAGGAAACGGCGCAGGGCGTGAGCGAATTTGTCGAGCGGCGGATTGACGATTTTCTCTCGAAAAAAGTGTCGGAAGTCGCTGATGAAGAAACTTTCGGGAAGGTTTTGGGTTTTCTCGAAACACGAATCAAAGGCATTTTGCAGGAACGCGCGCTGGAAAAACAGATTCGAGATTTTATCGGCAACCGGCTCGATGATTTAACTCAGACACAAATTCCGCTCGGAGAAATGCTGACGGAAGACGCCGTTCATCTCGTCAAAGACCGTTTGGGCGAACAGGTACAGCCGATTGTTCACCAAATCGCCGAAATCGCGTCGCAGGAGCGCACGCGCAAGCAAATCAGCTCGCTCATCAAACACGAAATCAACGATTATTATCAGCAGCTTCCGTTTTATCAAAAATTTTTCGTTTCGCGCGACAAGCTCTTTCGCGAAGTTGACGATTTGGTAAACACAACTCTGCCCAGAAAAATCGAAGAGACTCTGAAAGGCGAAACATTTGCCGCCGAAGCCGAAGCGTTTCTGTTCGGCTCGATTGATAATCTGCTGCAAAAGCC
>DASVTY010000014.1:0-42463 GCA_036387315.1 Pyrinomonadaceae bacterium
CCCGCTTCCGAAGGCTTCCTGCCGATGAATTATCTCCATCGGAAACGGGAGCCGCAGCATGAATATGATAGCACAGCTTAAATCGAAAGCCGTGTATAGGAACAAGGCTAAAACGCGGGAGTCGCAGCAATCACAACCGCGCAGCCGAGTTTAGGAAAATAACCGGGATTTCCCAAAAAAGCGTAATTCGAACTTGCGCTTGTTACTTTGAGAGGAACAAAAATGAAAAACAAAAAATTAGAAATCGCATTAAAAGCGATGTTGGTTGTTCTGATGACAATCAATTTTCCTATTTCTTCCCGCGCGGAGCAGTTCAGCCTGAAGGAGTTTGAGCTTGCAAAGGCAAACATTAGCCAAAACAAACCGGAGGCGTTTTGCATCGGCAGCTTCCCGGCGAAATTTGGAATTTCCGCGCCCGTAACTTTCACCCAAACCGGTACCGGTTTCTTTTATCCGCTCGGTGTCACGAGCTGGACGAAAACCGGCGGCACGTGGCTCGGTCGCGACCGCTGGTACGACACCGATGGCGCACCAGCGTACTTTGATGGTTACTACCATTTAGGAGTTGATATGCCCGCGAATGTCGGCGATTCAGTTTTCACGATAACAAACGGACGGGTTGTGGCAATTAACACTTCGTCAGACTGGGGTGCAGGTAATGTGGCCGTTTTGGTGCAACACACTTTAAGTAACGGTCAGCAATTTCTCGCAGTTTATGCGCACGTTGTAATTGATGCAAATGTCATCAAAGCCGGCGTCTGGCTCTCTGGCGGCGTTAGATTCGCTAAGGTTGGATCGTATCCACCTGGGGGAAATCACCTCCATTTTGCGATCATTACCAACATCAATCAAAGAGGCAGTCTGGGGCGTGCACTGAACTACGATTGGCCGAAGCAATACAATCACGTAGATCCGGTCGGTTTTATTCGTGCAAATTCACCAAAATGCGGCGACGGCAGTTCAGTGCTCTACCGACCGAACGGCCAAATGCCAAATCATCCCGACGGCACACTTTTCAAAACAGCCACTAGCGGAACGGTTTACATTAAATATTACGGAACGAAACGAGCGATTACATCGGCATCGAGGCTGTATGAATTGTACGGCCCCGGTCGTGGATTTGACTTCCGCGACGTTATTATCATCGCTGATGACCAGTTTAATTCGCTTGCCCGCGGCGCCGATGTTACCGGTCCGTTGCCAAACAACGGATATTACTTTGAGCCCAACGGGCGCTTAATCCGGCAACGCGGCGGTTCGGAAATCTCAATTGTTTCAAACGGGCAACGCCGTCCGTTCGCTTCCGGCGAGGCTTTTCTGCGGCTCGGTTATTCGCTTTGCAACGTCGCACAAGTCGACAACTACGCGTCATATCCGGTCGGACCGCCGATCAACTAAATCAAATCACGGCTGATCTAACAAATCAACGTTTATTAAAAACTCGAAAGCCGGACGCAGCATGATTCACGCGGCGTCCGGCTTTCGCAGCCCGGAAAGTAAGGAAAGGCAAATTAAACCGGAAAATATGGAAGGAACACCAAAAAGAAAAGTTTTAATTGTCGGCGGTAGCCGCGGACTCGGACTTGCGCTCGCAGGGAATTTTGGCAGCAACGGCTGGGAAACAACTGTCTTGTCTCGAACCGCGCCGCACATAACCGACATTAAAGCTGAAATCATTCTAGCTGACGCGACCACTAAAGCCGCGGCTAAACGATATTTGCGCGAAATCGAGCCGAATTTGTTGGTCATAAATTTCGCACAAGGTATTTATAAACACCCCGAATTGCTCGAAGACTCTGAAGTCGAACTAATAATCGAAACAAACGCGGCAAGCGTGATCGGTTGGGTAACGGCAGCGATCCAGCTACTTCCCGCGGAATCGAAAATCGGCTGGGTTAATTCGCTCACAGCTTTGATTCCCGATGAAAACTGGGCACTTTACGCCGCGGCGAAAGCGTCGGTCAATCATTTTATCGAATGCGTTCGCCCGGCTGCTGCACGGCGCGGCATCGGTATTACCGTTTGTTATCCGGGCTGTTTGCAAACGGATTTTCATCGCGCCGCCGGCTTGCCGGCTGGCTTGCCTACAGAGTCGGTTTCGCCCAATTCGATTGTCCAACTGATGCGGGAGGCGATTGAAGACGGACAAGAATTTTGGGCGGCTCAAATGGACGCTTCGATTGTCGAGCAATACTACGAAGAGAGAAGACGATTTTTATTGAAAACAAACGGAGGACTTAAATGAAAGGAGAAAATGAGCAAATCATTCATGAATTGATTTCGCGCGGCGGCGGATGGGCGACGAAAGCCTTGTTTGACGATGCCGCGTCGCGGATTATAAACGGTGAAAAGCAAAACTTCGCGCTCGCCGAAACCGTTTTCAAGCAAAGTTCAGGGCGCGGCGCAATCAAGAATTTTAATCGGTATAACAAATTGACCGGTTTTGAATTAGATTCGCAAAAAATATCGTCCGATTTGAGCGGCAGGGTCGCCGAAGTTTTGCCACTCGAAGAAGTTGAGCGGTTTTGCCCGGCGGGCGAAGCAAGCAATTATTGGCTGGAAAAATTATGCGAGCATTTGGGCGCGTCGCGCAAACAATTATCCGAGCGGATAAATTCGTTTCGGGCAAGCGAAGCGGCACCGCCGCCTGATTCGTTCGAACTTTTGAAAAACTACGGCGCACGTTTGATTGGCGATTTGTTCGATTTTCAAGCAGACGGCGTGAGACTCGGAGTTGTTGAAAGCGAACGCGCTGAATTGTGCTGGCGGCGCTGGCATCTATCAAAAAAAGATGCCGCGCCCGTTCTGTTCGAGAGCCACCGGTTTTCTGGGCTTGGACGAAATCAATTTTTCGTCTGGCGGCTTATCCACGACACCGCTCATTTGATTCATCTGGCGAAATTTCCGCGCGCTGGAAATCCGCTCGTTCCCGAATGGCTGGCAACGATGGAAGCTGCGGCGATGTTCGCCGAAAGAACAGTCTTCGAGCGGCTGGAGCAGGGAGCTCTGGAAGTGCCAACCGAATTCGACGCGGAGAAAATCAAAACCGTGCTGCTGCTCGGTTTCGCCGAGCGTGCGTTGCGGCTCGATTATGATTTGTCGGTTCACCTGCATCAAGAGCCGGTTCTATTTTGGATTCAAAAAACTCTGCGTCAGACAGGTCTGCCCGAGTCGCTTTTCAAATTCGCTGAAGAATTTCACGGTTTGCCCGGACTTTGCTCTGCATATCAGCTCGGCGCGGAAAGTTTCGCCGTTTGCGAAGATAAACACGTGATTTTAAGTGGTAGCGAAGCACTCGATTTTTTTGCGGCGCGACGCGGCGATGATTTATCGCGCGCCGAAGAAACCGACATTCCGGCTCGCCAGCCGACACACGCGGTCAAAATCAACCGCGTCGGAACGACCGGCGCAATGCTGCGCACGAATGTCTTAAATCCGTTGAATGCGATAGTCGAAACGATGAATTTTGAAGTCGAATTGACTGTTGATTTGACCGCCGAACGGCGCGGCATTCATATGAGCCGTTTGCAGCAGATTGTATTAGCGGCTGGCGATAGAAGCTGGAACGGCATCGCGGAATTAGCCGATTTTCTCGCTCAGGAGGCGCGCCGACTGCAACAAAGCGAGAATGCCATCGCCCGGCTTAAAACTAAATTGCTTCAGCCGAGCTACAATGTTCTGAGTCAAACCAATTCGGCGCAGCCTTTAGCGATCAACTTTCGCCACGAGCAATCGGGCGATGTTGCCAAGCGAACAATCGAAGTGTCAGCGGGCATTATGACGGCTTGCCCCTGTACGCTGGCTTATAGCCGTCTAAAGGGGGAAAAAACGATTAGTCGGCAAATGAAGTCGCCGCACTTTGTTTTGCCCGAGGATTTCCCACCGACTTTTACTCATTCGCAACCCGGCGAATTAAGCGTCGCCGTCACTTCAACCGGTAGTTTGCCGGATTTGCCGGATTTGATTCGCTGCCTTGACGCCGAAGCGCATTTGGTCGAATCGGTTCTAAAACGTCCCGACGAGCATCGTCTGGTCGAGAAAACACATCGTCGCCCACAATTCGGCGAAGACGTTTGTCGGAGCGTTGCCGTCACTATCGCTTCGATTCTCGCAGCGGGCGACCTTTTAACCGTTAGCGTGTCTTTAAATGAAAGTATTCATCCGCATCGTGTTTATGCGGAAATCTCAACGGAGGCTTCGGAACTATGGTGTTAAAAAAACATATTTCGACGGACGATGCGTTGTATGTCGAGAACTTCGCTGGGCGAGCACCAGACAGTTTGCTGGATTATGTCCAAGAATTATCGAAATCGAATTCTTTGCGATTTGACGCCGCATCAATCAATCACTTAACCGCCAGTTTATCGAAACGCTGGGGCGACTTTTTCTCTTCGGCAAGTTATTATTCTTCGCTACTCAATTCCGGTTTCGACGCTGTGCAGGTAAAAAATTTTCTGCCTATTACGTTACCGAAAGTCGTTTGTCAAGCCATGTTTCTCGCGTTCGTCAGTCGAATGGGAAGGCTGTCGCCGCACGGCGCGGCAAAGGATTCGTTGATTTGGACGATGAAGCCGCAAAGCGAAAAGAGCGGAAATCGTTTCCGAACTTTTTCGGAACATTCGGCGGCTGCGCCTCTGCACACGGATTCTCAATATCGCCCGAAGCCGGAGAACTTTTTGGCTTTTTATGTTTATCGCCAAGCGCGTTGCGGCGGCGGACAAACAACTATACTGAATGGTCGCAAGCTGTTAAATTCGGTCGTCGCGTCCGCATGGGGACGGTCAGTCGTTAAAACGCTTTCGCTCGCCAAAATTCCGTTTCTGATTCCGCCGATTTTCATTACCGATCCGCGAAAAACCTTCGTCCGAGCGCCGATTTTCGGCAAGAATCCGCTGTTGCGTTACCGTTCAGACACGCTTCAGACCGAGTTGATTAAAGCTCCGCCTTTGCAGAAACAAGGAATAATCGAATCGCTTGAATTTTTAAGAGAAGCAATAGACTCGTCGGTTCACACCTGCGAATTTCTGCTCAGCGACGGAGATTTGTTGTTAATCAACAATTATACGAACCTGCACGGTCGTCGAGCCTTTGCGGATCAAAACAGGTGTTTATTTAGGATTCGATTCGATTGAATCGAGCTAAAATAGCTTATGATAACTTAGATTGTTGCCCTTTGACTCAACCCCTATTTGAACTTCCTTACGCGTCGCGCTATGCCCTCGTTGTTGCCCGCGCTACCTATACAGAAGCATCATAAACAATCGATCCACAGCAATTTGCGCTCGCATTTGCTGCCATGTCTCCTTTCACAACCGCTTTTGATAATTCTGCTCAACCATAACCGCGCGGAGCCTGCGGTCGGCATCACCTTCAGTTTGTTCAAATGCCTTGTGCCACGCATCCAGTATTTTTCATCTTCCGTGTGATCTTCGCGCTGAATGGAAAAACCTAGACAATTCATGCGTTTTGCTTCTTTCACGCCGCCGCCTTTGGTTACAACGTTAGTAACACCGCCGGTTACACCGCCGAAATCGGCTTCGAAACCGCTCGATTTAACTTGTACTTCCTGTACAAATTGAGTCGGAATAGCGTTGTTAGCGTTCGAAAGTACCGGTACGGGAGTTAGTAACTTCCTGACCATCAATGATAAAGACGTTTTCTGCGCCGGAAGCGCCATCAACCGAAAAACCACCGACATTAGATTCGGGTCGAGTTCCCGGAACGGTTTTCAGCACGCTGGTAAAATCAACATCCAAGCTCAACGTCACGACATAAGTGCCGGCAACTAGGTTAACGGTCAAACCATTTTTTTTGTTTCGCCTGACTTTTTGGCAGTGATGACTTTGCTGAGATAGCAACAGTAAGAAATTTTGTTTAGAGTTTAAGAGCTAAATTTTAATTGCCAGCAAGGTTCATTAGTTGCCAATATCTGGACGAGTTAAATAAGTTTATAAGTTTTGATTTAAAGTATGCTTCTCTCCAATCTAGAAAATCATTTATGGGAGGCAGCAAATATCCTGCGTGGTCCTGTCGATGCCGCTGATTTTAAAAGCTATATTTTTCCGCTTCTCTTCTTTAAACGCATTTCGGACGTTTACGACGGAGAATTCGCCGCGGCGCTTGCCGAATCCGACAACGATTTGGATTACGCTGCATTTCCCGAAAATCACCGTTTTCAGATTCCCGAACATTGTCATTGGCGCGATGTTCGCTCAAAATCCGAAAATGTCGGTGCGGCTTTGCAGTTTGCTTTTCACGAAATCGAGCGAGCCAATCCGCGCACACTTTACAGAATTTTCGGCGATGCTAATTGGACGAACAAGGAACGTCTTTCAGACGAGCTGCTGATTGATTTAATCGAGCATTTTTCCGCGCTCGATTTATCGAACGCCAGCGTTGAGTCGGACGTTTTGGGTCAGGCTTATGAATACCTGATCAAGAAATTCGCCGACCAGACAAACAAGAAAGCCGGAGAATTTTATACGCCGCGCTCGGTCGTTCGTCTGATGACGGAGATTTTAGACCCGCAAGCGGGCGAAACGATTTATGATCCGGCGTGCGGAACGGGCGGAATGCTGCTTGAAGCCGTCAATCATATTCGTCGAATGGGCGGCGATGTTCATTCGGTTTTGGGCAAACTTTACGGACAAGAGAAAAATTTAACGACATCGGGCGTCGCTCGAATAAATCTGTTTTTGCATGGAATCGAAGATTTCGAAATCGTCCGGGGCGATACGCTGCGCGATCCGGCATTTGTCCAAGGCGACAAACTCGCAACCTTTGACTGTGTAATCGCCAATCCGCCGTTTTCGCTTGAACGATGGGGCGAAGATTTGTGGACGAACGACCGGTACGGTCGCAATTTCGCCGGTCTGCCGCCTCGAAAAAGCGGTGATTTCGCTTGGGTTCAACATATGATCAAATCGCTCGCACTGCCAAATGGCAGGATGGCGGTTGTGTTACCGCACGGCGCATTGTTTCGCGCAGGGGTAGAAGGCGCGATTCGTCAAAGACTTCTCGAACAAGACTTGCTCGAAGCCGTGATCGGTTTGGGAGCGAATCTTTTTTACGGAACCGGTCTGGCAGCTTGTATTTTGGTGATGAAATTGAGAAAGCAGCCGGAACACAAAAATCGGATTTTGTTTGTTGACGCTTCGCGCCTTTTCAAACGCGGGCGCAATCAAAACACGCTCGAAAGAGAACACATTGAAGAAATCCTGAAACTTTACCGCGATTATAAATCCGTACCCGGCGCGGCAGAGATTGTTTCGCTTGACGAAATTGCTCGTAACGATTGGAATTTGAACATTCCGCGCTACGTTGAACCGGTCGCCGAAACAAATACCGTCACGGTCGCCGAAGCATTGGAAAATTTGAAAACTTCGCTCAATGAAGCATACGCTGCTGAAGATAAACTAAAAAATCTATTGCAAGAAGCCGGACTTTATTCGCCTACGCCGCAAAGCCGCTGATTACTCTCAATGACAAATCAAAACAATAATCAACCGAATTTACTCAAAGACCAAATAAATGGGCGTATTTCGCAGTCACAGCTTGAGAATTATTTATGGGGCGCGGCAACGCTGCTGCGCGGTGTGATCGATGCGGGCGATTACAAACAATTTATTTTTCCGCTGCTTTTTTTTAAACGTATTTCGGATGTTTACGATGAAGAATACCAACAGGCTTTAGACGACTCGGGCGGAGACGTTGATTATGCTTTGTTCGCTGAAAACCATCGTTTTCAAGTTCCTGCTGGCTCGCACTGGCGCGACGTACGCGGCGTGACGAAAAACGTCGGTACAGCTTTGCAAACGGCGATGCGCGAGATTGAGCGAGCCAATACCGATAAACTCTTCGGCATTTTCGGGGACGCACAGTGGACAAACAAAGAGCGGCTGTCGGATGAAACCTTGCTTGATTTAATCGAGCATTTTTCGAGTTTGACGCTTTCCGTCGCCAACGTGCCGGAAGATGAATTGGGTGTTGCTTACGAATTTTTAATCAAAAAATTTGCAGACGATTCCGGTCACACAGCCGCCGAGTTTTACACCAATAGAACGCTGGTTCATTTGATGACGCTGATGCTCGAACCCGGATCGGGCGAAAGCATTTACGATCCGACGTGCGGTTCGGGCGGGATGCTGCTGTCGGCGGTTGCGGAGTTGAAAAAAAAGGGCAAAGAATTTCGCACCGTGCGCCTTTACGGGCAGGAGCGCAATCTAATGACTTCGGCAATTGCCCGAATGAATTTGTTTTTGCACAACATCGAAGATTTTCGGGTGATGCGCGGCGATACCCTCGCCGAGCCGAAGTTTGTGGAAAACGATGGTTTGAGACAATTTGATGTCGTGCTGGCGAATCCGCCGTATTCAATTAAACAATGGAATCGAGCCGCGTGGGAAAAGGATCGTTTCGGACGTAATTTCCTCGGCGTGCCGCCGCAGGGACGAGCCGACTACGCTTTTTTCCAACATATTCTGAAAAGCCTCAAGCCTGATACCGGACGCTGTGCCATTTTGTATCCGCACGGCGTACTTTTTCGCAACGAAGAAGCCGTTATGCGCTGCCGCCTAATCGACATGGATGTAATCGAATGCGTGCTGGGGCTCGGCGCGAATTTGTTTTATAACTCGCCGATGGAAGCATGCGTTGTGGTTTGCAGGATTCGGAAAACTGAAGAGAGACGTGGGAAAATTCTTTTCATCAACGCTGTGAATGAAGTGACGCGCGAGCGGGCGCAAAGTTTTCTAACCGAAGCCAATCAGGAAAAAATACTTCGGGCTTACCGCAATTTCATCGATGAAGAAGGCTTTGCGCGCGTCGTCGATATAGACGAAATCCGGTCGAACGACGGTAATTTGAATATTCCGCTTTATGTTCGTAAAACTGCAACCACAAACAACAGCGAGACAACCAGCGATAACTCGCTACCGAAAGCTGTCTGCGATTGGGAGCATAGTTCAACGGAATTGCGCGAATCAATGAATCGGTTATTTGCCGCTCTCGAACAAAATCGCTGATGTAATCTTTTCAATTTTCGCCATTTGGCGTACAATCAAAAGACAAGTGGCGAGGTACCACAAATCTGCTGCTTTAAAGGAATAGTGGAGCGGAGAAAATGAATACAGCAGCTCTTGACCGCAAATTTACTGTTGATGATTTGCTCGGAATTGAAGCGAAGAATACGGTTGAACTGATTCAGGCGATTGAAAACGGGCTTTCGTTCGGAACGCTTGAGCGGGTGCGCCGGGTGACCGGCTTGCCGATGGAGCGTCTCGCCGTGGCTGTCGGCATCAGTCCGCGCACGCTGTCGCGCCGGCGCAAAACCAGCAAATTAAAGGCTTGGGAATCTGATCGGCTGGTTTCTATTTCGCGGCTGTTGAGCTTTGCGCTCGAATTGTTTGAAGGCGACAGCGAACGCGCGGTCAATTGGTTTGTCCAGCCGAATCGCGCTTTAGGCGATGTTTCGCCGCTTGAAATGGCGGCAACTGAAACCGGGGCGCGCGAAATCGAAAACCTGATCGGCAGACTCGAACACGGAGTTTTCAGCTAAAGACGTGCCGACTGTTTACCGGATTTGCAAAACAAAGTATGCAGCAACTGCGTTTGACGGTGAAGGTGCATTTAGATACGGCGGGCGCTGGAATTCGCGCGGAACGCGAGTCGTATACGCAGCGGGTAGTCTCGCACTCGCAGCGCTTGAAATGCTTGTTCATTTGAACGACGACGAATTACTGCTCAATTATTCGTTCATCGCCGCAGATGTTCCGCCGGAACTTGTTTTGCCCGTCGCAGAGTTTCGTGATTTGCCGCCTGATTGGGCTGTGTCGCCCGCGCCGCAAGCGGTGCAGCAGATTAGCGATGATTGGGTTCGCGCTTCGGTTTCGGCGGTGCTTGAAGTTCCGACTTCGATTGTGCCGCTTGAAAAGAATTATTTGCTCAATCCGGCGCACCCGGATTACAGCAGAATTACGCTGGGAATGCCGGAGCGATTTGTTTTCGATGAACGTTTGAAGCATAAGTAACTGGATATGAATTCCTCTCAAAAAATCTATTGTGACGAAGCTGGCTTTACAGGCAGTAATCTGTTGGACGCCACCCAGCCGCATTTCATTTTTGCCAGCACTGATATTGCCGAAGATCGCGCCCAAAATTTGCTTGACCAAGCCGTTAAAAAATTTCGGATTGAGCGATTGAGAAAAGGAAACGGAGAATTAAAAGGCGCGGAGCTGGCGCAGCATCATCAAGGGCAACAGGCGCTCGATTGGTTGTTCAACAAATGCCGAAAGAATCTTTACGTCATCATCAACAACAAGCAGTTTGCAGTGGCGGCGCGTTTTTTTGACATAACTTTTGAACCGTTAATAGCCAGCCATAATACATTCTTTTTCAGAACGAATTTTCATCGTTTTGTAAGCATTATGATTTACGCCGGTTTAATCACCGGCGATCAATTGATGATTGACGCTATTAAAAATTTTCACACAATCTTTCAACCTCGAAACATTCTGGATGTAACAGCGTTGAAATCCTCAATTGATAGAATGGCTTTGGACAGAACATCAACTTTGCAAAACATTCTACATTTCTGGCAGTTAAATGAAGCGAAGGTTCTAGCCGAATACAACCGACTCGGTGATAAATCCGACAAGATGCACAAATGGCTGCTTGAATTGTCAGACACAGGTTTACACATTTCACTTAATTTTTGGGGAACGAAACACAAAGATATAACGCCGTTTTGCGATGACTCTAAGCCGCTTTCCGAATTAAAACCGATAGTTGGTGACATAATCGGCAAATTCGGCGACGGTGTTTCTTTTCCCTTTACGAATCAGGCGAAAGTCAGACCGATTGAATTTGGCAAATCGCACGAGAATCCGGGTTTGCAAATCGCTGATTTAGCCGCGTCATCGTTTAATTATGCCGCGAATAATAGAGGCAAGGCTTTTTCAGAAAAGTTGATAAACGATTACGCTGATTGTATCAGCGAGCATAATTTATTGCCCGATTTGGACGAGATAAGCCCGGCAAATGAACAAGCCGTTAGAAATTATCTAATGCTTTTGTTGCTGGTTGATAAAAGCAAAAATGGCGGGCTGGTGTTAACGCCGGATTTGATGCTGCTACTTCATCACATACAATCCGCAGAGCTGCCCGAGGAGTTTCTTAAAATAGGACAAGATGTTTGATGAATTTAAAATAAACTCGGTAGGTTGGTGCAAGGTGCGTTTTGGTGATGTAGTGCGGAATGTTGATGTGACGGTGAGAAATCCGCTCGAACAAGGTTTGGAAAGGTTTGTCGGTTTGGAACATCTAGAACCGGAATCGCTACAGATTAAGCGTTGGGGAAATGTTGCCGATGGCACTTCTTTCACGCGCAAGTTCGAGCGCGGGCAGATTTTGTTCGGGAAACGCCGCGCTTATCAACGCAAAGCCGCCGTTGCCGATTTTGGCGGAATTTGTTCGGGCGATATTCTGGTTTTCGAGCCGAAAACGGATGAGCTTTTGCCCGCGTTGCTGCCATTCATCGTGCAGTCGGACGGTTTTTTTGAACACGCGCTCGGCACTTCCGCCGGTTCGCTCTCGCCGCGTACAAAATGGAGTGATCTGGCGCGTTACGAATTTTCCTTGCCGCCGAAAGACGAGCAACAGCAAATCGCGGAGATTCTTTGGGGCGCTGATAAAACTACGCTTGAATATGGAAAAATCATTGCAAATTTACAAATATTAAAACAAGCGACAATTGACGAATTTATTGAGCGAAATTCAGATAAATGGCAATTTGTTGAGTTCTCACAGATCACGGAAAACGGAACTCTAAATGGATTGTATAAACCTAAAACCGATTACGGTGACGGGATAGAGGTAATTCACATGGGCGATTTATTCGCCAACGAAATAATTACGAATGGCGGTTTGCAAAGAATCAAACTAACAGATGCAGAAATAAAATCGCATGGATTAAAAACCGGAGATCTCATCTTCGCAAGAAGGTCTGTTGTTTTTGAAGGGGCAGGACAATGCTCAATTATAGGAAATTTAAACGAACCGATGTCTTTTGAATCGTCGCTGATCCGAGTTTCTTTGAACCAAGAACAAGCTATTCCATTTTTCTATTTTTACTGGTTTCAAAGCGAATCAGGAAAAAGAGTTATGAGCAGCATAACAAGACGTGGATCAATCGCGGGAATAGCGGCATCCGACCTTTATAGAATAAAAATTCCTTTACCGAACGTTGATGAACAAAAAAAGTTAATTGAAAAAGTTGAAGCTGTAAAAAACAGTGAAAAGGAAACAAAACTTGCCTTTGAGAAAGCAGAGACATTGAAAGTTTCTCTGGTTAGCCATTTATTAACAAACAAATAATTTATGTTCAATGAAGCAAACAGCGTTGAGGCGTTTGTCCGCGACGTGCTTAGCGGCACGCCGTCAAAACGCGGGCTTGGTTGGGAATTGATTTCGCACAAAGATTTGCCGCGCACGGTTTCCGACGTGTTGGTTGATGAACATTTGCGCGAGGCGTTGATTCGATTGAACCCGGAAATCGCCGTCGAACCAGCTCGCGCCGACGAAATTTTCTATCGCCTGCGCGCCATTTTGCTTTCAGTGAAATCCGACGGGCTGGTCAAAGCCAACGAAGAATTCGCCGCCTGGCTCACCGGAGAACGAACGATGCCTTTCGGTGAAAATCATCAGCACACGCAAATTCGGCTCATTGATTTCGACAATCTCGCCAATAATCGTTTCGTCGTTACAACGCAGTGGACTTACAAAGCCGGACAGGAACGCCGTTTTGACCTTGTTCTGCTCGTCAACGGCATTCCCATCGTAGTCGGCGAAGCCAAATCGCCGACGCGCCCCGCGGTTATGTGGGTTGACGGCGCGGCACAGATTCATTCAGATTACGAGCAGAATGTGCCGCTAATGTTTGTGCCAAACGTATTTTCTTTTGCAACCGAAGGAAAAACGTTCCGTTACGGCTCAGTCAAAATGCCGCTCGATTTATGGTCGCCGTGGCGCGAAGACGAAGCCGAGAAGTCGGAATTTCACGGTTTAAAAGAAGTCGAAACCGCCGTTCGCGGATTGCTCGCGCCTGCCGTCGTTCTCGACGTTTTGCATCATTTCACAGTTTTCGCTACGGACAAACAACACCGCAAAATCAAAATCATTCCGCGCTTTCAGCAATTTCACACCGTCAACAAAATCGTCGGGCGCGTCGTCGAAGGGCAAATCAAAAAAGGTTTAATCTGGCATTTTCAAGGCTCCGGCAAATCTTTGTTAATGGTTTTCGCCGCTCAAAAGCTGCGTTTTCATCCGACGCTCAAAAATCCGACCGTTTTTATTGTCGTTGACCGGATTGACCTCGATACGCAAATCACAGGGACTTTTAACGCTGCTGACGTACCGAATATGGTTTCCGCAGCAACCCGCGCCGAACTCGAACGCTTCCTCAAAGCCGACACGCGCAAAGTCATCATCACCACGATTCACCGCTTCGGCGAGGCAGAAGGCGTGTTGAACAATCGCTCAAACATCATCGTTCTCGTTGACGAAGCGCACCGCACACAGGAAGGCGATTACGGACGAAAAATGCGAACTGCTTTGCCAAACGCTTTTCTCTTCGGTTTGACCGGAACGCCGATCAACAAACGTGACCGCAATACATTCTGGGCTTTCGGGGCTGAAGAAGATCCGAAAGGTTATCTTTCGCGGTACGGCTTTGAAGAATCAATCAGAGACGGAGCGACTCTGAAGCTGCATTTTGAAGCTCGTCTGGTCGAACTCCGCATTGACAAAGCCGCAATTGACGAAGCTTACGCCAATATCACCGGTAGTCTTTCGGAAGAAGACCAAGCCAATCTAGCTAAACAAGCCGCGAAAATGGCGGTTTTAGTAAAAGCTCCCGAACGAGTCCGCGCCATCGTCGCCGATATTGCCAATCATTATCGCGAAGCGGTTGAGCCGAATAATTTCAAAGCGCAAATCGTCACCTTTGACCGCGAATCGTGCGTTTTGTTCAAAAATGAATTGGACAAGCATCTTCCCGCTGAGCAGAGCGAAATCGTGATGACCGTCGGGCAGGGCGATCCGGTTGAATGGCACGAGAAATACAAGCGCCGCCGAGAAGATGAAGAACGCCTGCTCGACCGTTTCCGCGACCAGTCGGATCCGCTCAAAATTTTAATTGTGACAGCGAAGCTTCTCACCGGTTTTGACGCTCCCGTGCTGCAAACGATGTATCTCGACAAACTGCTCAAGGAACACAATCTTCTCCAAGCGATTTGCCGCACCAATCGCCCGTTTCCGAACAAAACCCACGGTCTGATTGTTGATTATCTCGGTATTTTCGACGACGTAGCGCGCGTCCTCGATTTCGACGAAAAGAGCGTGCAAAACGTCATCACCAATATCGAAGAACTCAAACATCAGTTGCCAGCCGCTATCGTCGGCTGTCTCGCGTTTTTCAAAGGCGTTGATCGTACTTTGACCGGTTATGAAGGTTTAATCGCTGCGCAGGATTGTTTGCCGGACAATGTGACGCGCGACGCTTTTGCAATGAGCTATTCGGTCTTGAGCCAGCTTTGGGAAGCGCTCTCGCCGGATGTCGCGCTCGAACCATACAAAACCGATTACAAATGGCTCTCGCAAATTTATGAATCGGTACGCCCGCCGAGCGGACACGGCAAACTTTTATGGCACGGACTCGGCGCGAAAACCGTCGAACTGATTCACGAAAACATTCACGTCGAAACGGTCCGCGACGATCTCGACACTTTGGTTTTGGACGACACGGTTCTGGAAGAAATTTCCACTGCGAAGGATCGGGCAAAAGTCAAAGAAATCGAAATCAAAATTATCGCTCGTCTGCATAAGCACAAAGATAATCCGCAGTTTGTCCAATTAAGTCTTCAGCTTGAAGAACTCAAAGACCGGCATCACAAAGGGCTGATAAATTCGCTCGAATATCTCAAATACCTGCTCGAAATCGCCAAAAAAGTTGTCGAAGCCGAAAAGGCAGTTGACCCCGAGGAGGAGCAAGATCACGCCAAAGCCGCGTTGACCGAGCTTTTTCAGGAAACGCGCAACGCCGAGACCCCTGTGATTGTCGAGCGAATCGTCGATGACATTGATTCGATTGTGAGAATCGTACGTTTTCCCGGGTGGCAGCAAACATCCGCGGGAGAGCGTGAAGTACAAAAGGCTTTGCGAAAAACTTTGCTCAAATACAAATTGCATCACGAACAAGAATTATTCGACCGCGCGTACAGCTATATTAAACAGTATTATTGATTATCTCAAAGCTGTAGTATGAGGACATCCCCGAACGATTAAATGCTCAGTTAACTGAGCATTTAATTCAATTCTCAAAATCCATTCTTCTCTTGGTCTGCCGTCCTCTGTCTCCGCTTCCAAAATTCACGCTGTGACCATCGTTTTTCGCTGTTATAGCCTGTTTGAAGATTCGCCAAGTATGCGTCAAAGATTGTTGCCAGTCGCTCTTCATAATGGATAAGCGAATATGCCTCGCCCGAAAAAAAATTGTTAAGCGTTTGACCCGCGAGCATTCCGCTATATAAACCGGTTAAAATTCCTTGCGACGACAACGGATCAAACGACATTGCCGCGTCACCCGTCGCTAGCCAGCCCGGACCGCTAAAATTAGTAAGTCTGGTACTGTTGGCGCTCGCTCTTTGAAGCACGCTGCAAAGCCTGTAATTGCGCTCGGAAATAACTTCCCTTATGTGTTTTGTTTCCGCCAGCAAACTAAGGAATTTTTTTGTGGTACGAGGCAAGTTTCTTTGCGGGACAGACAAATCAGTGTCGGTAAAATAGCAAACCACGCGACGGTTTTGCGGAATCAGAGCGGTGTACCACCAGCCGTCAGGCGCAGCTTCGATCAATGTGCGCGAATCTTCGTCTTCAGCCGCGAATTTGTCTTTTGATTGCTCAAATACAGCGAAACAGGCTGCGAGTTGATCAAAAGCTAACCGCCGCACCGGTAGTTGGCGAACGATTGCGCCCCGTCTGCCACTCGCATCGACCACCCAGCGGCAGCACACTTCTATTTTTTCCCGGTTATGCAATGCATATCGAAGACACCACTGATTTTCAGTCCCCGGCTCAAATAATAGTCGTTCCATCTTGGCTCCGGTAGAAACTACTGCGCCATAATTCCGAGCCACGCTACGCAAACCGGCATCAAACCGCCCGCGTTCCAAATGCCAGCCGTGACCGTTCGGGTCGAAGATAAAATCCACGCTCTCTAATGTATCCTGATTCCATGCCGCGAGATTGGCGTATGACGGCAAATGCTTATCAGCCAGAAAACTTTCCCATGCTCCCAAGTCGCGCAGGATTCTGTTGCAAGCTGATGGCAGCGCTTCGCCAACTTTGAATGTCGTTTCGTTTTCACGATCCAGCAATAAAACAGCACGCCCGCCTCGCGCAAGCTCTATTGCCGCCGCCGCCCCCGCCGGACCGCCGCCGACTATCACCGCATCGTAAATATCCGGTATGCCGCCTGGATTCATCGGTTACGAAAACGATTGACTTTATTGATAAATCCCGAGGTGAATTCCTCCTCGAAATGTCCGGTCGTTTCAGCGGCTGAAGTAGCTGCCACTTCAGCCGCCGCTGTGTCTTCGACATCCGCTCCGGCGACGTGGAGCATCATCAAATTACGGTGCGGCGAAATTTCTTTGATATTGGCAAAACCCGGTTCAGACTCTACATACATCACCGCGGGAAGTTCAGCATCAGCTTCAACGCCTTTTCGGGCTTCAACAACGCCCATTTTCCCGAAGTCCAGAACCATTTGAGCAATGGCTTCCAGGTAATTCGTATTAAGTCCGCGAAACCAACTCGCCCGGCGCCTGAAAGCCTGCAATCGTTTTTCGGGTGGCTCGTTGTCATCCACAGCAACTTTGTAATCATCTTCGGTCAAAACGTGGTTCGGAACGCGCGCCGCCCAGAAGGTCGGCAAATACGGATCGTAACGCTGCCCAAATCCGGCATAATAACCCGAACGGCAACTCGCAGTATCTGTTTGCCAAGGCAATGCCATCCACCGCGAAATAGTTCCCGGGCTTTGCCCATACAGCACGCCGTTTGGCTGAAAAACCATCTCGGGCGTTATTTGCGAACCGAAATCCGGTTCCGCGCCGTCGGTTTCTCGGCGTCGCCGAATGCGAAACGGCGCGGAGTACATCGAGCCGTGTCTAGTCGTCCATGTAACTTCGCAGCCGGGATGAAATGCATCGGCGAGGCAGAATTCAAGGACGGCGCGGTCAACCATTGCCGGTCGTTCGGCGAGCGGCAGATCATCCAGATTTTGCGCTGCTATCGCTTCGGGCTGCCAATCAGAGACGAACTTTCCGTCCGCCCACAATTGCAGCATTCGCTGTTGCGTCGGCGAAATTGTTATATGCTGGCGCGGCGTGTCGGCTGGAGGGACATTCATAGCGTCGCCGTAAATCCACGGCAGAGGCACAGGGGATTTGCCGTCGCGGTCAAAGTCTCGAAACAGATTGCAAATCTGAAGGCGCAATTCTTTAAACTCGTCGCCCGGATTGGCAAGTTTAGAGATGTAATCGGGGTCGGCAAAATTTTGCTGCGAGCCAGCCCCGAAACCGACGGCGAAGCCCTGGTTAACCCACTGTAAATTGCTCAGACGAAATAAAATCGGATAGATATCTTTGGTGAACGAAATGTCGGCGGGAAACGGCAGCCTCCCGTCCTGCACAAATACGTCGAACAACAAATCGTAAAGCGTTCGCACGCCGATAATGGCGGGAGCGTAATTCGGCGGCGCAACGACAACCCAAGCCGACTCAACCGGAATTTCTTGCTCTCCCATCTTGACTGTTGCCGTAACCGGTCCGTCTGAAACGTCGTCGTGCCAGCCGTCGTTATTGGCAAAATCGGTGAGTTTTACGTCCATGTCCTGACGCGAAGCCGACACGCCCCGCCCGCCAAGAAAGACGAGTCGCCCGGCGTCATCAGTTTTTAATTCGCCGAGATAAACCGGCTTGTCGAAGAACTTGCCGGTGTTGAATTTATATTCGTCCCCGGATTTATTTGCGCCCGTGATGGTTCGCGCTCCCGGATCAATCACAAGTTTCTGTCGGTCCGCGCCTCTTATGTCGGCGTTGCGCCGTTTGGAAGCCGGCAAATCTGCGGCGTGCGCTTCCGGCACGTCGAGCGCGAGTTGAAATTGATACCACGCGGCTTTCCGGTTGGCGACGTGAACCGTCCAATGAATTTCGGCGTTTCCCGCATTTAATTCGGCGACAACCTCGCCCGCCGCGTTATAGCCGTATATTCGAAAACGCGCGGCTTCGCGTTTGAGCGCGCCCGTCTTATCTTTGTATTCAATTTTTGTCTCGATTTGCACGGCGGTGGTTTCCGGTGCAAGGAAATACTCCGCGCTATTGCCGATGCGGGCGACTCCGATTGCAGGGTGAATTTTCGCCTGTACAATTTTCGTGTCACGCGGCTTGGCGTTTAAAACCTCGGACGGGCGGGGCTCGTCGGGTTCGCCCAGCGGAATTCCGTTCATGTTGCGTCGCAGTTCTGCGGCGGCTTCATAAGCGACTTTGCGCGCGTCGGAGATGCTTCCGACGGGCTTGTGTTCGGGCAAAGCGTGCCAGGTGTTGAAAGCCAGATTTTCTCCGTAAGTGGCTTGCCCGCGCGCGTCAATGTCCTGTCGCTCGATTATTAGGGTGGCGACCCGAATCGGTTCGCTCAACTCCTCATCCCACAACACGGTCGCGCGGTCAAGCGGCATTTGCTCATCATTCGTTTGAAATTGTAGGTAAAAATCAAAACTCGCCGTTCCTTTCCCCAAACGATTTTTCAAATCTTCATGCAAAAAATTCGGATTATCGAAATTGTTTTCGTCAGTCGCGGCAGGAATATTAGAGGGAACAAGCTTATACTTAACGAAGCGTTTGTCGCCAAAAGCGAAAGGCAAGACGCTCCAATAGTCGGTTTGCAGCGCGCTCGCCACAACCTTTTCCATTTCGTTCAAAATTTGTGCGGTTTCGGGATGCTTTTCGAGGTAGCTTTCGTAATCACGCATGACGACGCCGGCGTATGTGAATTCGCACATCGCTCGCGCATCGTCAACGAAGAACACCGGATGATTTTGTAGGAGAAAATCGTGCGTCTCGGCGTTTGCATCCGATTCGAGCAGTTTTCGCTCCGGCACGCCGAACAGCTTAATTCCGATACCGAGCGTCGTCTTCAAATCACTCTGAAATGGGTCGGAATCGCTTGAAAATCGTACCCACGCCGGATATTGCCCGCCGCGAAAAACGCCGACGCGCAAATCTTCCGGCAAATCGTCGAGGATGACGAAAGCGGCGCGGGCGACGCCGTGCGTTTTGCGAAATACGGGTCGCGTGACCGGATTTTGCCCGCGGTTAATGCGCGCGCCCATTACCATATCCACAAACATCGTTTTGAGCGCGGCAATCGGGTCTGCGCCGCAGTCCGGCTCCTCGGTTCTCAACAAATTCCCTTCTTTATCGGGCGAAAGTTTAAGCAGCATCTTTTTTCTCCAAAGTTTCTAATTAAAATTTTATTCCAAGTCGCGCTGCGGTTTCTTCGAGCGGCGCGGCGTGATAAACACGTATGTACACGCATTCAGGACCCCAAACCGGATAACCGGCGATTGACACACGTTGCCGGCTACCGGAAACTTCATCCAAAAACTTTTGCACTTCATCGTTGCCAGCCTTCAGGCGCGCCGTTTCCAATATCGTTTCAAGTCTGTGAGTCGCCCCGTCCATACAAATATCAACGCCCGTGATCTTTGAAACCAAACCGGAAAGGAAAACGGGAACTTGAACTTGTCCGCCTCCGCCTTGATCGGTCGTTTCGCCTTTAACCGTCGGCTGCTCGTTGCCCTCACCGGAGCCTTGATATGAACGTGCTTCGATGAAAACCGTCAAATCCCTTGCCGGGACAAAGCCGCCGTAAACCCCTGAAACTTTGCTTAAAGTCCATTCAACCAAAGTAGTCCTCAATCCTTGTTTCGCAGCCTCGATAGCATTGTCCAGCGCCTCATAAATGTCGCCTTGGTTTGATTTTCCTTCGAATTGTTTTGTCGTTGTGTTTTCTTCCATTTTTGCCTCCAAATTTTAATTTTGTTGATGAAATATTGTGCTTTTCCGGCTTTTCAGACCGCCACATGGCTTTCAACCCGAAAGGCGCCATGACTAATTCCTTAATCCTACAATCCAGCTTTCCGCCTTGTTATCAATCGTTATTCAGTAAATGTAAAACTCGGGCGGAAGGCTCTCCCCACAATCGTTTTTGAAATCCCAGGCAACGACAGCTTTGCCGGGGCTCGGAGTTTGCTCGTCAAGAAGTTTTCGAGCCGATTCAATCCCCAATGCTGGTTCGTAAGGTTTGTTGACAATAATTCTTTAGAGAATATTGCGGGTACTGGGTTTTAACCAATTCTCGATATTTTTTCTCAATCGCCCGTTCCGGGAAAATTCTGATTTTTTACCGTTCATTTATATATGATAAAAATCAGCAAAAAATAACACAAAAACAAGTAAATTTTTCAGTTTTTTTTCTTACTATTAATTAACGCACCAAAATGGACTTGAGAAAGCAAAGTGATTTCCAGACGAGTTAAAATCCATCAGTTTGGAAATTCTTCATCCCTCCACTTCATAAAAAGGTCAACCTGTGCTTGCGTCCATTTTTCATCAGGCGGAGGCGGCATTCTCTTTGGACTCTCAAGCGGTCTTTGCACAAGATTCAAAATTTTATCGGCTTTAGATTTTACGACTTCGTATTCAGTTAAATTTAGATCTACCATTTCAATCATGTGCTGAATATCTTTCGGTCGGAAAAGCGGGAGAATGTCGCGGACGAAGCTGGTTGTAGTCTCCTTAGTGCCGGTGCGGGTCATAATAAAAGCAAGCCGCGATTTGTCGGAAGCCAGAAGATGATTTAAATAGGCTTCCGTCTTATCCCCTTCATCCGCCGCCCGCATTTCTTCAATCTTGGCTATGGCGGCTTCCGTGCGCTCTTTATGAAGCGTCCATCGCGCCGTCTCGGCGCCGGGCAGGTGAAGACGAGCCGGCAGGGAAAAAGGCGCTCCCGCGACCGCGCCCTCAACTCCACCGCGCGGCATAGTCGTCAACCGACGCGCGATAAATCCAAGCCGCGAGCGCATTTCGGTAAATATCCAACCGGTCAATAAGTTTCGGTTTCCGCCCGAGGTCAGCAAATAATGCTCGACAAAACCGAGAAGCAGCGCATAGCGAATGTCCGCCAGCTCCGCCCATCGTTTTGTGCGAGGCTCGACTATGTCAATCCCCAGTTTCGGGTTGGTTGGCACTTCGCGCGTGGGTGTCCACTTGCCGGCGGCGGGAAATGGAATAAAGCCCTCACGTCCGCGATATATGCTGCGAAATCGCTCAAAGTGCGATTGCGCTCCCTGATTCGTCGGACCTTCGCCCTGTTCGCCGATGTCTCGAATGGCTTGTCTGGCGGATAAACGGTCGGTCAGTTTATGGACGCGCAGTTGACCGCCGTTCTCCCAGTCGGACGGGTCTGCCTGCTGTTCAGGTGTATTTGAATTAAAAGCACCCTCAGGCAGATGCCAATCTGCCTGAGGCGCTTGCTGGTAAGCCGCTCTCGCTATATCACGCACCATCTCGTCCCAATGCGTGCTACCGGAGCCTCCCGCCTGCACATTTTCCTCCGTGGCGAAAACCAAGCCTAATAGCCCGTAAATTATTCCGACATGATTAATTGTTGTGCCCGCCGCGCCCTGCGCCATTTTGATAATACCGTCAATATCTGTGGCGTCAATCGGAGCTTCAGCCACAACGTATTTTGCCAGCGATGTCTGTGTCAGTCGTTCTAATTGCAACGGAAACGGGTACAACTGTTTGCGTGTCGGAAAGTCTTCGCGTTCTAGATTTGGCGGAAGACCTAACAACAGGAGCAGATTCTGCACAGTCATAAGATGTCCCATCTCTTCTCGCGCAATGCCTAGCAAAACGTGATACCACGAATCGCCGGATTCTTGGTCGAGAACTGCCTGCTCATCAGGATTGCTGACTTCTTCACCGCTTTTTAAAGAGTAAGCGGCGTATAGATACTGCACCATGAGCGCATGTTCGATTTCGGCTGCAGTTTCAAGCAGAATCTCGGCTTTGTCCGATGGCGATGACCACGCTCTTAAATCGGGTAATTGAATTGTCGCGGTATCTGTCGTCACAGCATCCACTAAAGCCAGTCCGCTAGGCGACGGAAATGCGGTCAACTCTCGAAGCGGACTGTCGGAAGATACCTCAACTTCGTATTTTATCCAGCTAAACTCGGGTGCGGGCATATTCGCTCTTTTCCATACGTTTTAATATATTTATTCCTTAATAACCAGACTTCGACTCTCGACCGAATCACCGGCTGTGATGCGGTAGATATAAAGCCCCGCTTTCGCCGTCTTTCCCGATTCAGTCTCGCCCGACCATGTAATTTCACGCTTCCCTTCAGCCAGCGCCGCTGATTCGTAGCGCAGCGTTGCCATGTGCTCGCCGAAACGGTCCCAGATATCCATTTGCAGCGATTCGGAGCCGTCGTTTCGGAAATTTAACGGTATTTGTACGGGCAGGCTTGAGATTATTGTGTCATCGGCTTCTTCATTGGCAATATTTTTGGCAAATGCTGTAAATAGGTCAGTCGCTGCCGAGTATTTATAAACGGTGCGCCCCGAAGCATAGCCCACAAGTTCCGGCTCTCGGATAAAACGAAAACGATTGATGCGATTGCCGATGTGATTAGCGTCAGTCCAGGTCTGTCCACCGTCGCGTGTTTCGCTTGAAAATCCGCCTATACCGTCTTTGTCTCCCCAGCCGCCTACCCAGCCGAGATTCTCGTCTACAAAACCAATTCCTTCCAGATTAGCGTTATCCTGCGGGTCGTTAATTATTATCCGCCTCCAAGTGAGACCGCCGTCGACGGTTTTGAGAATCGCACCGTCATCGAAGTTTTCGAGCGAAACATAACCGACCAAATCGTTCAGAAACTGAATTTTCCAGCCCCATTCGCCTCTGGGAAATTCCGCTTCCATACCCTCCAAACGGTTTTCCCATGTCTGACCTCCATCTTCCGTAAAAAGCACGACCGGTATGACATCATCCCGGTCAGGATTCGGAACATTCGCTTTGCCGCCGACCACAAACCCGCGCCGCTCTTCCCGGAAAAATATATCGACGAGCAGCGTCGCGTGCTCGGTCATATCTATTCCTGTCCACGTCGCTCCGCCGTCAGTGGTCTTAATAACGCTGGTTGGCTGATCGGGAAAGTTTGTTCCGGCAGCATATACAACGCGCTCATTTACGACCGACAATCCACAGATTGCCGGCGGCGCTTCGGGCGGCAGATTTGTGACAGGGGACCAGGTTATGCCGCCGTCAATGGTTCGGAACAATCTGCGTGCCCGCGAGACGGAGCCGACCCATCCTTTTTGGTCATTTGCAAAACCGACACATCGCAGGTAAATGTTCGCTCCGGCGGCAAATTGCCTCTCCCAGGTTACACCGCCGTTGACGGTATGCAGAATATGCCCATTGCTATTGACCGCCCACCCTCGATTGGAATCGACAAACCAAATGTCGTCAGTGCGCGAGTTTGCAGTCGGGGCATTCGTGCGCCGCCATTGAAATTGGTTCGTGAGTGTCGCTTCAATCTGCTGTCCGTCTGATGTGTTCATGGTTATTCTCCAGCTTAGATCCGAAAACTTCTCAATCAAATATCTTGTCTTTAAATTCCAATAAATAAAATAATTCTTTATGTTTCAATGTAATGTTGTTGCCCGTGTCTTAACCTGAAAACACTTACAAACGTCGAAAGGGTTATTATCCCTATTGAAATATATGTCAGGGTTTTAGGAGCACTCATCATAATAGATGGAAATAATATTGAATAACCTATTAACGCCATTGTCATCGGCAAATAATCATCAATATTTTTTGCTTTTTTATACATAAACACCAAATTAATAACGGACAGCAGGACAAATATCCACATAAAATTCGGATTGTATTCAAGCCACGAAATACCCGTCAGACCGAATGCGCTCAAATACGCCGCCCAGCATAACGGACATTTGGGAAAAAACAGAAATAAAAAGGGTAGAATGCCGTTTATTGCGACGCTCATCGAACCATTTGATTTCGCCGTTGTTTTTTCTTTCTCTTTTAAGAAATTCAGAATCTCGAGGTTGTCGAATTCTATTTTTGAATATTCTTTTATCGGTATGGCATTGCGGTCAACGATAAATAGCTCAATGCTGTGTTGATTGACTATCGAGCCGTTATAATTAACTTCCAATTTCAAATAGTTTTGGAGTAAATCCTGTTGTTGGTTAAGAACTCTAAAAACCTTGTATTGATCATTATGAAAAAATCCTCTATTAGAAGAGTAGTCTTTTAATCGTTGAGGCGTATCATAAGCCGGATCATAAGTGATGGCGGCGATTTTAATGTCAGGAAGGTTATATTGAAGTAATAAATCTTGTAATTGCGCTAATTTGGTAACAGTCAGCGAACATTTATACGGGTTGTCGCACCGCGTGTAAAAAAAGGAAATAACGGATAATGATTGTCCGAAAAAGTCGCCGAATCGAACGGTATTTCCATCCTGATCCTGTAACTGAATATTCTTAATCGCTTCCGATTCTATTTTGCTGTTTAGGGCGGTCTGAGGTTTTGAAAATTCACAACAATCTCTTTTTGCCTGCCTACAGTCATTCTTTATCGTCTTGATTGTTTCAAGAGTCAATTTCCGAATTTCATTATTGATAGGTTGAACATCGCCGTTGGCGTATCTCTCTAAAAACGGCACAGTTTCCTTTGCGTAAACTCCGAGCCAGGCGAGCGATTTCAATATTTCCTGTTTAGCGGTTGTGTAATCTTTTAGAGGATATTTCGGTTTGTATGATGAAAATGATACCGCCTCATCTTTATGCCCGATATTTTTTAACGCTTTGATTAGATATTGCGATAATTGTTTGTTCGGTAGCCTAATACCTCTCAGAGCCTTTGCGGATGCCGCTAATAAATACGGCGAATGACCATTGTCCAATTCTTCGCAAACATTAATCAGGGCTTCTTCCTGAAGCCCCAAATCTTCAAATGCGGCGATTGCGTACCCTCTGATTCGGTTTACCTGATTAGTGCCCCGCCCTTTGTATAATTCGTTATTTCTTGGCAGCAGTCGAATAAGAAATTCTACATCCTGATGATTTTTTTTTACTGCGTCAATCAATTCCGAAATGACATCTTCTGAAGTAAGAGAATTGATTTCAATCATGATAATTACAGTCTATTTTTTGGGTTTGTTTTCCAAGTAAAAGTTGTGAATTTTTTTCAAGTTTTTGGAATTACTGCTATTTTTAATATCCTCCAGCTTTGCTTGGAATGCGTCATCATTATCAATATTTTCTGTGTTTTCCGTGTAATTAAGCGTGTTTAGTAGAGCCACCCTTAATTCCTCGTTTTCATTTTTATCGATCAGAATATCTTTCAAACTGTTCTGCAATAACTCTGGCTTGATAGATTGCAAACCGGTTGCCGCGACGTGACGAATTTCTTTGTCTTCGTCCTTGTCTTCCAATACCTTTTGAAGCAGCTCAGCAGAGTCAGGATCGGCGGACAAGCTTCGAATCGCCTCTTTTTTTGCGCTCTTATTTGGTGGGTCTTTAGCTATCTTTTTGAGCACGTTATAAGCGTCCGAATGAAGATCGTATGAAAGCAACTGAATGGCTACTTCCGGTTTGATAAATGCTCCTTTCGGGTTTTCTAAGGAATCCAAAAGTTTGCTTTGAATGTATTCATCTTTTTCGATTGCTAAATACTCTGTGGCTCTTAATTTTAAATTTTGGGGACAATCGGATTCAACCAAATTTCTGAGAGCGTTGTTGTATTCGGGTCTTTTGGAATTAAGAATCGGAGACCCGAAGGTGCTGGATTGCAGAACGGATAAAGCAGCTTCTTTCATTTTGTTTGGAACACTTTCGTTATTTAACAAATCAAGTAATTCATTAATGAATTCTTCGCTGCTCGCCGCATAGCTGATTAGTCCGAGAATAGCCGCTGCACGTATTTCAACGTCTTCAGTCTCGTCCCTAAAGACAGATAAGGCTTTCACAATGTCCAATTCTGTAATGAATGTGCCACTAACTTCAAAAGCTTCCAATCTTTGTTTCTTACTTTTCTTGCTATCAAAAAAAGTTTCTATCGCTTTTTCGGTATTGTGTTTTTCTTCCTCAAGTTGTGCTATTAAATTTTCTCTATAGGTCTTCATAACATTATTTTTTTTGTAGTTTTTTAGAAAAAAGGAACATTGTCGTAGGCGAAATGCAGATTATTTGCTAAAGAAAATTGCCCTTGGTAATCAATCATACTGCCCACCGTCGGTCGTCTTCCCGGCAAATTCGTTAGTGGTGAATCAGGCATCTCGGTTCCCGGCACGGGGCGATTAGGATTCTGAGTTCTACTTATCCTATTCCATGACCACATTGTATCATTTGTGAAGTTGCCGATACCTGATTCGCGATTGCTTGCCGGATTGCCGTTCCCCTGTCTCGGATAGGCATTTGTATCATTCGGGCGGAACAGATTATTTACATATTGCCATTTCGCCCAAAGCCTATCTACATTGCAATGCAGGAGAAAGAAAAGAGGATCGGCGGGTGCTTTACCAATTTCGCTGATTTCCCCGTTGAAACTACCATGTGCTGAGCCGTGCGGGTCTCCTTCTATTCCCCCGGCATCAAATTGATTGACTGGTTGTCTGGCGAATATCGCGAAAATATTGCCTAGATTTAAAGTCTGCCGCTCATTATTTTGTACTCCAATCGCCCGATTGTTAGCTGGATTGGCAGCACTGGAATTATTGTGATAACTTCTTCGGATTCTTAAATTGCTTCCGATACCGGCAATTTGAACCCTCCAATTAATCAATGGATTGGTATTTGTAAAATCAACTGCCCCGTTTCCGGGCAGGGGAACTCCCATAAAAGCGCGAATGAAAACATTCGGGGCTGGTTCGTCAAACTTCCAGTAGGGCACCGTAACCCCGCGATTTTCCGGAGCTGTTGCTTGCAGCTTTCTTTCTATGTCCAGCAGGAATGCTCTGTGCCAGGGAAGAAAACAACTTCTAAAATGGATCTCCCTAGTATTGTCATCCAGATGCATATTTTGAAATTCAAAATACGCGCCCGATTGATTTAATCTGACGATGGCGTCCAGGAATCTATTACGCTCGTTCGCGGTTAGCTGGTTGGCATTCTTTCTGACTCTAACCATTAAAGGCTTTTCTCCCAGACTTGTATTATTCACAGCGTCCGTAATTAGAATAATCGCGTCTTTGTCATTTTCGCTGGGATAAGTCACCAAATTGCCATTTATGAATTCGGTTTTGCCGGCTATGAAAAAGTTGGCGCTACCGCCCGGAGGAATCGTTAATTGTAACGTATCCGCCATGTTCGCCGGTTGAGTTGCAGAAAAAACGATTTGTCCCCCTCTATCCTTGTGTTTATTACTTAAAACAATTACTTTCTGGACATTTTCATCCGATACAATTCTACAAGCTATCGGAGTCCAAGTAATGTAGTTCGATTCGGGGTTAGGATTGTTATTGATTAAAATTTGTATGCTCATATCCTGATGATTGTCTAAAGAATATATTTCCGTCGAAATATGAATATGACTGCCTTTTGAAGTTCTGCTGAACTATAGACGATTTTGATTGAAACTCAAAGAAAAGCATCGTGATTTAATTGAAAAGCGCCTAAGTTTATTTCAATCGCTCTTTACCATATAAAACGTCCCGGTGACTCCCGCTGGCGCTCCGTCATGTGGAACAGTCCGCATGACAGTTCCAACTAAAATGATTGTTTTATCTATTGCCTCTTCCCAAGTTGGAGCAATAAAAGCCTTATAATCATAAATCCAACCTTCAGTGGATGTATTTGATATGCCTTTGCCGGTCCAAGCAAGTGAATAAATCATTTCATCCTTCCTAATAACTTCACCTTGAAGCTCCAGTACGTAATTACCTCCCATGTCCAAGGTGGAGTTTGAAATTCGGTCGGCGGCAATTTCGTTAAATTCGATTATTCCGCCTCCAAAGCGAAGATCATTAAAAGGTGTGCTAAGTGTTTTACTGTTTCTTAAACTGCGGTAAACCCAACTACCGACTAATTCTTTTGCGTTGCTTATACTCACGATGTTTTCCTCTTTTCATATATTTATTAATTTGATATTCGTCTTCTGTAAAGAAGATTAGATTTCCCTAGATTCGCAACTATTTTTTTCACAAAATCCTGAAATAATTTAGTGATTTCTTCAACGGCTTACACCCGCGAATAAGCAGAGGGTGTCAATTGAAGGTTGAAAGAAGTAACCAACGCCCGTTGGAATAACCCATTCCCTTTCCGTTTCAATGTTAATCAATTCTATTTTTCCATCCTTTTCTAAAGGCGAAGTAAACGCCCGTTTGATTTCCCTTTGATTTAAAAAGGTGGAATTTTCTAAGTTCTATTTGTATATGATAAAAGCGTCTGAAACATTACCACATGTTTTCAATTTTTCAAGAAACTTTTTAAAATTCCGAATCAGCACTTTCATTGATAAATAAAGACTCGCGCTTGTTCTATTTTCACTTGATTTATACTTACACTACGGTTGGCTTGCTCAGTCGGTTCCACAATCTACGCTGGCGTAGACTAGCAAAACAGGAACTACGGAATCCCGCTAACAACAATAACAATAAACCACCACAATGCAGCACCTTAGCTCCCGCCCTCAAAAACTAGCTTATCGTCAGCAAAGATTTTCGCAACGTAATTCCAGCACCCTCCCCCTCAAATTAACTTTGACTTTTTTAAATTACCGTGTTAAAAGCTATCCTCATGAGGAAGCCGACCCCTTTTACAATTAGTCCATCTCCGAAATTTCTTTACATTACCCCAGCTATAGAAAGCACGATGAATAAAATCCGTCATGTGGTTGATTATGGACAGGGTTTGACTTCGATCATGGGTGATATTGGCTTGGGAAAATCAACTCTCGTTCGCTTCTTAATAGACGAGTTTATGGAACGGGACGACGTTGTTGTGGCAGGGATTTTATCTCCTACCTATCCAACAGATTTTGCTTTTTTAAAAGCCATTTGTGGTGAGTTTGGTTTAGCGCCAAAACGTTCTTTAATCAAGCAAGAACAGGAACTCCGGGAATTTCTCGTAAATCTCGATAGTGAAGATAAAACCGCGGTGCTCTTTATTGATGAAGCTCAAAGATTAAAGGGTGTACAGTTGGAACTTATTCGCACATTATTGAATTTTGAAACCGCGGAAAATAAATTGATTCAAATCATTTTATGCGGTCAGCTCGAACTTCGGACTAAATTGATGGATCCGTCCAAAAAGGCTCTTAGAAGTCGAATGCTACTCCCTTCCCTGCTCGCCCCGCTTTCGCCTGAAGAAACTTCAGCAATGGTAGTTTTCCGTTGTGAGAAAGCCGGTATCGAATGTCCTTTTAGTGAAGAGGTTTTACGCGAAATATACGACAAGAGCGGCGGCGTTCCCCGCGAAGTATTAAAAATCTGTCAAGTTATGTTTGCAGAAGGTAAGAAGCTAGGTGTATCAGATTTGCCTGCGGACTGGGTATCCCCCGTTGCTGATGAGGTGACATTAAATGGCTAATTCATTTATGGCGGGAAAACTTCGCATTCCGGACCCCGTTCCAAAAGTCGAAGAAAAGCCTACAACAAAAAAGAAATCCGAAACCGAAAAGCCTTGGGTAGGGCAAGCTTCGCTTCGAGAATTAGATAAGCGCAATGCGGATAGAAAATATGTCGAAGATATCTCACCAGAGGTACCTCATGTACCTGAGGTAAGTAAAACACAAGAGGTACCTCATGTACCTGAGGTACCCACCCCCACGTTACAACTAAGGGATTTGGCAGCACCACAAAATGAAATACCAATAGCGCCTGTTCGAGACTTTCATCGCGTTTCGAACTCAATAAATAGAGAAGCACTCCAAGGCGGTATGTTTACGCGCCCAAGCTGTAAGCAAGTTTATGATGCCCTTTATTTGCTCACTAGAGGTGCAATACAACCTTCAAGAACAGTACAGATCGGCAGAAGGCAACTTCTAAAGAAAGCCGGGCTTGGTTCCGATACTACTCTTGACGCAGCCTTATTGTCCTTGCAGACCGTGGGGCTTCTTAAGATTGAAAAGGTATTTGGCAGTCAAAAAGGAAATATTTATGAAGTATTATTACCCGAGGAGATTACAAAGGGAACGCCAGGTACCTCGGGTACCCCTAGTACCTATGGTACCCCTAGCCAAAAAATACCTAATGTACCTAAAGTAGAAAGTACCTATGGTACCCAAAGCCAAACCTTTGAAAACAAACACACTTACGTCGACGCTAAGACTTTAATTAAGACTAAAGAAGAGAAGAGAATTGATGATGAGCCTGCGGCAGCTTTTCAAGCATTTTTTGAAAAAATTAACGAAGTTTTCAAGCAATTGATGGGAAGGGAAGCAAAGCAATCCGACGCCGAAGCCCTCGCAGCAATTGGAGAATTATTAGCAGCAGAAATTCTCGAAGCCGCAGGAAGAACAAAGGTAGTTTCAGATGTCGCAAAATTCTCGCTAACGCATCTTCGCCGACGATTAGGAGTTCGTTCTATCAAAGTAGAAACCTCTCCGGAAAAAGAAACAGGGAAGGGAGCTACGACAACAAAACCAGTAAAGAGAGAAATCCAACTCACAGACGATGAAATCCAGGAATGCCCTGATTGCCAGGGACGCCTTTTAATTTACCCTGCAGGACCACGCAAAGGAGCGGTGATGTGCAAACACTCAGAATTGGTCAAAGCCAAACAAGCAGAAGCAGAGAAGGCAGAAGAGAAGAAAGTAGTAAAATAATTTAAAGGATACTAATACGCCATTATATCGTGCGTCCGATAACGCAATCGGGACTAGGCTTCTAATAAATTAATCTATTGCCTCTCTATCAATAAAATTCTAATAAAAATTACACTTCAAGATATTTGTAGAGCCGCTCTTCTAAGAATATCTTCAAATCGTCAATGCTTTTGACCATCTCATTAACTATGATGATTCCGTTTTGTTTGATAACGACTAAAGACAACCCCTCAATAGCCAGTAATTACCTAATGTTTGTTATCGGACTCATAATTTGACGTTTTTATAGCGAGCCACAAGATATTGTGGTATCGCCTGCCCGAAAAACCCGTTTTACACAGCCCAAAATCGCTGTTTTACACAAAGAGTGTGCAGTCACAAGATGTAGTAGTTTTAATTATCTCTGAGGTCTTTTAACCTGACCTTCGGTTTGGTTATCCAGCCCATAAAAAGACTCTCATTGACAAGACAAATCAACGGCAAATTTTACGTTTTCGGAAAAGATTTTCTTGAAAAAACAAAGGTCTCGTCGAGCATAGATTTTACTCAATACCTTCAAGTCGATAAATCGCTAATCGGGCATCTAGAAATTTGGGATGACATGCTGGAAACCGAACGCATTGAGGAGACAGCTTCGAGCGGAAAGCGCTTGTGGATAAATTGGCAGAAAATGCTTGAATACCTGAATAATGTGGGACGTGATCTGGTTTTGGAAGTGATGATAAAGCGGAATCTGAAAAATCGGCGCGTGACATGGGATTCGGAGCAGAAAAAGCGAGAAACTTATGCAAAATCAAGAATCTACCTTTTCCGCCGAGACGGAACAATCGAGACTTTGGACCAAAACGGCGGCTCTCGGCAAGAAAATAGCTGAAGAGTTTGGGCGCGATGCGCGCTTCAATACCCTTACGCGGTGGATGGCGCACCGTGTCGCAGAGTTAATCGTGCGGGCGGAGACTCTCCCCGACCGAGTAGAAAAGGAGGCAGCAAAACGCAACACCGCCGATTTAATCATCCGGCTCTGTGAAAAACGAAAGCATTGGCTTTACGCGAGTCCGCTCGCAAACATCGCTGATTTTCTCGCTCAAGTTGTCGAAAGCGACGGACGCCAGGCGCGCGAGAACGACGAATCTGAAAACGACGGAAACGAGTGGACGAAAATTTTGAGCCGCGTAAAAGAATTAAACCAACGAGAAATCAGAGTTTGTCATTACGCTGCGCTCGCCGAACATAGTTTGGAAAAAGAGCGCGAATGGATTGAAAATCACCGCGCCGATTTATCAGAGGAAGAAATTGACATGATTGAAAGGTTGATTAAAATGCGCTCCGCAAGTGAGGACGAATATTTTAATCTCGATGGGGAGCGTGTGCCTAGATTCGCATCCCTCGAACCTGAAAGAAGAACGATGAAGGTATTAGAAATTTTGGGGCTAATCGAAAAGCAACGCCAAGAGTTGTATCAACTGATTTCTAATGCTAAATAGCTCA
The DNA here is from genome assembly GCA_036387315.1 of Pyrinomonadaceae bacterium. Lineage (GTDB taxonomy): Bacteria > Acidobacteriota > Blastocatellia > Pyrinomonadales > Pyrinomonadaceae > JALZCH01. The sequence goes on from DASVTY010000014.1 coordinate 32,472, forward strand.
AAAGGATTTGAAAAATAAGTTAAGAGCCGTAATGTATGGTCGATTTTGGAGGAAACTTGTTTACAAAATTTTCTTAACACCGGTTAATTCTCAAAACTGAGAGACGATTTTTCCAGCAAGAAATCCGTGAATAAGAGGCTTTACCTCTAACACTCACTTTTATTTAAGGCTCAATAAATTCATATCGTAACGGGCTGAAGTCTTAAAAACCTTGTTGATTTTATCAGCAGCTTGCAGCACGCCTAAAGACTGCGAAAGAATATCACTAAGAAAAATGGCAGTTCTGTCGCCTGAGAACCGAGGTTTGCGATGGATTTTCTTAATTGCTTTAGTCCAGATGAATGGCACCCATAAAGGGAAAAACTTAAATAAATACTGCTCTTCATTGATAATGTCGCTCCCCTTCTCATGAAGCAGCTCGTTCAAATTATTTAATTTAGCTGAAATTCGCAATTGATATTCTCTTAGATTACCTTCTCTGTCAGCATTATAAGCAGCTAATATTTCATTCCGTTCTTTACGATACTGCGAGGCTGCCTCAGAATTTCTTAATTTAAGCGCCTCGTCAATTAAATCTTCAGGGTTTTTAGCCTTTGCTAGACATGCAATGAAAATAGGCGACAGCCTAAGTGACAATAAATCCTCGGGCTTATCTGGTTCAACTTTTTTGATAAGAGTTTTTCTTGCCTCCATCAAAGCTTTCATAGTCCATTGCTCGATTTCTACTTCAGAATCCATTGACACCGCCAGAAGCGGCTGGCGAGAATAATGAGGATAATAGTTAGCTCTACCACCATCAACCCAAAACGATTTGTGAAGGTTAATACGAATAAGAACGTGAAGTCCTAAAATACCAATTTCATTATCATTTAAAATTGATATGCTATTTTCAAGACCCTTTTTTAAAGCTGAATCGTCAGTAGAGTGAGCTAACTCAATATACCTTTTTCCGACGGGGTTATTATTGTCAGTAACATTTGATATTGCCGAATAAGTGCCACTACGAAATTGAACAGCCCAGTACAGTGACTCCAGTTTTGCATTATTAACAAATTCAACAGCATTTTTTATAGCATTTAATATAGAAGCTTCATCAGAATCTACTTGAGCAGTTGCCGGCAAAAGTGGGACACCAAATTTTACGTCTAAATCTGAAATGATCGAATTTTCGAGTGCTTCTCTATACGGTACCCAATCGGGAGTATTACCTAGCTCATATTGTAGAGTTTCGTGTAAAACAATTGATTCCAGAAACTGGCTTAATGCTAAAAGCCGACTTAAAGGGAGTCCCTGATTTTTAAGAATATCAGGTGAAAGCGCTAATGCAGCCGCGTAAAGAGTAGTAAAATCGAGATGCGTGGGCAAGGGTGTAGGTGATGTCATAATGTTATTTATGAATATCCCCTGCTCGAAGAATTAAATTATCCGCCGAAACACTTTTTTTGTCTAATTACACATCGTTCTTTTTCATTGTTCCTAAATCAGCATTTTGTTACATCGTTGAAGTTATTAAATAAAGCCCAAAAATGTGAATATTATTCAGCAAATAAAGCTTTTAAATACTGAGCTACAACGACCGGACCATCGTTGTCAGCAACGCTATGGGCAGCACCTCTAACTAAACGCCTGAAACTTACATTTTGGTTCGCTAGCTGCTGGAAATATTTCATGTCTGTGGGAGTTGGATTTTTGTCTAGATTACCAGAAGCTATTATGCAGGGATAGTCTACTTTTAATAGCAAAGCTTCAATTGGTTCAAGCGAAACAAAGAAATCTCGCTCGATGTGCACTTTTTTGCCTTTGAAGATTTTTTGCGTCTCTGTAAAATCTTTGAAAAAAACCTTCCCGAGCCGAGCGTCTGCAACTTTTTGGGTCAGAGTCTCGATAAAATCAGGGGATTTTTGACTTTTTAGTTTGTGATTTTCGCTGTCAGTTAATTACTTAGTATCAAGAGAAGTAGAACAGCCTCATTTCGGATTTGTTCTGGCAAATATATCAAAAATTATATCTTTTCTATTTCAACGCACAATCTTTTCTAATATATAAATCATTTCAAGTTATATAATTTATTCTTCTTATGGTAAAATTGGGGCGATTTTTGCTAAAATCTTGCAATAGTAGTATTATTTACGTCTCCCATTCTATTAGACAATGACTACAATAAAATCAACTATCGAGAAGTTAAAAGCCCAGAAGAAGCGACATAGGAAGGCTACCGGAGGTGCAATACGACTTTTAAGAAAAGATGCAGGCTATAGCTTAAATGATCTTTCAGTAAGAATGACTGAAATTGGTCAACCAATTTCACCATCTCAACTTAGTCGAATTGAAAACGGTGACGCACCAGTGGATGAAGATCAGATCATTAGCTTGTGCTCAGTGTTCGGCATTTCTGATGATGAATTTCGAGAGAAAGCTAAACAAGAACCTTGGTTTGTTACTCGAAGAGCAGTCATTGAACAACATTTTAAGGAAATTGAAAAGGGAATTCGCATCAATGATGGTTCTGAAAGTGCGCACCAAGAGCTTATTGAAGATGGTCTTTATACCTACGTCCCTCATATCCAAAGCATGGTCGGTGCTGATGATTCCTCTGGAGAGGTTTTTATAGACTCACCGCTAATGCGCGAGTTTTCGGTACGCATAACTGATGACATAAATTTAGTTCAGGATAAGGATGGAGAATGGGTTTTCCCAGAAGATGCCCTAATAGGACATCCTGGCGAAGAAATCATGTATGTAAAAGAAGGAAATCTGATTTTCTGGTTTAAGCAACCACACAGTTCGAAGGTTGAGAAACGAAATCTATCCAAAGGAGACTGCCTGCATTACTGCTCTGAAATCTCACACGGATTTAGCGCAAAACCTGAGTCCGGGGTTGCAGAAGCTTTATTCGTTTATTCAGACATTCGATTAACGCCCAATCCAGTTAGCGAAAGAGAAAGAAAGGTAACACGAAGAAGAAAAGGTAACAATAAAACTGGTTTCTAACCAAAGAGGTGAATATGTACAAATCTGCTAGTTGGTATTTTGTGACAATTTTCGTTTTCACGTTTTTCTTATTTGGATGCCAAACGCAGCAACAACCAACTGCCAATGATACCGATGCAAACAAGATTCGGTTCGGTGTTATTGTCAGTACGACCGGCGTTGCAGCATCATACGGCGCTGACAATCTGCGTGGAGTTCAAATCGCACAGGAAAAAATCAACGAACAAGGCGGTATAAACGGCAAAGCAGTTGAGCTCGATGTACAGGATTCGACAGGAGACAACGCTCAGGCGGTTTCAATTGCGCAGCGTTTCGCCGCCGATCCGGCTATTTCGGCGATTCTCGGTCCGACGCGCACCGGCGAAACTGTCGCCATTGCCAAACTGCTCCCGCAATTGCAGCTCGTGATGATGTCAATCGGCTCGACCGGCGATTGGAAATCCGCCGGCGGGGAATTTAATGAATGGACATTTCGCAGCACCCGGGTTGATACACCGCTAATTTTACCTTTATTAAGAGCAGCGCGCGATAAATTCAATGTCAAACGCGTTGCGATTATGACGACCGCAAATGATGACTCCGCCAAATCCCTGCTGCCGGTATATCAGGAGGCTATTCAAAATTTAGGACTTGAAATGGTTGCTACCGAAAGCCAAATGGCGGGTGATACCGACCGGTCGGCACAACTGAGCAAAATCAAAGCTGCCAATCCGGACGCTTTAATTCTGAATACGCCGACTGATGCTCCGGCAATTGCAGATCAGGCGCGACAAGCTGGAATACAGGCGCGATTTATCGGAACCTCAGGTTTCGCCAATCCGGCGATGTGGAAAGCGGCGCGCGACGTAAACGTATTAAACGGGACGCTGCTGGCTGAAAACTTTTTTGCCGGAAGCGAGCGCCCTGCCGTCAAAGATTTTGTGGAACGTTATAAAAAGAAATTCGGTGGCGATGCGCCCCCGCCTTACAGCGCCTACGGCTACGACGGCGCGATGCTGGTTTTCGATGCTATCAAACGCGCACAAAATCCGCGCGACCGCAAAGCAATCCGCGATGCGCTCGGTTCGACCAGCAACTTTGACGGCGTGCTTGGAACTTTGACTTATAAAGATCGGGGTGATGCCGAAAAACAGCCGATAATTTTAAGCATCGAAAAAGGTCAATACGTAGAGCTCAAATAGTCGGCTGATTATGCTTTTAACGGTTAAAGGGATTTCAAAGTCGTTTGGCGGAATCCGGGCTTTGTCGAATTTCTCCGTTCACGTTTCTGAAGGCGAAGTTCTCGGTGTTATCGGTCCGAACGGATCGGGCAAGTCAACCGCCATTAACATCATTTCACGGCTGATCGCGCCAGATTCCGGCGCGATCAGCTTTAACGGCGATAATTTGCTCAGCGTAAAAGCTATCAAAGCAGTTCAAATCGGAATTGCGAGGACGTTTCAAACTTCGGTTCTCAGCTCTGCGCTGAATGTTTACGAAAACGTCGCCGTCGGCTGTTATGCCGTGCGGCGGCGCGACAACGCCGCTATCGGTGAAATCTTACAAATGGTCGAATTAACCGCAAAGCAAACGGCGTATCCGACAGCTCTCTCATATTTTGAGCGGCGCAAAGTCGAATTTGCACGTGCATTAGCGGCACAACCAAAACTGTTGTTGCTGGATGAACCGACCGCCGGTTTTTCACAAAGCGAACGGAATTGGTTTGAACAATTGCTTGAAAAGGTGCAGAAGCAAGGCACTGCGACCGTTATTATTGAACACGATTTAGCATTTATATACCGAGTTGCTGATCGTATTGTGGTTCTCGACGCCGGAAACAAAATTGCCGAAGGAATCCCCAAAGATATCGCCAATAACAAAAAAGTAACTGAGATTTATCTCGGAATCGCTGCTAACAATGCTGCAAATTCAAAATTTATCAATTAAATACGACGGTTTAACGGCGGTTGATAACGCGTCCCTGGAAATTGTTCCAGGCGAAATTGCAGCGCTCGTTGGCGCAAATGGTGCTGGTAAATCATCAATTGGAAAAGCAATTGCCGGTTTGGTCAGACCGACCTCGGGGCAAATCCGAATTACGACAGCCGATTCGGTCGTAGTTTTAACCGAACTGCCCGGTTGGAAGATTGCACGCTCAGGAATTGTTTATGTGCCGGAAGCGAAACCGGTCTTTGCAGATTTTACAGTCAAGGAAAATTTGCAAATCGCATTTTCCACCCTCAGATTGAGCAAGCATCAGCGCGAGCGCCAGCTTAACCGTATTTATGAGATGTTTCCGTTGTTAAAGCAACGGTCTTCTCAGTTGGCTGCCACATTAAGCGGCGGACAGCGAAGAATTCTGTCCATTGCAAAGGCGCTTTTATTTATAAGTGCATCTGAAGAAGCTAGAAATATCTCGAATCAGCAATTTCAACTACTGATTTTTGACGAACCTACGACTGGTCTTGACCCGTCGATGATCGTGGTTGTGAAAGAAATCTTGCTCAAGCTGAATTCGACCGGACTGACCCTTTTGATTATCGAACAAATGGCGTCCTTCGCATTAAATATCGCTCATCGCGGTTACCTAATGCAGCGCGGATCAATCGTCGCGAATGGAGACGCCGAAAGTCTGTTGCGCAATCCGGCATTTAGTGAAATTTATTTATCAATCTCGCGGGAGAAACAGATTCCGGTATAATTATGCTTCTTGAGCAACTGTTAAACGGAATCGGAATCGGGTGCACCTACGCGCTGATAGCTCTAGGCTTTAGTTTGCAATTTAGTGTTTTGCGAATCGTGAATTTAGCTTTCGGTGAAGTGTTTATGGCGAGCGCGTTCGCCGCCCTTTTATGCACTCAACACATTTCCACAAACCCGCTCTTGGTCGCATCAACGGCGATCGGGGCAAGCATCCTCATCGGATTGATGGTTCATTTTCTGGCTGTTCGACCTCTCGGAAACGTCGCCAGCGTTGATTCGCCGCGGCATTTGTCAGTGATTATTTCCACCTCAGGATGTTCCTTGATTTTGCACAACTTGGTGCTCAAGTATTTCGGCGCGAATCCAATTGCATTTCAAAGGCTGGTTCCGGATTGGAGTTTTCAAATCGGAGAAAGCAGCGTGAAAGCAACCTTGCTTTTAAATTTTGGCGTTACGGTTATCGTTATGTTTGCGCTTTTAATCTGGCTTAAACGTTCTTTCATCGGTTTGCGCATCCGAGCCGTCGCGGAAAACAAAGAACTGGCAACAGCCACGGGCATCCGCGCCGGATATGACGAAACAATTGCAGTCCTTATAAGTTCCGCGCTCGCTGGATTGGCAGCCGTTTTAATTTCTCAAGTAGTCGGTAGCATTTCCCACAATACCGGGCTCTCATACGGTTTAAAAGGATTGATTATCTTGATTGTCGCCGGCGCGGGTAATTTCGTCGGAGCCGTAATTACGGCGATGTTTCTCGGCGTGAGCGAAACTTTTGCGGCTTATTTCTCTTCGAGTTACCGCGATGCGGTTGCCTTTTCTTTATTATTGTTATTGCTTGTAGGACGGGAATTTACACGCGCGCAAGTTCCGCGCTTTACGGAAGTTTTTCGGACTTTGGTGAGAATTTTTCGGACTTTGATAAAAAGCTCATAAGATTTATATGCTGGACCGCCAAAATCTCATTCTAATCAGTATTAACTGCTTGTTGGCTTTAGCAGCATATCTACCACTGTCAACCGGTTTGATGGTGGCGTGCTTTGGAACATTGATGAGCATTGGTGCCGTCGTTACCGCCGCTGCGCACGCCGATTTTAGCATTCCGTTTTTTGCCGCAATTTTGCTCGGCGGCGCAACGGCGGCGGTTTTTGGCGTTTTTATCGCGCTTTTCTGCGCCAGATTAAACGGGTTTTTATTTGCGATTGCAACGCTCAGTTTCGGCGAATTGGCTCGCGTAATCGTCATTAACACTGATAGTTTGGGCGGCGCGACCGGTTACAGCAATGTTTCTTTAATTAACTACAACGAATACCTTTTATATTTGCTAGTGACGCTGGCAATTTGCTTTGTTCTATTTTACTTTTTCGAAAAATCAAGTTTTCGGCGCGCATTAGCAGTTCTTCGGGAAAACGAGCAGCTCGCAACGACGCTCGGAATCGGCGCGTTACGTCATCGCGTCGTCGTGATTGGCGCTAGTGGTTTTCTAGCTGGTATTGCCGGCGGATTTTATATTCATCATGCAGTTGTTCTAAAACCTGAATTGTATGGTTTTGCATCGAGTTTATTGATTCTGATGTATCCGATTAGCGGCGGCACTAGAACGTTTCTCTGTCCGGTTATCGGAGCGGTGCTGTTAACTTTTCTACCCGACTTTTTGCGTTTTCAGGGTGCTGGACCCGAACGGTTGATTATTTATGGAGCCGTACTGGTTTTAATAATGGTTCTTCGCCCGGAAGGTTTGCTCGGGATGTTTAGATTTCCAAGAGGTTTGTCTTTAAAATCGCACCGATAGAACGAAGAAGACTCCAATTTATAAATATGAATCAAATTTATTAACAAAACGTTAATAGTCTTTCCAGGTGCCTCAAACCCATTTACACGCCCGATATTGTCTCGGGCAGTGACTTCCGGGTTGGCGCCACTGTCACTTTCGGGACAACTCCTAATTATCAGATCACAAGCATTACTAGCAAACGCCTGAACAGCAGCTGCGACATTACCAGTGCCGGCTTCGGCAGTTTATTCCGCCATTTTGGCAGACGGCCAGTGCGGCACAGGCAACAAGTCTAGGTTTTCGTAAATCACTCGATGCCTGTGTGCTTCGGTTTTTACATCTTCAGCTAATCCTTCAACAATTCCTCCTGGTTCAAACTCATCGCAGCGGAAATCAGTGAGTTACTTCAAGTTTCGCTCTGCTTTCTGGTAGGACATCGAGCCACGTTCCGACAATTGGCACGACAAACGATAAGCCGCGTTGTTCATTAGCGTTCGTTTTTTCTCATTTTCTCATTTGTGCGAGATTCAAACCACGCATTGCAGGAACGGCATCTAGGTCAGGCCTGTCGGCTGCCGTTTTGAGCAAAGCTAAACGAACTATCGGGAAGGATCTATCTGCGCCGCGTAACCATTGCCTCGCGATCTTACGTTTCAAATTCGAGCATAGCCCAACCCCTATCATCACGATCAAAAACACGTTCCTTACAGGAAGTAATTTTGCCTCTAATATAAATGAACAAGAAAAACAATTGGATAGCTTGCTTTGTCCCAACCAAGAAACGAATTTGCTGGTAATGTAAATAAAATAAATAAATCCTTTGAATTCGATAGCGGTGTTCATATACAGCAAAGAAATGAAAAAATGAACTTGACAAATGTAAGCGATTTAATGACAATGCGAAGTACGATAAGTTCGGGAGCCGCAGCAAAACTTCCGAAAATCGCAAACACAACCGGCGAATTCCTTACACTTTGGAATTGTCGGAGATTAAGGGAGTTATATGAAGAAAAAAAACAAAGTTGATCCTGATTCAAAATCAGACGACGGTCCTTCAATCACCGAAATTTTTCAGGACATCGTTGGACCATCCTCCTCGCATACCGCAGGCGCGGTAGCGATCGGTAACGCAGTTTTCCAATTTTGCGGCGGTAAGCCGCCATCAAAAGCAACGTTTCGTTTGTTTAACTCTTTTGCTACAACCGGTTTCCTACATGGAACGCACAACGGCTTACTGGCCGGAACGTTTGGTCTGAAACCAAACGATGAGAGAATTCACGACGCGATACAACTTGCCACGTTTGAATACGAATTCATCGAAATCGAAAATGACGAGTCGCGCCACCCAAATGAGGTCGAGATCGTTTTCGACTTCGTTGAGAACTGCAAAAAACAACGCGCGAAAATTGTGGGACAAAGCCTCGGCGGCGGTTTCGTAAAAGTCGAAGGCAACAAAGGATCAACCGCAGTTGCAGGGAATGGGGGTGGGGCGTGATGAGCAAAAATCCTGATCCAGCTTCGTTTACCGATTTGAAAAAGCACGCCGAAAGCAATTTCGGCGGTAACCTGATAGAAACAATCTACAAAACTGAATCCGAACGCGGAATTGAGCGCGACGTTATCCGGCAACAAATGAGGCAGCATTTTATCCTTATGAAATCGGTTAGAGAACGTTCTTTAGCGGTGGAAAACGCGGCGGAAAAAGAAAGACGGCTGTTAATGATCAGCGGTTGTGATTCGACGAAAATAAATGACACTTCTGACCTGTTGACAGTCGGACTGGGAGAGATTATTCGGATTGCACAAGCTGCAGCGTTTGCAACCAGCGAAGCAAACGCCGCCGGTTTTCGCATCGTCAAGGCGCCGACCGCCGGTTCGGTCGGCGTTATTCCCGGCGCTTTCATGGCGGTTAACGAAACGCTTGGAATTGCTGATGCGGACATTGTTGATGGGCTAATCGTTGCCGGCGCCATCGGCGGCGTTATCAAACGTCGCGCGACTTTCGCGGCAGCCGAAGCTGGCTGCGGTGCCGAAGTTGGTGCCGCTGTCGGAATGGCAGCTGGCGGAGTGGCTTGGATTTTCAGCAAAAACGCCGAAACAGTCGAAACTGCCGCTGCGATGGCTTTGCAAAACTATCTGGGGCTCGAATGTTCAAGTTTGGCTGGAGCGGTCGAAATTCCGTGCGCGCATCGCTGTGCAACCGGAGCTGTTGTCGCGCTTAGCTGTGCGTCGATGGCCTGCGCTGGCGTGCAATTTCCGATCCGACTCGACGAGGTCGTTGATGTTATGTACGCAATTGGAAAAGCACTGCCTGCTGCATACCGCGAAACGCAAGGCGCTGGATTGGCAAAAACCGAATCCGGGATTGAGCTGTCCAGCGCCGCTTACAGCAAGCGTCGGCATCAACAGCAGAGTTGCAACGGTTGCAACAAGTGCGCGTGATGTATGCGCAAAGCACTAACAAATTTAGTGCTTTTGAAATTTTTAAGAATTTCGCATGAAAACGCGAAAGATGTTTGATCGGAAGCGCGCTGCAATTGCAGCGCGC
>DASVTY010000015.1:0-2345 GCA_036387315.1 Pyrinomonadaceae bacterium
TGAGCGGGTAAGTTTACAAACCCGCTCACTACCGTTCGCGATACTGATTTTTAGTCATCCTGACGACTCACTACATAATCAATTGCGAGTTCAACGTTGCGTTCGTTCCACAAATATTTTTTGCTGCCGTTTTCCGACCACGGACTTTGTTTATTTTGCCAATAGCCGTTTTCTTTCATCTTTCTGGTCGCATTTGCTTTGAAAGCTGAGATTGCTCGTTCCGGTTTTGAATCACCGATTGATACCACAAGGTGAACGTGATTCGTTCGAACATTCAATGCTTTCAGTAACCAATCGCGAAGCTTGCAAGTTTCTCGAATCGCTTCCGCAATACACTCACGTTGCTTTGAGTTAAAAATAACCGGCTCTATTTTCAATAATTGCTTGTTATATTCATGCCAGCGCTCGTTAGAAGCAATATAGGGAGATTGATATTGGTTGTGAAAACGATCAATCGAACCGCGCTCGTCGCCGTGAAGCCAGCTTCCATAGGTGCGAAACGTAATCAAGTATGCCAAGGGAACATTTGTGTCGTTCCACATAAAAATCGTCACGCAACGTCAGTACCGCGAACGGTAGTGAGCGGGTCAATTAACAAACCCGCTTACTACCGTTCGCGGTACTGACAAATTCTTTCCGCGCCTGCGTAAATGTTAAAACGATTGTCGCGGACGAAACCGAGCAGAGTCATTCCGAATTCTTTCGCCGATTCGACCGCCAGACTCGAAGGCGCGCCGACCGCCGCAAGAAGCGGAATCTGCGCCATCAAAGCCTTCTGAATTAATTCAAAGCTCGCGCGCCCGCTGACGAGCAGGATTTTATCGGCAAGCGGCAATTCGCCCGCGAGAAATTTTGCGCCGACTAGCTTGTCAACCGCGTTGTGCCGCCCGACATCTTCGCGCAAAATTTCAAGTCGCCCGTTTTCATCAAAAAGCGCGGCGGCGTGCAATCCGCCGGTCGAAGCAAAAACGCTTTGCGCCGCGCGCGCTGTTTCCGGCAAATTGTGAATCAAAGCGGCTTCAAAAACCGGATGTTCTTTCGATTCGAGCTTTTTCGCGCCCGTATTTAAAGCCGCAATCGAGCTTTTTCCGCAGACGCCGCAGCTTGAGCTTGTATAAAAATGCCGTTTTAGTTTTTCCAAATCAACCGAAATGCCTTTGCGTAGATCAACGCGCACTGTGTTTGTCGCCGACTCGCTTGTTTCCGCGCCGCAAAATTTGATGTCGGCGATTTCGGCGGGCGATTTGACGATTCCTTCGGTGAATAGAAATCCGGCGGCGAGTTCAAAATCATTTCCGGGCGTCCGCATTGTGATGGAAATCGCGCGGTGAACGAGCTTACCGTTTTCATAAAACCCGAGCCGGATTTCGAGCGGTTCTTCGACGGCGAGCGAGTCGTTTTGACGGCTGGCGGGCGCATCTTTTTCAAAGCGCCAAATCGTCGCCTCAACCGTCGAATATTTGTCTCGCCCGCTTTTCACAGCAAAAATCGGAATCAATCAAAATTGAAAAAGCCGTCGCTCGGTAATTTCAGAGCAACGACTTTTCGGGTTTTAAATTTTATTTCACCGGCGCTATTCCTTGATTTTTTGTTCCGTGACCTGTCTTTGATCCCATTCGGAAATATCGGCTTTGCCGGCGGCGTCGCGGTCGTCTGCCGTTTCTTTATCTTCGGCGTTGCCGCGCCGCATCTGCTGCGCGACCTCGGTCGAATCCGTGTAAGTTGATTGCTCGGCGATTTCGTCGGCGTTAAAACCTTCGCGGCTGGTTTGCGAGCCCGATTTTCCCGCGTCCTGTTTTCGTAATTCGTCCATATTTTTCAGTTTATCACGTCGGCGTTTTTACAGAAATAGGTTTGATCGTTTCTCGTAACGAATAAATCCGTTTTCCGGCGGCGTCCGTAGATTGGTTTGTAAAGTTTTGTGACATCTGAAAACGGCGCGAAGGTTTTTTGTGCGTTATCGAGGCGAAATTTTATTTTTAGGCGGTTAAACGGGAATGTTTTTTCGATTTGGACTTTTTGCCGAGTTCGCGGTTGAAGCCGCTTCCCACTTATTCGCTTCGATCTTTAACTAACGCTGGCGGCGCGGATGTTGCGCCGCCGCTTTTCACATCAGTTTTTCAAGTTCTTTTTTCAGTTTTAAGGAGGGAATCGAATATGCAAAGAAATCTGCGGCGGCTACATTTTTGGCTGCTTATCGTTTTAACAATCGGCGGTTTTTCCAGCGCGGCTTACGCCGTACCGGCTTACGGTGTTACCACAACGAACCAGCTCATTCGTTTTGATACGGAAACGCCGAATAACATTACGAGTATCGGCGCTATTACGGGCTTGCAGCCCGGCGA
>DASVTY010000016.1:0-3807 GCA_036387315.1 Pyrinomonadaceae bacterium
CGCGAAGTGTTGAAATAAATCTGTTTATGCCAAAGCAATATAAATCGCACGGCAGCGGTGAGTTTTCGCCGCAGGAGTTCAAAAAGATTGGCGAAAACGTCGTCTTTGAGTTCGGCGTGCTGGTTTTTCATCCTGAAAACATTGAGCTTGGCAACAATATTTACATCGGACACAACACGATTTTAAAAGGTTATTATAAAAATTCTCTGACAATAGGCGACAACGTTTGGATCGGACAGAACTGCTTTTTCCATAGCGCGGGCGGCATTCGCATCGGAAACAATATCGGGATCGCGCCCAATGTTAAGATTTTAACCAGCTTTCACAAAGAGCAAGGCAGAGAGATTCCGATTTTATTCAGCGAGATTGAATTTCAACCCGTGACGATTGAAGATGATTCGGACATCGGGATCGGCTCGATAATTTTGCCCGGCGTACGAATCGGAAAAGGTGTGCAAATCGGCGCGGGCGCTGTCGTGACAAAAAACATTCCCGATTACGCGGTCGCATTCGGCATTCCGGCGCAGGTCGTCAAGTTCAGAAATTGATGCGAGTTCTTTTGCTGCCGGTCAATATCGCTTCGGATATTTCTCACAAAGTTCGCTCATTGCGGAAAATAGGCATTGGCGCGCGCGGTTTCTCGATTGCCGAAAGCGCGATTCAAACGGCTGAAGAAGTCAGATTTTTTTCTCTCGATTACAGCGCCGGAAAAATTGCCAAACTTCGCCGAATGAAGACTTTCGCCGAAATGTGGCGCTTGATTGCGTGGGCGGACGTTTTGCATTGGATTGCCGACGCCAATGTTTTTGGCGAAGATTGGAATTACAAATTTTTGCGTTGGGTAAATAAGCCAGGCGTTATTCAATGGATGGGTTCGGACATTCGCGTCCCGGAAATTGATTTCCCGGAAAATCCTTTTTACCGGCGGGCTTTTGAAGACGGTTATGAATACGCCCAAACAGAAAGCGCGGCAATTTCACGCGCAAATCAGTTGTTTGCCGCCGGACTTGATTTTTATCCGCTTGAATTCGTCGGTTTGGGACACTTTATTGACTCGCAGTTATTTCCAAAACGATTTAGAACTTGGCAGTCAATAGTGTTAAGCGAACACGAGCCGCGGTTTCCCGATGTCGCTAAAAACAAGCCGCTCGTGATTCATTCGCCATCGGCTCCGGTCGCCAAAGGAACGAAATACGTTTTGCGGGCGGTAGAAAATTTAAAGACGAAATACGATTTTGATTTTAAATTTGTGCAAAACCTTGAGCGCCGCGGAGCACTGAAAATTATGAGCGAATGCGACGTTTATGTTGACCAATTGATTTTGGGCGCGCACGGTTATGCGGCTGTCGAGGCAATGGCTTTTGGCAAGCCGGTTGTTTGCTATATCAATCCCGCTACTGGCAAAGATTATCCGGCTGATTTGCCAATCGTTAACGGCAATCCCGACAATATCGAGGAAATATTGGAGAATTTAATCGCGGACGCTCAGCTCAGGCACGAAACTGGAAGGAAAAGCCGTGAATACGTCGAAAAATATCACGATGACCGGAAAATCGCCCGCGAGCTGGCGGAGATTTACAAAGAAGTCGCTGACCTTCATAAAAAGCGCGGGAAGAAATAGATGGCAGGCAATTCCTTACTCAAAAAACTAGCTGGAGAAAGCCTCGTTTACGGTTTGTCGGGCGTTTTGAGTCGTTTTATTTCGGTTTTTCTGACGCCGATTTACACGGGAATTTTTGGTCCGTCGGATTACGGCATTGCCAGCTTGGTTACGACGGTTTTCGCGCTTCTTAATATTTTATTGATTTTATCGCTCGACAATTCGATGGCGCGCTGGTATTACGATAACGAAAGCGGAGACGACCGAAAAATCACTCTTAATACTTTCCTCTGGTCTTGCTTTGGAGTTGGCGCTTTTTTGAGTTGTCTTGTCGTTATTTTCCGCGATTTTATTGCCGCATCAATCTTCCGCGAACCGGCAACCGCGCCTTTGCTGGTTTTGATGGCAATTAATTTACCGCTCACCGTGTTTTCGGTTTTTACCGTGAACGTTTTGCGGATGGAGCGCAGACCGGTGGCGACAACAATTTTCACCTTGTCGAGTAGTTTGGTGAATATAGGGCTTAATGTTTTATTTGTCATCATTTGGAAATTAGGTCTTCCGGGAATTTTTTACGCGCAGCTTGGAACATCATTTGTGGCAATCATTTGGACTTTTGTTTTATTCAGAAAAATTATCTCGCCGTTTTCTTTTGATTGGGGCAGATGGGTGAAAATGTTTCTTTTCAGCTATCCTTTGATTCCGGGAACGCTGGCGTATTGGGTGATTAATCTGTCAGGCGCTTATTTTATTCAGCTTATTAACAACACGCACGAAGTTGGGCTGTATCAAATCGGAATTAATCTGGCGAGCGCCGTGGCGTTTTTTACCAGCGCTTTTCAAATGGCTTGGGGACCGTTTGCTTATTCGATTCATAAACAGCCGGAAGCAAAGCAAATTTACGCGCAAGCGCTGCTCGCTTTTCTGGCGATTAGCTGCGCGATGAGTCTCGGCGTTATGCTTTTCGCGCCCGAAATATTGATGGTTTTGACCAGACCGAGTTATTACGACGCTGCTTTTGTTTCAGGTCTGCTGGCGTTTAACCACATCTTCATCGGACTCGCTTCAATCGCCGCTATAGGACCCGGAATTGCCAAAAACAACAAAGCGTACGGTATTGCAATGCTTGTCTCGGCGGGACTTCTGGTGGCATTTAATCTGATTCTCGTGCCGCGTTTCGGCAAGGAAGGCGCAGCAATTTCGATTCTGCTTTCGCAATTGATCGTCCCACTCGCGCTTTTCGCCCACGGGCATAAGCTCTATCCGATTCCTTACAAATTCGGCAAAGCGATTTTTACTTTAGCCGCGAGCTTTGCGCTCGGCGTCACGGGTATGTGGTTTTTACATTTTACTCTGCCTCTGGCGCTTGGCATTTTAGTGAAAACGTTGATTTTGCTTTTCTATTGCGCCTTACTGTTTCTAGTTTTGCGCGGCGAGATAAAGCGAGAGAATATTTTGGCGGTTAACGCGCCCGCCGTCTAAAACAATTTGTGAAAATGGAGCAAACAAATCAATCAAAACCCAAAGTTTTAATAATCTGCTTTACCAATCTGCACTCAGACCCGCGTGTGCTGCGGCAAATTTCGTGGCTCAAAGATAAATACGAAATCACGACTCTGGGACTTGCGCCGTCGCGCGTCGAAGGCGTCGCTCACGTTCAATACGACGAAGGTCCGGCTTCGCCGCCGCTTGGAAAGCTCATCCGGGCGATAAAATATTTTACAGGCGATTACGAATCGTTTTACTGGAATCAAAACCGCACAGGTTTTGCCGAAAGAATGGCTCAGCAAAACTTTGATTGGGTGATTGCCAATGATGTCGAAACTTTGCCGCTCGCCGTCGGCATCAAGGAAAAATCCGCCGCCAGAGTGATGCTCGATGCGCACGAATACTCGCCGCTCGAAATGACCGAAAGCCTCAAATGGCGCATTTTTCGACAGCCTTTATACAATCATATTTGCGTTAATTACATATCCCGCGCTGATGTTGCAACAACTGTTTGCCAAACAATTGCCGAAACTTATCAGCAGAATTTCGGTAAGAAATTTGAAATTATAACTAACGCCACTGATTTTGTAGATTTAAAACCTTCAGAGACAAAATTGGATAAAATTCGTTTGATTTATCACGGCGGAGTCAGCATCGGAAGACAAACCGATAAACAAATCGAAATGATGCGTTATCTGGATGAAAGATTTGAACTGAAT
>DASVTY010000017.1:0-4681 GCA_036387315.1 Pyrinomonadaceae bacterium
GCCCGAGTAATCTTTTTGTTTGGCTCTCGCTTCAGCCAAACGCATCAACGCCGCTCCTAGGTCGTATTTCGTGCCGCCGCTTTTCGGGTCGCTTTCGAGCCGCCGCCCTAATTCCGAGACTGATTTTTCCAGATATGAAACTGCTTCGGCAGATTTGCCCGTATCGGTCGCGGTTTGTCCGAGCGTGGAATATGTGCGCGCCAGACGTTTGCGGGCTTGGATGTCAGCCGGGTCTTTTTCGACGACTGATTGAATCGTCTTTAAGGCTTTGAGCGCGTATTCGTGGGCGAGCGCGTCCTTTTGGTCTTGATAAGTGTTGCTCGCCATCCAATAAGTTGACCAGAGACCGTTGCTGATGCTCACGTCGTTCGGATAATTTGTCTGGAGCGATTCGTAAATCTGAACGGCTTTTGTCGTTTCCGCTTCGGCTTCTTTTTGCTGCTCGTTCCACGAAAGCGCGTTGCCGAGTTTTAGATAACAATTACCGGCGACCTTTAAATACTGCACATTATTCGGGTCGCTTTGGCGCAGCGGCTCGACCAAATTGAGCGCCTTTTGATAATAAGCAATCGCCTCGGCGTAATTAGATTTTTCTGTGCGAACGATGCCTATGTCGTAATTAATTTGAGCCAGAGCCAAACGCAATTTGGGCGAATCGGGGTTTTCCGCCGCCAGTTTTTCGTAAAGATTTAATGCTGCATCAACCTGTTTGCCGGATTCATCAATCTCGTTCGCCTGCCAGCGAAGGTCTCCGAGCGCCTTGTGATTTGCCGCTAAAGCCGCGCGCAGTTCGGAATCGTTCGGATTCGTTTGAAGCAATGTAAAACGCATTTTTTGCGCTTTTTCGTAGCTCGCAATCGCGCCCGCCAAATCGCCCAGATTCGGATTGGTCGGGTTGCCCTGCAAATCGCCGATTTTTTCATAAGCCGACGCCAGCTCGCTCTGTAATTGCAGATCGTCGCCCGCTTCCTGGGCAAGACTGTCGAGATATTTGAGCGATTGAGTAACGACCGACCGCCGGGCTTCGGTCGCTCCCGGAAGATTTTCAATTTTCGGTGAAATGTCGAAAAGAAGAGCGTTTGCGAGTTGACGAACATCGGCAAAACGGCGCTCGGCGCGGTCGCGCTGCTCGCGCGTTAATCGCTCTTGCCGCCGCGCCGCATTAGCCTGCCATAACGAAGCCGCCAATCCAGCTAAGAGCGACAAAACAATCAGCGCGGCGGCAAAAACCGGGATTTTATTGCGTTTAATAAATTTTTCGGCGCGATAAGTGAAACTGTCTTTTTGCGCCGTAACGGGCAGCTTGTCCAAATATCTCTGAATGTCTTCGGCAAATTGCTGGACGGAAGCATAACGACGCGCGGGTTCTTCGCGCACAGCCATTTGCAGAATTGCTTCCAATTCGGTCTTCGGTCTTCGGTCTTCGGTCTTAGTTGATTGACGGTTGGTTTTATTGTTTGAATCGCTCGGAGTTTGGGATCTGGACTTTGGAATTTGGATTAAATGTTGAAGCAAAACGCCGAGTGAATAGACATCGGAAGCGGTTGTGATTTGCTCGCCGGTAATTTGTTCGGGCGATGCATATTCGGGCGTGAAGGCGCGATAACCTGTTTGCGTGTGTTCGTCGGCGTGTTCGGCATCGAGCAGCTTGGCGATTCCGAAATCGAGCAATTTGGGCGTTCCGTCTTTTGCGACGATAATATTTGAAGGCTTAATATCGCGGTGAACGACCAGATTTTGATGTGCGAACGAAACGGCGCTGCAAACTGCGAGAAAAAGTTTTAGACGCTCGTTTGTCGAAAGCGTTTTTTCTTCGCAAAACTCGTCAATCCGTTTGCCTTCGACGTATTCCATCGCCAGAAACGGCTCGCCGGATTCCGAAACTCCGCCGTCGAGCAGGCGCGCGATATTCGGATGATTCAAAGAAGCCAGAATCTGGCGCTCGCGCAGAAAACGCTTTTCCGTTTCCGAATCGAGAATCGTCTGGCGGACGATTTTGAGCGCAACTTGCTGCTTAAATGCGCCGTCGCTTCGTTCGGCTAAAAACACCGCGCCCATTCCGCCGCGCCCGATTTCCCGGATTATTTTGTAATGTCCGAATTGCTTGCCGCTCAAACGTTCATCGGTAAAAGTCGGGGCAATTTGAAACGCAGGCTTTTCGATAAAGCTCTCGTTTGTCGAATGCGCGTCGAGCAGCTTTTCGACTTCTTTTCGCAGCTCGGTGTTATTGCCGCAATTTTCGTCCAGAAAATCGGCGCGCCTTGTTTCAGGCACGTCTAAAACGGCGATAAAAATCTCTTTCTTTTTGTTCCAGTTCGACTCGGACATTACAATCTCCAACAGCTTTATCAATTGCCGCTAGCTTTAGCTAGTGGACTCAATCAGCAACAACAAGCGGCTTTAGCCAAATAAAAGAAAAATAATTTTCATTTTGGCTTTAGCCTATAGCAGAAGCTGGCGGCAATTTATAATAACCGTAGTTGTTCAGCTTTTGGTTAGCTCAACACGAAGCCACGCTTTGGCGAATGCCCATTCGTTTTTGACTGTGGCGGGCGAAATTCTTAAGGCTTCGGCGGTTTCTTCAATCGTCAGCCCGCCAAAAAATCTGAGTTCTACGATTTTCGCCTGTCGCGCATCGCTCTTTTCAAGCTCGTTCAGCGCGTCGTCGAGCGCAACCAAATCCACGTCTTTTTTCTCTGAAAAGCTAACCGCTTCGTCAAGCGAGAGCAATTGCCCGAAGCCGCCGCGTTTTTCGGCTTTTTTCCCGCGCGCGTGGTCAACCAGAATTCTCCGCATGACCTGCGCCGCGACTGCAAAAAAATGAGCGCGATTTTGCCACGAAACGTTTTCCCAATCAACCAACCGAATATAAGCCTCGTGAACGAGCGCCGTCGGCTGCAAAGTGTGGTCTTTCCGTTCGTTTGACAGATAAGCGCCCGCAAGGCGGCGCAAATCGTTGTAAATAATCGGCAGCAATTTCTCCGGCGCATTTTCATCGCCGGATGTCATTGCTTTGAGCAAAACTGTGACTTCTTCAGGTTGTGGCATCATTTTTTTCAGCCGGATTATACGACTGTTTTCAAAAAAAACAAATTTTTCGCCGACTTTTTAGCTGTTTTCAATTCCTTTTGCGCCTTATTTGGCTAAAGGAGATTTTTATGAAATGACTGCTTACATCATTAGTGCGTTGGGCAAACGCTTCATTTTCGACAATTCGACGCGAGTTTTAAACGTCGCTGAGGAAACAGGAAACATAAATTTGTTGCCCTACCGCAAAATTGACGACAACAAACTTTGCCGAACGAAAAGGCTGGCGAAACATTAATGTTTTGCCAGCCTTTTTCTTCCAAATTTTAAATGTGTCGGATTTTTATTTGCGATTTTCCGAACTACTATCGTTTTTTGATTCGCGTTCGTCCGTTTGTTGTTTTGTGTGTTCCTCGTAAGCCTCGACAATCATTTGCACGAGCTTGTGGCGCACAACATCTCTTTTGCTGAAATGAACGAAATCAATTCCCGTAACATTGCCCAAAACCTCCTGAGCTTCTTTTAAGCCGCTTCTTTGTCCGCGCGGTAAATCAATCTGCGTGATGTCGCCTGTAACAACGGCTTTTGAGCCGAAACCGATGCGCGTCAGAAACATTTTCATTTGCTCGCTCGTCGTGTTTTGAGCTTCGTCTAGGATGATAAACGCATCCGCAAGTGTGTTATGAGTCAAAATAAAATCGTCGGTCACATAAAGCGAATCGAGCGCCGCAACCGCGATGCATTGGGTTTCGGCTTCCCCGACAAATTCGATGTTTTTGATAAAACGCATCGGGCGACCGCCGCCGTTTGCACCGTAAATCTCGGCTTTGCGCTGCAAGCGAAACGGCTCGATTCCTTTCGGCAGACGAATGTCTAAAGTAAATGCGTCGTTGCGATAGCCGATTTCGCGTCCCCGCGCAAAACCGGGCGCGCGTCCTTCGGCTTTGCGCTTGCGACAATGAGCCGCGCCGCCGAGCGAGCGGGCGAGAAAAATTACGTCATCTTTTAACTGCTCCGACGTTGTTGTGTATTGAATTCGGCAGGTTCTTCCTTTTTGGGTGACAGGTCCGCCGTCGGTATCAAGCAAGCCCTGCAAAATCGCTAGACGAATTTCCGCACTGTTATAAAGATAAACGTCAGGAACGAATTTCGTCGCCGAATTTGTTCCGGCTAATTTTAATTCGCGCAAAGATTGAGTCAGCGGATTACGAATTGTTTGCGAGAAATGCCCGCCTTTTCCGGCAAGCGGATTTGTGATGACGTAATCAATTTCAGATTTGCGGCGGAAATTTAAATTCAAATCCGACAGCGAAGTTTGCAAAGCGGAAATCAACTCGGAATCGGAAGTGCAAAAACTCGGTGAAGTTTTATCCGTGATGCAGCCGTCGCCAAGCAATAAACCGAGCGCGTAAGGCTCAATCGGAACAAATTGGCGCGGAAACTCGACGGGCGCGGATAGCATCGGTAATTCATAGCGATACTGATGATTGCGGCGGAAATTGCCCAGCATTTCCTGTGTTTCAACGACGCGAAAATCTTTGTTTCGGCGTTTGTCTTCCAGAGTTTTAACTGCCCAGAGATGTTCGGCGCAAGCCAGAGTTGACGAGCCGTCGGTCATCGTCAAACGATAAACCGCTTTTTTGCCTTGCGGAAA
>DASVTY010000018.1:0-3059 GCA_036387315.1 Pyrinomonadaceae bacterium
GTAAAACATTACGACGAGGGCTAAACCCGCATTGGCGAAAAGCGGCAGCAAATCAATAAAAATTCTTTGCACAAACCTGGTCAAACTTTCCGCGCCGCGATCAATTCTGGTTTGCAGCTTTCCGGTCGCGTTTTCGTTGTCGGCGAAATATTCGTATTTATAGGTGAGAATCTTTTCGATTGCGTGTTGCGATAAACGGCTCGAAAGATTAATGCGAATGCGCTCGCCGAGCATACTTTGACCGTATTTAACGGCGATATTTACCAGTTCTTTCCCAAACAAAACCGCCGTAATGAACAGCAAAAGCGGAGTGATGCCGGCTGCGGTTCCGCCTTCGTTTAATAATTGCTGGATCGTGTCAACCGTATAACGCAAAACAATCGGATTGACCTGTGCCGCGAGCGCGCCGATTAAAGTCAGAAAGAGCGAAACGACTACGAGAAACTTATAAGGTTTGACGAAAGGAACGAGCCGCCCGATAATTTGCCAGATGTTCATTATTTATAAATTTTAGTTTGATTCGGGATCGAGAGGCAAAGAAAACCAAATCATCCAATCAGAATCTACAACCATCACTTTTGATGTATTTTATTTACAGCTTTGCTCTTACAATCGGCTTTCTTATTTTGCTGCCGCGTTTTTTGTGGGACGCCGCGCGCAAAGGCAAATACGCCGCCGGTTTTTGGCAAAGATTTGGACGTTTGCCTGAATTTGACGCCGAAGGAAAACCGATTATCTGGCTGCACGCGGTTTCAGTCGGCGAGACAAACGCCGCTAAACCGCTCGTCAAAGAGATTTTAAAAAACTTTCCAGATTACAAATTAGTCGTCTCGACCACCACAAAAACCGGGCAAACGCTCGCCCGCGAAATCTTTAAAAACGAAGCCGCGCTGGTTTTTTATTTTCCGTTTGATTGGAGCTTTGTCGTCCGCCGCGCGCTCAAAAAAATCAATCCGTCGGTTGTTTTGATAATGGAAACCGAGCTGTGGTTCAACTTTTTGCGCGAGGCGCGCAAGAGCGAAATAAAAATAGCTTTAGTCAACGGCAGATTGTCGGAAAAATCATTCAAAAATTACAAACGGATTCGCGGGTTTGTGCGTCGAGCTTTGGCAAATCTCGATTTGGCGTTAATGAGCGGCGAGCGCGACGCGGAAAGATTGAGCGAATTGGGCTGCGCGGCGGAAAAAACGTTTGTCACCGGAAACATAAAATTTGATTTGGAAACAGGCAAAAGCGAGTTGACCGAAACTTTGCGGCGAAGATTTGCGATTGACGAAACGCGCCCGTTAATCGTCGCCGCCAGCACGCACGCGCCCGAAGAGCGTTGGATTCTCGAAAGTTATCGCGTTTTGTGCGACAAATTTCCGGCAAAAAACGCGCCGCGTCTTTTGATTGCGCCGCGCCATCCCGAAAGATTCGCCGAAGTAGACGAATTAATGCAAAATGCGGGTTTCCGATTCGCTCGTCGCTCCGCATCCACATCGGTTTCCGACATTGATGCCGATTTGATTTTGCTCGACAGCATCGGCGAACTACGCGCCGTTTATGAGCTTGCAGAAGTCGTTTTCGTCGGCGGCAGCTTAATTCCGCACGGCGGGCAAAATATGCTGGAGCCGGCAGCAGCTAAAAAAGCTATCGTTACAGGGTTTTACACGATGAATTTTGCTGACATTATCAAAACCTTATCCGCAAAAGAGGCAATTGTTCAGTTGCCGAAATTGGAAGAAAACGAAATTTCGGTAAATCTTGAGAGCATTTTTTATGGATTATTAAGTGATAATGTCAAAAGAAAAGCGCTTTCCGAAAATGCTTTTGCGGTTTTGCGGGAAAATCGCGGGGCTTGTGCTAAAACAATCGAAAAACTACAACTGCTTTTCAATAAATCAGCTTGAGATTTCTACTTTCGCCAATCAGCAAAATTTTCGCGGCAGCATCCGGCGCGCGTTCTGCGCTTTACACGAGGGAAATTCTTAAATCATTTGATTTAGGCGCGCCGGTCGTCAGCATCGGCAATTTAACTATCGGAGGAACCGGCAAAACGCCGCTTGTCCGCCTTGTCGCTGAAAGACTAGCGGAAAACGGTCATCGGGTTTGCGTTTTGACGCGCGGTTACAAACGCGCAAATCCGAATGAGAGAGTTTTGGTTTCAGACGGCGAGCAAACTTTGGCTGACGCACAAACAAGCGGTGATGAGCCGTTTGAATTGGCGCGGAAACTTTTAGGAATTGCGGGGGTCATTGCCGATAAAAATCGAGTTGAAGCGGGATTTTGGGCGAAAGAGAATTTGGGCGCGACCGCGTTTGTTTTGGACGATGGTTTTCAGCATTTGCGGCTGAAAAGAAATTTGGATGTTGTTACGATTGATGCGACAAATCCGTTCGGTAATGGAAATCTGATTCCGGCGGGGATTTTGCGCGAGCCTTTAACTGCATTAAAACGCGCCGATTTGATTGTTTTGACGCGCGCGGATTCGAGCCGGGAAATTTCAAATCTGGAATCCGAAATAAAAAAATACAATCCAAATTGTCCGATTTTGCTCGCTAAAAATGAAATAAAAGAGTTGAAGTTGTTAGGGGAGTTTTTAAATCTTCCCGGCAAAACGCAAAACGCCCAAAATTTAGAAAACGATTCCGCATTCCGCATTCCGCATTCCGCGCTCAAAGCTGCGGCATTTTGCGCGCTCGGCAATCCGGCGGCGTTTTTTCGGGATTTGGAAAAATTCGGTTTGAAAATTGTCGCCGCTGAATCTTTCCCCGATCATTACGCTTACCGGCAAGCGGACGTTAAAGAAATCGAGCGAATGGCAAGAGAAGCGGGCGCGGAAATTCTCATCACAACGGCTAAAGATGCCGTCAAACTCGGAAAAATAAAATTCAGTTTGCCGTGTTTTGTGGCTGAAGCGGAAACAGTTTTTGAAGATGCAGAGCCGCTTTTAAAACTCCTCAAAAAAATATAAAAAGCGCGAGGGGCGTTATAAGAAAAGAGTTTTTAAGCTGGGAGCGCGGATGTCCACATCCGCACGTTTGCCGCAAAGCAAACGTAGATTCCGCGCTGAATTC
>DASVTY010000019.1:0-16402 GCA_036387315.1 Pyrinomonadaceae bacterium
ACGAGTTGCTGCGGTTGTTGAGTAACGATGTTTTCGGCGTGCGATCTTTGAATATAAAACGGTGCAAGGAGAGAGAAAACTAAGACGCTCACCAGCGCAAACCGAAAAACGCGAAAAATTTGCATAAATGCTTTTCCCTTAAATTCTGTTTTAACGGGCATAATAAAAAAGCTCGCCGAACGATTATTGAGATTCACGGAACAACCGTCTGAAACGATTGTTCGACGTTTCAAATTTAATTTTCTCGTTTGCGATGCTAACCTCTCGGACAACGCGATTAGGATTCGTTTGCCTTTCGTCTTGGTTGCTTTTTCACGCTCCATCCCAACAAAGCTAGGAATTATACAGACAAAACGCCAAATCAGGAAATGCCTCGGAAAATAATCAAGCCTCCCAAATGACAAAGCAACTGTCAACTATCAACTTTCAACTATAAACTGTCTTGCAAAGAAACGATGGATTTCTGCAAAACAGTTTATAGTTGAAAGTTGATAGTTGACAGTTGCGCCTAATTGATTGAAGCTTACTTCAAATCCGACAATTCAAAATTCAAAGCTTCTTCAATCTCGTTTTTCTCACTCAAAATGCGAAAATCAAGCTTGTCTTCGTGTTCAAACACTTCGATTACTTCAGCGCGCGCGAGCTTGCCGGAAATCGCGGCGTCCGCGAGCTGGTCCTCGACATAACGCTGCAAAGCGCGTCGCAACGGGCGGGCGCCGTAGCTGCGGTCGCCGCAAGTTTTTTCGACGAGCCATTTTTTCGCTTCGGTCGTTAACTGCACGATCCAGCCGCGTTCGGCAAGCGTTTGATTTAAACCGCCGATTTGCAAATCAACGATTTCGAGCAAATCTTCTTCGCCGAGTTCATCGAAAATGATGATTTCGTCCAAACGGTTGAGAAATTCGGGGCTGAAAGTCTGCCGCACGGCGGACAAAACGTTTTCTTCCAGTTTCTCGCGCGTCTTTTCGCCGTTTGCCTGAAAACCGAGCGAAGCGCGTTTTTGGATAAACCGCGCGCCGATGTTTGAAGTCATTATAAAAATCGCATGGCGGCAATCGGCTGTATTTCCGTGAGAATCGGTCAGCACGCCGTCTTCAAAAACTTGCAGCAAAACATTGAACAAATCGGGGTGCGCTTTTTCGACTTCATCCAATAACACCACCGAATAAGGCTGGCGGCGCAATTTTTCGGTCAACTGCCCGCCTTCTTCGTGTCCGACGTAACCCGGCGGCGAACCGATTAATTTCGCAACCGTGTGTTTTTCCATAAATTCGCTCATATCGAGACGAATCAGAGCTTTTTCCGAACCGAACAGAAATTCCGCCAATCGCCGGGCGACTTCGGTTTTTCCGACTCCGGTCGCGCCTAAAAACAAAAACGAACCGACCGGGCGTTTGACGCTTTTCAAACCGGCGCGTGAACGCCGAATTGCTCGCGCCAGAGCTGAAATTGCCTGCCGCTGCCCGACGACCGAAGTTTTTAAATCTTCTTCGATTTTCAGCAATTTTTCGGCTTCGTTTTCTTTGACCGAAGCAATCGGAATTCCGGTCCAGCGCGCGATAACTTCTTCAATGTCGTTGCGCGTCACGCCCGCAGACGAGAATCCGTCTTCAAGAGTGTTTAACTCCAAATTAAAAAGCCGTTCGTCGTTGTCGGTCGCTTTGCTCCAGCTTTTGACGGTCTGCTGCCAGGCGACTTCGGCGTAATCGTCTTTACGCGCTCCGCGCAGTTTGACGCGCGCTCCGGCTTCGTCCAAAACGTCAATCGCTTTATCGGGCAAATGTCGTTCGGGCAAATAACGCACGGTTTGCGTCACGGCTGCCTGCAAGGCTTCTTCGGTGTAACGGATGCCGTGAAAAGATTCGTATTTTTCGAGCAGACCTTCCAAAATCTGCAAAGTCTCGGCTTCGTTCGGCGGCGTCACTTTGACGGTTTGAAAACGCCGTTCGAGCGCGCGGTCTTTTTCGATTGATTTGCGGGCTTCGCGCGGAGTCGTCGCGCCGATTACCTGGATTTCGCCGCGCGACAAAGCGGGTTTTAAAATATTTGCGGCGTCCAAAGAGCCTTCCGAATTTCCCGCGCCGACCAGAGTATGAATTTCGTCAATAAAAACGATGTAGTGCGTATTTTCCTGTAATTCTTTGAGAATATTTTTGAGCCGCTCTTCAAACTGACCGCGATATTTCGTTCCGGCGACGACGGATGATAAATCGAGTTGCAAAATTCGTTTGTTTTCAAGCTGCGCCGGTACGTCGCCCGACACAATGCGCTGCGCCAAGCCTTCGATAATGGCGGTTTTGCCGACGCCCGGCTCGCCGATTAAAAGCGGATTGTTTTTCGTGCGGCGCGAAAGAATTTCCACTATTCTCTCGATTTCCGGCTGCCGACCGACAAGTGGGTCGAGCCGGTCGCGGTAAGCCGCTTCGGTTAAATCTCGGCAAAATTCATCCAGATTGGGCGCACCTGACTTTTGCGCCGCATGAACGCCGTTTTGATCCATTATCAGCTCGCGCACCGCGCTCAGACGAAGCCCGCGCTCAAACAGAATTTCCGCCGCCATCGAGCGTTCTTCGCGCAGCAATCCGAGAAGCAGATGTTCCGTGCCGATGTAACGATTTTGCAAACGGTCGCTTTCTTCAAAAGCAAAAATCAAAACGCGCTTGGTTTCCTGCGTCAAGGCAAGCTCCATTGTTTGCGGCAATTTTTCGCGGCGGACGCTGCGACTTTCGATTTCCTGCCGGATGAGGTCTGCGTTAAAAGACGAGCGCGCGGTGAAAAAGCGATTCGCCAGAGTTTTGTCCTCGCGCACCAGCCCGAGCAGCAAATGTTCGGGCGCAATTGTTTTCGAGCCGTAATTTGAGGCTTCGTAGCGGGCAAAGAAAATCACGCGACGAGCCTTTTCCGTGTATCGTTCAAACATAAAAGTTTAGATGCCGACCGCCCTTCTTACGATTAGGTAGTGCCGACGATTATATTGAAGTGCGTCGTTAGAAGCCAGAAGTTTCTTCTGCGGTTGGCTTGCCTTCAAAAAAGAACTAATCGGGTTCAATTTTTAAGATTTTCTAGCGGACGCATTCGCGCTGCCGCCCGCGCCGGAATCGCGCTTGCCGGAAAACTCAAAAACAAAACCATCGCGGCAATCAACAAAACTTCCCCGGCATTTACCTGTAAAGAAATGCTCCCGACCTCGTAAACATCTGCGGGAAGATGAATTAAATCGAATTGATTGGCAAGAAAACAAACTGAAACTCCGAGCAAAACGCCCGCAATCAAACCGATTGAAGCCAGTATCAAGCCTTCAATCAGAAAGATTGAAACGATTTTTCGCGCGCGCGCGCCGCAAGCTCTGAGAACGGCGATGTCAAAACGCCGTTCACTGACCGACAAAGCGAGCGTCGTTGTAATGTTTAAAGCCGCGACGAAAATTATTAAACCGATAATTAGTAGCGCGATTCGCCTTTCGAGAGCGAGCGCCGCAAAAAGCGGGCGATTCGCTTCCCGCCAATCGAGAATTTTATAATCCGCGCCGATTTGTTCGGATATTTTTCTCGCCGTTTCGTTCGATTTGTAAATGTTTGCGGTTTCAACGGCGAT
Source organism: Pyrinomonadaceae bacterium (assembly GCA_036387315.1). Taxonomy (GTDB): domain Bacteria; phylum Acidobacteriota; class Blastocatellia; order Pyrinomonadales; family Pyrinomonadaceae; genus JALZCH01. The sequence goes on from DASVTY010000019.1 coordinate 3,595, forward strand.
TATCGAAACAGTCGAGAGATTTTTGCCGGTAAGCATCGCCGCGTCTTCAAGCGAAAGCCGAATCCAGGTCGAATCGTATTCGTAAAGCCCGGTTTCAAAAATTCCCGCAATTTCAACAGCGTTAGAGACCGGAGCGAAACTTTCACCGATTTGCCCGCTTCCAGAAACGATTTCAGCCGCGTCGCCCGTTTTTAACCCGGTCTTTTCAGCCAGAATCCTGCCCAGTTCGATTTTGATTTGGTTCGTTGTTTGTTGTTCGTTGTTGTTTAGAATTTGAGATTTCAGATTTGAGATGTTTGATTTTTCCCGCGAGCCACGCAAAACCGCGAACGCGGAATCTGTTTTTCCGATTAACAAAGCGTTGTTAAAACTTTGCGCGGAAATTTTTTCGACGCCTTCGATTTGCTGAATTTTTTCGTTTAATTCATTCCAATCACTGATTTCTCCGCCGTCGGTGCGAAAAATTGTGACGTGCGGAGTATTAGCGAGAATTTTTTCCTGAATCGCCTGCCTGAAACCGTTAGAAAGGGCGAGCGCGGCAATCATCGCCGCCGTGCCGAAAGCGATTCCGATGATTGCCGCCCACGCGGTTAATCGCGCGAGAACGCTTCGGCGCGGCTGGCGAAAATAACGAAAGGCGAGAAAAAACGCGAAACGCACTTGTTCAAAGTAATGACAGGCAAAGGAAATTGCAAAACAGAAATCGTTTTGCCAAAAACGACAAAATCAGGGTTGATTTCTTTAATTCAGAATATTATTCTAGTAATGGATGGATTAAGAGAATGATTGACGAAATAGACCAGGCAATACTGAGTATTCTTCAGCAAGATGCCCGAATCTCCAATGTTGAGATCGCGCGTCAGGTTAATCTTGCGCCGTCGGCTGTTTTGGAGCGTTTGCGAAAGCTCGAAGAGCGCGGTTACGTGCGCGGTTTTTTCGCCGAATTGGATGCGCGGAAACTGGGTTTCGGGCTGACGGCTTTTGTTTTGGTGCGAACCGATGACCGGCACGGCGAAACGGCGGAGACTCTGGCGCGAATGCCAGAAGTGTTGGAAGTGCATCACGTAGCCGGAGAAGATTGTTATTTATTAAAAGTTAAAACGCACGACGCCGAGGAATTGGGAGTTTTATTGCGCGAAAAAATCGGTGATTTGGAGCACGTTCATTCGACGAAAACGACGGTTGTTTTGCAAACAGTCAAGGAAACAACCGCGCTTCCGCTCAAACAAAGCAAACAGGAGCTTGCCGTCAAAAGAACGCGCAAAAAAGACTGATTTTTTAACAAGGAGGGAAAAAAGATGCAATCGGAAATTGCTTTGGAAAATAGAAAACCTGCGGAACGCAGCCTTTTGCTGCTCATCGCGTCATTTGCGGCGATTTATTTGATTTGGGGTTCGACTTATATCGCCATCAAATATGCGATTGAAACTCTGCCGCCGTTTTTAATGGCAGGCACGCGGTTTTTAGTCGCGGGCGCGGCGCTTTATGCGATAGCGCGGTTTTCGGGCGAGTACGAAAAACCGACTTGGCTGCATTGGCGAACCAGCATGATTGTCGGAATTTTGCTGCTTTTGGGCGGCAACGGCGGCGTTGTCTGGGCGCAGCATTACATTCCGTCCGGCTTGGCGGCTTTGCTCGTCGCGGTCGAACCGCTCTGGATCGTTTTATTAAATTGGCTTTATTTAAAAGCCGAGCGTCCGAATTTAAAAGTCATTTTAGGTTTGGTTTTAGGTTTCGTCGGGCTTTGGCTGTTGATTGGAAACGGCGTTACGACAAACGATTCGACAAACGGCTGGATGCAGATTTTCGGCGCTTTGCTGGTCGTCGGAGCGGCATTTTCGTGGGCTTGCGGTTCATTATACGGATTAAAAGCTCCGTCGCCGAAATCGCCGGTTTTGGCTTCCGGGATGCAAATGCTTTCGGGCGGCGCGGTTTTGTTTTTATTCGGCAGCGCAAACGGCGAATGGGCGCGATTTAATCCAGACACGGTTTCGCAAAATTCGATTCTGGCGCTTTCGTATCTAATCGTTTTCGGTTCGATTATCGCGTTTACAGCTTATAGCTGGCTGCTCAAAAATGCCTCGCCGTCAATTGTTTCGACTTATGCTTACGTAAATCCGGTTGTCGCCGTTTTGCTGGGCTGGGCTTTGGCGAACGAAGCTTTGTCTCTGCAAATGCTCGTCGGAGCGGCGATTATCATCGGTTCGGTGGCTTTAATCACTTCAAATCAAGCTTCAAAACATTCTCCAGCCGAAGATAAAAAAAAAGATTTTTTCACCGCCGAGACGCGGAGACGCAAAGGTTAAGAAAGGGGAGAGAATATACCCACTTTAAATAAAAAACTCTCTTTTCTTTTAATTTCCCTCGGCGTCTCCGCGTCTCGGCGGTGAAAATTTCTCTTACATTAAATTCAAATCTTTTTATTTTTCCTCATAAAATTCATTGTGGCTAAACCGTAGCGTTTTCGGCTAACATAAACGGCGATGCTGGTAGGAATCGAAGAAGCCGCCGCCGATATTGCGGCTGGCAAAATGATTATCATCGTTGACGATGAAGACCGCGAAAACGAAGGCGATCTGGTTTGCGCGGCGGATAAAGTCACGCCGGAAATCATCAATTTTATGGCAACGCACGGGCGCGGGCTGATTTGTTTGCCGCTGACGGAAGAACGCTGCGATGAATTAAAGCTGCCGCCGCAGGTTTCGGAAAATACTTCGAGCTTCGGCACGGCATTTACGGTTTCAATCGAAGCGCGCGAAGGCGTGACGACCGGAATTTCCGCCGCAGACCGCGCCCGTACGATTCAAGCTGCCGTCGCTCACGACACAAAAGCGGAAGATTTAGCGCGTCCGGGTCACATTTTTCCGCTTCGCGCGAAAAGCGGCGGCGTTCTCGTGCGCCCCGGACAAACCGAAGCGAGCGTTGACATTGCCAGAATCGCGGGCTGTTATCCGGCGGGCGTGATCTGCGAAATAATGAACGAAGACGGGACGATGGCGCGGATGCCGGATTTGGAAAAATTTGCCGCCAAGCACGATTTGAAAATTATTTCGGTCGCCGAGCTTGTTCGCTGGCGAATGGAAAAAGAACAGCTTATCGAGCGCATTGTCGAAACCGTTTTGCCCACCAGTTTCGGCGAGTTTCGTGCTATTGCGTACAGAAACGTTATTAATGATGACATACACTTGGCGCTCGTCAAGGGCGATGTTTCCGTCACTGACGAACCTGTTCTGGTGCGTGTTCAAACGGAAAATGTAACTTTTTCACTGTTCGGCGTTAAAGTCGGCGGAACGGCTTTGCAAATGCATTCGGCGCTGCGCAAAATCGCCGAAAACGACAAAGGCGTGATTCTTTACCTGCGCCAGCGCGAAAACAATTTAGGATTGGTCAAACAGCTTGAAACTTATAAATTGATGCAGGAAAAAGCGATGACATTTTCCGAAGCCGCGCGCATCACAGGTTACGGCGCAAACCGAGATTACGGCATCGGAGCGCAGATTCTTCACGATTTGGGCTTGCGAAAAATTCGGCTTTTGTCGAATCATCCGCCGCGCGTCAACGCGCTCGAAGGCTTCGAGCTTGAAGTTGTCGAAAACGTGCCTCTTTAGTGGTAAATAGTTAATGGTAAATGGTAAATTAAAAACCTCTCCTATTTACCGTTTACAGCTTACAATTTACGATTTACGGATTTATGGCTGACGAAGAAAACCGCGTGCCTGAAGAAGAAATTCGGGACGAAAGAGTCGAGCAGGAAACAAACGACGGTGATGCCCCCGCGCCGCGAGGCTGGTTTTCGCGCCGAAACATTTTAATTCTCGCTCTGATTCCGCTCGTCTTGATTGTGGCATTGATAATTGCCGGTTTTCTCGCCGTTCGCACCGGGTATGTCGCTCGCTATATCGAACGGCAATTCGTAGTGCAAATGGACAACATGGGCATCAGGGCGGAAATCGGACAATTTGAACAGACTTTCGCGCCGCTCGGCATCCTGATGCACGACGTCAATCTTTACGACAAAGAAACCGGCGAAAAGCTCGCCTTCGTCAAATATCTCAAGCTCGACGCGACCGTTACAGATTTATACGCCTTAAATTTAAACCGCACCGTCCGGCTCGATTCGACCGAAGTTGACGGACTCGAAGCGTGGGTGACTTTTGACGAAGAAGGGCGCTCGAATTTTCATCGGATAAAAATTCCCGAACAGGAAGAATCGAATCTGCGGTTTAACTTCAACACGATGAAATTTAGCGTGCGGAACTCCGTCGTGCATTACGGAGACCGCCGCTACGATTTAACGGGCGACGCGCGCAACGTCGCGCTTCTTTTAGAAACCGAAGCGGGCGTTTCCGAATCAGAGCGCGAGGTCGAAAATCGCCGATTCCGATTCGATTTAACCGCGACCGATTCGACGTTGACTTACCAAAACGGAAAACCAGTCGAGCCAATTGACATCCGTTTGCGCGGAGTCGCCACGGAAACTTACGCCAACATTGAGGAATTAAATCTAAAATCGCCGGTTGCGAACACAACTTTAACCGGCAGGCTCGAAGATTGGGAGAATCTCAAATATCGTCTTGATGTTCAACAGGCGAATATTGATTTGCAGCAGGCAGGCGAAATTATCAAATCCGAAGCCGCTTTGCGCGGAATCGGCAATTTCGTCGGCACAATCGAAGGCGGAAGTGAAAACGGAAACGATAAATATGCGATTAACGGCGAAATTCAATCCGACGCAATCGCCGTTGATAACATTCGGCTTAGAGGCTTGCGCGCAGATGCTTCCGTTGTCGGCGCAAACGAAACTTACGAAGCAAACGGCAAAGCCGTCGCCGAACTGCTCACCTTTGGCGATTTCCAATTAAATTTAATGCAAGTCGCCGGAAAAGTGATGGGAACCGGCACGGATTTCCGCTGGCTCGGCGAGCTGCAAGCAGCATCCGCCCGTTTTCCCGACGGCAACGTTACGACGCTGATTTTAAATGACGCGGTTGCCGAATACACCGACGGGCAATTGGACGCAACAATCGGTTCGGCTTCGACGGGAACGCTCGAAGCGTTTGACGCGAGAGTGCGCGGCGCGCGCGCTTCAAATGTGAAAATCAGAAACTCCGACGCCGGAACCGATGCGACAATCGGCAGCCTGCGCGCCGATTCTGTTGTCAGAGAAGATATAAATTTGCGCGGCGTTCGCGCGGCTAACGTCCGCGTTCGCGACCGCGAAAACACAAACGTCCAAATCGGTAATTTGCAGGCGCAAAATCTGCAAACCGATCAGGCAAATATACAGAATTTAAACGCGAGCGGTGTTTCGATAAACACTCGCAGTAACGCCGTGACGGCAAACGCCGAAACAGTGGCGGCGGCAAATGTAACGGCAGAAGGCGCAAGAATTCGAGATTTACGCGCTCGCAATGTTGATGTCGAAAACGTCGGCAACACCACGAACGTCATCGCCGCAAATCTGCAAATCGGCGGTTTGCAAACCGCGCAGGCTACTCTCGGCAGCTTGAATATCGCGGGCGTTCGTCTGCGAGTTGTCGGCGAAAGAATCGAAGGCTCGTCCGGCGACATCAACGCCGGAAACGTGACACTAGCGCGCAGCGCGAGCATGCCCGAAGGCGGGACTTTAAGCAACGTCCGGCTCATTCGTCCGGTTTTTGTCGTTGAGCCTTCCGGTCGTTATCGCGCGAGTATGGATTTGAGCTTGGGCGGCGGCGCGGTCGGCAGCTTAAATGTTGGAGCGGCGCGCGCTTCTGTTGTCGCTTCGAGCGCGGGAATTGAGCTTTCAAATTTGAACGCTCAGCTCGTCGGCGGTGACGTGCGCGGTGACATAAATCTCGCGCTCGGAAATCGCGGGACTTCGAGAATCAACGCGAACTTTGAAAATCTCGATGTCGCTAAAATTTTAACGCTCGTCGGCGGGCAAGTCGTGCCCATCGCCGGAACTGCGACGGGCAGAGCCGATTTAACTTTTCCCGGTACGGATTTTCGCCGCGCTTCAGGCACTTTAAACGCCGATTTTACCGCCGAAGCCGGGCGCGATGCCGCGAACCGCGTGCCGCTTTCCGGGACGCTCGCCGTGCGCGCGACGAATGGTTTGTTCGACATCGAAACCGCGCGTTTTAATACTCAAAACACTGAATTAACAGCTTCAGGACGTTTCGATTTGGAAGGCGCGAACTCTAATCTGCAAGTCGCGCTCAATTCTTCGGACGCCAAAGAATTGCAGCGTCTAGTTGCGGCTCTCGACGTTGCGCCAGCAGTTGACAGGCAGCTTGCCGAAAATCGAATCGAGCTTGTCGGAAATGTCAGCTTTAAAGGGACTTTGACCGGAAATCTGACTGATCCGACAATCAACGGGCGCGCAAGTCTCGAAACTTTGATTGCCAACAATCGCACGCTCGGCTCGCTTTCGACAGATGTTTTCGTTTCGCCCGCCGCGACCGAATTGCGAAACGGATTATTAGCGCAGGCGGACGGCGGGCGAGTTAATTTTGACATTACCGCGCCGCGCGTCGGACAAAACAATATTTCGGTCAACGCCAATCTCCAGCGCGTTAATCTGGGAAACATTATCGCCGCGATTCCGGCAGAAAGCTTGCCCGGCTTTTTGCAGCGCGTCAACGCAGAGACGACCGGAAGAATTGAGTTAACCGGCTTACCCGGCGCGATTCAGGGAACTGCCGAAATCTCGGCGGCAAACGGCACGATTGCCGGAGAATCTTTTCAAAATCTCGATACGCGCGTCGTCTTTGACGGCACAGTCGCCCGAATTGAACGCTTGAACGCGAGCTTTGATCAGGGAACTTTGACCGCTGCCGGAACTTACAATCAGAAAACAGAGCTTTTCGATTTAACCGCAACGGCGCAAAATATCCCGATTTCCAAAGTCCGCGCGTTCCTGGGCGAATCAGCGGCGAATGCTCCGAATATAACCGGAATCATTAATTTGACGGCAAGCGGAACCGGAAGACTGACTGACTTTTCGACATTTAACATCAATTTTGAAGGCGCAGGGCGCGACATCACCGTCGCCGACCGCGCTCTCGGAAACGTCAGCTTTGTCGGGCGCACGCAAAATCAACAGTTGACCGCGAATTTAACCGCAGACATCGCCGGACAACAGCAAGTTGCGACTGCTACGCTTAATTTCGGCGATCCGACTCTGCCTTTCCGCGCCGAAACCGCTTTTAACAACACCGATCTCGCTCCGCTCGCCGCGCTCGTACAGCCGCAAGGCACTATGACGCTCGGCGGGCGCGCGACCGGGACAGCTACGTTCGGAGGAAATCTGCGAGAACGCGATGCCAACGGAAATCTGATTTTCTCGACCGACAATCTGCGCGGAACTGCGCGTTTTTCGCAACTGACTTTGCAGGTCGAAAACGTAGTTCTATCGGCGACCGATCCGCTTCTTGTGAGCTTTACGACATCGCAGATAACTTTCGACAGCACGCGCTTTACAGGTTCCGGCTCGGATTTGGCGATTAGCGGAACGGCGTTTTTCAGCGGCGAGGGAACGAATAATCTCGCCGTAGAAGGGCGAATCAATCTTGGTATTTTAAATTCGATCTCGCCGAATCAGTTCTTTGCCGGTTTCGCCAATATTTCGGCGCGAGTTAGCGGAACGACCGCCGATCCGCGTTTTGTCGGCACGGCAAATCTGGAAAACGCAGCATTTGCGACGCTAATCGGCGATTCGCGTCTTAGTTTATCTAATTTGACCGGGCAGATTTTGTTCAACTCGAAGCAGGTGCAGATACCTTCGATTGAAGGCAGACTCGGCGGCGGGCGCGTCGTCGCATCGGGCGGCGCGGTTCTCGAAGGCTTCGCAGTGCAAAGTTTCAGATTGGGCGTGCGCGGCGACGACGTGAGCGTTCCGCTGCCGCCGGATTTCCGCACGAGCGGCGACGTTGATTTGCAAATCGGCGGCAGAACCGAAAACGGAGTTTTGAATTCGGTAATTACCGGCGATATTTTTGCCGACCGCATCGAATACACGAGAGACATCAATCTGGCGGATTTCCTAAGCCGTCGGCAAGCAGGCTCGATTACCGAAGGCGGCGGAGCGACAACGGAAGGCGGAACGACTCGCATCAATATTCGGGTCGAAGGACGCGACGCGCTCGTCGTCCGCAACAATATTGCGGATATTACCGGATCGGTCAGCTTGAGTGTGACGGGCGACGCGAGCGAACCCGTTATTGCAGGGAGAGTTTCGGTCACGTCCGGCACAGTCGTTTTGCTCAACGACCAGCGTTACGACATTCAGCGCGCGGTCATTGATTTTCCGGGTGAACCCGATGCCTCCCCGATTATCAACGCTCAGGTGGAATCGGACATCGGCGCTTATCAGGTTTTTCTGAGCGCCAGCGGACCGATTGCCGAGCCGGAATCGCTCAACGTCACGTTGCGCTCAAACCCCGGTTTGCCGCAGGCGGATGTCGTCTCGCTCGTCACAACCGGAAATTTGACCAACACCGAAGGCGGCATTCCGTCTCTGGCGCAAACCGGAATCAACACAGCGGCGGGCGTTTTGACCGAAAATATTATTAACGCTCCGATTCGACGCGCGACCGACAAGCTTTTCGGTTTGAATCGTTTTGAAATTGACCCGGTTCTCGCCGGGCAGCGCGGAATCAATCCGGGCGCGCGATTGACGGTCGGCAGGCAGATTAACAGAAATCTGCTGATAACTTATTCGACGAATTTCTCAGCCGACCAAAATCAGGTTTTGGCTCTCGAATATCGTCTTTCAAACAAAATGTCGTTTGTCGCGCAATACGAACAAGCGCCGCTGACGAACGTCACAGGGCGACGAGACAACTTTAGTTTTGAAGTTAGATTCAGAAGAAGATTTTAGCGAGTTTTGCGATTGCAGCAGCCGTTTTTAATGAATTTTATTAAGCCGACAAAAGCGCGGCGCGCATTTCTGTATTTTGCCGCTCCGTTTTTGCGTTCGGCGATTCTGTTTTTGGCGCTGTGTTTTGCGCCGTCGTCGGCTTTCGCGCAAAACGACTTTGAAGATGTGCCGATTTCGGCGGTCGAAGTTACATTTGAAAACTCCGGGCAGGACGCAGTAATGCGTGAACGGCTCGAAAACATTGCCCGCCAAAATCTCGATAATAATTATTCAGCGGTTAAAACGCGCGAGGCTTTGCAGGCGCTTTACGAATCGAAGCAGGTTGCTGCGGCGCGCGTAGAGGTTCTTGAGGCAGGCAACCAATCGCAGCGCAGCCTGCGTGTTCGATTTGTTGTCCGCCGCACGCTCAGCATCGAGCGCGTCGTCCTAAATCTCGGAGCGCAGGAAGGCGAAAAGGACATTACCGAACAGGAATTGCTGCTCCGTTTGAATTTATTAACGCCCGGAACAACAGTCAGTCAGAGAGCTTTGGAGCAGAGCGCCGACCAAATTCAAAGCTATTTGCGGCTGCGCGGCTACTACAACGCTCAAGTCAGCTTCACACAGCAGCCGTCCGAACGCGAAACGCGAGTTAATACTGTTTTTAACGTCGTGCCGGGAACACAAGCCCGCGTCGGAACATTCAATCTCAATATTGTTGGATTTGATAACGCCAAACTTCTCGATGAGCTGCAATTGAAAACCGGCAAATATTTTACGCGCGAAAGATTAAATGAAGACATTGATAAAATCCGGGGCGAGCTGGTTGAAGCCGATTTTCTCGGAGCTAATATCCAGGACCCGAAGATCACGCTTGATTCAGAAAACAACCGGGTGGACATCGAAATTACCGGAAACGTCAATGCCAAAGTCGAAGTCAAAATCGAAAATGAAGCGGGCAAAGAAATTGATTTAAGCGAAGCCACCCAACGCAATTTGCTGCCAATAAAACGCGAAGGCACTCTCGATTTTTCGGCAATTGTTGAAGGCGAACGACGGTTGGAAAATCATTTTCAGGAACAAGGCTACTTTTTCGCCGAGGTGACGCCTGTGTGCGGCATCGAGCAAATCACGCCGGACGAAGCCGCAACCTTTCTGAACAATTCTCAAGCGGCTTGCAATTTGCTCAGCGGCACAAATTTTCAGGGCAGAGAAGCGCACGTGACATATCGCGCGAACTTGAACCGACGTTTGCGTTTGACCGAAATTCGCATCACCGGCACGGACAAATTGCCGATTGAAGAAGTCCGTCCGGCTTTGCGGTCACAGGAAGCCAATGCTCTCGGAATCATTCCGGTGGTCGGTTATGGGCGCGGCTATACGAGCAGAGAAATTTTAGCGGATGATGTCGGGACAATCCGAACTTTGATGCGCGAATTAGGTTATCGCCAAGCCGATGCCCGCGCTCTACAGGGTGTTTCGCCCGATGGCGAAAATCTGATTATCACATTCGCCGTCACCGAAGGACTTCTAACTCGCGTTTCCGACGTTGAAATTGTCGGCAACACAGCGTTTTCCGATGACCGTTTAAAAGCCGAATTGCCGCCCCTCGCCGGCAGAGAATGGTCTCGCGCGCGGATGCGGACGGGAAACACCAGAATTCTCGATTTGTATGCGCGCGAAGGTTATATCGAAGCTCGCAGCGAGTTTTCAACTGAAGACGTGCCGAGCCAGAATCCGAACGAGAAAGCCGTTAAGGTCATTTATACGATTAAACAGGAAGGCGCAAAAACTTTTATCAATCGCATCTTGCCCGTCGGCAACGAAAACGTCAAAAACGAGTCTATTCTCGAATCAATTCCGATTAAACCCGGACAACTTTTGCAGGCTGACCAATTGACCGAAAGCGAGCGCAATTTGTACGCGACCGACGCTTTTCGTCAGGCAAATATCACGACCGAACCAGCCGGAACAAAAGACGACGGCACGGGCGAGCTGCGCGACGTTTTTATCAACATCGAAGAATCTCCGCCGCGCATTTTAAGCTACGGCGGCGGTTATTCGACCGACGAAGGCGCGCGCGGTTTTGTTGATATTCGCCACGTTAATCTGCTCGGTCGTTTGTATCAGGGCGGCGCGCGAATTCAGATGAGCCAACGGCAGCAGCTCGTTCAGCTTAATTTCACCAATCCGCGTTTTATGCGCGAAGCGAGCGGTCGTTTTGCGCCTTTGACGTTTACCGCGCAATATCTGCGCGATACGGGCGTGACCAGATTTTTCCGCACGACGCTCGATAAGGGAGCGATGGGAATCGTTCAAAGACTCGACGAAGAAGGCAATCCGATTGACGAGTTCGGAGCAAAAACCGGCGAGCCTTCGATCAATCGTTTATCGTTTAATCTCGAAACCAGCCGGACGCTTAGCCGCCGCACGCGCAGTTTGTTATTCGTTCGCTACCGCTACGAAGACGTGCGGATTTTCAACACCGCCAGTCTGCTCGTCGCGCCGCTTTTGCAGCCCGACAGAATCGTCAGAATCTCCGGCGTCGGCGCGACTTTTGCGCGCGACACCAGACAAAACTGCAATAATCGCCGCTCGCTGCTCGAAAGAATCCGTACGGGCGAAGAAGGCGATCCGTGCCGCTACAATGCGACCGACGCGACGACGGGCGATTTTTTATCAGTTGATTATCAGCTTTCGGCGCAGTTTTTGGGCGGGAACGTTTCGTTTAATCGCATCAACGCGACTTATCAGAGATATTTTCAATTCAAGCGTCTGAATAACACTGTCCTCGCCGGACGCGCGACGCTCGGCGCGGCTTCGCTTTTCTCGGTGCGCGACCGCGACGGCAACGGGACGATTGACGAGACCGACCGCTCGCTGCCGATTAGCGAACGGTTTTTTGGCGGCGGTTCGACGACTTTGCGCGGTTTCGCATTTGAAGAAGCCGGACCGCGCCGCGTCATCGTTCCGCAAGCGCAATTCCGAGACAGAGAAGGTAATCAAATTTTTATTCCGCCATTCACAGTTCCGGTCGGCGGAAACGCGCTGGCAATCCTTAATCTCGAAGCGCGCGTGCCGCTGACAAGTTTCTTTCAAGCCGTTCCGTTTTATGACGGGGGCAATGTTTTCCGCCGCGTCGGCGAGATTTTCAAGCCGCGCGCGTCAACTCCAGCCGACGTTGACAATTATAATTTGCGGGCGTTATGGACGAACACAGTCGGTTTGGGCGTCCGCTTAAGGCTGCCGATTGGCGGTTCGTTTGCGGTTGATTACGGCTATTTGCTCAACCCGCCGGAATTTCTCGTTCCGCAAACCGCGCCCGCCCCGCCCGCAGTTTACCGTCTGCGACAGGGACAATTGCATTTCCGCTTCACGCAAGCGTTTTAAAAAAGTGACGGTTGGTTTTCGAGTTCTGAAAAATCCGTCGTTTCCTGACGAAACATTCGTTTCAATTTGTTAACGCTGGTCGGGGCGAAGCCTTCGTAAAAGTTTGAGAAATAAACGAACATCGGAGCTTTTATTTCGGACAAAACTTCAAACCACAGCCACAAATTTTCATCCTGTTTTCGCTGAATGCAATCAAACCGGGTCAAATCTCGCTCGCCCATAAACCGGACGTAAACGAAATCGGCGGTTAATTTTCCGGCGGCTTCAAACATAAATTGGCGCGGGATAAAACTGCTTTCAGTTAATGATAGCGAGACATTATATTTCCGTAAAACGTCGAGCGTTTCGCCTTTAAACCACGAGCGGCTGCGGAATTCGACCGCAAACCGAATCTCTTTCGGAAGGCGCGGAAGAAATTCCAGCAATGCGCGCACTCGCTCTTCGTCGGCTTCAAACTGCGGCGGCAGTTGAATCAAAACGGCGGCGAGCTTTTCTTTTAGAGTTAATGCGCGCTCGCAAAATTCATCGAGCGCCGGAAACGACGCTTTTTGCAAACCCGCGTCGTGCGTTATCTCT
>DASVTY010000020.1:0-6328 GCA_036387315.1 Pyrinomonadaceae bacterium
CGTCAAAGGCGAAATCAAAAATCAGGAATGGGTTTCGCCATCTGTTAATACGACCGCCGACGGCGCGTTATATCTAACTGTTTATGATATGGCGAAATGGGACGCCGCACTCAACGGCGACAAACTTTTAAAGAAAACTTCTCTCGAACAAAGCTGGACGCCGGCAAAATTAAACGACGGAAAAACCTTTGGATATGGTTTCGGCTGGATGCTCGGCAAAGTCAACGGTCATCGCATCATCGAACACGGCGGCGCCTGGCAAGGCTTCAAAGCTATGATTAGCCGTTTTCCCGACGACAAACTAACCGTCATTGTTTTCGCCAATCTGATAAACGCCAACGAGAAAAAAATAGCACACGGAGTCGCCGCGATTTATAACTCGGCGCTCGCCGCGCCCGTCGCCAAAGCGATTGAAGACAAAGAGCCGAAAGTCACGGCTTTCGTTAAAGATTTTCTGCAAAAAACCGCCGCCGGACAAGTTTCGCAGGAAATGTTCACAACCGAAGCCGCAGCCGCGCTTTTTCCCGACCGCATCAAGCAAGCCGGAGAAAATCTCAAATCGCTCGGCATCTTTGCTGATATTCAATTGATGGAACGAACCGAAAAAGACGATAAGAGAATTTACCGTTATCGCGTGAATTATCGAAATTTCCAGGATAATTTTTTGATGGTGACAATCGGTTTGACAAAAGACGATAAAATTGCCGGAGTTCAATTGCGACCTGAGTAAGTCAAAATCAGAGAACAAAAAAATGGTGGAGAACGTAGAGGCTTTGCACAGGATTTCGGCTGCAAAGCCTCTTGTCATTTATCAAAACAAAATAACCGAAAGAAAGTTTTTTAGTTTATGAAATCTCTCAGGCTGTCGCTTATCATTTGTTTATCTATTGTTTTTACCCTTGAAGCCGTATTTTGCATTCCTGCAAATGCTCAATCATCAGAGTCGAAAACATCGCAGGATAAATCAACCGTTTCGGAAAGAATTCGGCGCATAGAAAGCGGTTTGCTGCCGCCGTTTCAAATAAAAGGCGAATCAACAGCAAAAATGAACATCGCCGACCGCATGAAGCATTACAAAGTGCCGGGCATTTCGGTTGCCGTAATCAACAACGGCAAAATCGAATGGCAGCGAAGCTACGGTGTCAAAGAAGCCGGGAAGAACGAGCCGATTTCCGTTGACACTATGTTTCAAGCAGCTTCAATCAGCAAACCCGTCGCGGCAATGGCTGCGCTCAAAATGGTTCAGGACGGTAAATTCTCGCTCGATGAAGACGTGAACAAAAAACTGGTTTCGTGGAAAATGCCGGAAAATGAATTTACCAAAGAACGGAAAGTAACTTTGCGCGGCTTGCTCAGCCACGGTGCTGGCTTAACCGTTTCAGGCTTTCCCGGCTATGCGAGCGATAAACCGCTGCCGAGCGTTGTACAAATTCTCGACGGAAGCGCGCCTGCAAACACGAAACCCGTTCGCGTTCAGGAAGCACCGGGAACTCGCTGGAGCTATTCGGGCGGAGGAATCACTGTAATGCAGCTTTTAATGACCGATGTTTCGGGCAAATTGTTCCCGAAATTGATGCAGGACGCGGTTTTGAAAAAGCTCGATATGAAAAACAGCACTTACGAACAGCCGCTTCCCGCCCAATTTCATTCGCAAGCCGCCGCAGCGCATAACTCAAAAGGCGAAAAGATTGCGGGAAACTGGCACGTTTACCCGGAAATGGCTGCCGCCGGATTGTGGACGACGCCGTCGGATTTGGCACGGTTTGCCATCGAATTGCAGCAAGCGCGAGCCGGAAAATCCAAAAAAGTTATTTCTCCTGAAATGGCGCGGCAAATGCTCACAAAACAAATTGGCGCCTGGGGACTCGGAATAACACTTTCCGGCGAAGGCGCATCAGCGCGTTTCTCTCACGGGGGATCAAACGAAGGTTACAGATGTTCGCTTGTCGCCTATAACGAAACCGGACAGGGCGCAGTAGTGATGACGAATTCTGATAACGGAGATCAACTAATCAATGAAATTATGCGCGCAGTTGCAGCAGAATACGGCTGGGTTGATTACCTGACAAAGGAAAAAACAATCATCAATCTTGAGTCGAAGATTTTCGAGGGCTATAAGGGACAATATCAGTTTGGCACAGCCGGTAATTTTACGGTTCTGACGGAAGACGGCAAACTTAAAATTCAGCTCGGCGGCGAGAAAAAATACGAATTGTTACCGGAATCGGAAACAATTTTCTTCCTCAGGGAAATGCCTTTAGAAGTGATTTTTGTTAAAGACACAAACGGAAATGTTACCGAGATGGTTCATTTTTACAACAAGCAGGAATTCCGGCTCAAGAAAATTAAATAAAAAGCTGGTTTTTGCATACAAGTAAGAAACGCGAGGCGCAAAGAGCGTATTTATGATTCGATAATTACTGCTCTAAAAATGACTCGCGTTTCTTACCTTTTTTGCTTGTTTTAGTTTTCCGCAATTCTCTTTATTTATTGTTCATTAAAACAGTATTTGTGATAAATTGAAGCCCAATTCCGAATGAAAATGAAAGGAGCGATTTCTTATGGAAGCTACGACAATTTTGGCACTTGCGACCAGCGCGATTAACGCAATCACACCTTTTTTGCAAAAGGGCGGAGAAAAGCTGACGGAAAAAGTTGTTGAAGAAGGCTTTGAACAACGCGCGCAAATTTGGGAATCGGTGAAGAGCCTTTTTATTGGCGACGACCTTATTACACTCGGTTTGATGGAAAAATATCCCGATAATGAAGACATAAACAACGAAGTAAAAGTAAGACTCGCCGACCGTCTCAAAGAAAATCCTGATGTCGCCAGGCGTTTGGACAGATTGCTCAAAAAACTCGAACAATCCCAAACCAACACGGAGACAAATATCAATTATCAAGTCGGCGATAACGCGACGAATATTCAAGGAAATCGAAGTTCAAGCATCAACTTCAATCAAAAATAAGCCAATGGACAAAACTCCTCTCCGAAATGTCAACATCAATGTTCAGGGCAATGAGAACACAAACGTCAATATCAACCAGTTGCTTGGCAAGTCATATGAATATCAAGATTTGCTCGAACGTTTGAATGAGCAACAGGAGCTTTTTGATTTAACGCCGGAAAACAATACTGAAAAACGCCTCAAAATAAGCGGAAAAATAAACGAATTAAATTCTTTGATTGAACAATTCAAGCAAGATGTCTTATCGCTCGCGGCGACGTTTGAGAAAATCGAAATCAATACGGAACGGTTAAAAAGGGCAAAAGACTTCTTTGACAAAGGCGAGATAGGCGAAGCGCGTGCAGTTTTGGAAATTGAGCTTGAACAGATGCGGGATGAACAGAAACACTTGTTGGCAAAGCGAGATGAATTTGAGACGGAGATTTTACCGAAATTGCTAAATAACTCTGAAGAATTTTATGTTCTCGCAATGGCGGCACAAGTGAATTTTGATAATCCAAATCGGTTTGTTGAAGTGAGTGATTATTTCGAACGTTCGATTCAAAGTCATGCGACGCAATATAACCTTTTTAATTATGCTTTATTTTTGCAGGAGCATAATAAATTTCCGAAAGCCCAGCAATATTATGAACAATATCTTAGGCGATTTACTCCAACTTTATCATCATCGGAAGTTGCAATGACGCTAAATAATCTGGCTGTTTTGCACAAGAATTTAAATGAATATGAAAAAGCATTAAAAGAATATGATGAAGCATTGGAGATTTATCGAAATTTAGCAGAAACAAATCCGCAATCTTATTTGCCTTATGCTGCAGGTACGCTGAACAATCTGGCTAATTTGCACAAGAATTTAAAAGAATATGAAAAAGCATTAAAAGAATATAATGAAGCGTTAGAGATTGGCAGGCAATTAGCAGAAACAAATCCGCAATCTTATTTGCCTGATGTTGCATCGACTTTAATAAATCTTGCAATTTACTACTTAAATGATGTACCCGACCGCGAAAAATCAATTGAATATGCATTACTAGCCGTTTGTATTATTTTTCCAATTGCCGATGCTGTACCTTATACGCAAAAATATTTGCAAACAGCCTTGACAGTTTTGCAAAGATGGGGATTAAGTGAAGAAGAAATCGCACAAAAAGTTAATGATGTAATGTCTTTAAAAGACGAGTAGTTTTTCTCCGAAGTTACAGTCGTTTCATTTTCTTGGAACACACACGCCTGTTCAGGCGTAACAAAACGCGGCAATTCAGATATTTTACTTTATATACCAGAGGTCTAATTATATGCTCCTAGCCAGAGGTCTGTCTAAAACTTATGAAAGCGGCGGAAACGCTTTTACGGCACTTAAAAATATAAATCTAAAAATTGACGCAGGCGATTGCGTTGCGATTATCGGCAAATCGGGCAGCGGCAAATCAACGCTGATGCATCTTCTCGCGTGTCTCGATGCGCCTTCGAGCGGCGAGATCGTTTTCGAGGGAAAAAACGTCGCTGCTTATACCGAGCGGCAAAAAGACCGATTTCGCAACGAAAAATTCGGTTTTGTCTTTCAACAATTTTTCTTAAACGGGCGCGACACGGTTTTGGAAAACGTGACTTTGCCTTTGAAGATTCGCGGCGTTTCCGGTTTGGAAGCTCGCGTCAAAGGCTTGCGCGTGCTCGATTTGGTCGGGCTGGCGGATAAAGCCGAAAACCGTGCGAAAGATTTGTCGGGCGGCGAAAAACAGCGCGTTTGCATTGCGCGCGCTCTGGTCGGCGAACCGAAAATTTTGTTTGCGGATGAGCCGACCGGAAACCTCGATTCGGCAAACAGCGAGGCGATTGAAAATCTGTTGTTTGATTTGAACAGAAAACAGGGCGTCGCAGTCGTGATTGTCACGCACGACAATGATTTGGCTGACAAATGCTCTCGCGTAATCGAGCTGCGCGACGGTGAAATCGTGGCTGAGAAAATTTCGGTCGTCGAACAGGAGGTTATCAATGAATACGTTTGAAATCATCAAAACCGCGAATAAAAATCTGTGGCGTCATAAATTGAGAACCTTTTTGACAGTTTCGGCAATTTTCGTCGGCGCGTTTACGCTGACGATGACCAACGGCTTGGGCGACGGTTTGCGCGATTATATCGAAAATCAAGTCAAAAATATTGAAGGCAACAACGTCCTGTTTGTCCGCAAAAAATTTGAAACCGAAAACAAAGACGCCCCGAAAACGGACGCGCCCGCCGAATACAAAGAAACCGTGCAGGACGAAGACGGAAACCTGATTGACCCGAACACTGTTTTGGCGACGCTGCCGCAAATGGAGGCGTTCACAAAAGAAATCCCGGAAATCAAAACAATCACGCCGTCCTATCGCATTGACGGCGAATACATCATGCTCGAAGGCTCGAAAAAATATCAGCTTGAGCTTGGAATGCTGTCGGAAGGCGTGACGCAAAAGGCGGAAGCCGGGCGCACGATTGACGGCGAAAATCAAATAATGCTGCCGCTTTCGCTTGCCAGAGCTTTTGATGAAAACATCAAAAATCTCGTCGGCAAAACCGCGACGATTGCCTACAAAGTCGGGCAAAACGGCGAAATCAAAACTCAAAATCTGCAAATCGTCGGCGTGGCGACCAAAGGTTTTATGTCGAATTACAATTCGTTTGTTGACGCTAAAACAGCCCGCACGATTTACGAAGATCAGAGCCAGAACAATCAGTTTTTTAATCAATTCGGCAATTTTACGTTTCTTTTGACGACCGGCGAAACAAAGCGCGTCGGAGAAATCAAAAAGGCGCTCGACGCCAAAGGCTTTTCGGCGGAAACAATCGCCGATCAAAAGAAACGCACTTACGACGGCATCGCTATTTTTCAGCTCGGAATGAATCTGTTCGCGCTCGTCGCGCTTCTTGCGGCTTCGTTCGGCGTAATCAACACGCTGATTATCGCCGTTTTGGAGCGAACCAAAGAAATCGGTTTGCAAAAGGCTTTGGGAATGAGCCGGGGCAAAGTGTTTTTGCTGTTCACGCTCGAAGCCGTTTTGATCGGATTTTGGGGCGCGGTTTTGGGAATCGCGGCGGCTTTCGGTGTCGGGCAAATCGTCAACCTTTACGCCGCCCGCGAATTATTTTCATCGTTTGAAGGTTTTCAACTCTTGATTTTCCTGCCGCAATCAATTTTGATTGTCGTCGCGCTGGTTTGCGGAATCACCTTTGTTTCCGGCGTGCTTCCGGCTTTGAGAGCCAGCCGGTTGAATCCGATTGAAGCTCTGCGATACGAATGAGATAACAAAAAAACTTTAATGCAGAAGCCCGCGCGAAGTAAGGGCGTAATAGTTATTACGCCCTTACTTCGCGCGGGCTT
>DASVTY010000021.1:0-7776 GCA_036387315.1 Pyrinomonadaceae bacterium
AGCCGCGTTGCAAAACAAGATCAGGCGGCGAAATATTTTAGTCTCAACGGCGACATCGAATCGGTCGGCGAATTTATCCGGCTTTATTTGACGCGCCATGAACGCTGGATGTCTCCGCTTTTTCTGGTCGGCGAAAGTTACGGCACGACGCGGGCGTCGGGTTTGTCGAATTATTTGTTTGAAAAGGGAATCGCTTTAAACGGAATTGCGCTCGTCTCGACCGTGATGAATTTTCAGACGATTCGCTTTAACGAAGGCAACGATGTGCCTTACATTTTGATTTTCCCGTCTTACGCGGCGACCGCCTGGTATCACAAAAAGCTGCCCGCCGAGATGCAGCGCAAACCGCTCGCCGAAGTTTTGCGGGAAGCCGAAGATTTCGCCTCGCGCGAATTAACCGTTGCACTAGCCGGAGGCGACCGGATGAGCGAGGCAGAAAAGCAGAAAACGCTCGACCGTTTTTCCGCGTTGACTAGCTTAAATAAAACTTTCATTGACAACAACAATTTCCGCGTCGAGCTTGGCAATTTCAACAAAGAACTATTGCGCGACCGCAAACGCACGACCGGCAGGCTCGACAGCCGTTTTACCGGAATTGACCGCAGCGCGGGCGGAAATAATCCTGATTTCGATCCTTCGATGACCGCGATTCGCCCGCCCTACACCGCCGCTTTTAACGATTACGTGCGCCGCCAGCTTGGTTTTAAATCCGACCTCGAATATTACATTTTAGGCGGCGGAATCGGGCAATGGAATTGGAACACGAACAATAATTACGCCGATACCTCGACCGCTTTAAAAACGGCGATGGCGAAAAATCCGTTTATGAAATTGTTCGTCGCTTCGGGCTATTACGATATGGCGACTCCGTATTTCGCCGCCGAACACACGCTGGCGACGATGAATCTCGACCCGCAGCTTCGGCGAAACGTCACAACAGCTTATTACGAAGCCGGGCATATGATGTACATTGAAAAGAGATCGCTGGAAAAGTTAAAAAGAGACGTGACAGCGTTTCTGCAAAATGCTATTAAAAAACAATAGATTGAAAAAGGAGGTTTTGGGAAATGCAAACCGTTAAGATTGATAAATTTGTTGAACGATTAACTGAAATTCCCGAAGATAAATTCTGCGTCGGAAACGTTTACGATTTTCTGCGCGAAAATCCGGTCTGCAAAGATTCGCTCTCGCCTTATCTTTTTTTCAGCCGCAACTGCTACACGCGCAATTTGATTTTTCGAAACGAGCTTTTCGAGTTAATGGCGATTTGTTGGAATGTCGGACAATCGTCGCTGATTCACGACCACGCCGACCAAAGCTGTTGGATGACAATGCCGATTGGAAAGCTCCGCATCAAAAACTTTCGCGTCCTCGAACAAAACCTCGAAACCAACTTTTGTCTGTTAGAAGAAGCCGACGAATTCGATTTAAAACCCCATTGCTCCGCCGAAGTGCAATTAGAAGAACCCGTTCATCAGGTTTTGAATCTCCCGGAATTCAACGAGCAAGCCGTCAGCGTCCATATTTATTCGCGCCCGATTGACAAGTGTCTGGTTTTTTCGACTCAAAAAAACGAAGTGCGTTGGCGAACAATGTGCTACACAAGCAAGTTCGGAAAACTAATGCCCGATGCTCGTCTGTAACTTTTACTCGTTTAACGCGAGAAAAAACTAAAACATGAAAAAACTGCTTTTTCTCTTTTCCTGCCTGCTATCTTTGTGTCTTTCGACCGAAGCTCAGGCTCAGCAAACAAATCCGGCGGCTTATAAACTGACAAACGTGAAAATCGTCCCGTTTGAAGGCGTCACCGGAAAATTTGAAGACGAAATCAAATCCAATTCGGACAAATCCTTTTTCAACGAATTGTCGAAATCTCTAATGGTGGTTGTCGAGGTTTCGGGAAAATCGGGAGATTACGCCAACCGTAATCTCGAAGTGATTGTTACCGAAGGCAAAAAATCCAAGCTCAAACAAACAACAATGATCGGCATTTTAAACGAAACCGGAAAATTTTATGTCCCTGTTTGGCTTTACGCGCCAATGTGCGGCGAAGTAACGATTAACGCCCGCATAACCGGGCAAACAACTGCGGCAAAACAAACCAGAAAGATTTTATTCCAGTGCGGCGAATAGATTCGTTTTAATAGCAATCAAACTGTTACGGCTTCGCGGTATTCGCCCCAGACTCTTCTCAAACGATGCGAGATTTCGCCGACGGTCACGTAATTTTCGACGCAATCCAAAATTCGCGGCAACATATTTTCGGTTCCGCGCGCCGCTTCTTCGAGTTTTGCCAAAGCGTTTTCGGCTGCTTGTTTGTCGCGTCTTTCACGCACGGCGCGGACTCTTTCAATCTGATTGCGACCGATTGATTCATCAACGCGCAAAATCGGAATTGGCTCGCCTTCGTCACTTTTAAAACGGTTGACTCCGACGACGATTTCTTCGTGTTTTTCGACAGCGCGTTGGTATTCGTATGCGGCTTCCTGAATCTCACGTTGCGGATAACCGTTTTCGATTGCCTTTAACATTCCGCCCATCGCGTCAATTTTTTCGATGTATTCGACGGCTTTTCGCTCAAGCTCGCTCGTTAAATGCTCGATTGCAAACGAACCGGCAAAAGGATCAACCGTATCGGCGACGCCGGATTCATAAGCGATGACTTGCTGTGTACGGAGAGCAATTCGCGCAGCGTTTTCCGACGGCAAAGCTAAGGCTTCGTCCATCGAATTTGTGTGCAGACTTTGCGTTCCGCCCAAAACGGCGGCGAGCGCCTGAATTGTCGTTCGCACGACATTAACTTCCGGCTGTTGCGCGGTCAAAGTCGAGCCGGCGGTCTGCGTGTGAAAACGGAGCATCATTGATTTCGGGTCTTTTGCGGCGAAACGGTCGCGCATAATTTTTGCCCACAAACGCCGGGCGGCGCGGAACTTACTGATTTCTTCAAGCAGATTATTGTGCGAATTAAAGAAAAACGAGAGTCGCGGCGCAAATTTATCAACTTCCAGACCGACCGAAATTGCCGCCTCGACATAAGCGATTCCGTCTGCGAGTGTAAAAGCGATTTCCTGCGCGGCGGTTGAACCGGCTTCGCGGATGTGATAGCCGGAGATTGAAATTGTATTCCAGTTCGGCACGTTTTCGGCGCAGTACGAAAAAATGTCTGTAATCAAACGGAGCGAAGGTTTCGGCGGATAAATATAAGTTCCGCGCGCGATATATTCTTTTAAAATATCATTTTGAATCGTGCCGTTGACTTTTGAAAAGTCAACGCCCTGCTTTTTGGCAACCGCCAAATACAAACAAAGCAGGGTCGAAGCCGTCGCGTTAATCGTCATCGAAGTCGAAACCGTGTCGAGCGGAATTTCGTCGAAAAGCCGCAGCATATCTTCGAGAGAATCAATCGCCACGCCGACTTTGCCGACTTCGCCCGCCGCCAAAGAATCGTCCGAATCAAGCCCGATTTGCGTCGGCAAATCAAACGCAACCGAAAGTCCGGTCGTGCCTTGCGACAATAAATATTTGTAGCGCGCATTTGATTCTTCGGCGGTCGCAAAACCGGCGTATTGGCGCATCGTCCAAAACCTGCCGCGATACATATTTCGCCTAACGCCGCGCGTGTACGGAAACGCGCCGGGCGCGCCCAAATCTGTTTCATAATCAATTAGCGCAGTGTTAGTCGGATTAAAATCGTTCGGCAGCTCAATGCCGGAAGACGTTTGAAATCGTTCGCGGCGTTCTGTTTTGGCTTTTTCGCTCATATTTTTAAGAAAAATTGCTTGTTCAAAAATTAAAACACACGCCGCGCCGCAGGTTCAACGCGCTTGAAAAATTCGATTTGACCTGAACGGTTTTCTGACTTAGCATCGAGACAAATTTCGCTTTTTCGAGCGGCGAGGCATTATGGAATTAAACGACGAAGCTCAACAAGCGGTGCGCGAAGTCGGCGCGGCGATAAATGCGGCAATCGAACGCAGCCCGCGCGTTGCCGAAGCAATCGAGCGGCTGCGCGAATCCGGCTATGAATTGCAATTAACTTTGCGGCTCGAAATCGGTTTGCGCGAAATTGACGCCGAAGAAACGACGGATTTTGCGTCCGAAGAAGATTTTAATCTCGAACTCACCGACGAAGATTTACGCACTTTGCGCCGGATGAAAATTCGCTTAGACCCGGAAGAGTAAGCGGTGAGCAGTGAGCGGTGAGCAGAAATTTGCTTCTGTTTTCACTGCTCACCGCTCACTGCTCACCGCTCACTTGCTTTGAATTACTTTAATTATTTCTCGGAAATCGAAGAATTGTTTGTTCGCAGGCGCGGCAAAAATCTGTTGTTGTCGCCGCTCGATTGGGCTTTGATCGAGGCGTGGAAAGAGCGCGGCGTGCCGCTCGCGCTTGTTTTGCGGGCGATTGAAACGGTTTTTGAGAAAGCCGAGCTTGAACCGGCGCGAAAACGCTCGATCAAATCGCTGCTTTATTGCCGCGACGCGGTTGAGCGCGAATACGAAAACTGGCTTGCCGGGCAGACCGGCGCGGAAAATAAAAACAAAGAAATTCAAAACGAAGAAGTAGAAACGCCTGAAAAAGTTGAAGATTTGCCGGCTTCGCAGGGAGAAATTTTCACGCATTTACAGCTTGCGGCAAAAAGGCTGCGGCAGCCGGCTTTAAATTTAAATCACAACTGGCAGCGGATTTCTGCCGAAGTTTTGGCGGCGCTCGATTCCGCGCGAAAAGAATTTCACAAAACCGCCGATCTGGAAAAGCTAGAAGAGTTTTTGAGCGAGCTTGATCGCCGGATTGACAACGCGCTGCTCGAAAGTTTTCCGGCGGAGAAAAAAGCGGAGCTTGAAAGGGAAAACATCGCAGGGCTTCGACCTTATAAAAATCGAATGACCGAAACGGTTTACCGTCAAACGCTCCGCACGCTGCTCTTAAAATCGTTGCGCGAACAAGCTGAAATTCCCCGTTTGAGTCTTTTTTATTTGTAACTTTTTAATGAAGCAGCCGGAAATCGTCGAAGTTTTAATCGAGAAAATCGTGCCTGACGGTTTCGGTTTGGCGCACGCGGAAAATCTGACGATTTTCGTCCCGCTCGTCGCAGCCGGAGACCGCGCGCGTGTCCGAATCGAAAGAAAAAAAGGCAAAGTCGCTTTTGCCGAGCTTGTTGAGATTTTAGAGCCTTCCGGCGACCGCGTTGAGCCGCCGTGTCCGCATTTCGGAGTTTGCGGTGGATGCGATTTTCAGCAATTAAATTACACGGCACAGCTTCGTGCAAAAGTCGAAATCATCCGGGATTGCTTGCGTAGAATCGGTAAAATTGACTGGCAAAAAGAAATCGAAATCGTGTCGTCGCCGAATGCCTGGAATTACAGAACCAGAGCGCAGTGGAAACGCGACGGCAAAAAGCTCGGTTATTTCGAGCGCAAATCGCATCGAGTTTGCGACGTTCAGGTTTGCCCGATTTTAACCGAAACTTTGCAAAAAACTTTGCAGTCAGCGAGAGAAAATTCCAATCGGAATTTTTCAGAACTCCGCGCTGCTGCGAGCGGCGAAACTGTTTCGCTTAGTTTTGCGAACACGAAAACTGACGCCGAACCGGACGAGAATTTTTACGCCGCAAACAAGATTCAGGAAGAAAATGACCGAACCGACGCTTCATCCCGAAAATCAAAAGCCGAAGAAATCAATTTAAAAATCGGCGATTTCGATTACAGCTTTAGCGCGGACGTTTTTTTTCAAGTCAATCACGGGCTTTTGCCCGAATTTGTTGAAACCGCAATCGGAAAGACGGAAGGAAATCAAGCGCTCGATTTGTATTGCGGAGTCGGACTTTTTACTTTGCCGCTGGCTGCGAAATTCAAACAAGTTACCGGAATCGAAGGTAATCGTTTGAGTATTCAATTTGCAAAATCGAATGCTCAAACTGCCAATTTGAAAAACGTTGATTTTCAAGTTTCGGCAGTCTGCAAATGGCTCGTAGAAAACACCGGAAAACTTGCCGGGATTGATTTTGTTTTGCTCGATCCGCCGCGCAGCGGGGCTGAAACCGGGACGATTGAGATTTTGATTCGCTTGCAGCCCGCGAAAATCGTTTATGTTTCGTGCAATCCGGCGACGCTGGCGCGCGATTTACGCGCCTTTGCGGCGGGCGGTTACGAAATCGAAAAAGTTCGAGCGTTCGATTTTTTTCCGCAAACTCATCACGTTGAAACGATTGTTCATTTATCTTCAAAAGTTTCGTAAATTGACTCTTTTTTCTAATACCTTTAGATTATCGGTTGAATTCCCGAAATTTTCGGGTCACGGATGCAGTTAAAAACAAATGCGTATTTTAGTCACCGGCGGAGCCGGATTTATCGGCTCTCATCTCTGCGAACGCCTTTTAAGCGAAGGCAACGAAGTTCTCTGTCTGGATAATTTTTTTACCGGCAGACGCGAAAACATTTCTCATCTCCTCGACGATCACCGTTTTGAGCTGATTCGACACGACGTAATCGAACCGATTCTGCTCGAAGTTGACCAGATTTATAATATGGCGTGTCCTGCCTCGCCCGTGCATTATCAGTATAATCCGGTCAAAACCGTCAAAACGAGCGTGATGGGAATGATTAATATGCTCGGAATGGCAAAGCGCG
The DNA here is from genome assembly GCA_036387315.1 of Pyrinomonadaceae bacterium. Taxonomy (GTDB): domain Bacteria; phylum Acidobacteriota; class Blastocatellia; order Pyrinomonadales; family Pyrinomonadaceae; genus JALZCH01. The sequence continues at coordinate 6,631 of DASVTY010000021.1, forward strand.
TCAAAGCGAGGATTTTGCAGGCTTCGACTTCAGAAGTTTATGGCGACCCGCTGATTCATCCGCAAACCGAAGATTACTGGGGAAACGTAAATCCAATTGGATTTCGCAGTTGTTACGATGAAGGAAAGCGCATCGCCGAAACTTTGATGATGGATTATCACCGTCAAAACGGCGTTGATACGCGAATTGTCAGAATTTTTAACACCTACGGACCGCGAATGCTCGAAAACGACGGGCGCGTGGTTTCAAATTTTATTGTTCAGGCGTTGCGCGGCGAAGATTTAACGATTTACGGCACGGGCGAACAAACACGGTCGTTTTGTTATGTTGACGATTTGGTTGACGGTTTGATTCGCTTGATGAATACCGAAGCGGAAACGATTAACGATCCGGTCAACATCGGCAACCCGGGTGAATTTACGATGAACGAGCTGGCGCGCGAAGTGGCTGAAGCGTGCGGGAAAGAAATAAAAATCAAACATCTTCCCTTGCCGCAGGACGACCCGAAACAGCGTCAGCCCAATATCACGCGCGCCAAACAGCTTTTAGGCTGGCAACCGCACGTTCCCCTGCGCGAAGGTCTTAAAAAGACGGTCGGCTATTTCGCCGCCAGAATTAACAAATCAAACGAGTGAAAACGGCAGGAATTTAAGTTTTTGATTCAATTTTTATTATGAAGTATTTAATCACGGGCGGGGCGGGCTTTATCGGTAGTCACCTGGCTGATCGCCTGCACAAAGACGGACACGAAATCACGATTATTGACGACCTCTCGACCGGACGCTATTCAAACATCGCTCATCTCGAAGGCGAGCCGGGCGTGCAGGTTTTGATTGACACGGTTTTAAACGCCAAATTAATGGAAGAACTCGTTCGCGACGCAGACCGGGTTTTGCATATGGCGAGCGCCGTCGGCGTCAAGCTGATTATGGAGCATCCGGTCAAAACCATCGAAACGATTTTTCGCGGCACGGACATCGTTCTAGGTTTTTGCTCGCGCTATCGCAAACGCATTTTGATTCCGTCAACATCCGAAGTTTACGGCAAAGGCACGTCGGTTCCGTTCCGCGAAGAAGACGACGTTTTGACGGGCGCGACGAGCAAACATCGCTGGGCTTACGCCTGCGCCAAATCTTTGGACGAATT
>DASVTY010000022.1:0-18899 GCA_036387315.1 Pyrinomonadaceae bacterium
GTTTCCAAATCCTGCCGGATTTTCTGTCGCAACTCCGAGAGCGATGCGTAATTTTCTTCGCCTTCGCTCAAACTCGACGCCCATTCGTCGTTCGCTTCGGGAATTTCGATTTTGCCGATTGAAACCACTTTCGCCGCGTATCGAACTGTTTTTCCGGCAAGTCCGGGCGAAGAAAAATCAGCAGGATATTCGACATCAAAAGTGCGTTCCTCGTCAACTGATGCGCCAACTAGATTGTCTGTAAAAGTTTTTTCGACACCTTCGCCGCCCAATTCGATTTGCAAATCATCAACGACAATCGGCTCCGCCGCTTCGTCGTCAATAAATTCTCCGTTAATGTTAACGGTCACGGTATCGCCCATTTCCGCCGCGCGGTCTTCGACTGGGGTAAGCGATGCATGTTCGCGCCGGCGGCTTTCAATAAGCCGGTCAACATCTTCATCCGTGACGGGGCGAACCCGGCGCACGGCTTCCAGATTTTTATAATTCGGCGTTTCGATTTCGGGAATTACTTCGACGTGAACGTGCAAACCGATTGATTCTGTGCCGTTCAAATTAGCATTTTCCGCGTTTTCCAAATGAAGCTGCGGCTCGCTCAAGGGCTGTAACTCGTGTTCTTCAATCGCCTGCTGAACTTTTCCGGGCAAAATCTCGCGCAAGACATCATTGTTGATGTCATCTTTGTAGCGATTTTTAACTACCGCGGTCGGAGCGTGTCCTTTGCGAAAGCCCGGCATTTGAGCCATTCGCGTGTATTGCTGCAAAACTTTATCGTAAACCGGTTTGATTTCTTCAGCTTCGATTTCGAGCTTGATTTCCTTGTGAACCGGCGAAACGTGTTCCAATTCGCTTTTCATAAATAAAATGTTCAAAGTTCAAAGTTCAAAGTTCAAGGTCAAAATACAAACCTTGAACCTTGAACTTTGAACTTTGAACCGCTTTCGATGCCGAGAGCGAGACTCGAACTCGCACGCCTTGCGGCACGGGCTTCTAAGACCCGCGTGGCTACCGGTTACACCATCTCGGCGCAAAATTTAGAAGTCATTTAAACAATTCAATTACGCTGCGATTTGCGCCCCGAATAGTTATCTGTCAAAGCGTGACAATTGGGGCATAATAACTGCAAATTTAAAATCCTGTTATCAAAACGGTCTCCGTTTATATGATGAAGTTCCAAAGGGATTGCTTCATTCAACCACTTTTCATTCCCGCACCGTTCGCATTTCCTTTGCTTAACGTTATCTCGCAACAACTTTAGTTTTAACTTGTGACTGCTTATTGTGCTTCCTTTGAAAAGAAACTCATAAGCTGCTTTTCGAGTCGGTGATTGCTTAAAAGCTTTCCCGCCCATATTACCTTTATAGGCTAAACCCAACTTTTTTAGATACGAATCCAAAGTTATAGGTTTACATTTGAGTTCACGACAAATGCTTGCCTTCGAGCGCAACTGAGAAACCCATAATTCAATTTCATTTCTTCGCTCAAGTATATCTGTTCTCATTAACACGCCTCAGCAATAATTTTTTGAACCATTTAGCAAATTTGAATTTAACTAAACCTAAATTTCTTTGCTTGATTGAAAGCAAACTAAAATTTATCTAATCAAACATTGAATGTCTAGTTCACGATAAAAGTAGAAAGTTCATTTGACTTTATATTTGAAGTGATTTATAAACACTTGCGTTAACTTTAAAAGTTCTTCAATTCGTCGCAAATTCTTGCAGTTTGTCTTTTTTATTGATACTTCGGGAGGCACAAAATGGATAGTAATTTAGATTATCGCGTACTTCCGCGTCCGCACCGCCATCAAATTGCTAAGTTAAGTGATAATGAAAAACAGGCTGTTATAAACCGCACACAAGGATTAAATAATAATTCACTTTCCGCAATAGTTGTCATCAGTGCTGTTCTTCTTCTCTATGTCGCATTTGATTTTGGATTTGGATTATCTTTATTTGGTTTGTTAATTGTTGTTTTAGGTACTGCAGGGGTTAACTATAATTTAAAGAATGAAAATATTTCCAAGAACATTTCTGATTTAGAAAAAGCAAGAACAGAAAAAGCAAATCAAGAAAGAATGAAACGCGACGCTGGCGAAGCTGAATATCTCACATCGAATCTACTCAATAACTACAATTCGTCTATAAATCTAACAAAAGAAGTTTCTAAATGCCTCAAACAAGCATCAATTTGGCTAAATAAAGCTGAAAAAGAATTTAATTCAAATGCATTCTCGCCATTCTGGGATGCAATCGAAAAAGCGGCAATATGGTTGGGAAATTACAACCAGAAACTGAAACGTATTTCACAAAATGCTGATGATTATTACCAGAAACTTAATGGTGAAAAGCACAACTTCCCCGATTTTCCAGTTAAACCAAAAGACCTTCCCGATCCTTCTTTTGTAATAAATGAGATGCGCCGTATAACTCGTTTGGGACAAACAAACTTTCAATTTGCGAATATTTGGGAACATCGCAGAACCAGAACTGCTATCGTTGATGGTTTCCGAACTTTAAATGAAGCGGTAAATAATTTAGGCGGTACAATCGAAAACTCTATTTCTAATCTTCAAAGTTCTATTTCTTCCGATATGGCGAGAGCGGTGCAAGAGCAAATTAGAACTCGCGGATCAATCGAAAATGTTCAAAGATCAGTCGAAATATCACGCGAATCAAACGAAAAACTAAGTGCTTCTATTGATAAGCGTCTTCTTGAACAGAATCGAATGCTTGACAATATCCAGCACGACCGCAAACCCAGATTAAAGGACACTCCGTCAAAACATTGAAAATTTCCTGTATAAATCAAGCCAATTAATTCATAGTCAAATAAAAAAAAGCCTGTTGCGCTCTCCCCTTCGCAACAGGCTCTTTATTCGACCGCTCAGGAGGCAAATCACGAACGGTCAAACTCGTTTAAATTTTCTATCTTTTATGAGAAACCCGCCCGCGCTCTCCCCTTCACTGACGGGCTTCTCAAACGGCGGGCGCGTGCCAACCGATGCTGTAAAAACTTTTCCAGGATTTTGTCAATCTTGTTGAGGCGTTCAATCTTTTTGGCTAAAATTGCTTCTTATTACTAAAATTGTGAACTCAATTTCCCACTCGTACAGACATATATCAATATGCGTGCCACAAACTTCAAAACCCGAAAAAAAACTTTAAGTCAAATTATATCAACACTTCTTTTGTTTATTATTTTAAGCCGCCGGTTTTCGTTCCCTGCTTACACCATTTCACTCTCGAATTCGTAGAGCCATTACACGAAATCGAATGCTTTTTCAGCTATCAGTTAAATTTTGCCGGATTTGGCGATTTCTCATTGAAAGATTATTTTGATAACTGTTAACTGATAACTGTTGACTGAAATTATGCATACGAATTTACGTTCGTTTCTCGCTGCTTTGCGCCGCGAAAACGATTTGGTTGAAATTGAGGCGGAAGTTGATCCGTATTTGGAATTGGCGGAAATTCACCGCCGCACGATTGAAAATAGCGGCGCGGCGCTGTTTTTCAAAAACGTCAAAGGCTCGCGTTATCCGGTCGTCACAAATCTTTTCGGGACGGCGAAACGAATCGAGCTGGGGTTTACGAAAAAGCCGCAGGAATTAGTCAAAAAAGCGGTTGAGATGGTCGAAATTTTGCTCCCGCCGCAAATCGGAAAACTGTGGAATTATCGTGATTTGGCTTTGACCGGGTTGAAATTGGGGACAAAAAAAGTTTCTCGTGCTCCGGTTTTGGAAGTCGTTGACCGTCCCGCAAATTTAAACGAATTGCCGATTCTAACAACCTGGCAGGAAGACGGCGGAGCGTTTGTCACGCTGCCGCTCGTTTATACCGAGAGCCTGACCAACGGCAAACACAATCTCGGAATGTACCGCATTCAACGCCACGATGCTCAGACAACCGGCGTTCACTGGCAAATCGGCAAAGGCGGCGGCTTTCATCATTACGAAGCTGAACAAGCAAACAAAGAATTGCCCGTGACAATCTTTTTGGGCGGCGCACCCGCGATGATTTTGGCGGCAATTGCGCCGCTGCCCGAAGACGTGCCGGAATTGGTTTTGGCTTCGGTTCTCGCCGATAACAAAATCAAGATGGCGAAAAATCCTTTGCTCGAAAATGGCAGGCTCGTTGCCGAAGCCGAGTTTGCGATTTACGGGAAAGTGCCGCCAAAGGTGAGAAAACCGGAAGGACCTTTCGGCGACCATTACGGTTATTATTCGCTCGAACACGATTATCCGATTATCAACGTCGAAGCCGTTTTTCATCGCAAAGACGCGATTTATCCGGCAACGGTCGTCGGCAAACCGCGTCAGGAAGATTTTTTTATCGGCGATTATTTGCAGGAATTATTATCACCGCTGTTTCCGCTCGTGATGCCTGCGGTACGCGATTTGTGGAGCTACGGCGAGACCGGGTTTCATTCTCTGGCAGCGGCAGTTGTGCGCGAACGCTATGGACGCGAAGCCTTGAGCGCCGGGTTTCGCATTCTCGGCGAAGGTCAACTCGCTTTGACAAAATTTTTATTATTAACTGATAAACCTCAGGATTTGCGCGATTTCAAATCGCTGTTTGAACACATTCTGGCGCGTGTGAACTGGAAAAACGATTTTTTCATTTTTACGCAAACATCTTTCGATACGCTCGATTATGCTTCGGGCAAAATCAATTACGGCTCGAAAGCGATTTTGATGGGTTTGGGCGAAGCCAAAAGATTTTTGCAGCGCGTGTGGCAAGGCGAATTGCCTGTCGGAGTAAAAAAAGCCGAGCCTTTTTGCGGCGGCTGCATGGTTTTGGAAACCGAATCTTACGAGCAAAATCCGAATTTAGGCGAACAAATTGCCAAATCAGATAAATTTAACGATTGGCAAATCGTAGTTTTGCACGATTCGATTGAATATGCCCGCTCTGCGGACAAATTTTTGTGGGCGACGTGGACGCGGTTCAATCCGGCGAACGACGTTTTTGCCAGAGAAATAACTGTCGCGCAACATCATCTTTCTTATTCGCCGCCGATTGTGATTGACGCGAGAATGAAACCCTGGTATCCGAAAGAGCTTGAACCGCGCGAAGATGTTGTGCGGCTTGTGGACAATCGCTGGCGCGAATATTTTCCGACCAAACAATCCTGGGAAAAATAAACGTGAAAAACTTTTTAATTTATTTCTGGCGGAAAAGATTTGTCATCTACGCGGTTTTATCTCCGTTTCTATTATTTTTTGGATTGTGGGCTTTTTGGTATGAGCCGAGCAGTTTGGTTGTCAAAAATTACGATTTAAAAATTAAACATTGGAATCCGGCGCATAACAATTTGAAAATTGCGGCGATTTCAGATGTTCACGGCGGCTCGAATTTTATCACCGAAGAAAAAATCCGAAAGGTTGTTGAATTAACAAACCAACAAACCCCCGATTTGATTGTGCTGCTCGGCGATTTCGTTTCCGAGCAAACATTTAATCGCGCCGAATTGAATATGCCGGCTTCGACAATTGCCGATAATCTTTCCGGTTTCAAAGCCAAATACGGCGTTTTTGCCGTTATGGGCAACCACGATTTTCGTTACAACCTACCGAAAGTCCGCAGCGAACTCGAGCGAGTCGGAATCCGGGTTTTAGACGGCGAAACCGCAATCATTAATCATAACGATCAGGATTTGATAATTTTAGGGTTGGCGGAAGTTTTGAAAATTAACGAGTGGTATTCTTATGCTAACGGAGCTAAAAACGCCTTAAAAAAAACCAATGCCGATGGAAACGTTTTAGCTTTGGTTCATAATCCTGATGCAATCGGTATAATTACCGGAGATTTTTTAGTTTCCGAAAATCTCCGGCTAGTCTTAGCCGGACATACTCACGGCGGACAAGTCAGATTACCGCTCATCGGCTCGATTATAGTTCCTTCAAGTTACGGTCAAAAATACGCACTCGGACACGTTGTCGAAAACGGCATTGATATGTTCGTCACAACCGGAATCGGGACGAGCATTTTGCCGGTTCGATTAGGCGTTCCGCCGGAGATTTCAGTGCTGACAATTTCAGCAAAACAGGAATAGACCGCAGACGCCGCCGACCGGCAGATTTTCACAGGTAAAACTAAAAATAAATCTGTGTTTAATCCGCTCAATCCGCGTCGTCTGCGGTCTATTTCCATTAAAAAATTCCGCTTTAGTTAACTCCGCACAGCGTCCAAGCCTGCGCGACGGCATTGTAATTGGCGCTGCCCGATCCGTAAAGAGCCGCCGCCGCGTTTAAAGTTGCGGTGCGCGCGCCTCTGTAATTCGTGCTCGAAGTCATATAAGAAGTCAAAGCGCGATACCAGATTCGCGCCGCCGCGTCCGCGCCGATGCCGGTCATAGAACCGCCGCGATGATGCGTGCCGCCGACAGCCAGCAGGTAAAATGCTTTGTTGCCAATGCCGGAATTGATGTGGACGCCGCCGCTGTCGCCGGTTCCGGTGTAGCGTTCGGCATAATGATCGGGATCGTCGTCGGCAGTAAAGCCGCTGTTACGAGCCGAATGCGGGTTGTCCATATGACGCAAAGCGTCGCCGCTTGTTGCAGGCGTATAAGCTTGTTCACCGATTTTCCAGGTGTTCGAGCTTTGCCCTTTGGTGTATCGTTCGACCATCGCGCCGAAAACGTCGGACATTGATTCGTTGAGCGCGCCGGATTCGCCCGAATAAGTTAAATTAGCTGTGCGTTCCGTCACGCCGTGTGTCATTTCATGACCGCAGATGTCGAGCGTCGTTAGCGGCGAATAATTCGTGCCGTCGCCGTCGCCGTAGGTCATATACGAACCGTTCCAGAAAGCGTTGTTGTAATTGCTGCCGTAATGAACTTTCGAGCTGATCAGCCCGGTCACGCCGTCAATGGAAGTGTAATAGGCGGGACCGCCCGCACCGTCAATTCCGTTGCGTCCATGTGTGTTTTTGAAATAATCGTAAGTTTTCGCCGCCCCATAATGCGCATCAATTCCGGCGCGGGCTGCCGTGGCAGTCCAATTATTATCCGTGTCGCTAAAACGATAAGTCGAGCCGGTCGTATTGCGATTGTCGAACGTGCCGATTTTGCGCACGGTGTCTTCCATATAATACGCGCTGCCGTTGTAATAAGTGGTAAAGCTGACCGTACCGCTGTACAGCGACGAGCCGGAACCGGTCGCGGTTTGCAGATTGTCGTAAGACCAAAGTTGTTTGCCCGAATGCGCGTCAATAAAAATCACCGGCATCGAAGTTTCTTCCGAACCGTCCTCGCGGCGAAGCTGAACGCGATAAGCGAGCCGGTCGGTTTTACCGCCGGGCAAAATCCACAAATCAACTTCAGGCGCGGCTGTTAAGCAATCGGCACAGCCGTAAAGATCGGTTGCCAGTACGGCAGCCGATTTTTCGCTAAAGCTCGGAATCGTGTTGACGACGCGGAAAGCTGATTTTAAATCATCAGTCATCTCGGCGACTTCGTTGTTGTTGTCGAAATGAACAATCGCTTCGGCGCCGAAAACGGGAACGCCGTTAAAAGCTTGCTGGACGTGGAGGTGGGCTAAACCTTCTTCATCGGCGAAAACACGCCGGGTTTTAAATTCTTCAAAAGGCGAAGCGGCTAAATTAGCTCTGCGGGTTTGGAGGAATTCAAGTCCGCGCTGTCTCGCTTTTTCAAGTCTGTCCTGCCAGCCTTTATCGGACAAAGGCGGCGTGGCGGTTACGGTTTGAACGGCAAAGACAGCCGCTGCAAAGAGGCACAAAGTCATTAACTTACGCATTCGTTTCTTTCTAACTCCTTCTGGAAAATTTAAAAATTATGGAGAGCCGTGAAATATGAGGCTGCTCCTCCCAAATAAGGGCGAATTGTAATTAAAATTTATGAATTGAGAATTTCTTGTCTAAAACGATAATTATCATCTTTCAAAGATGACCTTTTGTCAACAGCTTTTTTTATTGCCCCGATAAATCTCGCTTATATTATTTCGTTATTTTTTTTTCAAAGAAAAACCCCGCTTTTTCCGAAAGCGGGGTTTGCCGAAAACAGGATTTTTCTTTTCTTATTCAACGCGAACGAAATCGGTTCCGCTGCGCCCGAACGTTTCCGGCGTGTACACCTCCTCGGCTTTTGCCGGAGGAACGACGAATTCGCCCGGCGTGGTCGCGCGGCAGACGTAGGAATAATTCCAGACGCCTTCCCACAACAGCGAAGTAAACGCTTCGGCGCGTTCGTCGCGCAAGTTTTGGTGCTCATACCACGTCCCGTACCAATAATAACCGCGACCGAAGCTCTGCGAACCATAAGTTACCACATCTGAAGAAACGTTATCAGACGGTAAACTTTCGCTCACCGCCAGAGCCGGATTTAAACTTTCAAGCCCGGCAGGCAGCGGATCAACGAGCGCGACGTGATAGCGACGCGAAGGCGCAATCATCGTCAAGCGCACGCGGACGCGAGCGCCGGATTTGATTGTCCAGGTTCCGTCCGCGTTTTGTTTTACGTCGTCGGCGTTGTCCACTCCTTCGTATTTGCGCAAAACCGTAAAACCGTAATCGGTGGGCGCGAGCTTTAGATTGTTCGGTGCGTATTTCATTCCGATTCGATAATACAGACGACCTTCGCCCGCTTTGTTCAAAATCAGATTTGACGTTCCGTTTTGTCCCAAAAGATAACTCATAGGCACGTCAATTTGTTTTGAATCAACCGAACGACCGCGAAACGGCTGTTCACCCGCGTAAGCGTTTCCGAGCCAAACCTGAGCGACAAAATTCGGCGTCGTTTTCTCGTAGGTGTTGAAATATTTATCGAGCGCGAGCAGGATAAACACGTTTTCCTGCGTGTTTCCCCAATGCCCCTTTTTGCGATGCGCCAAAAGACCGCGCACGAGTTTCGGAATCAAATCCGAATTTGGCTGATCGGAAATCATCGCTTCGAGAATCACGCTGTCTGCTCGGCGATTTGAAGCCATAATCACCCAGCCGTCGTCTTTATAATTCGTGACAAAATTCGCCGCAGCCGCAGTTTCGGTCGTGCGATTCATCAAAAATCGCCGGATTGATTCGACTTCAGCGACGGAATTTTTATCGCCGCTCAAAACCGCCAGCAGCCAGCCGGTCGCTTCAAACGGAAGTTTCGGAAGTGTCGCGGTTTGCAGAATATTTTTGGCTTTCGAGATGTCTCTGTCGCCCATTCGTGCGCGGACGTAAAGCGCGTAGGACGAAATCGTCCAGCGAACTTCGGGACTGTAGAATTTGTCGTAATATTTTTCGACATTTTTCAAATAAGGCTTGGTTTTATTGAGCATTTCGTCCGGCACTTTGTAGCCTTTTTCTTTCGCTCGCTGAAGGGCGTGCGCCGTGTGAACCGTGACGAACGGAAATTCATGACGCTCGCGCTGCAACCCCCACATTCCAAAGCTGCCGTCTTCGCGCTGGCGCGATTTTAAAATCTCAACGTCTTTGGCAAAACGCCGGTTTAATTCTTCCGTCGAAGGCATATCTTCGGCTTTAAAAGCCTGCAAAACATCGCGCAGAGCGGCAATCGAAATCATCCGCGAAGCGACCTGCTCCGAGCCTTCATAGGGATAATTCGTCAGGTATATAAATGCGTCGGTCAATTCCTGCAACTGCGTCGAAGCGGTCGTCACTTCCAAACCGCCGAATTGCGGGAAAACGTCTTTCGGCGCTTCTACGGGCTGAATCATCGCCGTGTTCTGGTCAATCGTCCCGTAAGTCGCAAACGCTTCGGTCGTCGCGGGAGTCCAGACGGGCAAAGAAATCTCCGCCGCGTCGGCAAATTTCCCGGATGAGACGCCGATTTGAAAACGCGCCGTTCCCGCTTTCACCGCCGAAACCGGAAAACGAACTTCCAAACGGTCGTTTGGCGGAACTGTGACTTGTTTGCCGTTTCCGGCAGTCAATTCCGCATTTGTCACGCGGACGGCGACATTGACGGTCAGCGGATTATCGGTTTGATTTTGGACAACGACCGGCAGCTCGAATTTATCGCCGAAATTCAGGAAACGCGGCGCTGACGGGCGCACCATCAAAGGCTGACGCGCCGTGATACTCGATTCGCCTTTGCCGAAACGATTGCCGTTTGTCACCGAAACCGCCGTCACTCGGTAGCGAGTCAGATTGTCAGGCAATTTCACCGGAATTGTGACTTTTCCGGCTGAATCGGTTTTCACCGAAGCCGCAAAGACAGCCAATGCATTGAAATTTTCGCGGACATTTATTGGCGTTTCAACTGTCGGCGAAGTATTTCTTGGATCATCCGCAGATCGCGCCGTGGCTTTCATTGCTCTTTTTGCAGCCGGTGCAGGCGACGCCATTACTGATACTGATTCCTGCGCATCAGCCATTGCTCCACCTGCGGCGTTGCCAAGCTCAGCTTGAAATTGAGAAGGGTTCAAATCTTTTTGATTTCCGAGCAAAACGTCTTTGCGCGAATGAAAAGTCGAAACGTCCGCCTCGCGTTGCGTGTAAAAAATCGAAGCCGGATCGGCGATGCTGTAATTGCTCAAAGCCAAAACCGATTCGTCAACCACGACAATCGCAACTTCGCTGTTTGAAACCGCGTTTCCGGCGTTGTCTTTGACCGTCACGTCAACCGAAGTTTCGCCGCCGGGTTCGAGATTTTTTGCGCGCGGTTCGGCTGTCACATTTAATTTGCGCGTGGCGATTGAAATCGGCAGATTAAGACTGCCCGAAGCAAAAGCCGGGCGACGCGGCGCGGTTTTGTCAATTTCGCCCGCGTCGTTTGTCCGTTCGGCTGAACCGACGAGATCAACCTGGACGTTGATGTTCGGCAACCAGCGTTCTTCGAGCGGGATGCGCAAAACCTTGCTTGCTTCGTTCATCGTAAAACGCTCGGTTTTGACGATTCCGTTGCGGGCGAGCGTCAACACGCCTTCCGCCGGAACGAACGGTGACATCACCAGAATTTCCGCCGCGTCGCCCGCCGCGTATTCTTTTTTGTCGGGAACGAGCTGCGCTTCTTCCTGCTCGACGGCGCGTTTCGGCGGCTGTTTTCCGCCCGAAACCCAGAGCGTTAATTCAGATTCGTTTTCGCGCTCGCGGTCGTCCAAAACCGAAGCCGTAATCGTGTAAACGCCGCCCTGTTTCGCCGTAAATTTACATTCGACGGGATTTTCGCCGGATTTCACATTGCAGATTTGCTCGTCAACGATGACTTGCTGCCATGAGCCTTTGTCGAATTGCCAATCTTTCAAAACCGCTTTGATTTCTACATCTCGATTCGCCACCGCTTTTCCGTCAATATCGGTCGTGATTGATTCGACCGTAAAAGGCTCGCCGCGATTGACAAAAGTTCTGTTCGTGCGAATTCCGACGTACAAATCAGCCGCATGAACGAGCAGATTTGTCGCCGAAGCCCATGTTTGACGATTAACATCCGAAACGCGCGCTTCGGCGCGAACGTTGTAAGGGCGCGGCGGATTAGCTTTGATAAAATCAATTTTCAACAGATGCTTTCCATCCGCCCCGGTTGTCCCTTTAAAGCTTTGCACGCTAGTCGAACCGTAAGGTTCGTCGTAATGCCGCCACCACGGAAACCATTTGCCGAAAGTAAAATCGTCACGGTTCGGCGGCGTGTAATTGGTCGGAGTCGCCGTAACCGTCCAATTCGTTTCGGCGTTTTGTAAAGCGCCGCCCGCGTAATATTTGGCTTCGATTGAAACATTTGCCGAATTGCCGACAAAATACGGCGCTTCGGTTTCGTTTTTAGCCGTGACTTCAAATTCAGGTCGGCGAAATTCCTGCACCTGAAAACTGTGACTCGTCGCTGCGCCCGCCAAACTGCTCGACGTGGAAATTTCAACGCTCGTGTAACCGAGATTGATGTTGTCGGGCAATTTTATTTTAAAATCAAACGCACCGAAAGCGTTCAGATTCGCCGTTCCTTTGGCAAACTCATTACCGCGCTCATCGCGGACAATGTAATTGATTCCGCGTGCCGCATCACCGAGCGCGGCGATGTCACCGAATTTTCCGGCTTGATAAACGCGGATGTAACCTTTGATTGAAACTTCTTCTTTCGGGCGATAAAAGTTGCGGTCGTTAAAAACAAACCAGCGCAATTGATCGGTCTGCGGTTTTTTGTACCAACTCCCGTGATCCTGCCAGTAATAATCTGAATTCTCCGGCAAAAACGCCACGTCGCGTCCGCGCCGCGCAATCAAAAGGCTCGGTTTTCCGGGCTGGGAATCGGGCAAAGCCATACGCATCAAACCGTTTTTTACGGTTTGTGGGTTTATCGAGTCCGTCGGATTTGTCGAGTCGCCGGAATTTTCTTCATTTATGTTTTCTTCGCTTGTTCCAAAGCTCGTCAGCCAGTGCCACCAGCTATTATTTGAAGTATCTTGCCGATCACTGTAGACTGATGACTGTTGACTGATCGGAGTTCCGTTGTTCGGATAAATCCGCATTTCCACATTATCGAGCGGTTTGCCGCTTTTCAAATCGGTGGCAAATCCGACCAATTCCTGGTTGTCAACAAAAGCGTCCAAACCGATTTGCGTCGCCTCAGCCCAAACGACGATTTTCGTGCGGTCGTATTGATCTCGCTTGACGGTCGGTTCGACAAAAACAATCGCGTGACCGAAACCTTCATTTAAAGCCGCAGATAAATCAATTCGGGTTTCAACCAATTCGTCCGGCTTGTTTTCAACCGGAACGGTTTTGTCCAAAACAACGCGACCGGGCAGCGGCGGGCGTTTTTGCTCATCGTAATTGAGGTGACGCATAAACTGCCGGAAACCGTCCCAATCTTCCGGCGTGACCGCCCGTACTTGAACTTTCAGGCTCGGCTGATTAATCGAATAAACCGAATAATTCGGTTTTGCAGTCGGATCAAGCACGACAAAACTGCCGCCCTGCGCGGTCAGGCTCGGCTGCGCCGCGCCGACATTGAAAGTCGCAGTTGCGGGTTTTTCCAAAACTTGTCCGAACGAGTCTTTGAGCGCGCCGCCGATTGTCACTTTGTAAGCGCGGCGACCGGGTTTATAGCCTTGAATCGAAACAATATTTCCGCTCGGAGAAATTTGCAAACCTCCGACGTTCGGCTCGATTTGGACGAGCGATTTTTCAAACGCGGCGGCGTCAATAGGGTTTGAAAATTCAAAATACCAGGGATCGAACGGCGAGCAATTTTTGCTTCCCTGATAACCGCAATAAGCGCGAACAAATCTCATCGCGCCGAAAGTGCGAAACGAAAACGATTGCGGTTTCGGCGTGGTCAAAGGTCCTTCCGCCGAAGGCGTTCCGGCTTCAATCGTGACCGTAATTGCGGAATCTCCGGGTAAAGCGTTTTCCGCTTTTCCTTCGGCTGTGACGGCGCGAAACGCCAGCCAGCGACCGGGCAGCGCCGCTTTCGCGTAATAACTGATTGACGAATCGGCGTTGATTTCTTCCTGAGTCGCAAGGCGCAGAGGCAAACGGCGATTGCCGCCGGAAACGTTTATTTTCTGCAAAACGGCTTGCGGGTTGATTTGCTGATCGAACGAAACAAACATCAGCGGGTTGCGATTTGTGACTTGATCGCCCGGAAAAGATTGCAAAACTTTCGGCGGCGGAGTAGTAAATGTCCAAGCGACTTCTTTGTTCAAAATCGCGCCAGTCGCCGATTTTGTTCCCGCCGGAACAATTGCAGTAAATTTCGTCGCCATCGGAAAACGCTGTTCGGCGTCAAAGAGCAGTGTTTTCGTTCCGAGCCACCGCCATTTCCCTTTAACTTCGGGCGTCAAACGCACAGGAACAACCTGCGCGGCTTGTTCCTGCGACGTGACCGAAACCATCGGCTGCGAAAACGTAACGCTCAATTCGGGCGCAATCGGAATTTCGCCTTCGGGCGCAAAACGAACGACTTCAAGCGTCGCAGCCGCATTGATTTTCGGCGTTCCGCGTTCTTCGTCGGCTGGAAATTTGACCGGAACGATTTTGCCGTTTTTCGGCGCGGGCAATGTCCCGACACGTTTGGCAAAATCCTGTTGATCGTCTTTCTCGGCTTTAACCGGCGGCAAGCGTTTTAACAGATTCGCCGTTTCGCTTTCCGATAAATTTTCGCCTTTCGCGGGCGGCGTTGCCTGGCGGTTTTCCGCGCCTTCCTGCCCTTCGCTCAAACGAAACTCCAAACCGTTTCCGGGAATATTCACGTTTTGTGGTCTCCTTTGCGGCGGTCGCGCCTTTCTTTGCGCCGAGATGCCGAACGGCGCGATTGTGCCAAAATAAATGGAAAAAAGTAAAAACCAAACGGTAATTTTTTTGATCAGCATTGTTTGTTAATCCTCGCTCGAAAAAATCGGGAGAGCGGAAAATTTTGAAGCGCCTCGCGGTGCGGCAAATTATATTTTAGATTGCCGCTTCCAAAAAAATGAACGCCGCCGAAATATTTTTCTTGCAGCATTTTAATTTTGAACGACGAGGAATTCGGCTATAATATTATTTTTATGAATGGTTTTGAACAAGAATTTGTTGCCCAATCGAAATCTTTTTTACTCGACGATTTTCTGGTCAAAATCGAACGAGCCGTAAGCAAAATGACCGACGAACAAATCTGGTGGCGCGCGAACGAGGAATCGAACAGCGTCGGTAATTTGATGCTGCATCTGGCGGGAAACGTCCGACAATGGATCATCAGCGGCATCGGCGGCGCGGCGGATAATCGTTTTCGACAAGGCGAATTTGACGAACGAAATCTAATTAGCGGCGAAGAACTTTTGACGAATTTGCGAAAAACCGTTGAAGAAGCGGGCGCGGTTTTGGACGATTTAAATGCTGACGATTTGCTCGAAAAACGCTCGATACAAGGGCGCGATACGACCGTTTTGGCGGCGGTTTATCACGTCGCCGAACATTTTGCGATGCACGCCGGACAAATCATTTTCATCGCCAAAATGTTTGCCGGCGATTTGAAGTTTTACGAAGACGCGGGCGGTTTGGCGATTCCAAATTGGAGACGCCCGGACGAAAACCGCGCCGCGTTTTAATTTTCAATCAGAAACTAAGCAGAAACGGCTTGATTCGGTTTCGCGGGCGTTTCCTGTTCGATTTGTCTGCCCAAATCGTGCGCGTTGAAGTAGGCGCAGGAGCGAGAGATTTTGTCTCCTTTAAACTCCAAAATCGTGACGCCGGAATAAGTAATTTCGTGGTTTTCTTTGGAAATTCCGCGAGTCGTCCATTCGAGCGCGGCGCTGGTTTCGTTAACAATTTTATTGCGAAATTCCGAACGCATTTCCCCGAAAGTCTCGCGGTATCTCGTCCAAAACTCCCGCGCACCTTCGATTCCGGTAAATTTCTTTGGCGAAACGACGTTAACGATTTCCGCGTTTTCGGCGTAAAGCGCGGCGATTTCTGCGGGTTCGCCCGTTTCTTCCAATTTTCGCAGCGCGTTGATGAAATTTTCGGCTAGTTCTCGGCTCATATTTTCCCCTTGTTCTTTTTGTTTTCGTTTTCTCTCAAGTTAAAAAACAAGGAAAAATCAATCAGTACGTCAACGTACAATTTCTAACTTAGGTTGTGCTTTCTCTGCCCGAATTGAATTCGTGCCAACATCGCGCGCACCAGCGATTGCGGCGGCGTTCTTCTTTCGTAAAATCAGCCGAAAGCGGAAGTTTTTCGACCAGGATTTTTTCGTCGCCGGTCAATTCGTCCCAGCTTTTCAATTTTTGATTCCCACAGCGCGGGCAAACTTCCCGGTTTAAATCTTTCATCGTGCTTTTCAACTCGCCCGTTTTATCTTATATTCGGCAAAGTCCTTTTGAATTCGATTAAACCAGAAATTATCTTCGGAATGAAATCAAAAATCTTGTTGCGCGTTGTCGCCGTTTGCTCGCTTTTATTATTTTCACTTTCGGCTTTCGCCCAACGCGAAGAGCCGAAATTCGATTTTTACACACGCGCGCCGTACCGTGAAAACGTGCCGCGCCCGCAAAAATCCTTGCGTTACGATGTCGGCGAGCACCACACGACTTACGCGCAAATGGAAAAAGTGATTGAAGAAATCGCCAAAGCCGCGCCCGACCGCGTTCGCATTTATGACATCGGCGAAACAAACGAGCATCGAATGATGCATGTCGTCGCGATTTCCGCGCCGGAAAATATTCAAAGGCTCGATGAAATCAAAGGGAATTTAGCTCGTTTGAGCGATCCGCGCGCGACCAATCAAAACGCCGCAAATCAAATTATCCAAAACACGCCCGTCGCCGTCTGGCTTGCTTACACGATTCACGGCAACGAATCTTCGTCGTTTGAAACGATGATGCAGGTCGTATATCAGCTAGCCGCGTCCGAAGAACCGGCGACACTCGACATTTTGAAAAATACGGTTGCATTAATCGTGACGGGCGAAAACCCGGACGGTCACGAGCGTTTTGCGACTTGGTACAACTCGGTCGCAATCGGCGACGCGAACCGCGCGGCGTTTGAACATCGCGAGCCGTGGAGCGTTTACGGGCGACTTTCGCATTTTCGCTTTGATTTAAACCGCGACAACATCGCTTCGACGCAGAAAGAAACGCAGAATCTGCAAAAAGCGTTTTTGGAATGGAATCCGCAATTTTCCGCCGATCATCACGGGCAGCCTTCGCAGTATTTTTTCCCGCCCGACGCGCTTCCGATTAACCCGAATCTGCCGCAGCCCGTAACAAATAAATGGCTTGAAACCGTCGGTCGAGCGAATGCCGCGCAGTTTGACCAGAGGCTTTGGGATTATTACGTCCGCGACGTTTTCGATTTGTTTTATCCCGGTTATTGGGATTCGTTTCCGGCTTTGTTAGGGGCAACCGCGATGACTTACGAAACCGACGGCGGCGGTTTTAAAGGCTTGCGCTGGACGCGCGACGACGGCACAATCATTACTTTTCGCTCGTCAATCGCCAAACATTTCGTCACTTCAATGACGACGCTCGAAACCGCCGCCAGACACCGCGAAGCGCGTCTGCGCGATTTTTACGATTTCAAACGCTCAGCAATCGAAGAAGCTCGCGCCGACCGGATGAAACGAATCGTCATCGTCCCGGACAAAGACCCGGTCAAAGCCGCTGAACTCGTCGAGATTCTGCGCCGCGCAAAAGTCGAAGTCAAAGTTTCGGGCGGAAATTTCCGTTCGACAACGGCGCATTCTTACGAATCGAAAAACGCTCCGGCAACAACGCGCGATTTCGGCTCAAACGTTTACATCGTTGATCTGAATCAGCCAAATAAACGATGGGCGAAAGCGATTCTCGAACAGGATACGCCGCAGGACAAAGCATTTGTCGAAGAAGAAATCGCCAAATTTCGCCGCAATGAAATGCGAGGTAAAAGCTCGCAGCGCGAAGAATATCGTTTTTACGACATTACGGCTTGGTCGCTGCCGCTCGCCTTTGGAATTGACGCTTTTTGGACGGAAGACGCCGCGCCCGTTTCCGGGGCAAATCTCGTCACGGACGAATATTTAAACAACATCAAAACCGGGCGCATCAACGGCGGGCGCGCAGCTTACGCTTACATTTTTCCGTATGAAACCGACACCGCGCCGATTTTGGCTTATCGGTTGCAAAAAGAAGGCTTTCGCGTTTACGTCTCGACAAAACAATTAAATGCAGCGGGGAGAAATTGGCGAGCCGGAACTTTCGTCGTCCGTCTTTCGCGCAACAACGAAACGGTTCATGATGCGATTGCCAGACTCGCCAGAGAACTAGGCGTTGCCGTGACGCCAGTAAACACCGGCTTTCAAGAAGAAGGCGACACCGGAATCGGCGGTGAAAACGTCGTGCCTTTGAAATTGCCGCGCATCGCAATCGCGGCGGACGAAGGCGTTGACAACACTTCTTACGGCTCGATTTGGTGGACGCTCAACCGATACGGCGTTGAATTTACTCCGATGAATTTCAACAATCTGCGCGCGGGCAATTTAAAAGATTACAACGTCGTCATCGTTCCCGACGGCGCTTCCGGTCGTTACACTAACGTTTTAAAAGGCTTGAAAGATTGGATAAACGGCGGCGGAACCGTGATTTGCGTCAAAGGCGCGGCGGTCGCGGCGGCGGTCAAAGATGTCGGTTTGACCAGCTCTAAGCTCGTCGGCAGTGATGACGACGAGCAAAAATCGCCGCCCGCAGAGGAATCGAAACGCGCCGAAGCCGAACAGCCCGCGCCTTCGCCTTCGCCGAAAACCGGAAACAACAAATCGAATCAGCCGGAAGCATCGCCAAACGCCGTTCCGCAGCAGCTCGAAAGAGACAAAGCCGATTACAGCGCCCCGATTTTGCCGCCGATTGCTTCGCCTTCGGCAAACGCCGGGAAAACGCCGGAAGGCGTTCCCGGCGCAATTATGCGCGCCACAATTGATCGCACGACTTATCTGACTTACGGTTTGCAAAATCAGGAAACTCTGCCCGTGCTGCTCTCTTCGGGCTACTTTTTCCGGCTATCAAAAGAAGGCACAAACGCAGTCGTTTTCGACCAAAATCCGAAACAGCCGCTAACAATTTCCGGTTTCGTTTGGGAAGGCAATACCGAAAGACTGTTAAAAGGAACGGCTTACGTCATTGACGAGCCGACCGGCAGCGGTCACGTCATTTTATTTGCCGAAGAACCGTTTTTCCGCGGAATCTTCCGCAGCGCGAGCAGATTGTTTTTTAATTCGATGATTCTCGCGCCATCGAATTAGAAATTCGTTCGTTGTTCGTCGTTCGTTGTTCGTTGCCGTTCAAATTACCAACGAACATCGAACGACGAACGAATTTCTAATTCGAAGGCGCGAGAATCATCGAATTAAAAAACAATCTGCTCGAACTGCGGAAAATTCCGCGGAAAAACGGTTCTTCGGCGAATAAAATGACGTGACCGCTGCCGGTCGGTTCGTCAATGACGTAAGCCGTTCCTTTTAACAGTCTTTCGGTATTGCCTTCCCAGACA
>DASVTY010000023.1:0-9110 GCA_036387315.1 Pyrinomonadaceae bacterium
TGCCGTTTCGTTCCGGCAATTCTGTAGTTAAAACCCCTTGTTTATTATCTTGCATTATAAAATTCAGCTTTTAATAACAAATTAAATACAACTTAGTATCTATCTTTGACGAAAAAAACGCTGCCCGCGTTCGGCGTAATTTTCTACGGAAGAATTTCAAATGCTTCGCAGTGCGCTGGACGAAACATTCCAAAATGCCGCCGGTCAACGGTTAAAATCTTCGTAATTTTCAATCTTTCGGCGATTGCCATAATCAGGGCGTCAACAAAATCAATATTTGCGTCGTTGTATTTTCGCAAAAGGTCAGCGGCTCGTTTGTAATCTTCGAAGGTCTGAGTTTCCAAAACAAAATCGGTCTGGCTCATCTCATCCAAAAAATTTGCCAAAGCTTCAACGCCGAGATATTTTGAGACGAAATAAGCAACTTCCGTAATTGCTGGAACCGGCAAAACTATCGGCTCAATTATATTTTCTAAGATTTCGCCGATTTGTTCGTTATTTTTGTCGGTTTCGTCAATAAATCCGAAGAGAAAGCCTGAATCAAGCAAATAAGCCATTATCTGATACTAAACCCTTTCCGTCGGATCAAAATCTTCTTCACGAAGCAGTTCTTTAAGACGCTCTGAAGTATCAGTTCTGCCGCTCGAAAACATTCCCTTCATTCGCATATATCTGCGCTCTTTCGGCATTTCTTCGTTTTTCTCCGCATTACCGTTTTGGCGATAAACTTCTTCAATCTTTTCTTCCAAAAGCTGGGCAGCAAAACTTCCAACATCTTTACATTCTCTGGCGGCTAATTGCTGTAATTGTTTTTCGTGTTCCGTAGAAACCGTGACTTCCAGCATTTTCAGTGTTCTCCTCGTCTCAAACAATGTTTAGATTCTGCCGCACGCCTTCGAGTTCAAAATATCTCTCGGCGCGTCGCAAATCTCTGGCAATTTGCGTTTTCAATTCTTCGATTCCGCCGAATTTCCGTTCGTCGCGGACGCGGTGCAAAAATCGCACACGAATGACATCGCCGTATAAATCGCCGTCCCAATCGAGAACGAAAGTTTCGATTGTCGGCTGCCCCTCTTTTTCAAAAGTCGGGCGGACGCCGATGTTCGTTATGCTGCGTCGCCACGCGCCTTCAATCAAAGTTGCCGTCACATAAACGCCCGCGCGCGGAATCACGCGGTTGTTCGTCATCAAATTCGCCGTCGGAAAACCGATTGTCCGCCCGCGCTGCTGTCCGTGAACAACGCGACCTTCGACGCCATAAGGTCTGCCAAGCATTCGACGTGCCAGATTTACTTTTCCTTCTGTAAGAAGCTGCCGGATTTGCGAAGAACTGATGCGCTGACCGCGCAATTGCACTTCTTCGACTTCATCGGCGAAAAAGCCTAATTCCTTGCTTTTCTCTCGCAAAAGTCCAATGTTTCCGGCTCTCCCTTTGCCGAATGCGAAACCTTTTCCCAAATAAACTTCTTTCGCCTGCAATCTTTCGCGGATAATATCGCGCAAAAAATCTTCGGCGTTTGTAGCGGCAAATTCTCTCGAAAAACGAACGATAATCGTCTGTTTGATTCCCAAAACTTCTAACGCGCCGAGCCGCTGATCGAGCGTTTGCAGAAGCGGCGGCGCATTTTCGGGCTGTAAAACCGCTCGCGGATGAGGATCGAAAGTGATTGCGGTCGGGACGGCGTTGATTGTTTTCGCACGATTAACGACGGTCGCCATTATTCGTTGATGACCGAGATGCAAACCGTCGAAGACGCCGAGCGTCAGAATTGTCGGACGCAGAATTCCGGCGTTTTCGGTTCCGTGAAAGATTTTCATAAATAAAGTTTCATCCCGACGTGCGAAGCCTTAAAGCCCAGGTTTTCGTAAAATCTTTGCGCGTCGGCGCGGTCGTTGTTCGTCGAAAGCTGAATCATCCGGCAGCTTTTCTCGCGCGCCCGTTCAATCGCCCATTCAAACATTTTTTTGCCGATTCCCTGCCCGCGCACACTGGCGGCGACGCGAACCGATTCGATCTGCGCGCGTTTTCCGCCCTGAAAAGAAATTGAAGGAATAAAAGTTAATTGGAGCGTCCCGATGATTCCGCCATTTTGTTCGACGACGATTAATTCGTTGTTCGGGTCGCGCTCGATTTCCTCAAAAGCACGCAAATAACTTTCCGGCAAAGGCGATTCAAAGCGTTCGCGCTGTTTTCCGAGAAAATCGTCGGCGAGCATTTCAACGATTTGCGGCAAATCGGGGATTGTTGCTAGACGAAAATTAAGATTATCCGGCATAAAATTTAGACCGCGAGCGATTCGTATTCGGGATGACGCTTGATATAAGCGGCGACAAATGTGCAGAGCGGGCGGACGCGCTTGCCGTCGTTTTTGACAATTTCCAGCGCGCCTTTTACTAATTTGCTGCCGACGCCTTTGCCTTCAAATTCCTGCGGGACTTCGGTGTGCGTCATCGCTACGACGCCGTTTTGTTCGCTGTAATCAATCAAAGCGGTTTTTCCGTCCAAATCAATTTCAAAACGTTCTTTTTCTTTGTTATCAATTACTTTTAAATTTTCCATTTATTTCTCCTCATCGCTGACAATCAAGCCGTCGTATGCGAACCGCACATTGTCAGGCAGCAATTTTGAATCGCGTTTATACAAAAATTCGTGATTCAGATGTGTTAAAAAAGCGCGTTTCGGTTTTAGTTTTTCGATATGCGCGAGCGCTTGTTCGAGTCCGAAATGCGAGGCGTGCGGTTTGAAGCGGACGCAGTCAATCACCAAAACGTCCAAATCTCGCAAATTTCCCATCGTTTCTTCGGGGATAAAATTTAAATCCGTCGCGTAAGCGAAATCGTTAAAACGATAAGCGACGACCGGCAATTTGCCGTGAATGACTTCGAGCGGCGTGACCTCTAAATCCGGCGCGAAACTGAACGGCGCGCCGAATTGAATTATATGCGGAAGAAACTGCGGCAATCCGCCGCCGATGTGTACGGGCTGAAAAACGTATTGATAAACACGGCGCAAATCCGTCCAGGTTTCAGCGTCGGCGTAAATCGCCAGCGCGCCATAACGAAAATTTAGCGCGCGCAAATCGTCCATTCCAAAAATATGATCAACGTGGCTGTGCGTAATCAAAACCGCATCGAGCTGACGAATGCGGTGACGCAAAGCCTGCTGCCGGAAATCAGCCGACGCATCAACCAAAATGCGTTTTCCCGCGTGTTCGATCAAAACCGAAACCCGCAGACGGTTGTCGCGCGGGTCCTCCGAAGTGCAAACCTCGCAATCGCAGCCGATAAACGGAACGCCGGTCGAAGTGCCGGTGCCTAAAAAAGTCAGTTTCATTTACCATTAAACATTTAACATTTATCAATAAAAATCGGGCTTTTGATAAGTGCTCAATGATAAATGTTACTTGCCAAGAATGTCTTTGCCGGAAAATTTCTGTGCGGCTTGTTTCATCAGGTTTTCTTCCTGTTTCCGCATTTGCGCTTCAGCCATTCGGGAGAGCTGAACAAACTGCATTCGCAAATCGCCCAAAAGCCCGTCGAAAAGTTTTTGCTCCTGCGGATGGAGATTGCCTTTTGTTTTTTCGTGAAGCATTCCGAGAACGTCGAGCCAATAACGCGACAACTCCAAATCCGCCGAACGTTTGCCGGTCATCGGATTTTCCGCCAATCCCATTGCGGATGCCGCCTGCGAGGCGAGCGAGAGCAGGAAATTGGCAAAGCTCGCCGGATTTTCTGCGCCCGGAATTTCAGCTTCGTCAAAATCGTCTTCCGTTTCTCCGGCAGTTTCCGGTGCCGTTGCGGATGTTTCGGGAATTTCTTCGGTAATAATTTGCGGCGTTTCCGCCGGTTTTGTTTGCGGCGCAGGTTGAGCCGCGCTTGCAGTCATCGTTGGTGCTTCGGTTTGAGGTTTTGCTTCTTCCAAACTGACGCCTTCGCGCAGAGAGCCGTCCGCGTTAAATTTCCGGCGGTCGGCGATTTTGAAAATCGGTTCTTCGTTTAAATTTTCTTCAGCCATATTGATTTCCGTTCGTTCTAAAAATATTTTTTGATAATTCGAATTTAGCATTTTCCCGAAATCTAGTTCAAAATCGTTTTGTGATGAAAAGTTTTGACGAATTAATTGCAATAATGGCGAGATTGCGCGCGCCGGGCGGCTGCCCCTGGGACAGAGAACAAACTTACGCTTCGCTCGCGCAATATTTATTGGAGGAAACCTACGAAACTTTCGATGCGATTTACGAAGCCGAAGCGGGAAAACCGGAAAATCTGCGCGAAGAATTGGGTGACGTTTTGCTGCAAGTCGTTTTTCATTCGCAGATTGCCGAAGAACGCGGCGATTTTACGATTGATGATGTAATTCGCGGTGTGGCGGAAAAATTAATTTTGCGGCATCCGCACGTTTTCGGCGAGAAAAAGCTGGAAACCGCTTCGGATGTCGTCAACAATTGGGATGAATTAAAACGCGCGGAACGCGCCGCTTCCGGCAAAGAAGAAAAGGCGAAAGATTCGATTTTAGACGATGTGACCGTTCATTTCCCCGCTCTGCTCGAAGCGCAAAAGCTGACGAAAAAGGCAGCCAAAGTCGGTTTCGATTGGGAAGCGGCGGAACAGATTTTCGACAAGCTGCACGAGGAAATTGACGAGCTGAAAACGGCAATAAAAGAAAAAAAGGAAGCGGAAATTCAGGAAGAAATCGGTGATTTGCTGTTTGTTATCGTCAACCTTGCCAGACATTTAGATGCAGACGCGGAAACGGCTCTAAAACTGACAAATCGCAAATTTCGGCGTCGTTTTTCCTTTATCGAAAACGAATTAAAGCGGCGAAACGAAACTCTGGCGGAAACGACGCTCGAAGAAATGGACAGGCTCTGGAACGAGGCAAAAAATTTATCGGCGCGGGAATCTTGAGAAATTTTTGTTAAAAGTTCAAATTTTTATTGACTTCCGGCGCGGCGTTAATTATTGTAACAAACGCGATTGTTTTATAAATCGAAAGAACAAGGAATTGAAAAGTTAATGAAAAACATCATCTACCCCCAACGGATTCGCAATTTTGTCGCCACCGGTTTGGCGATTGCAGTATTTACAACTTCATCAATGGTTGCATTGGCAACGTCCGACCGCCAATTGATGGGTGAGTTAACAGTTACGGGAGCCTCTGCTGTAAGCGTCAACGGCGAACGTGCCGCAACGGGACGCAGCATTTCATCTTCAAGCGTCGTCGCAACTTCGGCTGATTCGAGCGCCGTCATTAATCTCGGCAAAATCGGAAGAATCGAGCTGGCTCCGAATTCGAGCTTAAGCTTGAATTTCGATGAAAAAACTATTTCCGGTTCGATTAACGACGGCAGCGTCAAAGTTTCGAGCGCGCCGGGCGTTGAAGTAAAACTGGCTACCAAAGCGGGCGAAATCACCAATGAAGCGTCCCTATTAAACGTTTTTTCAGTTGATACGGCTGGCAAAGTTGTTACCGAAAGCGGACAGCAGACGGGCGGACAACAAACCGGCGGGCAAACCACCGGTGACATCACAGACAGTGAAGCCTTTATTCCCGTTGCGATTCTTCTTGGCGCGGTAGCCGTCACGGTTGTTTATCTTGCAACAACAGAAGACGACAAGGAATTAACAGTCGTCAGCGCCGTTCGATAAAAAATTTCAAATTTACTTCAAAGAAAAAGCGCGCCCTGTTTGGACGCGCTTTTTCTTTGTTCAAAAGTTTTCTCCGATTTCTATTTGAAGCGTTTGCCAGCCGCGCAAGGCAAACTTAAAATGAAATACGCGGTTCATTTTATACGCCTGTGGTTGCGGTTTTAAAAAAACAAGCTCAAAGCTCCGGTTTTGATTTGAACGAATTTCGTCGCCGTTTTCCGGCGACAGTGGCTAATTTTGCGTCCCTGCCGAACCGCGAAATGTGGCTGCGCAGAATCAATGAGCTTGACGAGCGCTGGCGAGAATCTTTCGCCGAAAATCCCAACAAAAATAACTGTGAAGTTTTAACCGGCGGCAATCCGCCTGCCGATTTGGAAGTCGAAGCAGAGTTTGAAATTATTTACGCCGGAGGCGGTTTAGGCTTGATTCACGCCGCCGTAATGACGGCGAAATTCAGGCACCGCGTTTTGGTTTTCGACGCTCACACGGTCGGCAAAACGCACCGCGATTGGAACGTTTCCGACGAAGAATTGGCGGAATTTACGCGCGCCGGTTTGTTTACCAAAGACGAAATCGAGCGCGCCGTCGTTAATCGTTATCGCACGGGCTTTGTTAAATTTCACGATGAACATTCGCGTTTAAAAACGCCGCCGCTTTTTATGCAGGGCGTTTTGGATGTCGCCGTCGAAGCCGACCGACTTTTGCAGCTTGCCGCCGACAAAATCAAAAATTCTGCGACCGATTCCGTTTTAATCAACAATCTCCGCTTTGTCCGCGCTTACATCAAACCGGACAAAGTTTTTGTCGAAACCGAAGACGTGAAAACCGGAAAACGCCGACTTTTCGCCGCGCGTCTTTTTGTTGACGCAACCGGGACGAACTCGCCGGCGTCCAGACAAATCAACAATAATCGCTCGATCACGCACGTTTGCCCGACCGTCGGGACTGTGGCGCGCGGTTTTCGACGCGGCGCGGCAAAGGACGAAGTTGATTTCAATGTCGGCGAGATTTTAGTCAGCACCGAAGACGCGAGCGATTATCGGCAGCTCATCTGGGAAGGTTTTCCGGGCAATCCGCGTCTGGACGAATACACTACTTATCTGTTTTTTTACGATTCGGTCGAATCGAAAGCCGATAAATCTTTGCTCGCCTTGTTTGAAGCATATTTTGAAAAATTGCCTGCGTATAAACGTCAAACCGCCGCATGGCGAGTCGTCAAACCGGTTTTCGGCTATATTCCGAGCTTTCATCATCACGGCTGGCAAAATCAAAAACAGACGGCAGCCGAACGTGTTTTGCTCGTCGGCGACGCCGCCGGACTTTCCAGCCCGCTGACGTTTTGCGGTTTCGGTTCGCACGTCCGAAATCTTCGCCGTTTGACCGAATTGACCGAAGCGGCATTGAAAGCCGATTCGCTCGACGCGGCGGCTTTGTCGGAAATCAACGCTTATGAACCGCGCGTGGCGCAAATGGCGAGTCTGGCGGAATTTATGCGCCCGACCGAAAAAAGCAATCCTGCGGTCGTCAACGAAACGATGAACGCGGTAATGGCGGCGCTCGAAAATCTGGATGAAAACGTGCGGCGCGATTTATTTAAAGACCGAATTTCGTTCGCCTCTTTCAAAACTCTGCTTAAAAAAACGGCAACAATTTACCCGGTCGTCTTTCGCCGGATGTTTGAACATCTCGGTTTAAAAGGCTCTTTCTGGTGGCTCGCCAACATCGCCGAGTCTGCGCTGCACGAATCAAAAACCGAAAGGAAAAAATAGTCTCTAAACTCTAGACTCTAAACTTAATTTGAGGCATACTGCATACAGTTAAGGCTCTCGTGTCTCTCGCGGCAGAAACACCAACGACAGTTGCGACGACATCGGTTCAGTTGGGCAGAGAGTAGGATAGTGGCGGTAAGGAAGAAGTTGGCAATATATTAGTCAGAATATTAGTCGGGATGAACGGGCGCGTCGCATCTGGTCAAAAAACCTAAGCAAAGTAATATCTAATGGTTAAGTGGCTTCAAAAACGTCCGCTTCGCTTCTTCGTTTTTTGAGATAAAAATAGAAAGAAAGTAAGAAAGAAAGAAAATGGGTACAAAACTTTACGTCGGAAATCTGTCTTTCCGCACGACCAGCGAAGATTTGCAGGAATATTTCGGACAAGCCGGAACAGTAACGGCGGCTAATGTGATTACAGATCGTGATTCGGGTTTTTCGCGCGGTTTCGCTTTTGTCGAAATGTCATCGGACGAAGAAGCGGCATCGGCGGTTACGATGTTTAACGGACAAGAATTAGACGGTCGCAGTCTGGTCGTCAACGAAGCCCGCCCGCGCGAAGAAGGCGGCGGAGGTGGTCGCGGCGGTGATCGCGGCGGATTTGGCGGCGGAGGCGGTCGCGGTGGAAACCGCGGTGGCGGAGGCGGCGGTGGAGGTCGCGGCGGCTACGGCGGCGGAGGCGGTCGTGGCGGCGGCGGTGGAGACCGTTGGTAATCGAGAGTAAAAAATAAAAAAGCGAGTGAAAATTCACTCGCTTTTTTATTACTCAACCCAATCGGCAATGAAAATATTGGTGTCGCCGCGCTGTGCGGCGTTGCGGTTTGAGGCGAAAACCAGCTTTTTGCCGTCGGGCGAAAACATCGGGAAACCGTCGAATTGTTCGCTGTAAGTGATGCGTTCGAGGTTTGTGCCGTCTGTGTTGACAAGATACAAATCGAAATTTCGCCCTTTCGGATTTTCCAGATTTGACGAAAAGACGATTCGTTTTCCGTCCGGCGTGAAAAACGGCGCAAACGATGCAGCGCCGAATTTTGTAACTTGACGCTTATTGCTGCCGTCGGCGTTCATCACCCACAATTCAAAAACAGTCGGCTCGATCAGATTTTCCGCCAGCTTTTGTTTGTAGCGCGCAATTTGTTCGGACGTTTTCGGATGATAAGAGCGATAAACGATTTGTTTCCCATCGGGCGAAAAAAACGCGCCGCCGTCGTAGCCCAATTCGCTCGTCAAACGCCGGACGTTTTTGCCGTCGGCGTCCATCGCGTACAAATCCAAATCGCCGTCGCGCGTCGAGGTGAAAACGATTTGCCTGCCGTTTGGAGAAACGGTGGCTTCGGCGTCGTAGCCCGGCGAATTTGTCAGCGCTTTTAAATCCGAGCCGTCCGATTTTGCCGTAAAAATGTCATAGCTCGGATAAATCGCCCAAGCGTAGCCTTTGGAATAATCAACCGGCGGCGGACATTCTTTTGCGCCCGCGTGTGTCGAAGCGAAAAGGACGCGCTTGCCGTTTTTGAAAAAATACGAGCAGGTCGTCCGCCCTTCGCCGTTTGAAACGCGGCGGATGTTTGAGCCGTCAATGTTCATCGTAAAAATCTGGTCGCATTGATAAGGCTCGCGTTTCGATTGAAAAATCAATCGTTTGCCGTCAAAAGAAAAATACGCTTCGGCGTTTTCGCCGCCGAAAGTCAGTTG